>NZ_JAKNBL010000001.1 GCF_022410535.1 Pelotomaculum terephthalicicum JT
AGAAGAATGCTCGGGGTAAATTACGTCAGGATGATTAACGTGCAGACCGACTCCCAGGAAAGCATGAGCTATGTCCAAAGCAGCATTGAGAATCTTTTGCGGCAAAGGCACCGCCTGACGGGAACCAGCTCTGACGATTTCAACGTGCGCAACATGGCTTCTTTGCTGGAAACAGTGGAAAGCACCTCAGCCGTGCTGACTCTGTTTCTGGCCGGTGTGGCGGCCATATCTTTGCTGGTGGGCGGCATCGGCATCATGAATATCATGCTGGTTTCCGTGACGGAGAGAACCAGGGAAATTGGCCTGCGCATGGCGGTGGGGGCCACTGAAAGCGACATCCGCAACCAGTTCCTGGTGGAGGCTCTCGCTCTTTGCCTGGTTGGCGGTCTGGCGGGAATACTGATCGGGATATCCGGGTCAAAAATCATCTCGCAGTTCGCCGGGTGGCAAACTACGATCACGCTCTCTTCCATTCTTCTTTCCACCGGCTTTTCAGCGGCAATCGGGATTTTCTTCGGCTATTACCCCGCTAAGAAAGCGGCGGGGCTGGACCCCATTGAGGCGCTGCGTTTTGAAAAGTAAACTTATTACTGCGGCATTTTCCCCGGCAGTTTATCAGTAATATCCTGTGTGTAAGCCATTTTATCCTGCTTCTTATCAACATAAAGATTACCGTCCTGATCCAGACTGGCGTAAAACACTTCTTGGAGTGACTGGATACCCTGTTTCTGTAATTCCCCCAACAGCCAATCCTCTTCCAGGTTGTTTTGCTTTAAATTTTGCCGGATAATCACCCCGTCTATCACTAATTCAGAAGGCACCCCTTTGTATTTGGACGGCATCTGGAGATCTTGGGGAGTAACCGGCGCAACCCGGCTTTTCAACAGCACACTTAATTCACCGTCCGGTTCAGCAATAGCATATTCAACATCCGCGATATTAAATACGTTCTTCTGGCGCAGCTGTGAGGTTAAATCATCTACTGTGTAGCGCATTTTATGCATATTTCCCTCAAGGATTACCCCGTTATGCACCACTATTGTCGGATCGTCGCTTAACAGCTTGTGCACGGGGCGGTACTTCACCCCAACCCATTCCGCAGCCATGGTTAAAACCAAAAAAATCAGCAGCGCGAACGCATAGAGTCCAGCCGGTGTTTTTAAATCAGTGGCCAGGCTGGCGGCTATGGAACCGATAACAATACCGTTTACCCAGTCGGCTATATTCAAACCCCCGACCTGTGACTTGCCGACCAATCTGGTAATAAAAATAACGCCGGCAAAAGCGCCTAGTGATCTGATTAATATTTCCAGATAATCATTCATAATTTAGCGCCCCTTCCAATATAATCTACAGAAATTAGTTTACCGGTTATAACGATGATTATACACGCAGGGTTTGACTTGCAAAATTATCGGGAATAATAATAGCGGGTGGGATTAAATGGAGAAATACAAAATCTTAAAAAAACTTCGCACAAGAAGAAAAATGTTCGAGAAATACCTTGGGCAAATTAAAAGCCCCGGCTGCAAGCAAGGGGCTTCGGTGAAAGAAGTAAATAAAACAAACCCCGCAGTTAGGTAAACTTTGCGGGGTTTGTTTTATTATTCTCCGGCCAACACTGTTTTCAAGTACTCCCTAAACCCTTCCGCCAGGTCGGGCCGCGCCAGGGCAAATTCCACCGTCGCCTGAAGATAGCCCAGCTTGTCACCCACGTCATAACGGCGGCCTTCATAAGCCAGACCGTACATTGGCTGCTCACGGCATAACACCTTCAGCGCGTCGGTAAGCTGAATCTCCCCGCCGGCCCCCGGCTTGGTTTCGGCCAGAATCGAGAAGATGCGCGGGTTGATAATGTAACGGCCCATCACCGCCAGCCGGGACGGCGCGCTCTCCACAGGCGGTTTTTCAACCAGATCAATCAGTTTGAACACCTTGTTTTTTTCCGGAACCGCGTCAATAATACCGTACTTATTTACATCTTCCCGGGGGACTTCATGAACCGCAACAATTGTGGATTGCAAATCCTCATATAGATCTATCAACTGTTTAAGACATGGCACCCGGCTTCTTATAATATCATCGCCCAAAAGCACCGCGAAAGGCTCATCGCCGATAAACTGGCGGGCGCAATAAATCGCGTGTCCGAGCCCTAAAGGCTCTTTTTGGCGCACATAATAGATATCAACAAGCTCGCTGATATCCTGCACCATTTGCAAAAGATCGAACTTCCCTTTTTCTTTTAACTGATACTCCAGTTCCAGTGACTTGTCAAAGTGGTCTTCAATAGCCCGTTTATTCCTGCCTGTAATAATCAGTATATCTTCGATCCCGGATGCAATCGCTTCTTCAATTATGTACTGGATTGTCGGTTTATCAACTATCGGCAGCATCTCTTTGGGCTGCGCCTTGGTAGCGGGCAAAAAGCGGACACCCAGGCCCGCCGCAGGGATAACAGCCTTTCTCACTTTCATCTGCATACCTCTCTCCCTCATAACTTCCCCCGTCTACATCCGGGAGGACCGTTGCTGCTTTCCGGATGACGGCAAATAAGAGCCTGGCTTCCCTATCCCGGTAACGCCTATCTTGTTCGCCGCGATTAAGATAATGGTAGAAAGCGCCGCTAACAACAGTACAGCCTGTTTTGGCGTAAGCAGCGTCAGCAAAATTGCGCTCAAGCCAAGGATAATGTTTACCGCATAAATACACAGCACCGCCTGGCGATGGCTTAGCCCCATCTCCAGCAGCCGGTGGTGCAGGTGCTCCTTGTCCGGCTGAAGAATAGGCCTGTGTCCGCAATACCTCCTGACAACGGCGAAAACCGTATCAAGCAGGGGGATCCCCAGAATTACCACCGGAATTATTACGGAAATAAAGGTAGCACCCTTAGCCAGTCCCATTATTGCCAAAACGGCCACGCTGTAACCCAGGAACATTGAGCCTGTGTCCCCCAGGAATATCCGCGCCGGGTAGAAATTATAGCGCAAAAAACCAAATATCGCGCCGGCCAGGATCAAGGCCAGGACAACAGCTCCCCTCTGGCCGGGTGAACTGATCTCGGCCCGGGTAACTTCAATCCATACGACCGCCGCCAGAGTCAGCAGGGCGATAAAGGTGGTACCCCCGGCGAGTCCGTCCAGCCCGTCGATCAAATTAACAGCATTGGTCACTGATACCAGCCATAACACAGTAACAGGTATACTGAACAACCCCAGGGCAATCATTTCCGCAGAAAACGGATTGGTTATAAATTTAACTTCAAGACCGAAAGGTATCACCGCAAAAGCAGCCACTATCTGTCCCGCCAGCTTGACCCGGGGTGATACCCCCCTGGTATCGTCGATTAAGCCAAGCAAGACAATTAACGAGCCACCGACAATCAACCCCATGGTTTGTGGGGTTACTTCTTGGGTAAGCAGCACTGCCGCCACAAAGCTCAGATAAACAGCCAGCCCGCCCAGCCTGGGCATCAGCCGCTCATGCACTTTTCTTCGATCGGGACGGTCTAAGGCCCCCCATTTAAAAGCCCACTTCCTGACCAGCGGGGTAACCAAAAGAGCTATTCCCAAAGCCAGAAGAATAGCCGTTACCGGTAGTTGCACAAAAATCCCTCCAGTAAGGCAAGTCCAAAGCACAACACTATAAATATTTTATCCGATTAAGCATTAATACGACAATTAGTAAAAATAATAGTAAACAAGCTAATTAAATGATTATTGTATATTTATGTATGTTTTTGCATACTTCTTTTTTTAAGACGCTGTATTATTTCCTCTTACGCCTTATTGCATTTAATTTCGCTAAATTAACCCTTGTTTTTTTGCACCATAAACATCAGTTCAGCTTCCGCGGCAATCTCTTCCTCCACATAAGCAACCGCGTAGCTTTTACCAACCGTACTGCGCAGCTTTAGCACCTCTACCTCAATGCGCAGCTGATCACCCGGAACAACCTGGCGGCGGAAACGAGCCTTGTCTATGCCGGCAAAAAGAGCTATTTTCCCCCTGTATTCGGGCAGTTTTAATATTGCCACCGCCCCTACCTGCGCCATGGCCTCAACAATCAGCACCCCCGGCATTACCGGAAAACCGGGGTAGTGCCCCCGGAAATAAGGTTCATTGGCAGTAACATTCTTGATCCCCACGGCTTTTTTACCTTCTTCCAATGAAACTATCCGGTCAATCAATAAAAATGGGTAACGGTGCGGCAATATTTCCTGAATCTGATTAATATCAAGCAAAAGAAATACCTCCTCAAATACAATTCAAGTATTCAGAATTCAGGAGTCAGAATTCAGAATAATTCAAGAAGATAAATCGTTCTCTCATTCTTATTCCCGAATACTGTATTGTAACTTATTACCTGTTATCATTTCGTAATAAAGACTGGTGATTTCATCCGCCATTTTCTCAGCGGAAAACCTTTTTTCCACTTCTTCCGCGGCCCGCAGCCCCATTGCCGCCGCCAAGTCAGGATTTTCCAAAAGGAAAATAACCTTTTCCGCAATGGCTTCCCCGTCACCCGGCGGGACAAGGAAAGCAGCCCGCCCGTCCTGACCGGCTATCTCCACCAGTCCGCCCACGGCACTGGCCACACACGGCTTGCCCAGACACATGCCTTCAATCATGCTAATGCCGAAAGCCTCCGTGAGCGAAGGTACCACCATCACATCCATCGCGGCAATGAACCTGGCAATATCGTCCTGATAGCCGGTAAAAAGCACACGCTCACCAATCCCTAAAATCTTCGCGGTCTCCTTTAAGCTATTAAGAAGAGAGCCGGTCCCCACCACGATAAAATAAACGTTCTCCAGCTTAGCCAGCACCGCGCGTGCCGCCTCCAGAAAATAACGGTGGCCCTTTTCCGGTTCCAGACGGGCTACCATGCCTACTACCCGGCTGTCTCCAACACCCGGAATAAATTTCAGTTTTTCCGGCCCGGCCTGCCCCCTTAGCTTTTTTATATCAACACTGTTATAAATCAACGCAATTCTCTCTTCCGGCACACCATTTAACAAAAGATCTTCTTTTACCGCCAGGCTGACAGCGATCACCTTGTGGCTGGTCAAGCGGTTTAAAAAAGCTACGACCCGTTTTTTAAACCAGCCCCGGGAGGTTTCCCAGTCCATCCGGTGTTTTGTGTAGACTATGCGGGGAACTCCGGCTGCTTTGGCCGCCATTCGTCCCGAAAAGGAAGCGTGTGTATGTACAATGTCTATCCGGCAATTCCGGGCAATGGCGCCTACTTCACGGATCAGGCCGGACAGGCCGCGCCCGCCAAAAGACCGGTCTCCGGCTAAATAGGAACTGGTGTATGTTTTGACACCCAGTGCAGCGCACTGCTCCAGCAGCAAAGACGCTGGCGGGCAGAGCACGTAGACCGCCAGCTTTGCACGGTCGTAATGCTCCAGGAAGGTCAATAGATGCCGGCCGGCCCCACCAATATTTGTATCACTGATAATGTGCAGTACCCTGAGCAACTGACACCTCATCCTCAGTAGTCAGAAGACAGAATAAAAGAAAGTTTATGGCCTTAAATATTCTGATTACTGATTACTATATTCTGAATACTGACTCCTGAATTCTGACTCCTGAACTATTTGTTCAGCACTTTCTCATAAACCTTGGCTGTTTCTCTTGCCATTCGCGCACTGCTGTAATTCTCCACAATAAATTCCCGCAATAATGAGCCCATACGCTTTTGGGCTTCCGGGGGCAACTGCAAGAATTCTCGAACGTTATTCTCAAAATCCTGAACGGTGGCTTTATTATTAAACTGACGCCCGGTAAAATTATCATTGATAAACAAAGGCAGACTACCTTCCTGAATCAACCCTCCATAGCCTTCCCCACCGGCTAAAATGACATTCTTGCCGCTGGCCATTGCTTCCAGCGCCACCCTGCTTACCCCAACGATCAAGTCGGCAGCCGCCATGATCAAGTTTACGTCGGTGCGGGCGCCCAACAGCCTGACCAACTCCACTCCTTTTCCGGCATTAACATCCTTCGCCCTGTCCGCCACTTCCCCGGCGCGTTTCCCGTCTCCCACGATCAACAGGCTAATAAACGGAAATTCACCATAAAGCCTGCCGCAGGCCTCAATAAGGTTCACCGCCACTGGAGCCAGCAATTCGTCAAGTCTACTGACATAAACAATCAACTTTTTATCTGAGCCGCCCTTTAGCTCACCCGCAATTTTCCCCACCGGCAAAGCCGGATTAAAAGCTTCAACATCTATTCCATTGGGGATTAACACAATATCCGCCTCCGCCAGACCAAAATACTTGATCATGTGTTCTTTCACGTCCGAACTGACGGCAATAGTCTTCTCCCCCCACATGGAAAAATATCTTAAAGGAAAGCCTGCCGTGAACATAGCGTGGGCGGTAGTGACCATATGAATCCCCGTAAGGCGTCTGGCCAAATCAGAAACAAAAGCCGGAATACGGGCATGCGCATGAACCAGCGCGACATTTTCAGCCGCGATTATTGATTTAATCGCGGCTACGGAACGATATAAGGAATGGAGCCTGGAATTATCAAGCGGCAACCGGTAATGCCTGATCCCGCTGCCGGCGATTGTTTTTTCAAAAACACCGCCGCTGGAAGCCATGATCACCCGGTATCCCATCTCTTTCAAATGGCGCGCCAAAACTACAGCATGTGTTTCCGCACCGCCTATCTCCAGACTCATCAGTGTTATTAACACTGTTACCGGCGCCACATCATTGTTCCACCTTCACATAGTTTAGCTCAATCAGCCGTGTAATTAAAACAGCTATCTCCGCCCTGGTAAGATTGGCCCCGGGTTTTAAGGAGCCATCTTCGTAACCTCTGATAATTCCCGCTGAAACAACCCTCGCCATTGACGCCCTCGCCCAATCGGGAACAATTCCGGCATCCTTGAAATCCAACCCTGTCTCCTTGCCTGCAAAATTAATGGCATGATCGAGAATGACAGACACCTCAGCCCTGGTTACCGGCCGGTCAGGCTGAAATGTTCGATCCGCGTACCCGCTCACCACACCGCGCGCCACGGCGGCGGCAACGGCATCCCGCGCCCAGTCAGGCACTTTGTCTTTAAAGTTCGGCTGCTCTTCACCCGGCGGCCACTGCTGCAGCCGCGCCAGCAAGGCGACGATTTGAGCGCGGGTAACCGGTTCCGCCGGACGATAGGTACCGTCTTCGTAGCCCTTGATAATACCGGACTCAGCTAATTCGTTGATTTGTTCCTCGGCCCAGTTGTCTACCGTGTCTTTGAATAAACTTGCCGCGCGAATTGGCACCTGTACAGTCAAACCCTGGTAGCTTGCCGCCAGTACACCTTTGCCGTCGTCTTTCCCCGGGTAAAATATACCGTTGTTTACCGTACCGGTACTGGCGTGGACGGTTACATAACGGGCTTCCAGCGGCAGCACCTGACCGTCCCGGGTCAGAATGCTAAAGGTCAATGTCACCGGTTGGCCGCTGCCGGCTTTGATAACCGCAGGCTCAACCTGCAAAGCCTTGATCTCATCACTGCCTATTACATGCACTTTTTTTGTTCCTTTAACCGTGCCGGAGGTGACCTCAATCACCACATCGCCGCCGCTGCCGGCGCTGAAAATACCATTGACAGCATTTCCTCCGCCATTGGCGCGCCAGCTAAGATTTTGCGGCTGCCACGGATAAAAGTGCGTGTCATAGCCTTTCACGGTATAGCTGCTGTCAGTCCCGGCCAACACCACATCCGGACCATTAATAATCAATCCCGCCGGCTCCCCGGGCGGGGCCGTGTTAAATATTCCCAAGCCGTCGGTTACCGGTCTTTGCCATCCTTCTTTAGGTTGAACAATGTTGGATATGTCGGTGTCACCAAGATGTTTCGCCACCATGGTGGTCGAGCCGCCGCCGTCCAGATTCAAAGCCGTTTCCACACCCATGGCCACCAGCAACTCAGCCAGTTCTTCCTGTTCCAAACCCCTGCTCCGACTGCTTTTTTCCACCGCGACCAGATAGAGAAACCTCCCGCTGTCAGAAGACGCGACTGCGGTGCGGGAATTGTTGCCTTTCAACTCTTCCTGAAACGCGGCCACCTTTCCCCCCTGCACCAAAAAGCTGTTGCTGCCCGTAGAAACTTCTATTTTTTCAAAAGCCGGGGTCGTTTGATAACTGACTTTAACCCGCGAGCCGACCGGCATGTTTTCAGACATAAAATCCGCGGCCGCGCCATGGCCCCAGAGAATATAACCGTTAGCGGGAATCGGCAGCGGCGCGCCGGCCACAACCTGTTTCGTCGCGACATTGTTTTCCACCACAATTTCCACCGCACCCGGCAGTTCATCATTGCCGCCGCGGCTGTATTGTCCCCAGTTCCGGTCGTACAGGGTGAGATGGTCGGTATCTGAAAGCCCGCCGTACTCCATGTTGTAAAGCGGCTTGTTCACGCCGAAAAGAGGAAACACAGCCCCGTTGCCGGCCTTCACTTCCCCGTTAAACTGAAAAAAGTCCATCAGCGGGCGCCCGTCCATGCCCAGGGCAAAAACCGGCATGTCATCGCGAATAATCGGGCTGGACACCAGTTTCCCATCCTTGACAATCATACCCAGCGGCTTGCCCTGGGCCATAATGAAAAAGCCGGCGTTTATCGCCGCCACCGCCCCGCTGCGCTCGGCCATTTTACTTACCTGCTGGGTACTCTCCAGCGTCCCGTCCGAACCGATCAAACCTTCTATTTTTACGTAAGGGTTTTTTAAATCAACCTGCAAAACCGCCATCCTGACCGGGTCGCCCTGCAGGTCCAGCGAGTAATCAATCAGGGCCACCCCTTCACCGACCGTTTCCATCTGCCGGCTTTGCACGCTAAAAAAAGAACCCCGCACCGGCAACACGCCGGCATCGGCACTCGCGGTCACCAGGCAAAAAAGAATGGCAACGGTCAATAACGACAAGGTTACCCTCATGATCATCTTCATCTGTGTAAACCCCCTGAGTTTAAACAATTTGGCCAAAAACTACAACATATCTAAATTCTACAAAACTGGTGCATTTCCTGCCATTCAGACAATAGTATCTTATCTGTAAGTATTTACCTCCATCGTTATTATTCCAGTATTCAGAATCCAGAAAACCTCAAACGATAAACCTGCCTCTCATTCTCAGTTCCGACTTCTTACTCCTTACGTCTGGCTTTCGACTCCCGGCTCTTGACATATTTACAGTATTTAGGAGTCAGTATTCAGAATATATTAAGAAGATAAACCGCTCTCATTCTGTCCTAAAAAATCTTAACCATTTTTATCAGTCAGACAATGAAGCGAAGCTTCATTGTCTGACTCCTGACTCCTCTTATTATTACCAGCTTCATAAAACGAAAAGCTCTGTCAAGCGGTTCAAGTACCTGAAGGTCACTTGCCTAAGCTGCCTGAAATAAGAATAATCCGGTTCAATGAACTTCGCAAACTGGTCCAGGGAGATATTGTCGTCCTCACTAATCCTGCGGATAACCTGAACGCTGTCGGCATACTCGTTCATACCTCTCCGGGTCGTGGCAAAATACTTGAATCCGGCCTTGCGGGCCATGCGCAGGGATGTGCAATTATAAGCCCCGAACGGCCAGGCCATGGTATCGACCTGCTTCTGCAGGTTGGCTTCGATCGTGGTGCGCGCCAGCAAAAAATCTTCATACAGCTTGTCGGCAAATTCCTTCTTTGTTTCACGGCGTCCAAGTTCCGGCCGATAGGCCCCGGCAACCGTCGCCGGCTTCAGGGATGTCCGCTCCTTGCCGGTATATACCGGGCAGTGCAAGCTATACGTATGCGCCTGGATATCGATCAAGCCGCTCCCTTCCATCTCCCTCATCTCTTCCCAGGTGAGCATGGGAGGCGCGTCCGGCCCAAAATACTGGTCCCTGTTGGCAATCAAAAAAATGGTGGCCGGCATGTTGTACTTTTTTAAAATAGGATATGCCACTTTATAATCACCTTCATACCCGTCGTCGAAGGTTATCACGAGCGCTTTTTCCGGCAATTTTTCACCGTATTGCATATGACTGATTAGCTTTTTCAGCGGAATCACCTGATAGCCGTTGTTGTGCAGAAATTCCATTTCCGCCGCGAAACTTGCCCCGGAAGTCAGATTCCTGCTGCGGTCAGTGATATTTTCCGCTGATATATTGTGGTAAATTAACACCGGAATACGTTGGGCACGGTTGGTCAAACCGGCCAAAACCGCCATCCAGGCCGCAAATACCACGCATATCAGCACTATGCCGGCAATCAGCCAGCGCAGCTTTGCTGCAATCGCTTCCTTCTTCAATCTTTCATACCCCCCGGCCGCTTATGCGATAAGTAATGTTTGATAAAATCCCAAAGCTGACGGGTCTCCTCAATACGCAAAACCGTAAGCGCAGCCAGATAAACTGCCAGGCCGGCCGCCGCGACCAGAACCATCTGCCCTGCCAGCGCGAACGTGCCGGACAAGGCCGGCAGGCCTATCCAACGGGTCATGGCCTCGACGGCGCCACCCATTGCTAGAGAAGCGAGTATGACATACAAGATAAACCGCCACATCTCCGGCGTCCACATACCGCCCAAGCGGCGGTTCAAGAAAAAGGTCAACAGGATCATATTAACCAGCGCGGCGATGGAGTTGGCCAGGGCGAGGCCGCCGTGCTGCAGGGAACCAATCAAAGCGAGGCTGAACCCGAGGTTGACCAGCACGGCCACGGCGCTGAGGATCATCGGAGTACGGGTATCCTGCAGAGAAAAAAAGCCTCGCGTCAGGATAAATTCACCGGCTTGGCCGATCAGGCCAAAGGAGTAAAAAAACAGGGCGGCGGCAGTCATATAAGTGGCACGGTCATCGAAAACACCCCGTTTAAAAAAAAGCGTTACCAGCGGCTCCCGCAGCATTAGCAATACAACCGCCGACGGGACACAGACCAATACAACCAACCGCAGCGAACGGAGCACCCCTTCCCCCAAACCCCGCAAGTCTTTTCCGGCGGCCCGGCGGGTTAAGGCGGGAAACACCGCCGTCCCCACGGCGGTGACAAAAAGGCCCAGCGGCATTTGAATCAGCCTGTTGGCATAGTTTAACGCTGAAATGCTTCCTTCGGCTAAACCGGAAGCCAAATAGCGGTCGATTAAAATATAAGTTTCACTAATCGAAAATCCCAGGGTTATCGGCAGCACCAGTTTAAAAATTCTTTTCAAGTCCGGGTGGTTTAAAGCCACTCCCGGACGGAAGCTAAATCCCGCCCGGCGCAAGGCCGGCAATTGCACAACCATCCCCGCCGCCCCGCCGGCCAGCACTCCCAGCGCCATCCCGTATATGCCCCATTGGCTGCTCAAGACCAGGACGGCAATGATCACCGCAAGGTTGGATAAAGGCCCGTTCAGGGCGGTGATCGCGAAAATGTTCCTGGCATTGAGCAGGCCGCTGAACAAGGCGGATAGCCCGCTGAAGATCAAGAACGGGAACATCCACCTGGTTAATGATGCGGCCAGGCTGAGCGTATCCCCGGGAAAGTCAGGCGCCAGCAGTTTGACCAGCCAGGGAGCCAAGAGCAAGCCCAAAGCGGTAGCCACGGCCAGCAGCAGCAGCAGCACATGAAAAAAAGTGCCGAACAAACCCCATGCTTCACGCTCCCGGCCGGCGGCGGCGTATTCAGAGTAGATAGGGACAACAACGGTCGCCAACGCGCCGGTGAAAAGATAAAACAAAACAGAAGGAAGCGAAAAAGCCACCAGGTAGGCGTCCATGACAGCAGTCGTGCCAAACTGCCGGGCAATCACCATTTCACGCACCAGCGCCGTCAACTTGGACGCAACGTTAAACAGGACGAGTACAATGGCAGCCCGGGCTACCGCCCCGGTAACGAATGACAAGGCCAACCGCCCCCTCTGAACATTTTGCTTATCGCTCAGCCCCTACACAAATTTAAGAAATTAAGTTAAGCAATATCGCCGCATAAAAGTAAAGACGCCAGCCTTGATGCACCGCCGTCTATTCGAAAAATCCGACATGATCATAACACATTTTACATAGATGCGCTAGACAGTAAATGAAAATGTTGATCATTGAGTCTTTCGCCTTCATGTTATAAAATAATCTAAAGCCTGCGCTGTTTTTAGTAGATTCTTAACGCCGGCATGACGGGGGGCAAATAGTTGAGGAAAATCCGGGCGGTTGTATTTATGGGAATGAATCCATGGAATTACAGCGAAATAAACGACTCGGTGCGGTTTTTGACCGCCGCATGCACGGAGGCGGACAGTCTGTACATAGAGCCTCCCCGCGGTCTCAGGGGCGCGCTTGCTCATCCTGTCTACTTGCTGCGCAACATCCGCTGGGGGCAGGCAGTCCACGGCGGTGTCACAGTATACACGCCGCCTCTCGGCTTTGCGCCGGTATCCCTTGGATTGAGGAAATACGCGGACAGCTTGACGGCCGCTGAATTTGACCGCATACTGGGACGTTTATACGGACATGCCTGGCGTGAGCAAACGCTGGTGTATATTTCATCCTGGAGTTATACGCAAACCCAGTTTATCAAAAAATTAAAACCTAAATACCTGGTTTTCCATATCTTAGATGACTCTTTCGCCTTCCCGGAAATAAAAAACAATCCACGCGTGCTGGCCGGCAACAAATCATTTTACCAATACATGATGGCCAACAGCAGCGCGGTAATCGCCGTGTCTCCGGAACTGGCCGGCAAGTATTCCACTCTTTATCACCGGGATGTGCATGTTGTTAAAAACGGTGTAAACGTGGAACATTTCGCAGGGGACAAATTCCCGCCGGAACAGGAAATAGCGGGCATGCCTCAGCCGGTCTTAATGTATACCGGCTCGATCAACTCCTGGATCGATTTGAAGCTGTTAATCAAACTGGCAGACGACAGGCCGGGGTATTCGCTGGCACTGATAGGACATTACTATGAAGGCGCGGCTGATGCCAGCCTGTGGCGAGAATTGCTCAGCAAAACTAATGTTTACTGGCTGAAGAGCAAACCTTACGCCGTGCTGCCCGGGTACATGCAACACGCGGCGGCGCTCCTGCTGCCCCGGACAGAAGATGAACATTCGCTGGCTTCAGACCCGCTTAAGCTATATGAGTACCTGTCCACCGGCAAACCGGTAATATCAACGGCTCTCCCGGCTGTTGGCGATTTCCGCGATTTTGTATATGTTTCAGACAGAGAGGATTTCGCCGCCGAAGCCGACAAGGCGCTCAAAGAGCATGATCCGGCCAGGGCCCGGCGTCAAATCGCCATGATGGAAAAACACTCCTGGCCGGCGCGGGTTAAAGAGCTGGCTGACGTTTTACTCACCACCTGCGAAGTTACTTTTGCAAACTCCTCATAATTTAAAGAGCCGGAAACCAGAAGTCAGAATAAGAGAACGCTATATCGTCTTTAAAAATTCCGAATTATGACTCCTGACTTCTGAATGCCATTATAGTTATTACATTATCAAAAAGGTCGGATGTATACGCTCATGCAAAGCTACATTATTACGCTGGGGAAAAGGGCATTAAATAAAAACGCGGCCATGTGGGCAAAAGGATTTGACCTCAGTCTTACCGGTCGTTTAACGCGCTTCCTGCGCGCATCTTACCAAGATAGTTATATAGGGCGGCTGCTGAACCACAACATGACCGGAGAAAGCGGCACATTCACACTGCTGCGCAAAATAACCGGCACAGTGGAAAATCGCTTAAAAATACCGGCGAGAATTGAAGCGCGGCAGCGGGAGATCATTTACGCCGCTTTGTTCGCACTGGCCGCCTTGACCGCGTTGTCCTTTTTCTTGCTGCCATTTAAGCAGTCGCTAATCGTGCTCGCAGCCGTTCTGCTGACAGTCGGAACGCTTTACAAAACAGAGTACGGCTTGTACGCCGCCGCCCTGCTGCTGCCTTTCGCGCCGCTGAAAGCGCTTTTGGCGCTGGCGCTGGTGACTTTCCTATCCCTCATTATTAAAGCAGCCAAACGCCCTCACTTCCACTTCTACCTGTCGCCTTTATTCATACCCCTGCTGTTGTATTTTGGGGTAATGTTCTATGCCACCGTCACTTCAGTTTCATTTTGGGACAGCGCCGGAGAATTCTTCATCCCCGTCACCGGTCTGATTTATTTGTTTGTGATCGTGAATACTATTGACAGCCGGGAAAAGCTGGACAACTTAATCACCTGCCTGGCCGTTGCCGGCCTGATTACAGCATGCTACGCCATCTACCAGTTTTATACCGGGGTAAATGCCATTGAGCTAAAGAAAGAATGGGTCGACATTACCCAGAACCCGGAAATAAAAAACAGGGCTTACGCTGTTTTTGACAATCCAAACCTCTTGGCTCAATATATGATCCTGCTGTCGACCCTATCCTTGGGAGCGGCTTTCGGCGCTAAAAAAGCCGGCCTGCGAATTTTCTTCATTTCGACAGCGGCTACCGCCGTCTTCTGCCTGCTCCTGACTTATTCCAGAGGCGGTTGGCTGGCGTTTGTGGGCGCCCTGGTTTTCTTCACGCTGTTTAAAAACAAGCTGCTTGTGCAATTATTGGCCGTGGCGGGGATATTCGTCTATTCCGCCCTCCCCGCCACGATTATCAACCGGTTGTCTACAATCACTTCAACTAAAGATACATCCAACTTGTACCGTTTGGATACCTGGCAGTCAACCCTGTCCCTGCTTAAAACTCACTGGGAAACCGGGGTCGGGCTGGGGAGAAAAGCCTTTGCCCGAGTGTACTACACGCATATGATTAATTCCAACGTGGTTCCCCACTCGCATAACTTGTATTTACAGATTATCAGCGAGTTTGGTATACTTGGCTTGGTGGTTTTTGGCTGGCTGTTTGTAGGCATATTCCGCCTCGGGCTTAAACTAAGCGCGGCAGGCAGCGCCGGCGCAAGAAGCCTGAACGCGGGAGTAATGGGAGCGCTGGCGGGGTTTTTATTCCACTCGCTAGTGGATTATTTTCTCTGGTATTACAAGCTGGGAATTTTGCTTTGGTTGCTGATAGCAATCGTTCTTGTGCTGGAAAAACTTACGGCACAACAGATCAGCTCTGAAAGGAATGAGCAGAATGCATAAAAAAAAGGATAACGTAAAATTTAATTTTGTGGATATTATTATCATCGGCCTAATCCTTGCCCTATTCGCGGCCGGCGTGTACAAGCTAGCATTTGTGAACCGGGCGCTGGCTTTACAAAACGGTCATATCGAATTTAAGGTTTATGTTGAGAAAGTGCGCATTCCTACGGCAGAGAGCATTAAAGAAGGACAAGCCGTGCGAGACGTACAAACCAACATTCCGCTGGGAAATGTCGTTAAGAAAGAGGTTTTTCCGTATCAAGAGGCCGTGCCTACGCTTGACGGCAGGGTTGTGCTGGCTGATGTGCCGGAAAAATATGACGTGATCATCACTATAGAGTCACCGGCCGTCGTAACAGACAACACTATTATGATCGGCAACAAAGAAATCAAAATCGGCGCGCAAATAAACGTTAAAAGCAATGTATTTTCTGTAAACGGAACTATTTATGGCGCGACTATACTAAACCAATAGCAAAGACAAAATGAAATAAAAAAAAGAAAAAAAGGCTTCTCATTTAAAGAGAATTTAAAGAGAAGTCCTTTTTTTCTTTTCGGGCAGTTAGCTTTCATTTAGCTTTCGGCTAATTTCTCAGTTAATTTATGAAGCTTTAAGTTTTTGCCTTCGCCCCCGGTATGCCGGGGTTGACTCCTTCTTTGCTCTGGGTGGCGTCAGAAGAAGCATCTGGTTTACGGGATGTTCCTGTGCCGGCGCTACCGGTATCTCCAGGCGTAATAGTGATCTTGCTGCCGGTGGAACCACTGGTATTGCTGCTTTTTGCGCCGGTTTTACCTGACTTGTCAGTAGTCGTCTGCCCGCCAGTCTGCTTGGTCCCGTTCTGGTCTTGCTGCGTTTGGGTGCCGGGCTGCTGTTTCGTCTGGTCGGCAGTGGCTGCTGTTTCACTTGATTTCTGGGAAGTTGCCTTAGAACCGCTTGAGCCGCCGTACTGGCCGCTCAGCGGGGTAGTCAGCACGACATTGGTCTCTGTTTCCCCTTTGAAGAGTTTTGCCAGCACCTGCCTGGCTTCAGCAGGATCCACTCCCCAGTAACTCCCTCCATTGATATCCAGCAGCCGCCCGGGCAGAGTCTGGGCGACAAAATTGCCGTTCTCCATGTTCTTTGAAGCCGACGAAGCCAGTTTTAATAAATCCGTCGCAGGCAAGTTGGTTTTTACATAACGGTTGATTTCAGTGACCAGTCTGGGCAACTTGGGAATGGTGCTGGCCTGAAGCATTTCTCTGCCCAGCGCCATTAAAAACTTCTGCTGGTGCTGGGTACGCTCGATATCCGCCAGCGGGTAATCCCGGAAACGCACGTACTGCAGCGCCTTGTCACCGTCAAGGTGCTGTACGCCCTTCTTCAGGTGAATCCCTTCGCCAGATTTATCCATATCTTGTTCAACATCATAGGTTATGCCTCCCAGGGCGTCCACGATATCTTTAAAACCGCTGAAATTGACAAGCACATAATATTTTATCGATGTGCCAAGCAACTGCGAGACAACCTTCGTGGTAAGCTCCGGCCCGCCGTAGACAGAAGCGCTGTTGATCTTATCCATACCATAGCCTGGAATGTTCACCCTGGTATCCCGCGGGATGGAGAGCAAGGCCACCTGCTTGCTCTTCTGGTCGACGCTGGCCAGGATTAACGTGTCGGTGCGGGCCATGGTTTCGCCCTTCCTGGCGTCTATACCCAGCAGCAGCACGTTTAGCCTTTCGGGAGTAGGTTCAAATATATTAGGTATATCTATATCCGGAGTTTCAAATGGAAACATATCTTTCAGCAGCATGCCGCAGCCGGCCAGCACCGTCAACAACAACAGGCAAATAACCACAAAAGGCGTTTTCCTTCTTAATTTTCGCCGCCTGGTTATCCTCATCAACTCACCCCATTGGAATAACACTTTACTAAGCTGTTATCTGTCTAATTGTTTAAATCCTGACAAGGGTTCAACATTTCTCAAAGCTACCGCACCGTCGCCCCGCCCCGGTACATCACCACAGCCGGCGACTGGGCTTTCACGCCGCGCCCGTCGTCCCTGGGCACTACCAGCAGGTGATTAAGCGGCGCCGCGCTGCCGGCATGAATATCCGCACCCCCGGTGACATCCGGAATGCCGTTGCCGGTTGCATCGACTACAACCGCCTGTCCCCGCCTGGTGATAAGCTCCGTCCCGGCATGGCCCTGCAAAATCTGACCTGTTTTTAAATCAACTATTTTCCACTGCATATACTGGTCGACATAGCTTTGAGTGACCAGCGGGTCGCTGCTTCCGCCCGGTTCATCGTCAGCGCCGGCAAAAGCGGCATAACCCAGAACAGAAATTACTATAACAGCAAGCAAAACGATAAAAACCGTCTTAAATTTATTCATGACAATCAAACCCTCCTGTTGCAGAATTCGACACAAGCCGGCCCAATTCCTCCCATATCAAGACAACTTATACCGCCTTTATTATATAGACGTTAATCAGGCCGAATAAGTTCGACAGCCAGCGAGGCATTTTTTAAAGCCTGCTTACGCAAGAGAGCCACCCGTTCTTGAAGATCCGCGCTTATTTTTTCACGGTTGCGCACAGCATGCTTTATTCTCAAGGACAGCTCGTTATATTCGAGGCATTCGGGACTTAAACCAGTTGGCAACCCGAGCGACTGTAGAAAACGGTTCACTTTCGGGTCATAGGAAATACCAACTACCGGAACGCCGAAAATCGCGCTGAATATCAGAAAATGAAGCCTCATACCCACCGCCAGATCAAGGTTGGCGGCAATAGACAGCAATTCCTTGTATTTTGTTCCGGAGCCAAGCATGAAAGGAGGTTTTCCACGCATCAGGGCGGCCACCTCCCGGCATGTCTCAATGTCTACCGGGTTATGCATCGGGATCAGCAGCACCTGCCATCCTTGCGCCGTCAAATCGTCGGCCGCTCTGGCCACCACTTCCTTATAACGGCTCAGACCCTTCCACGGTATTACGGACAAACCGGCTACGGGACCGCCGCCCACGCCGAGGGAGGCAAGAATCTTACGCCCTTTTTCAACGTCAATCAGAAGCGGCTCCAGACCAAGGACAGGATCGGCAGTCACCTGCACATGCGGGCGTTTAACACCCAGAGAAACAAGTTCACTTTTTGAATCGGCATCACGTACGGTGACAGCGTTAACATGATTAACCACAAGCCGCACCGCCGTCCTGCCTAAAGCGGTGTGCACAGGCCCGATACCCTGGGCGTAAAAGAAAACGGGCTTGCCGATAAGCACAGCCATTGCGACAACGCCTAAATAATAAATTATGCTGCGGGGACTGGTCACATCCTGCAAAAGCCCGCCGCCGCCGCTGATTAACATGTCCGCCGCCTTAATGGCTTGAAAAACCTGCCAGGGATTGTTGCGCGAAACGGAGCGGACATCAAATTCCCGGGTGGTGTAACCCGGTTCCCGGGATAATACGGTAACTTCCAGGCCGGGCATTACACCTCTGAGAGCCTGTAACATAGCATGCAGGATCGCCTCGTCACCACTGTTATGAAAACCATAATACCCTGAAATTACCACTTTGGGCATAAATGCTCCCCCAGGAAAACCAGTTAATTAATCTTCAAACGTCAGACAGATGTCACCGCGTCCGCCTTTTAAATCGGTACTCCCTGAGCACCAGCCAGGCGAACAAAGGCAGGACGGCCTGGCGGCGCCAGCGTGAAGGATCTTTTACCAGGCGGAACAGCCACTCCAAATGCAAGCGGCGGATCCACCGCGGCGCGCGGCGCACTTTTCCGGCCACAACATCAAAGCTGCCCCCCACCCCAACGGCAACAACCGCTCCGGTTTCCTGGAGATTTCTATCTATCCACCACTCTTGTTTCGGCGCCCCAAGCGCCACGAAAAGCAGGTCGGGGCGGGATTCCCTTACTATCCCGGCTACTTCGGCTTCTTCATTATCTTTAAAATATCCATGGTGGACACCGGCGACTCTTAAGCCCGGGTAATCCAGACTCAACCTGGCGGCTGCCTCCTCCGCGACTCCCGGAGCCGCGCCGAGCAAAAAGATACTCCACCCCTCCACAGCCGCCTGTTCGACCAGGCGCATCATCAAGTCAATACCGGTGACCCGTTCCGGCACCGGACTCCCGGCTACCCGGCAGGCCCAAACAATTCCAACTCCATCCGGGGTTACCAAATCGGCGCGCCCGGCCAGTTTGCACAGTTCCCGGTCAGCCCGCGCACGATATAAAAATTCAGGATTAATCGTCACCACCCGGCGCGGCAGTCCGTGACGAATATATTCCGCAATCCGTCTTACCGTTTCTTCAAGATCTAAGGCGTCTATATTTATCCCAAGCAGGTCGACCTTCATACCTGTTGAATTCCTTTTTCTAATTTCTTTAAACTTTCTTTAATTTAATATCCGGCAGTCACAATGATCATACCTAATGATGACGAACCGTTCTCACATTCCTGATTCCTGCCCCCTGAGCATTTATCTTTTTAACGTTATCAACGTTGCTTTTTACTATTTTAACATAGTATTCAATTAACCTCCAGGCATCAGTAAGTACCTTGATCAGCCCAATGCTTTGCCGGGCAGCCGTTTGTCGCCGACCCGCCGGGTAATCCGCTCCTTGTCGAAGTACTCGAGCAAGGGCAGGGCATATTTGCGGCTCGTCTGTAAAAGATCGCGCAGCTCACGTACCGTAATCTCACCATTTTCACGCAAAAAGCCAACAACCTTCTGTCTGACCATACTGAGAGTTTCATCAAGAAAATAAAGATTTTCGCCCACTTTTTTTAGTTCACCGGTTCTCAAGAAATACTGCAGCAGTTCCAAACCAGCGTTCTCGCTCAAGCCCGCCGTGGCGGTCAGTTCGCTCCATGCCGGGGGCTGAAAGCAGGCTTCGGCCAATTCCTTCCTGATCCGGTCAATTATCAAACTCATTTTCGGCTCTGAGCCAGAAACGAAGGACGGACTGGCAACCGCCTGAGCCGTGCAGCGGACCAGTTGATCATTTTCCAGGGCAGCCAGCAGAAATTGAAAAACTTTATTATTCAGCGCGGGAAATTTCCGGGAACGAAGTTCTTCTTTAGGATACCCTTCCCGCAGGGGAAACTCGCGGTGGTAGGATTCCAGCATTTGCTGCAGCTCACCGGCCAGACGCCGGTATACTTCAATCAGCGCCAGGTAGACTTTCCCGTCGCCGGGCACTATCTTAACCTTGTCCTGAAGGGCAAGCTCTCGTGCCAATTTATCGGTCTCGGACACTTGGAACCCTGTCCCTGCCGCCGCGTCCATCAATTCAGGCAATCCGGGATTGCTCCGCAAATATTCTTCTAAAATCTCGGCCGGCGTACCCCGCTCCCGGGTTTCCAGAGCCTTCAGCACTTCGCTGCGAAAGCGCTTGTGCTTGCGCCCCGGCGCCGGGTCAATGACAATCCCGCCGCCGATAGTCAGCATAGGTGAATAAGACCGGAGCACAAACCGGTCCCCCTTGACCGCGGCCGTCTTTTCTTGCAGCTCAATCTGGGTATAAGCTATCGCTCCTGGTTCGAGTTCTTCCCGGTCCAGCAACACGACCCGCCCCAGGATTTCACCGGACCCAAGATGAAAACGAACCGGAGCCCGGTTTTTCAGCGGCCTGACGGCGCTTTTGAGCAATAATAAATGCACGTCCAGCCGGTATGACGGGGTAAGACTGTTTACACCCGCCACCACGCTCCCGCGGCTGATTTGTTCGACCTCCAGACCGGCCAGGTTGGCCGCCACCCGCTGTCCGGCCCAGGCAAAATCGACTTTTTCACCATGTGACTGGAGAGACCGCACCCGGGCGATCAGTCCTTGCGGCTGTACTTCCACTGAATCACCAACCCGGATTTCACCCGCTACCAGCGTTCCTGTCACCACTGTACCGAAACCCGTGACGGAAAACACCCGGTCCACGGGCAGCCTTGGCGGGCCGGCTACGGTTTTAGCCGGAGTTTCCTCCGCCACACGGTCCAGCAGCTCAAGCAAGCCGCCGATGCCTTGACCGGTCACAGCAGAAACTGTTACCAAAGGAGCATCCTCTAAAACCGTGCCCTTTAAAAAATCCTGCACTTCTTCTTTTACCAAACCAAGCCATTCCTCATCCACCAGGTCGGCTTTGGTCAGCACAACAACACCCTTTTTTACCTGAAGCAACTGGATGATATCCAGATGTTCACGGGTCTGGGGCATTACTCCTTCATCAGCGGCAATCACCAGAAGCACCAGGTCAAAGCCGCCGGCCCCGGCCAGCATATTCTTGATAAAGCGCTCATGCCCGGGCACATCAACAATGCCGGCCTTGCGTCCGCCCGGCAGCTTCAAGGCGGTAAAACCGAGCTCAATCGAGATACCCCGCTCTTTTTCTTCTTTCAGCCGGTCAGTGTCAACACCAGTCATAGCTTTAACCAAGGCTGTTTTACCATGATCGACGTGACCGGCAGTCCCGATAATCAGGTGTTTCATTTTAAATCACCTTTCCTATCGCCGCCGCCAGCGCCGGCAATTCATGATCACGCACGGTACGGACATCCAGAATCAAGCTGCCGTCTTGCACCCGGCTCATTACCGCCGGTTTTCCCCGCATCAGGGCTGACTGCAAGTCGCCGGCAGAAGTCGCGCGGGAATTAATCTTCACAATCGCGGTAGGCAGTTCAGCTGACGGGAAGGAGCCGCCGCCCACCACGGAAAACCCCTTGCCGACCTCAACTTCCGCCTTGTTTTCCACGGCGCCTCGCACAAGGCCGGCCAAACTCTCCGCTTTTTCTGTCAATTGGCTTGAACCAGCCGCAAGCATCTGCAAAGTCGGCATTTTTTCAACAATAAGCTCCTCATCCAGGTATTCCCGCAAGGTAGCCTCCAAGGCCGCCACAGTCATCTTGTCGACCCGGATCGCCCTTAGCAGGGGATGCTTTCTCATCTTATCAATATAACGGCGTTTTCCCGCAATTACGCCGGCCTGCGGGCCGCCCAGCAACTTGTCTCCACTGAAGGTAATCACATCCGGTCCCGCGGCCACTACCTCCCGCACGGTAGGTTCTCCCGGCAGGCCGAAGCGGCTCAAATCAAGCAGAGAGCCACTGCCGAGATCGGACATCACCGGCAGGGAATAGGCACGGCCAATCTCCACCAGCTCATTTATCGTGGTTTCCCTGGTAAAGCCAATGATCCGGTAGTTGCTGGTATGGACATGAAGCAGCAGCGCCGTTTGTTCGTTAATCGCCTTCCGGTAATCATCGGGATAAGTTTTATTGGTGGCGCCGACCTCCACCAGTCTTGCGCCGCTCTGGGCCATTACCTCCGGAATACGGAAAGAACCCCCGATCTCTACTAACTGGCCTCTGGATACCACGACCTCGCGCTCTTTAGCCAGTGTGCTCAGCGCAAGAAGAACCGCCGCGGCGTTATTGTTCACCACCAGGGCGGCCTCCGCCCCGGTCAGGGAAGTCAGAACCGGCTCCAGCGGCGCGTAGCGCGACCCGCGCCGGCCGGTAGTCAATTCCAGTTCCAGGTTGGAGTAACTGGAGGCTATCTCGTAAACGGCCCGCCTGGCGTTTTCGCTTAAAAGGGCCCGTCCCAGGTTTGTGTGCAGGACTACCCCGGTGGCGTTGATTACCGGTTGCAGATTGGAACATGCCCTTTTACGGACAGCTTCAGTTGTTCTTAACACAATCAAATCCAGACAACTGTTTTCATCCATATCTTCTTCAGCCGGGTCACCATCCAGGAGCCGCCGGCGCTCACCGGCCAAAGAATCACGTACAGCCTCAACCACCATGCTCCTGGGATATACGGCCAGCAGTTCCGCCACTCTATCGTCCCTGAGCGTTTCATCAACCGAAGGCAACAACCGCACGCCCTGTTCCCATGATTTTTTACTCATACAGCCCCCAAAAAACGAGAATATTATCTTCTTAACCTTACAATTATATGGCAGTTATACACCAAAAGCAAGTATCGGATCCCAGCCCGCCTTTCCACAAATGGCACAACTTATATCCCCATGGCATTAACACCCTCTGTAAAGATACCAGCGGTTATAATATAATGATTAGGAGTCAGGAGTCAGAATAAAAACTGTAATCCGTCCGGCACCACTCTGAATGTCTGCTTACTGAATGCTTGTATATTAACCCAATAATGATAAAAGAAAGCGCTCCGATTATGTGATCGCTTTATTTATTTATTGTTACTGTTCAGGTAATCAGAAATTCAGAAGTTAGACTCAGATAATTCCAGACGATAAACCATTCTATTTATTCTGACTCCTGACTTCTGAGTACTTGTTATTTATTTTTACTTCCCGGGCAGGAAATTGTGATAAATTGCCGTATTAATAGTTGCGACCACTTGGATAGGAGGTAAAAAATGATGATTCAAGAGGTGCGGGTAATCACCAAGGCTGGCATCCCCGACAGCAAGGGAGAGGAAGTCCGGTACGAAATAAGTCACGCTTTAGGTATTAACACGGTGCAAAAAGTCAGAACCGCCCGCGTTTTCCGTTTTGAAGGCATTGGCGCCAGTGATGCTGCCCTGCTGGCGGAAAGACTGCTGGCAGAAAGTATTTTCCAGGATTTTTCAGTTAACAGCCCGGTGATTAACGATGCCGCCATTGTACTGGAAGTAGCTTACAAGCCCGGAGTAATGAACCCGGAGGCCGCTTCCATTATGAAATCCGCGGCCGACCTGGGCGTAGCCGGGTTATTGGCGGCCGACTCCAGTTGGGAGTATGGTTTTTACGGTGAAAACATCACCGGTGAAGATATTGAAAGAATCACCTCCAGCCTGCTGGTTAACGCCACGGTAGAGTATGTTGTGAAAGAAAAACCAAAAACCTTGATTATTCAGGGCAGGCCAGGCCGCACGGAAGTGATTCCGGTTAGACGAATGAGCGACCCCGAGCTGATTGAATTGAGCCGTGACAAGTTATTCTTAAACCTGGAGGAAATGCAGGTTATTAAAGAATACTTCCAGCGCATCGGCAGGGACCCCACTGATTGTGAAATAGAAACAATCGCTCAGACCTGGTCCGAACACTGCGGGCACAAAACATTCAAAGCCAGGTTGATCGTTGACGGCAAAGAGAAAACCCCGCTCTTGCAACGGTTGAAAAAAGCCACTGAGGAGAGCAAACACCCGCTGGTGCTGTCGGCATTCGTGGACAACTCCGGTGTAATGGAATTTTATGACGGTCAGGCTATTTGCGGCAAAGTGGAAACCCACAATTCCCCATCGGCCATTGAGCCATACGGCGGCGCCATGACCGGCAGCGGCGGCGTATTCCGCGACATCGTGGGTACCGGACGCGGCGCGAAAACACTGGCTTCAACCGATATGTTCTGCTTTGCCAGGCCCGACACGCCCGACGAAGATATTCCGGCCGGCTGTCTCCACCCGCATTACTTATTGCGCCGGGTGGTCGCCGGGGTGCGTGATTACGGCAATAGAATGGGTATTCCCACAAATAACGGCTCGGTGCACTTTCACCGGGATTTCCGCGCCAAGCCGTCGGTTATCGTAGGGGCCTACGGGATCCTGCCGGCGGAGTTATGCCGCAAAGGCCGGCCCCGGGCCGGAGACCTGGTGATTGCGCTGGGCGGCCGCACCGGGCGGGACGGCATTCACGGCGCCACTTTCTCCAGCGGGGAAATGACCGACCGGACCATCGATGTAAATTCCAGCGCCGTGCAAATCGGCCATCCCATTGAAGAAAAGCGTACGTTCGACGCCATTCTGATAGCCCGTGACGAGGGCTTGATCAGGGCCATCACCGACTGCGGCGCCGGCGGGTTCGCTTCCGCCGTCGGAGAAATGGGCGCGGCAGTAGGCGCCAGGGTTGCCCTCGACCGGGCGCCGCTGAAATACCCCGGCCTGTCCCCGTGGGAAATCATGGAGTCGGAAAGCCAGGAGCGGATGGTGCTTGCGGTTGCCCCGGAACATGCCGGGCGGCTCATGGAAATATGCCGGGGTTACAATGTCGAAGCCACCGTCCTCGGCGAATTTACCGGAGACAAGTGTTTCTCCGCCACGTACGAAGGCCAGGTGGTAATGAATCTGGAAATGGAATTCCTGCACAACGGGCTGCCCCAGCGGGTGATGGAAGCAGCCTGGCGTCCGGCCCGCTTTGCAGAGCCGCAGGCTGTTCCAAAGGCAGACTGGGAAGACCTGTTCTGCCGGGTAATGGGACACCTTAACGTCTGTTCCAAAGAACCGATTGTCAGACTGTACGACCACGGCGTTCAGGGCACCAGCGCCCTCCCTCCCTTTTCCGGCATAAACGGAGACGGGCCGAACGACGCGGCCATCATGGCGCCTATCCTAGGAAAACCATACGGGATGGTGATCTCCCACGGCCTGAACCCCGTGCTGAACATGATTGACCCTTACCATGGAAGCCTGTGGGCAGCCGCCGAGGCGGTATCCAACGCGATAGCCTCCGGCGTCAACCCGCGTGATCTGGTTCTCATGGATAATTTCATCTGGCCTTTCCCCGACGAGGAACTGCTGGGCGCCCTGGACCTGGCCGTCGACGCCTGTGTGGACTTCGTCCGCGGCACAGGGATGCCGTTCATTTCCGGCAAGGACAGCCTGTCCAGCACTTACCGGGGCAAAGACGGGACGGTGATTAAAATCCCTCCGATATTATGTATTTCAGCGTTCGGGCGGATACCGGACGTGTCCCGGACAGTGTCGGCCGATTTTAAAAAAACCGGCGCGCAAATCGTCTTGGCAGGATACCGGAATACCGCTGAAATGGCCGGATCTGTCTACTACGACTTGCTCGGTTATATCGGCAACAACCTGCCGAAGCTCAGCCCCACCGCGCTGATGCAGGTTTTTGAGGCCGTTTACGGGGCTGTAAAATCAGGAAAAGTCCTGGCCTGCCACGACATCAGCGAAGGCGGCGCGGCGGCGGCGCTGGCCGAGATGTGCTTCGGCGGCGACATGGGTGTTCAGATAATCATACCGGAGGATGAATCAGCCGAAAGCTTCCTGTTCAACGAAACGGCAGGCTGCTTCCTGGCGGAAATCCCAGCCGGCAGCAAGCCGACTGATATTTTTGGCGGCATTCCCTGCCAGGTAATCGGCAAAACAACAGACAGTAAAGTTATTGCAGCCGAACAATCAGGAAAAACCCTTTTCGAGACCAGGCTGGACAGGCTGAAAGCAGCCTGGCGGCAGCCGATGAAGGAGGTGTTCCGGCAGTGAAAAAGCCGCGTGTATGTGTTTTAAGAACGGACGGGATCAACTGCGACGAGGAAATCTTTTACGCCTTTGCCAAAGCCGGGGCGGAAAGCCAAATGGTGCATGTCAACCAGCTAAGAAGCAAAGAAGCGCGGTTGGCTGATTATCAAATCCTGGCCTTGCCAGGCGGCTTTTCCTACGGTGACGATGTCCACTCGGGTAAAGTCCTAGCGGTGGAGCTAACTTCCTTCCTGAAAGAGCAATTAAACGAGTTTGTCGACTCCGGTAAACTAATGCTCGGCATATGCAACGGATTTCAGGTGCTGGTGCGCACCGGACTGCTCCCGGACCAGCACCTGGGTAACATTGAAGCCACCCTGACGGCCAATGACAGCGGGCACTTTGAATGCCGCTGGATCAGGCTGCTGGTTGAACCCAGCCACTGCGTTTTTACCCGCGGGATGGAGGGTTCGCTGATAGAAATTCAGGTAGCCCATGGCGAAGGCAAGTTTTATGCGGACCCGTCTGTTATTGCCAAAATAAAAAACGGCGGCCAGGTGGTATTCCGGTACGCCGGCGCCGACGGCAGGCCGACCGCGCTTTACCCGGCCAACCCGAACGGCTCGTTAAACGCCATCGCGGGGATTTGCGACTCAACGGGCAGAATAATGGGCATGATGCCCCACCCGGAGCGGTACGTGGAAAAAACCCAGCACCCGAACTGGCGCAGAATGCCGGGAGATACCGTGCCTCATGGCCTGGCTGTCTTTAAAAATGCTGTGGAGTATGCCCGGCAGATGTAATATTAATCGCTAAATATAGGCACAGAACTAGTACCGGCGTGAAAACATGCCGGCAGAATAGCCAAGTTCCAATACTGGACAATATAGAGTAAACAGGGCAAAAAAGAACTGGCTCCCGTTTAATTCGGAAGACAGTTCTTTTTTTAATAATTTTTGTTAAAAAATCTGCCGAACTCAAAACGTTTTTTCCGTTCTTTCAATCCAATTCTTCAGCATAAAAGGGAAGCGAATAAAAGGTTATGCTAGATTAAACACCCTTCCGCCCGTCCATCGGGATGTATTTACGCCGCTTGGAGACGCTCTTGTACGCCGGCCTGATGATTTTTCCGGAATTAACGATTTCTTCAATCCGATGGGCGCTCCAGCCGGCTATCCTGGAAACAGCAAATATAGGAGTGAATAATTCGATGGGAATATCTAGCATTCTATAAACAAAGCCTGAATAAAAATCAACATTCGCACTTACCCCCTTATACATCTTACGGTATTCCCCGATTATTTCAGGGGCCTTCTCTTCAACTTTTAAATAGAGATTATATTCGTCTTCCAAGCCCTTCTCCTTGGCAAGCCGGGCAATATGCTCCTTGAAAATAACGGTTCTTGGATCAGATATCGAATAAACAGCATGTCCTATGCCATAGATTAGACCCGAACGATCAAAGGCTTGCTTATTCACTAACTTAACAAGATAGTTTTCAATTCCTTCATCATCACCGAAATCCCTTATGTTCTGCTTCATATCCTCAAACATTTGGTAAACCTTAATGTTGGCGCCTCCATGCCTGGGCCCTTTAAGCGATCCCAGCGCGGCGGCAATTGCCGAGTACGTGTCCGAACCGGATGATGTCACGACATGCGTCACAAAGGATGAATTATTACCCCCGCCATGCTCCGCATGAAGCACCAGAGCAAGATCGAGCAGGGTGGCCTCGAGTCTTGTAAATTTACTGTCCGGCCTAAGCATGTGCAGGACATTTTCGGCGGTGCTGAAATCCGGTCTCGGACTGTGTATATAAAGGCTATTGTTTCCATGGTAATGAGAATAAGCCTGATAGCCATAAACCGCAAGCAGCGGGAAACAGGCAATCAGCCTGATGCATTGTTTCAATACATTATTAATGGAAGTGTCATCGGCATTATCATCAAAGCTATATAAGGCGAGTACGCTCCTAGCCAAAACGTTCATCATGTCCTTGCTCGGCGCTTTCAAAATCATGTCGCGGACAAAATCATCCGGCAGCTTTCGGTATTCGGCAAGAAGCTGCTCGAAACCAGCAAGAGTTTTTTCGTCGGGGAGTTCGCCAAAAAGCAACAAATAACAAGTCTCTTCAAAACCAAAGCGGCCGTCTTTAAGAAAACCATCCACTATGTCGCTTATATCGATCCCCCTGTAAATTAATCTGCCAGGAACAGGTATAGTCTCATTTTCGTCAATTATATAGGCATGTACTTCACCGATCTCTGTCAGGCCGACAAGCACACCCTTGCCATCTTGATCACGGAGCCCGCGTTTTACGTTGTATTTGCTAAATAAATCGGGATTGATCAAGTTGTTTTTTTCAGTTATGTTACTTAACTGATTAAGGAATTGTTCTTCAAAATCTTCCAGTTGAAAATTCTTCATAGCATCATCCTCCACTAAATATAAATAGCGTTAGAGCCATCGGGCAATCAAAACCCACTTCCGATAGGTATACTTAATTATACATAATTGTGAAATGGAACACTATATTATTAAATAATATATACATAATACAATCCGGCAGGTATTCAGGGAGTAGGAGTCAGAATATCGTATCTTAGGATAATAACTCTTGGTTCCCGAATACTGACTACAAAGTAGTTACTCTTTTTACAGCAAGTCTTTCACCTGAAAGACACAACGGCAGGCTGGACTGTGCGAGCAGACAACCAGCGGCCCGCGCGCTGCATTGACTGCCTTTAAGAGGTGACCGGCCGGACAAGTCAGCCCGGCAGCGGCAAGGTAATCATCCAGTATTTCCAGTGTCAGCTTTTGAACCGGCTGCTCACAGCGCGGGTAGGCGGTGCAGCCGAGGAAATAGCCGCCGGTCGTTCCTGCGCGCACGGTCAGCGGGTTACCGCAGAAGGAACAAGTAAGCCGGTTCTCCACATATGCTTTCAATCCGGCATAACGCCCCTGGAAGAATCCCTTCCTCAGTTCCATCTCTAAAAGGTACATTAACGTACGGCACACCCTCTCGCCACTCACCCGTACACTGAAGCGGTCCACCCGGCCGTCGCCCGGCCAGGGGCAGCCGTACCACAAGCAATTCCCGGCAGTTGCAGTAACCGGGCTCCAAACGGCAGAGCGTTTCACGGTATAGGGCCGCAAATCCGGGGGAAAGGTTGACGGCAACCCGGCGCGCATTGAAACACGGGCACCGCCGGCCAGCGCCTCCC
The DNA here is from genome assembly GCF_022410535.1 of Pelotomaculum terephthalicicum JT. Classification (GTDB taxonomy): domain Bacteria; phylum Bacillota; class Desulfotomaculia; order Desulfotomaculales; family Pelotomaculaceae; genus Pelotomaculum_D; species Pelotomaculum_D terephthalicicum. Next base: position 29,501 of record NZ_JAKNBL010000001.1, read on the forward strand.
GCAGCGCGCCGGCCACGAGCCGCTCCGGCGGGCCGGCGGCAACCGGCCAATCCATTTGGACCACCGCAGCCTGTCTCATATCAGTCTGCCAGGCCTTCATAGCCGGCCAGCGCTCAGCATACCAGTCGAGCGCCAGGTTCTCTCCGCCAATATGGTCAGGCAGTTCACTGAGAAGTTCCCTGCTTTTAATGACCCGGCCATTTTGTCCGATAAAACGAAATAGTTCCAGCACTGCGGAGTCGCCGGCCAGCCGGCTCTCCAGAAATACCCGGTGGGCCAGCACGAAAAGCTTGCCCCTAGCCCTGGTGACGGCCACATTCAACAGCCGTTTTCCGGCATTTCCTTCCCGCCGGGCCAGGAGACCGCCGGGAGCGCGCTGGGGAAAAGCATCCACCAGGTCCAGCACTACCGCATCCTGTTCCGCGCCTTGAAAGCGGTGGATGGTGGCGGCTACCAAACCTGCCGCCTCAGAACGGGCGCCGGCTGCCCCAAGCAGGCCGGCTGCCAGCGCATTCAAGAGTCTGGCCTGGGCCGCGTAAGGTGTGAGCAAGCCTACTGTAAGGCCGTTTAGCCTGATCTGCTTGGCCAGGGTCAGGGCCAGGAAAGCGGAAAAAGGATTGAAACGGGAAAGAGCGTGCCGGTAGCAAAGGGCATTCAGGTCACTTACATCAACCAGCGTCAGAGCCGCCCCCGGGCAGGGAGCCGCCGCGGCCAAATCGGCCCGCCGGGTTGTCTCCGGGGCATTGTAAAGCTGGCCGCCGTACACAGTGTCGTTGACAAAACCGGCTACAGCCGGATGCATCCGCCGCTGGAGACGCAAAACAGCGACATCAGGTAGGTTTCCCGCATCAAAGGCCTCGGCAATTCCGGTTTGCTCGAAAATGTCCCGTCTTAACCAGCGTTTAACCCCTTCCGTGCCAGCCAGGGCAATTGGCGCCAGTTGGCGGAAATCACCGCTCACCACCATTTTCTTGCGGGCCAGGGAAGCGGCAAAAAAAACCTGCGGGACGTAAGCCATGCTGGCCTCATCAAGCAATACAGCGTCAAAGTGACCTTGATAGATCACCGGATCTAACGCAGCCGTAGCCAGGGTACAGCCAAGTACACGGGCCGCGCCGGCCACCGAGACTGCCGCTTCTTTCAGCGCTTTGCTCAATTCACGCAATTGACGATCCACTTCACTGAGCCGGCTGCCGGGCTTCCGGCCAGCGCGCAAGTCGGCCAGTAAAGCGCTGCGTTCGGCATCCAGTTTTTTTCGCCGGACCCACTGGTCCGGGCAGCGGGCGGCAGCCTGGCTGAAAGCCAGGAGGCCGCTTTGCCGCAGCACCGGCAGCCTGGCCCAGCCGTAACGTGCAATCAAGCCGGATGCCGCAGGCTGCTTCAGCCTCGCTGCTATGCGTAATACCGCGCCGTCCACGGCTATATTGGCATGTGAAACAACCAGCACCCGCCAGCCCTGCTTGAAAAAAAGGTCCGCTATGCGAGCGACGGTCTCAGTCTTGCCAGTGCCCGGAGGACCCCAGATAAACGTGACATCCCTGCTCCCGGCCAGGCGCACGGCATCTTCCTGAGCCATAGCTGCCTTGGCAGGAGGAATAAACCGGCGGGGGAAGGCAGGCACCTTCTCCATCACCTGCATGGCCATCTCCAGGTTTCTTTCCGGCGTCTCGTCCAGCCGCTCCTGTAAAACGGATAATAAAAACCATGGCTCACAGAAAACATCAGCCCGTTCTACAAAGTCACCGATATTTTCATGCAGCGCCAGCGTCAACTCAGAACCCCGTATGGATATTACTTCACCCCGTGTCTCGCGCAGGCCGGTTTCCACACGCACCGGCGTGCCATCAAGAAGAAACGCCTCTATTTCCAGCTCAAAGATGTATAAAAATCCATTCTCTCCGCGGTCGACCAAGACCCCATCGATAATCAGCAGGGGGCGTCCCCCCTCACGCTGCAAATAAGCTACTTCTTCAGCAAGCGCATTGTTGAATTCGGAAATTATTCCAGCAGCGCCCAAGTAGACATCTCCCGCCAATAAATACGTCTTAACCTTCCGGTATGGCCGGTTCTAGCTTATCTTCATCACCTGCCGGCTTGACTGGCAGGATTTCTTCAGGCATTCCCGCCTTGATATCCGGCTGCTCATCGTAAAGATACTGGAGATCCAGATATTCAACCATAGACCTGATCGCGGTGCGCAGTGGTTTATCCCCCGCCAGGCTGGCGGCAACCCGGTCAATGTCAACCGGCGCCGGCCAGTCATAGGCCTGCGCGTGATATTCACGGACCGACCACAGCATGCGGTTGACATCAAAGGTGGAGAGCTTATCCAGAAAGAGGTTGTCTTTCAAAAAGCTGCCTAAGACCTCCCTCACCGTGGGAATTTCATGCTGCCTCTCCTTAGCCGCCAGCTTTTGCGGCACAGTGTCGTAATCGCTGTTTTTCTGCCTCCAGATTAATTCCGACCAGAGATTGGATGAGGCAGAAAAAACAGTGTAAGCGGCGGTCATCCCAAAAGAAGGCGACATGAAGCGGGCGGCGTTTAAATAAGCGTTGGCGCGCGCCATAATGCCGAGGTACATCAACTGTTCGAATTCGTCAAACAAAATAACCCAGCCGGCACAACCGCCAGCACGGATCAAATATGCGAGAAAGCGAAAGTAATCAAACGTGTTTTCTTTAACAGTAAAGCGTGATATGGACAAGGTGTTCCCAAAATTCATCCGGTTAATCGATCTTAACTGCGTAACGGGAATAAAATCACCCGCCAGATCACCGAGCAGGACATGCTGGTTATACATATCGCTGTCACTTTCCAGGTAATTCCTCAACACTGCCTCAATTTTCGGGTGGAGGTTGTGTCCGGCATATTTCAAGACCTCCTCCGCTTTCATCCTGTCCCGCTTCAGTCCTTCCAACAAGGGCGCGAAGCCCGGCTGGGTATACCCCGGGAGGAGCAAATTAGCGGCCGCCCGGCGGTAAAGGCGGTCCATTTTGTCAAATGGAGTCTCTTTGGAAAGCGGTACGAAGCTGACAGCAAAATTCATTTCTTCCGCCTTCCGTGCAATGATATTAAGAAAGTGCGTCTTGCCGTTGCCGAAGTTTCCTTTGACCACTAACGATATAACACCGGCGCCGGACTGCACGCGAGTGAGTTCGCGACCTACGCGCTCCAGGGCAGCTTCCCGGCCATATGAAAAAATAGCGCTTAAATGACCGGAAGAAACGCCTGAACGCAGGCACTCAATGGTTTTCCTCGCGTCAAATTGCTCCACCACGGTCACCTCCCGCGCCGTATTCGCCAACTATGGCCTCTATAACCCGTCGCACCGGCGAAAACATGCTCACCGTATCAACCAGGCAGCGCAAGTCCTCCCGCTGAAGCCTGGAATCAAGAGCAAAGAAATCGTTCAACCTTTCCTGCAGTTCCAGACAAGTCTCGACAGTGAAAATCTCTTTTATAAGGCTGTCTTGATTGAACAAGTCGGCAAACTTGTTCGGGCGCAAACCGGCAACCTCGTTCTGAATGCGCATCCAGAGCGCCTCGTATGACTTAAAACCGGTTTTTTCATCCTGAATCAATTCCGGCCGGCCGGCGAAAACGAAAAAAGCTCCTTCAAAACCGGCAAAGTCGTCCACTAACTGGCGCAGGCTTTCGTAGACTTCATTGCGCGCCGACTTCCCGTAAAGCGCCCGCCCTAACGGACCCCGTTCTAATAAAGCGTTCAAGTTGTCCACCGCCAGGCACAAGCCCCGGTAACCGCAAAGACGTAACAGGGCAAGAAAAGAAGCCATCATATTTCGGGCGTTGTATTTATCTATTTTGGTGAAAATCCTTAACGGCTTTAAAACTTTTGCCGGCAAAGACCTGCCCTTGAGCCAGCCCGTCAAAATGTCTCTTTGCTCCGTATGCAAATAACGCAGACCAAGATAGTCGGAGCAGAGCTGCGTGAAGGCCATGGCGAAGTTATTGTTTATTTTACGGTTATGGTACAATGTGTCCAGGTTTTCTTGAACTTCAAGCCGCAGCGCATTAGCCGTATGCCCGTCGTTACCCATGCCCTGTCCGGAGGAAATTTGCCCCGCCTGACAGCCCAGCCTTTCCAATACCGTACCGCAATAGACGGCAACCACCGCCTGCATGTCCACTTCCTCGAACACAGCCTGATAGATAGAGTCAAACTTATTTAAACGCACTTGGCGGGCATCTAAATAAACTGTTACATAGCCCAGGCGGCGGGCTTCTTCCATCATCAAAAGAAGAGCGTGGGTCTTACCCGAACCCGGCTTGCCGATGAAGAACTTAATTTTGCTGCCCCCATCGGCTATATAGTCTTCCAGGTAGCGAGCCTGCCAGAAATTCCAGATACCATCCTGTCTGCCCACCGTGATCGCTTCCAGCGCTTCTCTATCCAAAGGCGGCTCGCCGCGCCGCAGGCTTTCGAGGGCAGATTCCTTGACAGCCGGTTCCACAGTTTATCCCTCCCGGTAAAACTTTATCACACCGTAACGCTGGGGTTGCTTCTGAGCGTCCAGCACTACCAAAGCCTGTCTCCGGTTGCGAACGTTGCCGAGCCAGAGCCGCCGGCCGTCCGGCGCGTTCATCTGGCCGCTTTTCAGCACCCGGTGCAGGCTGAAGGCAAAAAGCTGCACCGGGTAGTCGCGCTTTTGTTGCGGCATGGGTGTAAGATTATCATAGACATCTTTCAACAGCACTTCCTGCTCGCAAAGAAAAATTTTTGTCTTGGCAACCTGCCTGGCCATCTCTGTGTCGTAAGCATTGGCGAGAGTCTGAAGAAAACGCTGCACATCAAAGGAGGCCGCGTTTAACTTGTCGATCTCCTTCTTTAAATGTCTGGCCACGACACCCGGCCGGAGGTTGCGGTAAACTCTGTCGTCTATGGTGATCATTTCTTTTTCAGGCAGCACCCGGACTTTAAATGGCAACACTTCATAAACCGGATATTCCGCCTCTACAGACAAGCCCTCTTCAGCCAACGCGCCAAGAAAACCCGCGTGGAACTCTTCCAGCAAGTAAGATTGCAGATCAAAAGAAGGAAATTTATCTTTAAACCCTTGTAAAGACTCTTTTTGCTTATCCACCAACTCCTCATAGCGGGCCAGCGCCTGCTGCAACGCGTCAAGGTTGCCCTGATCAGCAGCAGTCTTGACGCGTCTGACTGCGTTTACCATACTGCGGTGAGTGTTATTCAGGTTTTTAAAGTCTTCCTGCAGCGAATAATCCAGAAAGTCATCTATGTTCATCGGCATTTATTGCTCAGACACCTCCTGCGTAAGACAGAATATACTATTTTTCTTCATAAGAAGAGCATTATCCTTCTTTTAATTTGATATATTCACAAGCTTCGCTGAGACACCAATCAATCCAGTTTTATAACCAAATACCTCATTTTAAGAAGCCCGGCCGGAATAATAAGGACCGGTATATGAGACAATAGATATAAAAATAAACGGGGGAAAAGCTCTATTAATGAAATATTTCTATTACGCCGCCGCAGTTTTTTTAGCCGTTTTTTTCACGGGGGTAGGGATAAAAATATCTTGGGCGGCAAACCCAATACCGGAAAAAACCAGTATTATTATCGATATGGACAGGTTAACCCTGACCCTCTTCGACAATGGGGTATCTTTTCGCCAGTTTCCAGTTGCCATGGGTAAATACGAAACACCAACTCCGGTCGGCAACTGGAAAATCGCCTCACAGGACACCAACCCGCCTGATGTCATGGGCACACGCTGGCTTGGACTCAATATACCATACGGGCAATATGGCATCCATGGCACCAACGCTCCGCACAGCATCGGCAGTTTTGCCAGCCACGGCTGCATCAGGATGCATAACGCTCACGTTGAGGAAATTTTTCCTTTTGTCAGCCATGGCACACCTGTAACAATTATTGGGACACCATTCGGCGCCCCGGGCACACTTCCTGCTGTTTTAAAATTTGGAAACCAAGGTCCGGATGTTTTGGAAGTACAGCGGGCGCTGAAAAGACTTGGCTATCTCAAGTGGAAGCCTGATGGCTTTTGGGGCCAGGGAACTGAAGAAGCTGTGAAAAAATTCCGGGCGGACAACGGTCTTACCGGGCAAAATATTGTTGATGACAAAGTCTATACGCTGCTCGGATTTTAACGCAAACCGGCTGGATACAACCTCCATGGCACTCATCAACGGATAGAATTATTTTAACCGCTTCAGTATGACCAGTTCTTCTTCCTGGGAAGACAGCCGGTTATCAATTTTCTTAATATCGCCCCAAACATAACTCAGTTCGTTTTTGATGCCGTCAATATCTTTTTGCATTATATCCTGGCCCGTCTTTAATTGCTGCACGTCTGTTTCGATATTGCCAAGCCTGGCGTCCAAGCCGTCTACTTTGGTTTCCAGACCGCCAAGCCTGGCGTCCAAGCCATCTACTTTGGTTTCCAGACCGCCAAGCCTGGCGTCCAAGCCATCTACTTTGGTTTCCAGACCGCCAAGCCTGGCGTCCAAGCCATCTACTTTGGTTTCCAGACCGCCAAGCCTGGCATCTAAACCGTCTACCTTGGTTTCCAGACCGCCAAGCCTGGCATCTAAACCGTCTACCTTGGTTTCCAGACCGCCAAGCCTGGCATCTAAACCGTCTACCTTGGCGTCCAGTTTGGCCTGGCCTTCAGTCAGTACCTGCAACTGTTCCAGCACCAGTTCTTGAAATTTTTCATTCCCCATTACAAGTGCTCCTTTCACTCTATTACAAGATTAAGACAATTCTTTGATGATCTCATAACCCGTATTCCGCTGTGCCGGTGTAAAACCGGCATCTCTAATACAGCGGATGATTTCTTCCGCAGGAACCCGGTAGTTTACCCCGGCGGCACGGACAACGTTTTCTTCCAACATGACGCTCCCGAAGTCGTTGGCGCCGAAAGCCAGGGCCACCTGGGCCAGTTTGGCGCCTTGAGTCACCCAGGAGACCTGGATATTGGGCACATTGTCCAGCACCAGCCTGGACACGGCAAGGGTTTTCAAATAATCCGCCCCGGTGGCGGTTTCACCGCCAAGCTTGGTGTTTTTGGGCTGGAAGCTCCAGGGAATAAAAGCGGTGAAGCCACCGGTGCGGTCCTGCTGCTCCCGCACCCGGATCATATGCTTTACCCTTTCCTCCAGAGTTTCCACATGACCGAACACCATGGTGGCGGTCGATTTCATCCCAATTTGATGGGCCTCCGCCATTACCGCCATCCACTCCTCCCAGGTAATCTTCTCCGGGCTGATCAGGCGGCGCACCCGGTTATCCAGAATTTCGGCGCCGCCGCCCGGCAGGGAATCCAACCCGGCCTTCTGTAATTCTAACAGGACCTTGCGCAGGGACAAACCGGAAATCCCCGCCATATGCGCTACTTCCGGCGGGGAGAAAGAGTGGATGTGAATAGCGTATCGCTCTTTAACCGACCGGAGCATGTCCAGGTAGTATTCCAAGCGCAGCTTCGGGTGAAGCCCACCCTGGATCATTACTGCCGTACCGCCGGCGGCTATAGTTTCCTCAATTTTTTTAAAAAGCGTCTCCTTACTGATTATATAAGCTTCCGGATCGCTTTCTTCCTGCCAAAAGGCACAGAAGCGGCACCGGCAACAGCATATGTTAGTGTAGTTGATATTCCGGTCAATAATAAACGTAATTCTATCGCCCGGGTGCATTCGCCTGCGCACCAGGCTGGCCGCGCGGCCTATCGACAATAAATCAGGCGAGGCGAGTAAAGCGACACCCTCTTCCAAGGAGAGCCGTCTTCCCTGGACAGCCTCGTTCAAGAGGTCATCTAAATTAAGCACCGGTTTCACCCCAGACCCGCAGCTTGACTCTATCCTCAATCAATCCACTCTTATAGGCGTAATCATAAAAAGAAAGCAGTGCCTTTCTGTCGTCTTCGCTAAATTCGTGCTTGATCGTTTGAAAATAATCCTCAACCACGGGCAGCGGCAATCCGCTCCGCCGCTGAGCCTTGGCAGCCACGGCGGTAAATTGGCTGTACCCGATCTTTTTTGCGTTGACCAGAGCGTTACTGAGGCAGTCAACAGCCGCCGCATCGGAGCCGGCGTAAGCTTTGCGCACCACCCATACCGCGTAAACCATTTTAGCGCCGCTAAATTGCTTCCATGTCTCGCCGAGGTCAGTCACATAGTAAGGCATGTGCCGTTCTTTCACATGCTGGTGAGCCTGCATGGCGTTGTCCCCGATCAACAGCGCCCCGTCCGCTCTTTCCATCATGGTGTTAAGTTCAGGAGCGCTAGTTTCAAAATCCACGTCCACATGGTAATAATGGTCAAAGAGCACTTTTAAGAGAACAACCCCGGTCGCGGAAGAATCGGTAAGACACACTTTCTTTCCTTCCAGTTCTGTCACCGGCACCTTACTGAAAAGCAGGATGCTCATCACCCGGCCGTCGGCGCTTATGGACAAATCGGGCAGGATTATGCATTTATCTTCGTTTCGGGCGTACTCAATTGAAGACAGCGGGGTGACATCCAACCGGCCGCTCAAAAAAAGTCGGTTTAATACAGTGGGCGGCCCCTTTACCAGTTCAGCTTCCAGCGGCAGCAACCCCTCTTCAAGGGCATGGTAAACCGGTAGGCAATTAATATAGTCCAACTGCCCGAGGCGTAATCTGGACACCTAAAAAACCTCCTCAATAACGTTATACAGGGTATCACGCTCTACCGGTTTACGCCCCGCCGCTCTAATCATCTTTACAAGCTCAGCTTTAGACATAAACTGGCCGGTTGCCGCACCTGCGTCGTGGGCGATCTTCTCCTCCACCACGGTTCCGTCCAGATCGTCGACCCCGAAGGTCAGGGAAACCTGGGCTAATTTTGGCCCAATCATTATCCAGAAAGCTTTGATATGATCAAAGTTATCCAGCATCAGCCTGGCCACAGCCAATGCCTTCAAGTCATCGAAACCGGTGGTTCCGGAGACCGATTGCGGTTCCAGGCCGGTGTTTTGCGGGTGGAAAGCAAGTGGAATGAAGGTCAAAAACCCACCCGAGATGTCCTGCGCCTCGCGCAATCTGACTAAGTGATCGACTCTCTCCTCAGCTGTCTCCACATGACCGTACAACATAGTGGCGTTGGTACGCATTCCCAACTTGTGCGCGGCCAGATGCACTTCCAGCCAGCGCTCGCCGCTGATTTTCCTGGGGCAAATCAACTTACGCACCCGCGGCGAAAAAATCTCCGCCCCGCCGCCCGGCAGCGAGTCAAGTCCGGCTTCGCGTAAAACGGCCAGCACTTCCTCTACCGGCATGTTGTGCACCCGCGCCAGATAATCAACCTCCACCGCGGTAAACGACTGGATCATAACGTCTGGCAGCGCCCGCCGGATGCGCCGCAACATCTCTACATAATAATCCATTTTTAAATCCGGGTTGAGACCGCCGACAATATGTATTTCAGAAATTCGCTCTCCTGCCGAAGCCAGCGCTTTAGCTTCGATTTCATCAAGGCTGAGAGTATACGCCCGGGGATGGCCGGCTTCAAGCCCAAAAGCGCATAACTTGCAAAGATTTTCGCAAACATTGGTATGATTAATATGCCGGTTGACGATAAAATAGGCCTTGTCCCCGTTTTTTCTACGCCGGACCAGATCGGCAAGACGGCCTACCGCCAAGAGGTCTTTGGCTTGATAAAGACGAACGCCGTCTGCACGGCTTAACCTTTCACCGGCTAGAATTTTCCTCTCCAAATCAGCCAATTCACCGTCAAGAACAAGTTCCATTACCGCTATTCCTTTCTTTCTTTACCAACGCATGATAGCCATGACTCCGCTGCATCTTAACCTTAAAAGATCCGCAAAGGGAAAAAAATATCAAATAAGGTAAAAACAAACATGACCACACTTAAAGTGCCGTTTAAATTAAAAAAAGCTACGCCGGCCCGCGACAAATCATCAGGTCGCACTAAAGTATGCTGGTAAAAAAGTATCCCTACAGAAACCGCCACCCCGGCCAGGTAAAGGACACCAAGGTTTAATAGCAAGCCCGCGGCCAGGAAAAACAACGGCGCGATGGCGTGAAAAACAGCGGAAACGTTAAGTGCCCGCTTAATGCCGAACCGGGCCGGGATGGAATAAAGACCTTCTTTAAGGTCAAACTCGTAATCATCGCAGGCATAAATAATATCAAAGCCGGCGACCCAAAAAAGCACTCCCGCTCCCAACAGGAACGGCGCCGGATGAAATTGGCCGGTAATGGCGATCCAACTGCCCAGCGGGGCCATTCCCAGCACCAGCCCGAGCACCAGGTGGCATGTCCAGGTGAAACGCTTGGTATACGAATAGGTAAACAGCACCAGGACTGCCGCCGGAGCAAGGCGGAAAGCCAGCGGGGTTAGTTGGTATGCAGAATAGAATAAAAGCAAAAAGGAAACCAAAACATAAAACCAGACTTCTCCTTCCCGCAGAAGTCCCCTGGGCAAGGCCCGGCCGGCGGTGCGGGGATTCCGGGCATCAAGGCGCCGGTCGATAAGCCGGTTGAGGGACATCGCAGCCGTGCGGGCCCCCACCATGGCCATGGTGATCCAGAGCAGGTCATGCGCGGCCGGTATTTTTTTCTCCGTCAGCAAAGCCCCAATATAGGCGAAAGGCAAGGCGAACACAGTGTGTTCAAACCTGATCATTTCCAGAAAAACTATCAGCTTCTTAAAAACCATACTCCCTCCATTTGCCGTCAACCAGGTTTTTCACTTCCTCACTCATTACAACGTCACCCGGCCATTCGCGCAAATGCCCTTCCGAGGGCCATTTTGTCGTGGCGTCAATGCCCATTTTTGCGCCCAGGTGGGGCAGTGGGGACGCATGGTCCAGAGCATCCAGCGGGCCTTCGGCGATCACCACGTCGCGCTTGGCGTCAATATTGTTAAACACCCGCCACATCACTTCGGAAATATTCTGCACATCCACCCTCGCATCAACTACAATAATCAGCTTGGCCAGCATCATTAAACCAAAACCCCACAACGCCGACATTACTTTTTTGGCCTGTCCCGGGTAGCGCTTTTCAATAGATATAATGACGCAGTTATGGAAAACCCCTTCTGGCGGCAGGTTCATGTCCACCAACTCAGGAACCAGCAGCCTGAGCAATGGCAGAAAGATGCGTTCGGTAGCCTTGCCGATATAAGCGTCTTCCATCGGCGGCCGTCCGACTATAGTTGCCGGGTATACGGGATCTTTCCGGCTGGTCACACAGGTCAGGTGAAAAACCGGGTACTGGTCGGCCAGTGAGTAGTAACCGGTGTGATCGCCGAAAGGACCTTCCAGCCTCTTTTCCAAGGGGTCGACATACCCCTCAAGAATAACCTCGGCATATGCCGGCACCTCAAGATCAACTGTTTCGCATTTCACCAGCTGGACAGGTTCCTTGCGCAAGAAACCGGCAAACAGCATTTCATCAATACCGGCAGGCAGAGGAGCGGTGGCTGCGTAGATTACCGCCGGATCAGCGCCCAGGGCGACAGCCACAGGCATTTTTTCAGTCCCGCCGCCCACTTTTTGATTACGGCAATGCCCCGCGGCGTCTTTGTGAATGTGCCAGTGCATCCCGGTAGTGCGTTCATCATACACTTGCATCCGGTACATCCCGACGTTGCGCTGCCCTGTACGGGGATCTTTAGTAATAACCAGGGGCAAGGTAATATATGGTCCCCCGTCTTCCGGCCAACACTTCAAAACAGGCAATCCCGCCAGTGAAGGATTGTCCTTGACCACCACTTCCTTACAAGGACCGTCGCTTACCTTCTTCGGAATAAAAGAAGCCAACTGCGCCAGCTTGGGCAGCGTCTTCAGCCTGTCCATAAAGGTAGCCGGCAACTCCGACGGCTGGATAAAAGCCATCAGGTCCCTACCGATCTGTTCCAGGTCGTCCACCCCGAGAGCAAGCTTCATCCGCTCCAGCGTACCGAAGAGATTGGTGGCCACCGGCAACTTATACCCCCGGACATTTTCAAAATATAAAGCCGGCCCGCCCGACTTGACCATGCGGTCACTGATCTCGGTAATCTCCAGCACCGGGTCTGCTTCCGCCTTTATTCTTTTTAAGAGATCGCGTTTTTCCAAGTCCGCCATAAAAGCGCGCAAATCTTTATAAGCCATGTCGCTTCTCTCCCACATGCACGGCTACAATACCGCCGGTAAGCTCATAATAGCAGGCGCCGGTCAGACCGGCGTCGGTAAAGATATCCCTGATCTCCGACTGGTGAGGAAACATTTTCAACGATTCCGGCAGCCATTTGTAAGGCCCGCTTAGTCCTGCTCCCAGTCTGCCCAGCACAGGTATAACGCAGTTCAAGTAAAAATAATAGATCTGCTTGAACACCGGTATGCCAGGTTTGGCAAACTCAAGAGAAACAACCTTTCCCCCGGGTTTTACCACCCGCCGCATTTCATCGATAGTTTTCCTGATATCGGGCACATTACGCAAGGCAAAACCGATGGTGGCGCAGTCAAAGGTATTCTCCGGAAACGGCAGGCTGAGAGCATTTCCTTCAACCAGTTCAATTACTTCCCGATAAGGAGTGCCTCCTATATTTACAACAGCTTTCGCCAGCATGTCCGCGCAAAAATCCACGCCGACCACACGACCTTTTAAGCCGGCCGCTTTTGCCAGTTCCAGGGTTAGCATACCCGTCCCGCAGCAAACATCCAGGCCCTCGCCGCCCGGCGTCAAACCAGTGAGTTTCACTGCAAATTTCCGCCAATACTTGTCCCGGTTAAAACTCAACGCGGTATTAAGAAAGTCGTACCTGTGGGCAATTGATGAAAAAACCGCGTGTACATACTCTTCTTTACTACGATACTGGTCTGGCCGCATATAGCCCTCCAATACATTATCCCACCATGCGCCGCATATTCGTTTCGCCCCTGGATAACATATTAACCAGTTGCTCCAATACAACCTTTTCCGGCCGGGCCGGCGCCAGCAAAAGGCATTCCCGAGCTTTATCCGCGTAAAATGTTGTTTGCTCCACAGCGGCACCTAACTCCGACAGTCCAAAAGCCATGCCGAAGTTTTGGCCGAAGCGGCGCATGATTTCCTGGTCTTCTTCGGCAGCGCCGGCCAGGCGGGCTCCCAGAAGACAGCAGCCGGCAAAAAGCTCGGCAGTCACCTTGCGAATAATATCGTGGAAGGCTTTTGAGGCCGGGTTGAACCCGGTGATTTTATTTTTCAGGATTAGACCCTCATGAACCTGACGAACAATTTCGGCCAGCACACGAAGCATCCCGGTAATGCCTGACTCAAGCAAAATAAAAGCAGATTTGCTGTAAAGGTAATCTCCCAGTAAAACAGAAAAACGGTTTTCCTCACAATGGACGCAATCCTCACTAGCCGAGACCGGTTGTTCAAACTCAGCAAAACTGTCCTGTACCTTCGAAGCCAGATAAATAAACTGAAAAACAACGGCCAGAACAGCCGTTTTTTCAGGATTACCGCCGTAAATCCGGGAAGACAGGATCACCAGCGCCGGTCTAATTGCCTTATCGACAGATAAATGTTCCAGGCCGGCTAAATCTCCCGCCCGGCCGATAATCGGAGGAAACTCTTCTCTAAACAAACAAGATGCGTTTTCCAGGTCTTCTTTTATCGGATCTAAAATGGTTCTCAACATTTAGTGAGGCTCCTCCTTTACTTGCCTTGATATATAATTCGGTATAGTCTCACAATTTCCTCCCCTCGCGTCAGCCATTCCTAATTTTATCTGATTAAGATGGCAGCAAAAATTAGCAGGCCCTGCAATATCCACTATTGCAAGGCCTGCTAATTTTTATTGCTCTTGGTACTAATAAATATCCCTCCTAAAGATTTACAGCTTCCTTCAGGTAAGCTTCCGGGATGACTCCACGTTTTAGTTCTTTTGCCGTCATATGTTTCGCGCAAAAGTGGTCGTTCAGGTAGTTGCATGCATCCCAGGGATTTACTTTTTCACCGCAAGTGAACACGTCTACCGCCGCGTAACCTAGTTCCGGCCAGGTATGGATAGCCAGGTGCGATTCGGAAATAACCACCACACCGCTTACTCCCTGAGGGCTGAATTTATGGAACACACATTCCCTGACTTCGGCGCCGGCTTCCAGCGCCGCATTCACCAAGATTTCTTCAACCTTGTCGATATCATTAAGAATGTTAAAATCGCACCCACAAATCTCAGCCAATACATGGCGGCCCAATTGTTTCATTTATCTGCCTCCCTCTTGGACAATATTTTTGGAATTAACAAACCCCCTTATCAAAGACAGGTTGGCTAATTCCAATCAAACTCAATTTTAGCATAATATCTTATCTTGTCAACAAAATTTTGAGTTTTACAGTCATAATCACATTTCATGTCCTGAGTTAATGGCTTAAGGTAAAATATGCCTAAATTTAACTGGTAACAATGTCCGGATCTCTAATAATATACGGACTAAGCGGTAAAAAAGTGTCAATGATCTATTTTAGGTATTCAGAATTCAGGAGTCAGAATTCAGAATATCTTGTAGCGATAAGCCATTCTCTCATTCTGACTCCTGACTCCTGATTAAATATCAGTGATCGCTTCAGTAGGACAGTTTTCGGCAGCCTCGTGCGCCTGCTCCTCCAAATCAACCGGTATTTCAGCAGTAACACAACTGGCCTTGTTGTCCTCATTCCATTTGAAAACATCCGGGCAGAGATCTATACACGTACCGCAACTGATACATAATTCCTGATCTACATCAACTCGCAAGCAAAATCACCCCTTGTTTTTTAATCAAGTATAGTGTAGCACAATGTAAACAAATTATGTAAAAGCTTTTCAATTTTCATTATTTTTCTCAACGAGGGAGGAAAATGGAGAATAAAAAAGAACATTTAAAAAAAAGGGGCTACGAGGTGAACACCGTGTTTGACATAAATGCCCTTGATCGCATTGTCAAAGACACTCTTGAAGCTATCGAAAGAAGTAAAAATCAAATTTACGACATAGCTGAAAATTCCCGTATTGAATTAATCAGGGTAAGCCAGGAACTCAACGAAGTTAAAAATGAAGTGGCGGATATTATTAAACAGGTTGACCATAAAGCCGTTATTGAAAAAAAAGCCCGGACCAGACTGATGGAGGTTAGTAAAGATTTACAGAGATTTACCGAAAAAGATATTAAGGACGCTTACGATCAGGCATATCAGCTGCAAGTGGAACTAATCAAAATGCAAGAAAAAGAAAAACTCCTGCGGTACAGGAGGGATCATCTGGAGGCAAGCCTGCGCAGGCTCAGTACTACCGTTGACCGGGCTGAAAAACTAGTCTCCCAAGTGGGTGTGGTCTTGAACTACCTGGGTGGGGGACTGCAGGAGCTTGGCTCTAAAATCGGCGAGGTTCACCAGGCGCAGCAGATGGCTATGAGCATTATTAGAGCTCAAGAAGAAGAACGCAAGCGGGTCGCCAGGGAGATCCACGACGGTCCGGCGCAATCCATGGCTAATATAGTCATGAGAGCGGAATATTGTCAGAAATTGCTGGATTTGCAGCCCGAAAGAGTCCGCGGCGAGCTGTTTGCGCTACAGGAGTTAGTCCGTTCGAGTTTGACGGATGTCCGTAAAATAATATTTGATTTGAGGCCGATGGTGCTGGACGACCTCGGACTGGCTCCCGCGATAAAAAGGTATCTTTCCGATTATAATGATCAATTTGACGTACAAGTTGAATTTCTTTTTATCGGGCAGCAGAAACGGCTGGAGAGTTCTGTTGAAGTCGCTCTTTTCAGAATAATCCAGGAAGCGGTAAACAATATAAAAAAACACGCCCGGGCAAAAAACGCATTAGTGAAAATGGAAATGCTCCCCGACAAGGTTAACATTCACATTAAAGACGACGGCATAGGTTTTGACCTGAGTAAAGTCATGGCGGACGGGGAACGCGACGGGTACGGCCTAATCGGAATACGGGAAAGAGTCCAACTTCTCAAAGGAGGATTTGACATTTCTACCGCTCCCGGTAAAGGCACATCAATAGGCATTTCGGTTCCCGTGGACTATAACTGAAAAACTTTTAACTTAAAACGGAGGGAAACGAAATTTGAAGAGGATAAAGGTTTTAATAACAGATGATCATACACTCATCCGCGAGGGACTGCGTAAAATATTGTCCACAGAAGAAGCCATCGAGGTGGTAGGTGAGGCGGAAGACGGTCAGCAAGCCATAGAACAGGCTATAAAAATCAAGCCTGATGTCATTCTTATGGATATTACCATGCCAAAGGTCAACGGAATCGAAGCCACCCGGATTATCAAAAACAAATACCCCGAGATTGGCATAATCGCCTTAACCATTCACGACCAGGAAGAGTACCTCTTTGAACTGATCAAAGCCGGTGCTTCAGGCTATGTTCTTAAAGACATCCGCTCGGATGTACTGGTGCAAACCATTGTGGGAGTAGCGCGAGGCGAGTCTTTTATTCCTCCGTCCATGACCACTAAGATATTTGCCGAGTTCAGCCGTTTGTCCTCCCGTCACGCCCAGGACGCCCTGCCTCAGGGCTTAACCAGGCGGGAGGTGGACGTGCTTCGTCTGGTCGCGCATGGAGAAAGCAACCGGAACATTGCCCAAAAATTATACATCAGCGAAAAAACCGTAAAAAATCACCTGACAAATATTTTTCAAAAGCTTGGTGTGATCGATCGGACACAAGCCGCTCTTCTCGCCGTGAAAAACAAAATTGTAGATCTGTAGGACTGCTGCTGATAAACAAATAAGACTGTAGCCGGGCGGTATCGGGTTATAAAGGCTCCCATAAGGGGAAGCCTTTTTTCTTGCCCGTACATGTGAAGAAATTGGCATAAGCTTATTTGTGGGTCAGTTGTGTGTCAGTTTTGTCTTTTCTCCATAAGATGATTCTATCAGGAGTGATTGGGCCATGACAATGCGCGCTGACGCTGTTTTTGAAGGCGGCGGAATTAAAGTATTCGGCATACTCGGCGCCCTTTCCGAAGCCGAACGCAGGGGTTATACCTGGGTAAACGTGGCAGGTACTTCCGCCGGCGCAATTATCGCTTCGTTAGTAGCGGCGGGGTATTCCGCCGCTGAAATATGCTCGTTGATTGACGACCTTGATTTCAGCATGCTAAAAGACAAATATTGGCTACACAGGGTCCCCTGCATCGGGCCGGCGCTGAGTTTGTGGTTTAAAAACGGCCTGTACGCGGGTAAGTACCTGGAAAACTGGGTCAAGAAAAAACTTGCCGCCAAAGGGATCCGCACATTTAAAGATCTTGTCATAAAAGAATACGAAAACGACCCCAAATTTCGCTATAAGCTGGTAATTATAGCTACCGATGTGACCAGGCGCAAGCTTCTAAAGCTGCCTCATGATATTAAGGACTATGCTATTAATCCTGACAATCTGGAAGTCAGCAAGGCGGTAAGAATGAGTTCCGGCTTACCCTTTTTTTATAAACCATGCAAGCTTCCCTACACCATACCCGGCAAACAGACTATATCAAGCTTTATTATTGACGGGGGAGTGCTGAGCAACTTTCCGGTATGGATTTTTGACAGTGATGAGACTCCTCCCTGGCCTACTTTCGGTTTCAAAATCATCGAATCTGAAGGACCATTATTCCCACGGGTAAACAACCCATTCGATCTGCTTAAGGCCATTGTATCGACAATGCTGGAAGCACACGACCAAATCCACGAACTGGATCCTAAAAGTCGTGTCCGGACAATATCTATTCCTTCTATGGGGGTAAAGACCACTGATTTTGAAATGAGCTTACAGCTCAAAGAGAAGCTTTACCGGGCCGGAGTTCAAGCCGCTGTCAATTTCTATGAAGGCTGGGATTTTGAGACAATCAGGGCGCTTTATTTTACAACGGACTAACAACTTATGTAGCCTGGTTAAAATCCTTTTTGCTCAGATTACAAGTTAGTATCTCAAGCTTCGTCGCCATATCAACATTTCGCATTTCAATATTTTCAGGGACATTAAGCGCGACCGGCGCATAATTCAAAATGGCCAGCAACCCGTTTTTCACCATCAGATCGGTTACTTCTTGCGCGGCCTGGGACGGTACAGCAATAATGCCGACTTTAACATTATGACGGGCAATTACTTCTGCCATCTTGTCAAGATGATAAACCTCAAGGTCAACAATTTTTTTACCTATCTTGTTCGGGTCGTTGTCAAAAACACCGATTATTGAGAAGCCACGCTCATTAAAACCTTTATAGGTACAAAGGGCAAAGCCAAGGTTTCCCGCGCCCACCAGCACAAGCGGCCAAGGTTCATCAAGACCAAGAATCTTTAAAGTATAACGCATCAGGTCTTTGACATTGTAACCTACACCGCGCGTTCCAAATTCGCCGAAATACGCCAGATCTTTCCGTACTTGAGCGGGACCCACACCAACACCCTGGGCTATTTCCCTTGATGAAACAGTTACTATGCCCCTGCGGTCCAAATATTCCAAAAATCTTGAATATACAGACAACCGCGTTATAGTGGCTTCCGGAACTCTTAGCGTCTTCACTTAGACACACCTCCCCGTCCAAACAAACAATAATAAACAATTTCATCTTTAATAAAATAGAACAGGCCGTGTGGGCCGGCCTGGGCGTTTCCCAAAAAAACATTATTGGAGCTCCTGCCCGCAACAGGAACCAGCGGCTGCGCATCCCTTTTCACCTGGATTGCTGCCGCAGCACCTTCCCAAATCATCGTTGGCCGGTCTTCCAACAGAACTAGGCAGAAAAGGAGCCGAGATGAGTTTCTTCAAATCGGAACCGCCGCAATCAGGGCACTTAACTCCCTTTTCCTGACCGGCCAGTTGGAGAATCTCAAATACTTTTTCACATGCACCACACTTGTACTCAAATATTGGCATATCAGTTCACCTCTTTATTATTTATATAGGGGTATAGTATTCGACAATTAATGTAAAAATCCTACGTTCAACCGTCACTTTTACGGCAGCAACAGGTAAGTTACTTCTTCCATCCTTAAACCGGCACTCTCTTCAGTTCAAAAATTACCGGCCTCTCCGGA
Organism: Pelotomaculum terephthalicicum JT; assembly: GCF_022410535.1. Classification (GTDB taxonomy): domain Bacteria; phylum Bacillota; class Desulfotomaculia; order Desulfotomaculales; family Pelotomaculaceae; genus Pelotomaculum_D; species Pelotomaculum_D terephthalicicum. The sequence goes on from NZ_JAKNBL010000001.1 coordinate 48,556, forward strand.
TCAGGACATGCCCAGGTAGTCACCTCGCTGTTCTGCATCCAGGGGAACTGGCCGCCGTAAAGCAGCGCGGCTACAGCGGATCGCAACGAGTCATAGGCAAACTGACACAGCCCGGCCGGTGATACCGCCGTAAATTCAAAGCTGTCGCCCACCTTATGCCCGTATGAGCACTTGCCGTCACCCCGTATTTCAATAATAGTTGCGATTATTTTATATTTGTACATGGCCGCTCCTTTCGACACGTATTCTCTCGTTTGCCGTGTCTCTTTACTTCGCTAATCCAGCTTCGAAACTGTGGTTATACCGGATGCATGAACTTCCAGCGGTTGAACATAATAAATTTATGAGCAAACACAAAAGCCACGTTGACAGAAGAAGAAACGAATACGGTAACGCTGTCAGCAAGATGCGCGTTAAACAGATGGAGCGTTTAAACAAGGCTGCTCCATTAATTGAATATAATTTAGAAAATTTTTCAGGGAAGTTTGAGATCTACGACCACAACAAAAATAAGGGAAGAAAAAAACCTCTTTTATCATAACAGGTATTTATTATTGCAGTTTTTTAGATAAGTTCGCCTTTTCCCAAGTAATGGCCGGTAACTGCGATCAGTTTGCTCAGTTCTTCATCCGCAGGATCAGCATCTAAAGCTTTTTCAAGGCAAATTTTCGCCTCAAAATAATTGCCTAGTTTTAAATGGGAGCTTCCCATCATTTTGAAATAGAGTGGATTGGCCGTCTTTTTCGCCGCCTCATAAAAACACGCCACGGCTTCTTCATATAAACCGAGCTCATAATATGCCAGACCTTTCCAGTGCATGGACTGCTCGCTCGATGAAGTTTCATTCAAGTATTCAACTGCTTGTTCATAACTCCCCTTGCGGTAATTCAAGATACCTAAATACAGGTTGGCTAAATCGATGTTACCGTCAAGTTCTTTATATTTCAGGAGGTGTCTTTCAGCTTCTTCCAAACTACCCGACTCAAGGAAACAGATAGCAAGCTCAAGAAGGGCCTGTGTTTTATCCTGATAAACGGAAACATAACTCTGAAGGCATGAAATTGCCTCGCTGAATTTTCCTAAAGCATACAAAGATTTACCAACCCAATAACAGGCCAGAAAAATATCATCGTTATTAGTTGCCCCGGACATTATTTCACGGAAAATTTTCAAAGCGTTATCGTATTGTTTTAAAGCAAAATAGATCTTGCCCGTATGGAATAAATTTTGGATGCTTTTCGAAGCAATGCTGAAACAACTTAAGGCCTCCTCGAAACGGCCCATATGATAAAGGCATGTACCCTTTAACGGCGCCAGTTCGACTTGCGGCACAGTGGACGAAGCTTTTTCCAATGCTTCCAGACAATCCTCATAGCATGTATCTTTCTGGTAGAGACCGGCAAGCTTCAGGTAAATTTTCCCGGCAATTTCCTTCCTCCCGAGTTCCTCCAGGATCGCAGCATACCTGATTAATGCGCCGATATTCTCAGGCTCCTTATTTATGATCTTTTTTAATATTCTTTTCGACTCGAATATTTCCCCGTGGTAATACAGCCTGATTGCATCTGCCATTTCATTCAATGGAATCACCCCCCTGCCAGCTGTATTTACGGCTTCAAGAATCACCTGCAGCCGGCTCAAGTTAAAGCTGTGCCGGCAGGCGGAACAACCGCCTTTATATAATCATTTTTATTAAAACAAGAAGCCGCCGGCTGTTGTGATTCTGTAACCAGGGTCTTGTAAATTTCGAGCCATGAATATCTGCGGTGAATGAGCTCCGGTAAATCTCCCCGGTTGTATGGAGCATCAATCAGTATGACCGGTATTCCCACCGCGCTTAACTTTAAACCAACCTCAAGCGTGTCCTCCACCATTACGTCCAGCCCGATTTTCAGGCAAGTATCATCTTTCTCGTAGCTGCCGATAAGCAACAGCTCGTCATAAAGCATACCATACTGCTGCAGCCAAGCCTGTGTTTCCCGCCTGTACACTTCTTTTCTGGCCGTGATGATATAAATATTATGATATTTTTTGATCCTGCTAAGATAATGCGCGGCGTCTTTTACCGGACAGGGGGCGGACATCAAAAACCGGCCTCTTTGTTCAATAAATGCTTTTAATTCAACAGGCGTAATATTAAACGTCTGGATAATATCATAGAGATGAACCTCTTCGACTTGCTTGTTTTTATTAAAAAAACGATTAAGTTCCCGAACCCATAAAGGCAGGCTGTCTGCCAAAACGCCATCAATATCCACCCCGACTCGCATTAATATCCCCCTTCAAGTGTGGGTTTCCATATTATTTGTAGTAAAATCAGTATATGTCAAACTATCGCAAATTGTCAATTGCGGTGCAAGAAGTAAAAACCATCAGAATTATTGACTGCCGGCCAGTCGCAAACAAAAAAATAAGGCCCGTAAAACAGACCTTATTTGGCATGGGTGTTAGCTATTAAAGTACTGATAAGGATAAAACACTGTTGTTAATAAGTAAAAACAACATCTCCAATAACCGCGCTCACAGGCCTGGACCACAGCCAGCTATTACTGACCTTACTCCCGGCAAAGAAATAAAGCGCTCCGTTGCTCGGGTCTTCCCCGTTCAACGCATCCTTAGCCGCCTGAATGGATTGGTAACTTGCCGGTTTGTCAATCCATCCGTTCATGACCGGTTCGAACTGGTAGGTACCATTATCATATTGATAAATAATATCTTCTATCGTTTTTGGAAATTCAGAGCTGTACAACCGGTTCAACACCACAGCCCCAACCGCGACTTTTCCCGCATACGATTCGCCGTCAGCCTCAGCCGTAATTAAACGGGCCAAAAGGTCGACCTCCGCCGACGACGGCCTCTGGAAATAGCCTCCCCGGCTTACTCCGGACGCGGTATTTCTTACAGGGGCGCCGGAGGACCCGGGAATTGCCAGAACCATACCCGCGCAAATCGTGGTATCGCTCAGGCCGTTGGCCAGCATGATATCCTGATAGCTCACCCCGTACCTTTGGGCAATCAAATAAAGGCTGTCTCCCTCCGTGACGCTGTAATTAGAACTATCACTGCCGTAGTCACTTTCCGGAATATAAATCTGCTGCCCCGGGAAAATAAAAGAATCCTGAATTCCATTGGCCTCCTTCAGGGAATCCAAAGAGACGCCGTAATCCACGCTGATAGAATAAAGGCTCTCTCCGGGCGATACATTGTGAATAGCGGCATCAGCGACGGCCGGTACTGCATACACCCCCAACAACAATAAAAAACCTGACAGAATACGACAAACAAAATGCAATAAAAACCCCTCCTTCGCCTCCGGGGTTAGCTGAAGGGTTCGGGTTGAGGGCACCCTACCTCGATCACCGCCGGTCATTTACGCCTTCCGTCCAACGGTTAATCAGGATTCACCCCAAAAAATTTTTTCCCCCGTACCCCGGTTTACCGGGGATTCGGCTTTATTTCACAATTATATCAGTCCTTAGAATATCTGGCCATATCACAAATATTAGCATTTTTTTATCCACTTAAGGCTTAATCTTCCCCTGATATAATAATCTGGCCAGATAACGGCCGTGGTAATACCATTCGCCAAGCCCAATCAGGAGGGCGATAATCATCAGGCCCGGCACCGGAGGATTGACATTTTCCACAACCCGCGTCACCTCCCAAGTCACTGCCAGGGCGATAACAGCGTCAGATACCGCAGCCAAGCGGTTTCCATATAGCGGCAAAACTATTAAATCAGCAATAATATAGGCCGCCAAAGTTAAGACCACTGCCGCGACCACAGCCGTCAAAGTGGTTGTATTAGCCGCCAACGGCAATATTAACCCTAACACGGTAACGCTCAAAAGAAATTTTGTCAAGATAGCGTTAAAATGTTTGTTTTTAAACATTAAATTCCTCCCGGAATTGATATTTTTTCAAAAAAATAACCCCTGCGGGGTTATCTCACTCGGTTTAGTCATGATCAATTACTTTAGTCCCGCAATTAAAGCAAAAATTGGCGGCGGCGGGCAGCTCCGTCTGGCACTCGGAACATATCAGCGACTTCGGCAGAAGTTTGGTTATTTGCTCTTCGAATTCAGCGATATCATCCTCCAGTGCCTTTGTAGCGTCTAGAAGACGCTTTATCTCTTCCTCAATACCTTCCTCGCCCTTATGCCGCAGATAAACCAGATTACCCAGGGCTGAAAAGTTATTTTCCATCTCCTTTTCCAACTTGCTTATCTCATACTTTAGCTTGGCCGCACCGACAAGATCACTTGATTTTTTACTAATTGTCTTAGCCCCTTCACTGATTGTCTTGGCGCTTTCGCTAACCTTTTTAAAAATCTCCATATTGGCACCTCCTCATTATTAATGGTATAAACACGTAATTCTAGACAACTCCCTTATTTTCCTTCTTTTTCTATTGCGGGTACAATTTATTTCTTCATACGATTTAATAAAAACAGGTTTAACTATGCATGATAATGATCAAGCTCACGATTGACCGCCGCATCGGCCAGCCTATTCTCTTCTCTGGGCACATGGTGCAGGGTTACTTTGAGATTCGGATTTTTCGCAAGATTTTCCCATACCCGTCCGGCTATCTCAAAGAGGTCAGGAGTTTTAATCTTGTACTGATGATTAAACTGGCGCACCACTAATTCACTGTCCGACCGTACTTCAGCCTCAATTTTTCCATGCCTCCGGGCCAAATGGATCAGCGCCGCAACCGCCCCTTCCAAGGCGCTCCACTCAGCATAATTATTGGTTAACTTAGTCCCCAGGAACTTGCTTTTTGTGGCAAGCACCTGACCCGCCTCATCAGTAATAACCATCGCGGCAGCCGCATTCCCCGGATTACCGCGGCTGCCGCCATCAATATTCACAAATAATTTCAAAAAGATTCACCCCTGACTTTACTGGTATCTGCCACCGGTTTTTACCGGTCGTGGTGATCCCTTGAAGAATACTACAAATTCACTTGCAAAGCAAGTTTACAGCTATACGTTATGATAGCTGCAAATATTACGGCGGATAGGGCAGACGTATCCAGAACATGAACTTTACATTAACTGAATAATTTTTTAAACAATTATTAACAGAAAGTATTTACTTTCAATGGTATCATCTGGTATAATATCAATGTAATAATTTGTCGAAAAAAGGGGAGGCATGTAGCAATGAAAGCAACGGGATTGGTCAGGAAAATAGACGACCTCGGCAGAGTGGTCATTCCTGCTGAAATTAGGCGCATTATGGGCATTGACGAGAAAAACCCGATTGAGATTTACACTGAATTCGACAAGATAATCTTAAGGAAGTACGAGCCAACCTGTACTTTCTGCGGCACCACTGCTGAAGTTCAGAGTTATCAGGGTAAAATTGTCTGCCGGAAATGCGTTGAAGAAGTATTTGATAATATTAAAGCGGTGTAACGCCGGAAAGTATATTTCCAGTGCTTCGCAGCTTTTTTTTTCCCACTATTTTTAAGTGGGGTTTTTTATTCCTGAATTACCAGCCACGTGATAATTATTAGAATAAACAAGGCTATTAACTGGACAAAATTATTAGGCAACCTTCCTATACCCATGGCAAAAAAAACAAATACCCCCAAAAATAATATTTCACAGAAACCGCCTAATTGTACAAAAGACATTTAAATAACCACTCTCCCCCCAAATTTATAAAACAATTTATGTATTAGAAAACAAGTATGTTACATCCTATAATCTGTTATGTTTATTCCTTTTTCATATCATACAGCCATGTATTTTTTGAATATAGAATTCTTTATAGTCTACAATGTGATGGAGTTTCTGAATTAAAATATCAATTTCATCAAAGTCATTATATAGCCCAAAGCTAATCCTGACCATACCCGGACGGCTGAGAAGATGGCTTTGAGGACGGCTGAGGGAGCGATGCCCTCTTATACATGATTCTTTTTCTTCCTGGATCTTCAATAGCTTCCGCACATATGGCTGGGCGCAAAAACACCCGCTGCGGACTGAGATACCGGTTTCCCCGGCCAGAATGTCAGCCAGCAAAGCATGATGGATCCCGTCCAGATTGAAGGAAACGATTCCTATGCGGGGTTTATCGGGATTCGTGTCACAATAAAGCTGCAGGCCGGGAATCTTTTTAAGGTTACTTATAGTGTAATTCCATAAGTCTAATTCATAATTACTAATGTTTTGCATACCGATCATACTCAATGTTTTTACAGCCGCTTGCAGACTGAGCGCTCCCATCATATTTGGCGTCCCTGCTTCTTCTTTATGGGGCGGGTCATCCCATAACACGTCAGTGTGGGTAACAGTCCGCACAGTGCCGCCTCCGGCATATTCAGGGGCGCCGTTCATAAAAGTTTCCTTAGGGCCTATCAGTACTCCCGTCCCAAACGGCGCATACATTTTATGTCCTGAAAATGCAAGATAATCAATATGACCGGGAGAATTGACAGGCTGCATGTCTATTTGAGCATGAGGTACAAGCTGAGCTCCATCAACAAGTATTTTTGCATTATATTTATGGGTTATTTCAGCTATTTCGTAAATCGGATTGACATATCCGGTGACATTGGAAGCTCCGGTAACCGCTACTAATTTTACAGCGTTCTTATATTTATTCAATTTACAGACTAAGTCATCAAGGCATAGCCTTCCATCATCGTCTATTTCTATATAATCAACATGATGCTTGTTTCTCCAGGGAAGATCATTAGAGTGGTGTTCCATTTCTGTGGACAAAACCACGCTTTTCTCATTATCGCAATAAAGCCGGTGAGATAATTTATTTATTGCTTCCGTAGTATTCTTCAAGAAAATCACAGTATCATAATTAAGGTCTGCCTTAACAAAGTTTGCGATTGTTAATCTTGAATTTTCATACAATTCAGTTGAAAGCCGGGATTTATATCCTGCGCCGCGATGAACGGAGGAATACATAGGGGCAAACTGGATAATTTCCTGCAAAGCGCAGACAAACGGCGGTGTGGTGGCTGCATTATCCAAATTAATAGAAGTAATCCAGCTGCCGTTAAGAAGTGGAACTTTAATATTAACTCCAACAACCAGTTCCCGGTAAACAGATCGGGGCATGAAAATACCTCCAGATTATTTTTTCAAAATTATAACCACCGACTCATTTAGGACCGGTGGTTATAGAGATATACTTCAAGAATCACTCCATCTCTTTTATAATATATGCGGTGGCTGAATAATTTGTTAATATGGATGGTCACATACCGTGGATATTTTTATGAAATAATATGGATATATTAGATTAAAAAGTAACTGCCGGCTTTACTCTCTTTGGGACCTTGCTCGACGGTGAGCAGAGTATCGAAGACACAGCCTCCTTGCGGGGAGGCTGTTATCACTTTATTTTCTTAACTGGGCTCTGTTTCATCGAATGAAAGATTGGTGACCCTGGTAAAATTGCCTTTTTTTATCTCTTCTTTACTGGCTTCTTTTTCCAATAAACCTTTAGATCCTGGCGCCATTGTTGGCACCTTTTTCTTTCGGTTTGCTTTCTTCATTTTGTTTCACCCCCTTTAACTACATCTATCTTACCCGTATAAGGATGTTAAACACCCTTAAATATTATTTAGCAATTTCTTCAAGTTCTTTAGCTGAACCAACCATTTGTTTCTTTATAATTCACAATAATTCACACATTCAGCACCTGTTTCATATAGTGTAAAAAACAAAACTAAGGAGGTTCTTTTTAATGTCCGATGTTATCGCTGAAGGCGCAGGTTTTGGTAATTTCGGGTTTATCATCTTCTTAATCTTTATCCTGATTGTCTTTGGTATTGGCATTTGTGGTGGCGGCTGCATTTAAAACGTTGCAATTCAAATAGCAAGCTTAAACCAACAATTAAACTCCATATACCCAAGTGGAGAAAGACAAAAGGGCAGGCTTACACACCTGTCCTTTCAGTTTAAAATGGATCTCCCGAACAGAAGGCAGATAGCCTTTTGTCCTGGAAATTTTTTGTATAGCATCATGGATTCGGCGTTCACGATTATCTATGCGCAAACTTCCTCACCGCTATTTAACAGCCTCATAAACTTGTGTTTGGCAAGCCAAGCACCATACTCAACCGACGGTGATGGCAACCCGCTCCTATAGCGGCATTTACTCTATTTTAAATAATATTGGGGTGCGTTAATTGAATTATTTTTATGGAATTCTGTTGGTAATGCTGGGATTTTTAATTTTAGCCCCTTATATTTTCAAAATCAAAATACCGATCTTTGTTGCCTCAACTTCTATAATCGTTGTTTTTTTAGGAGTCACATTATTTACTCATGGCCCCGGTTTAGAATCCGATAATGATATTGTTTTTAGCAGTAAAACCGTTCAAGTTACAAATCCAGCTAAAAAATATAATTTAACTTTTAGTGGAGGCACAATTGATTTATCAAATGTAATACCTCGGCACAAAGGTGAAAAGATAATAATTAACAATGTCTTTTCATGTGGAACCATTAAAATAAAACCAGAAACACCAGCTACGATTAAAATTAGTTCCGCATTTGCAGTAGCCAAAACACCAGATAAATCATCAGTTTATTTCGGAAGTTATAATTACAAAACAAAAAGTTTTATTGAGAACGCAAATTACTTTGACATTGAAGTAAAAACCATATTCGGCACCCTAAACATTGACGATATGATTAAAACAAAGACTGTGCAGTAAATTACGTCGTCTCCGATTTGACAACGGCAGATTACTGGTTACGGAAACGACGTCTCAACAAAAAGATTGTACAAGCAAGCCTCCCCCCGGCTACCCGTCATTCATACCTGCGGCGTTTCACTGGCCTGCTTTTTTGGTAAAACCAAAGCCGCCCTGCCGGACGGCCAATTTATTAAACCTGGCTTATTACAGTCTTACTTAAGCGTTAAAGCGCTGCTTTATTTCTTCAGCAATTATTTCAATATCAACGTTTTCATTGTCGGAGTATATATTTTTACATTCTACCCTATACTCGGGAATTGTTTCTGCCGCTTCCTTTACCCTGAATAAAGGAGACAGCGCTGTATATTCAATTACATCTTTAGAAATTTTATATTCAGCCCTCATGATTATGGTTTTTGCAAACAGCTTAAGCAAATCTTCATTGTTATCGCCGCGAATTAAATCCCTCGGAATTTTAAACTTACCAACCCTATTTATTAGATCACTCACAAATAAAACCTCATCTACTCTTATTATCTATTCATTCTGGCATATTTTCTGGTACGAATCAATGAGCCCATTAACTGCTGAAGTAACGATTAAAAGCGTTTTGTTTAGTCAAGTAAATATTAGTTGGGAGCGCACCTGTCTTTTGGTTTTGCTCGGTTCTGTTAGGCATGGATAAGTCTCATTTTAAAATGTTTGGCACACTTTTGACTTCTAATAGCTAATGGCAAGGACTTCCAACCTCGGAACCCTTGCCATTGCTGTATAATTTGGAGCTGATGGTGGGATTTGAACCCACGACCTGCGCATTACGAGTGCGCTGCTCTACCCCTGAGCCACATCAGCAAATTAGTTCTTTCTCAGTTAATAACTAGTGTATCTAATATTTTATCTGAACAAGTGGTTAAAGTCAACTTTACTCAAATCTCACTTTACTCAAATCACAAGTTTATCCAAATCCCTTTCTTAATGAATTGACTATCTTATAATAATGAGAGCTATAAAATATGATCTGCTACGCAATTTCCCATAAATTCCATTTATAAACTTAAACATTTTATTGCTATCTGAATGTTAACTGCCAAACAGGACCAGAGTCCCGTAACAATAGTTCTTTTTTCATATTTCCTTATATTAGACAGCTTTATATAATAATATAAAAGACGCAAACTGAAAAGAGCAAACATAGTGAAAACTATGGACGCAAAACCACGGGTCTAAGGCATATTGCCATGATAGCCGGGTTACCAGTAACCCCGGTATTTCCTTTCACAAAGAAGGGTTAGCGGATGCGTTATGGAAAAATGTTTTACTTAAACGTTCTTAATATCATTTTATTAGTACTAACTTTATTAATATTAGTAAAATATTACAGTCCAATGCTTGCTGTTGGCATTGCCCTTTATTTATTGATGGGTTTTGACGATTCACGTAACAAGTTTTTCTCCCGCGCTAGTGAACAAAACCATACAGTTATAGTAACTGATTGGATAAAAAATGAAGTAAAGGCAACAATTATAAAATAAGTTAATAATATTATTAAAATGTGTTATTTTTAGGACTGAAGTCCTAAAAAATTGGGATATGCTACCCATGTGTGACAAATAAAAATAATTATAATTATTTTTAATACCTCCTTTAATATAATCACCCATCTGCGGGGTTTTACCCCACCATTCCCTTTTTTCCATAACAACAGGGAATTTTTTTTTGCTTCTAAATCGTATTTCCTTTACAGAAGCACTTAAATCTTTTTAAATATCTAAAAAAGTCAATAAAATCCATATAATAAGAAATAAATATACCCGCTTTTTCAGTTTAGAGAAATATATGCCTTCATCATAATTAAAAATTCCTTTCAAATACCATTTTAGTAGTATAAAATATTAATTGAAATTTCAAAGGCGGGTGAAAAACATTATATGGATGCTCTTGAAAGCATTTTGAAAAAAATATCTTTTTTTCAAAACTTAAACTGTCCTTTGCAAGACCTGGTTAAAAAAATGCATCTGGAACGTTTTGAAGAAAACACAGATATATTTTCTGAGGGAGATCAAGGTTCAAGCTTATACCTAATCATATCAGGAAGGGTTTTAATATATTCAAAATCGTCCACCGGGCAGGAAATGGCTATTCAAACACTTGAACCATCAGATATTTTTGGAGAAATGAGTCTGCTAGACGGCGGATATCGCTCGGCCTGCGCAAGGACATTAGAAAAATCAATAGTTTTTAGTCTGGAACGGAAAGATTTTTTGGAGTTTCTAGACAACAACCCCAAAGCGGCGGTGACCATTATTGAAACTTTAAGCAAAAGACTCCGGCAATCAAATATCCGAAATAAAATATTAATTGAAACCAACCGCAAGCTGTCTACTCAGAACAATGACCAAAAGCAGAGCGCCGGCAACACACCCGGACAGGCTACTGACGAACAACAAGAACAGCTAGCCGAAGAAAAAAAAGAATATAGCATTAAAGCAGATAGAGCCGGTATGGAAGAGAGGGAGGAAAGCGGTTTCGCAGGAGTATTGGAACAGCATTTATATGAAGTCGAGCATTCTGCGGAGGAAGATGAAAAGCCAAGAGTAAAAAAAGATACTGACCTGAGAGAAATGTTATATAATAAAAAAGTTGTTTGTCCAATTTGCAATTCAAAATTCGAATCACCGAAAGCTCTGTCAAAATACGTTCAAACTACGAAAATGGATTATGATTTCTGTCAGTACTACAAAAATATTAATCCGCTTTTTTATGAAATGATTGTATGTCCCATTTGCGGTTTCACCTTTAACGAAGAAATACTTGGCATGCGCCTGAAAAAAGAGCAGTCGGAAGAAATAAAATCGCGCCTGATGACATTCTGGCAAGAGAATAAATTAAAGGACTATAGTGGAGTTCGTACTCTGGAAGAAGCCATAGAAACTTTTCTGTTGGCTATCTACAGCCTCCAGGGCAGACCTGTTAAAAAATCCCTGATGGGTATGCTGTTTTTAAAAATTGCCTGGCTCTACAGGTTTAAACATGAAAAAGTTCAAGAGCGAAAGTATATTGAAAAAGCCTTGACTAGCCTTTCAATAGCTTTTGAAAGTGAGGATTTTTCCAATGTCAGGTCGGAAATAAATACGGCATACTTGTTGGGCGTGTTAAATATGAATTCGGGCAATTACAGAGAAGCGGCCAAATGGCTGGACCGTGTCCTGAGACACCCGTCAAAATCAATGTTTCCAATGGTAATTAACCAGACCAGGGAACTATGGTCCGATGTACGGCAAAAATTACGCGAGGGAAAAGAACAGAAAAAACTAAATGAAGACGTTTCCGAATGATACCTGTTTATTCCTTCATTACAATACCGGATAAAAAAATTGTAAATAAGGTCTGAATTGTTTCTTCCACGGATAAGTTATTTTCTATTATAAAAGCCGGGTTAACCACCGACCTGATACTGGCCATCAATGCTGTGGTGAATATTTTCGGATTTATGGGTTTAAAACAACGGTATTCATCGCTTAAGAGAAGATCATCAAATAACTGTTGGATTCGTTCTGCGCGAAACCGTTCGATTTTTTCCCAGAGATGAGGGTAATGCCTGTGCAGATCATGAAGAGCCGCCGGGGTAATTATTTGGGTTATCTGCGGAACTATTTTTATAATATTTGACATTTTTTCCACCGGGTTCTCGCAAGAATCCAACATCTGCAGTATTTTTTGTTCATAAATACTTAAAATATCATCCAGCAATGCGTCAATTATCTCTTCTTTACTATTAAAATAACGGTAAATAGTCCTTTTACTTACTCCGGCTCGCGCTGCCAACTCATCCATTGTGGCGCCGGAGAATCCTCGCTGCGCGGCCAGTTCTTTTAAGGCATGCAAGATCCTTTGCTTGTAATCCATTCCATACACCACCCGGACGCATTTTTCATGCAATTTTCTTCTTAAACTTGATAATACTCAGCGTCATCATAATCACCGAGAAAACGAGCAGTGACATAACCTGGGGAATTAAGTACGGAAAGCCGATTCCTTTTAATACGATTCCCCTGATAATCGTCAGGTAAAAGGTCAGGGGAAATATATTTCCAATGTATTGGATTATTGAGGGCATGGCCTCCCGGGGAAACATGAAACCGGACAGCATGATGCTCGGTAGGAAAACGAAGAAAGACATTTGAAAAGCCTGCATCTGGTTTCTGGCTATATTCGAAATAAAGATGCCGATTCCCAGTGACGCTGTAATAAAAAATAGTGTTAACAAATAAAGCTGCAATATACTGCCGCGTATGGGCACCCCAAATACAACTCCACCCACCAGCAGGGCGACGGTGATCTGCAGGTAGCCGAGCGCGATATATGGAATCACCTTGCCGATCATTAACTCATATGATTTTACAGGTGTGACCATGAGCTGTTCCAGGGTGCCCTTTTCACGTTCCCGGACTATCCCCATGGAGGTCATCATCACCATAGTCATGGTCACAATAATGCCAAGAATAGCGGGAACCATATAATACGCGGTGATGCCGTCAGGGTTATACCAGGGGCGCACCCTGATATCATAAGGAAGGCTTTGCACGCCTGTTTTTTGCATAATGATTTTTTGTGATTTCAAAAGCCCGATTGAGTTGGCCACGGCAATAGCAGAATTTGACACCATGCTGTCACTGGCGTCCACCAACACCTGCACCGGCGCCGTCTCACCCTTTCTCAGCTTTTCCGCGAAATCGGGCGGGAAAATAATTCCCGCCTTGGCTTTGCCGCTGTCAATCATTTTTGTTATTTCCGCATAGCCTTTTGCTGTGCCGGTAATATCAAAGTATCCCGAAGAACTGAAAGAATCCAGGAGGTCCCTGCTTTCAATGGACATGGACTGGTCGAAAACAACGGTGGATATATGCTTCACTTCGGTTTGAATGGCGTAACCAAAGAGCAGCAACTGCACCAGGGGGAGCATGAAAACCATGCCGAGGGTCAACCGGTCCCTTTTCATCTGTAAGAATTCTTTCTGCAAAATTGCCAGTATTCTGCTCATTTAAGATTCCTGCTTTCTTTGCAGCTTGGCCAGGGAGATGAACACATCCTCCAGGGAAGGGGTGATCTCCCTGGCTTTTACCCCTGTATAGCGGTCAAATACCGCGACATTTCCTTCAGAATCAAGCAGCACATGCAGCAGCGGCCCATGGATGGAGCATTCTTTCACATAAGGAAGCGACTCCAGCTCCTCAATCCGCTCCATGGCGTCAGGCAGGTCCACTTCGACCATACATCCTTCAATTACATTATTTTTCAAGTTGTCCGGCGTGTCGTTGGCAATCAGTCTTCCCCCGGAAATAAAGGCGATATTGTGGCACCTTTCCGCTTCATCCATAAAATGAGTGGTAACCATAACTGTTGTTCCTTCATTAGCGAGCTTCTGGATAATTTTAAAAAACATCCGCCTGCTGGTCGGGCTGACTCCGCTGGTAGGCTCGTCCAGAAACAATATGGACGGGCGGGATATGATCGCGCATCCAAGGGCCAGCCGTTGTTTTAATCCGCCGCTCAAATTGGCGGGCAAATCCTTCTCCCTGCCGGCCAGCCAGGCCATCTCGATCATTTCAGCAACCCTTTTTTTGCGCTCGTGATATGGGATACTGTACATTCCCGCGTAGAACACCAGGTTTTCATAAACGGTCAAGTCGTCGTACAGGCTGAATTTCTGAGACATATAGCCGATCTTTTGCTTGATTTTTTCTGATTCCCGGGCAAGGTCATATCCAAGCACGGAACCGGAGCCCGAAGTGGGCTCCAACAGCCCGCACAGCATTCTCATCGTGGTCGTCTTTCCGGAACCGTTAGGTCCTAAAAAGCCGTATATTTCACCCGGCCTGATGTTAATATTAATTCTATCGACAGCGGTAAAAGAACCAAATGTTCTGGTAAGTTCACAGGTGGTTACCACGTATTCCATTAAACCACCTCTTCTTTTGTCACGGCTACGAAGACATCCTCCATCGAGGGCGGTATATGTCTCAGGTGGTGAATGGCCACCTTCTTTTCTGCAAGCAAATTAATGATGGCGGCTTTTGCCTGTTCAACTTCATATACAGCCACATGGTACTTATCGCCGTAGAAATCGCCGTCAACCACTTCCGGGAGGTCGTTGATAAAATCCAAATCCCGCGCATCTGCCTTCAGTTCCAGGATTCCATACGGGAAACTCTTTTTCAAACTGCCGGGATCACCGGTCGACATAATTATCCCCCTGCTTATTAAAGCAACTGTTTTACAGAGTTCCGCTTCATCCATGTATGGCGTAGAAACGACAATCGTGACTCCTTCTTTATTCAGCTGGTATAGAATTTTCCAGAATTCTTTGCGCGATTCCGGGTCAACGCCGTAGGTCGGCTCATCAAGGACCAACAAAGCAGGCTTGGCCAGAAGGGCGCAGGTCAGAGCCAGTTTTTGTTTCATTCCTCCGGAGAGGTCGTCGGCAAACCGTGATTTAAAACCGGCTAAACCGGTTATTTCCAGTATTTCGTCAGCCCGCCGGCGGATTGTCTTGCTGTCGATTTTGTACAGAGCGCCAAAAAAATTGATATTTTCCGCAATCGTCAAATCACCGTAAAGGCTGAATTTTTGAGGCATATAGCCGAAACTGTCGCTGTTCCTGCTGATCCTGCCGCGGGAAGGAGTGATTAAGCCGCAAAGCATGCGCAGCAGGGTAGTTTTTCCGGCGCCGTCCGGGCCAACCAGACCGAAAATATCGCCCCGGTCAATTTTTAAAGTAACTTCATTAACTGCCGCCAGGCCGCCGAACACCTTGGTTAACGATTCTGTTTCAATTATGTTATTAATGTTCATTTTATCCATCATCGTCACCTCGCCTCATCAATGATGACATCAGCAGGCATACCGGGTTTCAATATACCATTTTCATTATTAATTTTAATTCTAACCTCGTAAACAATATTGGTGCGTTCTTTCTTAGTCTGAATTGTTTTTGGCGTATATTCTCCGCTTGTGGCAATTTCTTCAATGATTCCCCCATATTTTGCCTCACTTCCGCTCACAGTGAAAGCAACCTGCTGACCTAATTTAATTTTGGGCAGGTCATCAGTGGGCAAATAAATTTTTATCCACATATCATCGAGGTTGACAGCGGTAGCCACTGAAGCGCCGGCCTGAATAAATTCACCCTCTTCAAAATTTTTTGTTAATATGACTCCGTCAACCGGGCTGAGCACACGGGTATCTTCCAAGGCCGCTTCTGAAGCCTTCAGGATTGCATTGCTTCTCTCAAGTTCAGCCCGGGCCGCCTCAATCTGCTCCGGCCGGTTGCCGGCCTTTAACAAGCTAAGCTTTGATTCAGCCGATTCCACCTGGTTTTTAGCTTGCTGTAAAGCTGTTTCCGCGTTATCCATCTCGGATTGGGAAATGGCGCTCGCCTGAAACAAGGCCAAAGCCCTGCCGTAATCTTTATCAGCTTTGTCATAATTAGTCCGCGCGGTGTTGACAGCAATTTCAGCGTCTTTTATTTCTTGCCACCTGGCGCCTGAAGTCAAATCAGCCAATTGCGCTTCAGCTTTCAAAACGCCAAGGGCGTCTCTCTCCTTTTGCGCAATCAAGTCATTGCGGACAACTACTGCCACAAGCTGACCCTTTTGCACGGGATCGCCGGCATTAAGCGCAATATTTTGGAGGGTTCCGGATACTCTAGCGCATAATTGTACTTTGGTCGCCTCAATAGTACCGCTTGCCTGGAGGCCTTCCGGCTGCTTTTTGCCATACCTGGCGTATCCCCAATAAGCGCCGGCGCTAAGCAAAGCTACCAAAAGCCCTATGGTGATTTTCCTTCTCATGCCTTGCCCCCGTTTCACTAAAAAATCAATCAATTGGTAAAATAAATTGCTCAAAAACAGGTAAACTATCACTACTATTTTAGTTTACCCGTACTCAATATACCACTTGTCCGGCTGTCTGACAACAATAATTTATATTTAATTTAAAACGCTTACAAATCAGAAATAATTTTTGAAAAAGGTAAAAAAGTTGAACCGTTCACACTCCTCTAAGTCTCCTGAATTATTTGTTCCAATGTCACACAGAACCGCATAACCTGTTAACAAAAACACGGGGGTGCTGTTTTGACTGTTGAAGTAATCGCGATTTCAGAACCGGATGAAATGAGGGTGTTTAACACCTTCCCCCGGGTGATATACCGTGGCTTTTTCAGTGCTCCTTCTTACCCACCGCTGAAACACTTAAGCTGTGAGTTTATGGATCCTCTATTTAGCAGGGTTACAGCCCAACCATTTCTGGCGGTAAGGAACGGACACCCGGTGGGGAGGATTGCCGCAAGCATACATAAGGCTTACCCTGTCAAAAAAACCGGGTTTTTTGGTTATTTTGAATCGCTGAACGATCAGACGGTAACTGCGGCACTGGTTAAAACGGCAACGCGCTGGTTATCTGACAACGGCATGTCCCGTGTAATCGGCCCGGTGGACTTGACCCCTCATGAACGTTTAGGATTGTTGGTGGAAGGCTTCACGGGGCATCACCATCCCGGCATGCCCTATAATCCTCCTTATTACGCAAACCTTCTCACCGGGTGCGGTTTTAAAAATGAGATAAACCTTTTCGCATATTTCTACAATTTGCGAAGGCCATTGCCGGATAAATTGCTCCAGGTGGCAAATCGTGCCGCCGGCAGGATTAAAAATCTGCGCTTAAGAGAAGTGAATTTTAATGACATAGACAACGAAGGTAAAATATTTTCTCACATTCATAACGGTTCAATGAACAATGGGTGGGGTTTCGTCCCCCTTTCCGCAAGTGAGGGCTCGGCAATCTGGCGAAAACTTCATGGAGCTTGTGAACGGGGCATGGTTTTGATAGCCGAAATAAACGGAGAACCCGCGGGCATTTGTTTAGCTATTTATCCAATAATTAAACAATCCTTGCCCGCGTTATTCAGCCGGCCCAGCTTACGGCTGGCAGTCCTGGCTGTCCTGCCCGAGCACCGTTTAAAAGGGCTGGAAGCGGCACTCATCCT
Organism: Pelotomaculum terephthalicicum JT; assembly: GCF_022410535.1. Taxonomy (GTDB): domain Bacteria; phylum Bacillota; class Desulfotomaculia; order Desulfotomaculales; family Pelotomaculaceae; genus Pelotomaculum_D; species Pelotomaculum_D terephthalicicum. Next base: position 66,279 of record NZ_JAKNBL010000001.1, read on the forward strand.
GGAATTTATCCGGCGGGCCCGCGGCAAAGGGATATCCACAATTGAATTATCTCAGGTTGCCGAAAACAACCTGATGATGAACCATATTATTAAGCGCCTGGGGAATAATCAAAACGAGAGGACTTATCGCGTTTATCAAGCTCAAACCGATGAATTAAGCTCAATTGATTATTAAGATTATCCCTAGTATTATTAATTCTGCCGGGTGGAAATATTTAAGTCATTATCCGAATCAATATTCGTTACAAAGGAGAATCATTATGGATTTCCCGCAAAACAGCCACAACATTGCCGGTGACCGGGCGGAGGAACGGAGGCGAATGGTGGAAAAGCAGCTTATTCCCTACGGCATTTCCAATGAAGCTGTCCTGTCGAGCATGCTTGAGGTACCACGTCACCTTTTCGTTTCTGAACAACTACAGGCCTATGCTTATGCTGATTGTGCGCTTCCCATCGATGAAGGACAAACTATCAGCCAGCCGTATATAGTCGCCTTAATGGCTGAGGCCCTGAGGCCGGACCCGGCGGATGCAGTTTTGGAAATTGGCACCGGATCCGGATACGCGGCGGCAGTATTGTCGCGCATCGTGTCCAAAGTATATACTATTGAGCGCCATAAAAACCTGGCCGGACAAGCTCAATCACGTTTTCAGACTTTAAAGTACGAGAATATAATTGTCCGCATAGGTGACGGTTCAAAAGGCTGGACCGGAAAAGCACCCTTTGACGGGATCTTGGTGGCGGCGGGAGCGCCGGTTATTCCTGAATCCCTGGGCAACCAACTGAAAGCCGGCGGTTGTCTGGTGGTTCCGGTAGGGGATAGACATCACCAGGAGTTGCTGCGTCTGGAGAAAAAACCAGACGGCAGCTTCGACCGGGAAAACTTGGGTGGAGTGCGTTTCGTTCCGCTTGTTGGTGAAGAAGGCTGGAACGGAAACAAACCTTGACAACAATATAATCAAACACAGACCTTGAGCCGTTTTACCGCCTGCTGCAGCCCGCTCAACGACAACTCGAACATGGGAAACAATTCACGAACCATATTTATGGTATGCGCACGGTAATTCATACGCTCATCCCACCCTTGTGCCGGTATCGGGTTGAGCCAAACAGCGTGTTTGAAATGCCTAACCAAACGCTCCAGCCAGACCAGCCCGGACTCGTTATTCACAGATTCCCAGTCAATAGCCCCGTTTGCCATGGTCAATTCACCCGGAGCCATGCTGGCGTCACCGACTATGATCAGCCGGTAATCCGGATCGAGGTTATGCAGCAGCACATCATATGTTTTTACGGCATTGCTCCAAACACAGGCCGGCCTTAAGTAAATATCTTGATAAACGCAGTTATGAAAATAATAAACTTTTAAATCTTTTAAGTGAGTTGAGCGCTTGACCGCGCTGAACAACTTGCTGCAAAGGTCGATGTAAGGATCCATCGACCCGCCGGAATCCATCAATAGCACTACTTTCATTTTGTTCTTGCGCGGGCGGTCCCAGACAAGCTTCAGCCTGCCGGCATTCCGGCAGGTGGCATTAACGGTGCCGTTTAAATCCAACTCGCTCTTTAGACCTTCATGACGGGTAGTCAACTGGCTGAGAATACGCAAAGCGGCCTCAAATTGTCTTACTCCAATGATTACATCGCTGCGGTATCCCCGGTAATGCCGCCCGCCCGCCACCTTAACAGCCGAGCTGCCGCCGGAAGCACCGCCAAGGCGTACTCCACCTTTGGGATTGAAACCGCTATGTCCGAGCCGCGAACCGCCGCCCGTGCCGGCCAGGCTGGAGCCGCCCAGGCGTTTCTCGTCCTGCGTTTTCAACTTTTCATCCAATGTCTGGCGCAGCTTTTTTACATCCCAATCACGGAATAGCTCCTTCTCCTCCTCCTCCAGCGATATCAACAAAGGCGGCTGTTCTTCTTCCAACCATCCCAAAGCTTGTTCAAGAACCTTTTCGGCTGTTTCGACACCCTGAAAGTAATTTTGGAACGCCATGTCGTAATTGTCAAAATGGACTTCGCTCTTCACCAGCACCGCCCGGGCCAGATAATAGAACCCTCTCAAACTGGAAAAGGCCAGCCCCTTGCTCAGCGCTTCCATCAGGGTGATCCACTCTGTTAGGGAAACCGGCACTCCGGCCCTTTTCAGTTCATAAAAAAAATTAACAAACACGGAGCATCACCACCGTAATGTTCGATTAATTTTCATCAGAACCTTGCTTTAAGACTCTTTATCGCCTGCTCCAACCCGTCCAGGGTCAGCTCAAACATGGGAAACAGTTTTCTGACTAAACTGATGGTGTATGCTCCATAATACAAACGCGGCTCCCACCACTGGACTGGAATCGGATTCAGCCACACAGCATGCGGAAAGTGCCTGGTTATCCTTTCCAGCCAAAGCAGCCCCGGCTCGTTATCCATTTCCGCCCAGTCAATAGCTCCGCCGACCATGGTCAACTCGCTGGGCGCCATGCTGGCGTCACCTACAATGATTAACCGGTATTCCGGGTCAAGATCGCGCATAAAATCGTAGGTATTGACTGCATACCGGGAAACACACGCCGGGTGGGTATAGATGTTCGCATAAATGCAGTTATGGAAATAATAAAATTTTAAATCTTTAAAATGGGTTGACCGGTTAACCGCTGAAAACAGCTGGCTGCATAGGTCAATGTAAGGATCCATTGATCCTCCCGAGTCCATCACCACAACAACTTTCATGGTGTTCTTGCGGGAGCGGTCCCAAACCAGTTCCAGCCTGCCGGCGTTCCGGCAGGTAGCGTCGATAGTGCCGTCCAGATCCAGCACGTCTTTTTCGCCCTCAGTGCGGCTGGTAAGTTGGCGAAGTTTGCGCAACGCCACTTCAAACTGCCTGACCCCGAGAGTTTCATCGCCGCGGTATCCCCGGTAGCGCCTTTCAGCAGCCACTTTAACGGCCGAGTGATTGAGCGACTCGCCGCCGATGCGCACCCCGGCCGGATGATAGCCGCCATAACCGAACGGCGAACGCCCGCCCGTGCCGATCCACTTGGAGCCTCCGTGGTGCTGTCCGTCCTGTGTTCTTAACCTTTCGTCCAGTTCGCGGCGCAATTTATCCAAATCCCACTCTTGAAAAAGCTTGCGTTCTTCCGGTGATATCATGTACGGCGGCAAAGCGTCCTTTAGCCATTCCATAGCCTGCTCCAGCACATCCACCGGCGTTTCAATACCCTTAAAGTAGTTCTGGAAAGCAATGTCGTAACTGTCGAAATGGGATTCACTTTTAACCAGCACCGCTCTGGCCAGGTGGTAAAACCCGCTCAAACTGGAAAAAGCGAGCCCCTTGCTCAAAGCTTCCATCAAAGTCATCCACTCTGTCAGGGAAACCGGCACCCCGGTTCTTTTCAGTTCATAAAAAAAGTTAACAAACAAGGGGTATCATCCCCTCCATATGGTTTGAATGCTTGGTTTTGTTTTTGAAGAGCCCTGGCCGCCCCCATGGGTGCTCAGTCTCTTCAAGATAATATCGAAGTCCTGGTTCTTCTTGATTAAAACTCCCAAAAGGGGTATTTCCTTGCGAATCTTATCCAGGCTAATCCCGCCCACGGCCAGAGCCTGCACCCAGTCAATCAGCTCACTGGTGCTCGGCTTCTTTTGCAGCCCGCTCAGGCTCCTGATCCAGTAAAACGCTTCCATCGCTTCACCAATCAACCGGTCTTCCAGGTCGGGATGATGCACTCTAACGATTTCCTTCATCATCTCCGGATCCGGGAAAGAAATGTAATGAAAAATACACCTTCTCAAAAACGCGTCCGGCAGTTCTTTCTCGGCGTTGCTGGTAATAATCACAGCCGGCCGGTGTTTTGCCGTGATTGTCACCCCGGTTTCGGGGATAAAAAAGCTCATCATGTCCAATTCCCAGAGCAAGTCGTTCGGAAATTCCAGGTCGGCCTTGTCGATCTCATCTATCAGCAGCACAACCGGTTCATCGGATTCAAACGCCTCGCCTAATTTCCCTAACCGGATATACCGGCTGATGTCGGAAACGTCGTGTTCCCCGAACTGGCTGTCATAGAGCCTTTGAACCGTATCATAGATATACAGGCCGTCCTGAGCCTTGGTTGTTGATTTAATATTCCAGATAATGAGCTGTTGACCCAATCCCTCGGATATGCTCCGGGCCAGCATGGTCTTGCCGGTGCCCGGTTCCCCTTTAATTAATAAAGGCCTGCCGAGCGCCCTGGATACGTTTACACTGTTCATTAGATCTTCAGAGGCAATATAATTCGCCGTACCTCTGAATTCTTGCAATTTTTTTTGCATATATTCCCCCCCCCATAAATTTAACATACTCTTTTTCTTTTTATACTATTCTTTTACTGGCCGCAAGGCAACTAATATTACCGCGCCGCCAACAATAACAATTTATCATAAAATTATCTTAGCTATCAATATTGGTTGCCCATGTATTTAGAATTCCGCAGACGGATTTCAGAATATTCGGGCATAATAAAGATTCTCTCTTTTGCATCCTGATTATTTACGAACATTATATCGTTTTTAGATTATCATGTAAATGAATCAGATACAAGCGCTATGCGCAAATAAAAAGGCCACTTTCTTATGACTGCCGCTAGCTGTGAATACTAAACCGGCAATCATAAAAAGGGTGGCCGCTATATTATGACTAGTGTGATTTCGGTCCTACTGGTTAGCCGTTAAGAACCCTTTTGATTCTAGCGGTCGGGCGCGAAACCAAGCTCAATGTTGGCGATGATCTGCATATGCATGTTGGAGGTTCCCTCCAGGGTCTCGAACTGTTTGCAGTCGCGGAGCCATCTGCCGCAAGGATACTCATTGGAATACCCGTATGAGCCGTAGATTTTCATGGCCAGGTTGGCGGCATGCACAGATGCCAGGCAGCCTGCCAGCTTGGCGGTGGAAGTCGCCTTCTGGCTGGGTAATTTGTTGTCTTTTAACCACGCGGCGCGGTAAACGAGTTGCTTGGCCGCCTCATCTTCCAAGATCATTTCAGCAATCTGCTGCTGAACCATCTGGTGTTTGCCGATCGGCACGCCGAACTGGAAGCGGTCGTTGGCATATTGAATGCAGCCATCCAGGCACGCCCTGGAAAGAGCCGCGCCGCCAACGGCACAACCCATGCGGGTGTTGTTAAGCTGCCACATGCAAATGAAGAAGCCTTTGTTTAATCCGCCCAACAGATTTTCTTTGGGAACCACTGCATCCTCGAAAATCAGTTCCGAGGTCGGAGCAGCATACATACCGACTTTGTCTTCCATAGGAATTCTTTGAACGCCGGGGGTGTTGTTATAGTCAATAACGAAGCAGGACATCCCTTTAACACCTTTGCCTTTTTCAGTGACAGCATAGAGCAGTCCGATATCGGAAGTGTGCCCGCCGGAAATCCAAGTCTTGGTGCCGTTGATCAGCCAGTGGTCGCCCTTATCTTCGGCAAAGCACTTCATGCTGGCCACGTCGGAACCTGTGTTGGGCTCGGTGATGGCAAAGCTTCCCGCCCATGTTCCATCCAGCAGTTTGGGGATCCATTTCTGTTTTTGTTCTTCGGTGCCGTATTCATTAATGGTCATGGCCGGACCCCAGCAGTTGCCGCTGATGGAAAGTCTCCAGGATGTATGGACCTTGGCTATTTCATACAGGGCGATAACGCCTTCCATCCAGCCCATGCCGTTTCCGCCGTATTCTTCCGGAATGCTCCAGCCCAGCAGGCCCAGTTCACCCATTTTGGTTAAAATCTCTCTGCGATAGTAATGGTTCTTTTCATCCTCTTCAACGTAAGGAGCGATTTCCTTTTCCGCAAAGTTGCGGGCCATATCCTGTACCATTTTTTGTTCTTCTGTCAACCCAAAATCCATTCTATTCCCTCCTAGTATTAAATTATATTGGTGCAAATGGTGATTTCTATAGCCCATTAGCTATTCACGGGCAGAAACCACCAAAAACATCTGGATTATTTAGCTGCAAAAACAGCATAAACTACTCGCCTTTAAACTCCACTTTACGTTTCTCTAAAAAGGCGCTCATACCTTCTTTTTGGTCGGCAGTTGAGAAAATCACGCCGAAAAGGTCGGCTTCAATATTAAAGGCCTTTTCCTGATCCATATCCAGGCCCTGGTTAATAGCTTCTTTGGTAAACCTTACGCCGACCGGACCCATTGAGGCAATGCGTTTAGCCATCTTCTTGCAGACATCCATCAACTCATCGGCCGGCACAACCTTGCTGACCAGGCCAAACCTCAGCGCAGCCTGAGCATCGTAAATATCGCCGGTAAAGAGTATCTCTTTGGCGACACCGGGGTTCACCAGCCGCGCCAGGCGCTGAGTGCCGCCGAAGCCGGCCATGATACCGAGACTTACTTCCGGCTGGCCGAACTTGGCCTTCTCGGAGGCCACGCGGATGTCGCAGGCCATGCTCAGTTCGCAGCCGCCGCCAAGGGCAAAGCCGTTTACCGCGGCTATCACCGGTTTCGGCATGTTCTCAATCTGGCTGAATACTTTTTGGCCATGACGGCTGAATTCCTGTGCCTGCATGGGAGTCAGGGATAACATGTAGGCGATGTCGGCGCCCGCTACAAAAGCTTTTTCACCGGCGCCGGTTAAAATAATTACCTTTACCGACTGATTGGCGGCTAATTCAGCCATGGCTTCGCCCAACTCCGCGATGGTCTGATGATCGAGCGCGTTCAGTGCTTTGGGACGGTTGATGCTCACCACCGCAATCTCGTTATCAAAATCCACCAGAATATTATTCCACGCCATTTTTACACCCCCGTCGCGTTAGTACTGGTAAAACCCTCTGCCAGTCTTACGGCCAAGCCAGCCGGCAGCCACGTATTTGCGCAGGAGCGGGCACGGGCGGTACTTGGGATCGCCGAGGCCGCGGTATAATACTTCCATGATTGACAGGCAGGTGTCCAGGCCAATCAGGTCACCGAGAGCAAGCGGGCCCATCGGGTGGTTCGCGCCCAGCTTCATCACCTGGTCAATCGCTTCCGGCGAAGCGACGCCTTCATGGAGACAGTATATCGCTTCATTGATCATCGGTATGAGAATGCGGTTTACCGCAAAACCGGGAGCGTCGTTCACTTCCGCAGGAACCTTACCCATTTTTTCGCTGGCAGTCTTAACGAGCTCATAAGTTTCATCGGATGTTGCCAGGCCCCGGATGACTTCTACCAACTTCATCACGGGAACAGGATTCATAAAGTGCATACCAATCACTTTGTCCGGCCGTTTAGTAACAGCAGCTACTTCGGTGATGGGCAGCGAGGAGGTGTTTGTAGCAAGAATCGCTTCAGGCTTGCATACTTCATCAAGTTCCTTAAAGATCTTGCCTTTGATTCCCATATTCTCAATAGCCGCCTCAATCACCAAGTCGACGTCCTTCGCGTCCTGCAGGCTGATGGACGGGGTAATTTTTGCCATTAAGGCTGCTTTGGCCGCTTCATCAAGACGCCCTTTGCTGACATCCTTTGACAGGTTTTTGTCTATCAAACCAATGCCTTTGTTAACAAACGTGTCATTGATATCATTAAGAACCACATCATAACCGGCAGCGATCGATACCTGAGCAATGCCTGAACCCATCTGGCCGGCGCCGATAACCATAATTTTCTTAATTTCCATATGATACTCCTTCCAAACCCTCATCCATCGGATCATGGCCTTATAACAACAATGAGGGTTTAATTTCTTTCCATGGTTAATCTCAACCGGACAATTTATTTAATATTTTCCACGGTCATCGCCACGCCCTGGCCGCCGCCGATGCACATGGTGGCAAGGCCGTAACGTCCGTTCCGCTTCTTTAACTCGTAAAGCAGGGTCGTCAGGATTCGCGCACCGCTGGCGCCGATTGGGTGGCCGATGGCGATAGCGCCGCCGTTAAAATTCACCTTGTCCATCGGCAGATCCAGAGCACGGATGCAGGTTAGGGCCTGCGATGCAAACGCCTCGTTAGCTTCGATCACGTCAAAGTCGGCCACGGTAAGTCCGGCCTTGGCCATCGCCTTCTTGCTGGCGGGAATTGGCCCGGTGCCCATATAGGCGGGGTCCACGCCCGCGGTGGCAAAGGATTTGATCACAGCCATGGGTTTTAGTCCCAGTTCTTTCGCTTTTTCAGCGGACATCACCACTGTCGCGGCAGCGGCGTCATTGATCCCGGAGGCGTTCCCGGCGGTAACGGTGCCGCCTTTTTTGAAAACGGCGGGCAGCTTGGCCAGGGCTTCTACTGTGGCGCCCCGGCGCGGTAATTCGTCCGTGTCAAAATACACGGGATCGCCCTTTTTCTGGGGAATAGGCACCGGGACAATTTCGTCTTTAAATCTTCCGGAATCAATGGCCGCAATGGCCTTGTTATGGCTGTCAACAGCCAATTGGTCCTGGTCTTCCCTGGATATTCCATATTTTACCGAGAGGTTTTCGGCAGTCATGCCCATGTGGATATCGTTAAAAGCACACCACAGGCCGTCTTTGACCATCTCGTCGGTAAGAGTGCTGTCGAACATGCGGTAGCCCCACCTGGCCTTGTCCAGCACGTAGGGGGCGGCGCTCATGTTTTCCATGCCGCCGGCCACGACTATGTCAGCCTGCTCGGACATAATTTGCTGGGCGGCCAGCATAATTGACTTCATCCCGGAACCGCAGACGATGCCCATTGTATAAGCCGGTGTTTCAATAGGCAGACCGGCTTTCAAAGAGGCCTGGCGCGCGGGGTTTTGACCGAGGCCTGCGGTCAAAACATTGCCCATGATCACTTCTTCGACTTGCTCGACAGTAATCCCGGCCCTCTTGATTGCTTCCTTAATCACCAAGGCGCCCAGTTCGACAGCAGGAGTATTCTGCAGCGAACCGCCATACTTACCCACCGCGGTGCGCACCGCGCTGACGATAACAACTTCCTTCATTTGGCACATCCTTTCTCTAAAAACGGCATCCTGCCTGATACGTAAATAAACAAAAAGTTTGCTGGAACCCTCCCCAAGAGACCCCTGGGGAACTCAATCCATTGAGGGTTCTGTCAAAAGTTTCTGCTTGAGAAGTGTTCCAGCAGCATTCACATATGTGAAACTAATTCTTATTTGGCTATAACTTTCTTGATTTCCTCGGTCAAGATAGGCACTACTTCAAAGAGGTCGCCGACAATACCATAGTCAGCCGCTTTAAAGATAGCGGCTTCTTCATCTTTATTAATCGCCACGATGCACTTGGAAGAGCTCATCCCGGCCATATGCTGGATGGCGCCGGAGATGCCGCAGGCGAAATAAAGAGTGGGGGACACAACCTTGCCGGTCTGTCCGACCTGGAGGTTTTGCCCGATCCAACCGGCGTCGACACAAGCGCGTGAGGCGCCGACAGCCCCGCCGAGCACGTCGGCCAGGTCTTCCAGAACCTTAAAGCCTTCCGGACCTTTCACGCCGCGTCCGCCGGACACGATCACGTTTGCCTCGGTGAGTTCCGGCCTGGAGGAAACCTGCAGAATGACATCTTTAATTACCTGGCGCAGGTCGGAGGCATCCAGGTTCACAGCGTAGTTAACCACTTCGCCTTTGCCCGCTGCCGGTTCGGCAGTCAGCACGTTGGGGCGGATAGTGGCCATTGCCGGGCTGGATTCGGGAACGCCGGCTTTTAACAAAGCTTTGCCGGAATATACGGGACGGGTGAATACCAAGCCGCCGCCTTCAACATCTATCGCGATGCAGTCGGACAGCAGGCCGGCTTTAACCTTCTGCGCTGTTTTGGCAGCCAGGTCGCGGCCCAGCACGGTGCAGCCGAGCAGCACTGTGGCGGGATCCGTTTCTTTGATCAGGTCGGCCAAAACTTTGCTATAAGCGTCTGTGGTATATTGTGCTAACTTATCATCTTCGGCCACGTAAATCTTGTCGGCTCCGTATTCGGCAAGCGAGCCTGCCAAACCTGCCACGCCTTTACCAATCAGGACGGCGGCAAGCTCATCACCGGTCTGACCAGCTATTTTACGGCCGGCGCTTAACATCTCGAAAGCCACGTTTTTCACTTTACCATCTTTTACTTCTGCAAATACAAGTATTCCTTTTGCCATTATTTTTCCCCTCCCTTAGATAGCGTTTGCTTCTTCCCGCAACAGCCGCGCCAGTTCGGCGGCAGCTTGGGGCGCTTCACCGCCAATGATTTTGCCCGCGGCTTTAGCGCTGGGAAGGAAGTAAGATTGTACTTTAACTTTGGCCGCTACTTGATCGGCACTCAGTCCCAGGTCGCCCAGGGAGAGTTTCTGGATGGGCTTTTTCTTAGCCTGCATAATACCCTTCATTGACGGGTAGCGCGGCTCGTTCAAGCCCTTCTGAGCAGTAATCACAGCGGGCACCGGCACTTCCACAATCTCGTTGCCGCCTTCGATGTCTCTGGTGGCTGTGGCTTTACCGCCGTCAATATCCAATTTGGTCACTACATTAATATGCGGCAGGCCAAGTTCCTCGGCAACCCGTACCGCTACCTGGGCGGAACCTTCACGCCACCCGGCCAGGACCAGATCGTACGGGATAGTGCTTACCGCTTTAGCCAACACAACGGCTGTGGTATACTCGTCGCCGCCGGCAAGGGCGGGATCTTCCACACTGATAGCTTTGTCCGCTCCCATAGCCAGCGCTTGACGCATCGCGTCCGGGGTATCCGCCCCGGCAGATATAATAGTTACCTCGCCGCCATTCTTTTCCTTCAGCTTGAGCGCTTCTTCCACAGCATACTCGTCGTAGGGGTTGATAATCAGGCCAACGCCCTTTTTGTTGATTGCGCCGCCCGCGATCTCGATTTTTGCTTCTGTGTCAAAGGTTTGTTTCAAGAGAACTGCAATATTCATTCCATTCTCCGGTTCCGGGACCTACGTCCCACTCCCGCCGACTACTCGGGAGGCGGCATAGCACCTCACGCCTTCCATAATAGCGTATCAAATCATGCCGCAAAAACCTTTTCCTTTCCCTTTTTTAGTATCAACTTCATAATTCACTTAACTTCATTTCAAACAACTCAACCAGTTATATAATGGACAACACCTCCCGTATTAATTAAATCTGACGAATTGACCTTATTTAATTACACTGAAACTGCTTGACTGCTCTTGACGGCTGTTTTTAAACTGCTTTATTTTTTGTAGTTTTCTGATCACAGTAGACTGGTCAATCCCCAGCACTTTCGCCGCCTTATAAGTGCTCCCGTATAAATTCAGCGCCTCATTGATCAACTGGCTCTCCATTTCCAGGAGCGCCTCTTTAAAGGGAAGCACTCCCTGCACCATTACTTTCGCTGAAGTATTATGCATTATGTAGCGCAGGCTTTCCGGCAAGTGCTTGGGGGTAATAATCGTTTCGGGTTCGGTTACCACCATTCTCTCAACAATATTCTCCAGTTCCCTGATATTGCCGGGCCAGTGGTATTCATAAAATATCTTGAGAACTTCAGGGGAAAACTGCTTCCGGATGCCGTATTTCTTATAATATTTTTCACAAAAGAAATTTAACAGCGGAACAATGTCTGAACGGCGGTCCCTTAAAGGCGGAATCTGCACCGGAACAACATTCAGGCGGAAAAACAAGTCTTCCCTGAAAGAGCCCTGTTGAACCATGTCTGCCAAGTTCCGGTTTGTCGCGGCCAAAATGCGCACATCCACACTGCGCGTTTTTGTCCCCCCGACTCTGATGATCTCTCTATCCTGCAGCACCCTTAATAATTTAACCTGCAGCGACAGCGGCAAATCGCCAATTTCATCCAAGAGCAGGGTACCGTTATGAGCCATTTCAAATATCCCCTGCTTCCCGTCTTTTCCCGCGCCGGTAAAAGCCCCGCGCTCGTAGCCGAAAAGCTCCGACTCCAATAACGTCTCCGGAATTGCGCCGCAGTTAATTGTGATAAACGGTCCTTGCTTGCGGGCACTTTGACTATGAATATGCTTAGCCAGCACTTCCTTGCCCACGCCGGAATCACCAATCAGCAGCACTGTTGAGTCCACCTGGGCCACCCTGGTGCAAAGGTCAATAACACTTTGCATTTTCGGCGAACTGCTGGTCAAGACCTGTTCTTTATTCCGCTGCTCGTTTCTGTTGCATAATTCCGCCTGATAACGGCGGTTCAGATTTTTACTGTCATGCAGTTCCTGTCTTAGCTTTTCGAACTCGGTAAGATCCCGCACGTTGATTACGACCCGCACAATTTCACCACGTTCGTTCGCCACCGGGTTGCCGGTGATCAGAAGCCTGTTCCCCATCGGTGAAGTTTGCAAATTGGTGACAGCCTTTTTTTTCTTCAAGACAGCATCTACAATTGATGAGGCGTAATGACCGTCTTCCACCAGTTTCTGAAAAGGCCGGCCCACGATATCTTTGGCCTTGAGGCCGGTCATCCTGGTATATGCCTCATTTACCTGAGAAACAACACCATCACATCTGGCAATTAAAATGCCGTCGTATGAAGATTCAATCAAGGCTTTTAGTTCCTTATTCAGTTCTTTAACAGATTCCAATTCATGAGATATAAACTCAATCTCGGAAATGTCCTGAAAAATGCCTACTGCTCCAATAACCTTGCCATCTTCGATAATAGGGCTGCGGTTGCTGACGTATATTCTTGTGCCTACCGAATACTTAACCGGAAGCCTTTGGCCGAACTTAGTCTCACCGGTCTCCAGAATTTCCAGCAGGCCGGTTGGTATAACGACATCAGCCAGAAACTTGCCGACAGCCTCACTCCTGGCTCTTCGGGTGATCTTCTCGGCAGCGGGGTTGAATGTTGTAATAATCCCGTCTTTGTTTATTGAAATGATCCCTGTATGGGCAGCGTTAAGTACGGCATCAAGCTCCCGGCTGATAAACTTGGTATAAGGATAAAGAGAAGTGGCCAGGTCATACTTTGTACTGATTCCTTGCAGCTTTCCGTCAGCGTCAACGATAGCGATTACCTCACTGGGAGCCGTCCAGGCCTCTTCCTGGTATACATCCGGACTCATGCTGATAAAATTTTTATCCATTACTTCAGCCACTTTTGTGTCCAGTGAGATTGGCGTCCCGTCACGAAAGGTCAGCCCGCTGCCTACCACTCCGAGCAGACGGCCTTGCTCATCAACGATGCCGACAACTCCAATGGGATGCTCCTGCCATAAGCGTAAAACATCCCCGATTGTCTGATCCGGACAGAGGGTCAGCGGCGGCTTCTTAATCAGATCAGCTAGCATAAAATCTTGTCACCGCCTCACTCCCAGTCATAATAGTGTTACTTTCCGATAGACAGGCTCCGCCGGCGGGCGAAGCCTAATATTTACTTTTTGTTAATGGCCTGTCGGTGGCGCGGTTTTATGGTTTAAACCCATTAGCCGCGTCACCGGCTTGTCTTCAGAAATCACTCCTGATACGATTAATTAATGAATTGTTTTTTTACAAGTTGATATTGGAGTATTTCCTGTACGGCCTGGCCACAGTCTTGTTCTCCAGCATGTCGAGAGCCAGGCAGATGTTTCTCCTGGTTTCGTTCGGCATAATCACATCGTCGATGTAGCCGCGGCTGGCAGCGCTGTACGGGTTCTGATAGAGGTCTTTGTACTCTTTAATCTTCTGTGCCGCTGTTTCCTTCGGGTTCTCTGAATTCTTAATTTCCTTGGCGAAAATAACGCTCGCCGCTGTTTCCGCGCCGACGATGGTCACTGTGGCCTGCGGCCAGCTGAACACGATGTCCGCGCCCGTATCCTTGCAGCACATGCCAAGGTAGGCGCCGGCAAATGATTTACCCATGATTATTGTTACCTTCGGCACTGTGGCGTCGATATAAGCATACAGCATTTTGGCGCCGTGTCTCAGGATGCCCTTCCAGTCTTCCTCCGGGCCGATCATGAACGCCGGGGTGTCGTGAATGTTCACGAGAGGAATATTGAACAGGTCGCAGAACCGGACAAACCGGGCCACCTTGTCAGCGGCGTCGCAGTTGATTACGCCGCCCATCCAGTTGGGCTGGCTGGCGACGATGCCTGTCGCTCTCCCGTTAAACCGGCCGAAGCCGACAATGACGTTCTTCGCAAATTCTTCATGAATTTCAAAGAAATAGCCGTTGTCAACGATATTGTAAATAACCTTGTGCATGTCATAGGGCATATTTCTGTTTTCCGGCATTACTTCATCGAGTTCCGGCGCCAATCTCATCGGGTCGTCGTCGCACGCGATACGCGCTGACTTTTCTTTGTTGTTCTGCGGCAGGAACGTAAGCAGATCCTTCACCTTGTCCATGCAGTCTTTATCGTCTTCCACCACGACATGGGTGCAGCCCGACTTGACGGCGTGCGCCTGCCAGCCGGACAGCGTCGGCAGATCGATGTCTATGCCCAACTGGGTTTTTACGAATGGGGGACCGGCAATGCCCATAAATCCGGTATTACGGCACTGGAAGACAAAGTCCTGCATAACCGGGTGGTACGCTTGGCCGCCCATGCACGGACCCATCAGGGTGGCAATTTGCGGGATAATGCCTGATGCCAGGTTTTGGGACTTAAACAGCCACGCATAAGCCTGCAGCGTGTCGATACCTTCCTGCAACCTGGCGCCGCCAGAGTCATTCATGCCGACGAAGGGAATGCCCATATCCTTGGCCATTTCGATAGCTGCAGCAAATTTCTTGCCGTGGTATTCGCCGAACGTACCTGCCATGGAGGTGAAATCCTCGGCGCCGACCATAACCATCCGGCCGTTCACCTTGCCATAGCCGCAAATAACGCCTTCAGCCGGAATTTCTTTGCCTTCCAGGCCGAAATGAGTTGCCCTGTGTTTGAGGTACATGCCGATTTCCGTGAAAGTACCCGGGTCAAAGAAATACTCGATTCTTTCTCGTGCCGTCAACTTGCCGTCTTTGTGCTGTTTCGCAACGGCTTTTTCGCCGCCCATGGCTTTAATTCTTTTTCTATTCTGGGCAAGTTCCTCGTATAAATTTTCGTGCATTTGAAAACCCCCTTATATTTAATAATCCATTACCTTGATAATAATACTATATACGCTTGCGATAGCCAAGCATTGTTTCACCAATGATTAGTTTTTGAATGTTGCTGGTGCCTTCAACAATCTGATACGACTTGGCATCACGATAATAACGGGCAACCGGGTATTCCTCGGAGTAACCATAGGAACCGTAAATTTTCATGGCGTAATCAGCGCATTTGTTTACTACTTCACCAACATAGTACTTGCCCATGGAAGTTTCCATAGTACAAGGCCTGCCTCGATCTTTCAGGAAAGCGGCACGGTACACCAAGAACCTGGCTGCATCAACCTCAGTCGCCATCTGGGCGATCATGTCGGTGACCATCTGGAATTTGCCAATCGGCACGCCAAACTGCTGCCGCTCATTAGCATACTTCAAGGCCGCGTCCAGGCAAGCCTGCGCCAAACCGAGACCGCCGGCCTGGCAGCCCAAGCGGGTGTCGTTCAGCTGTTCCATACAGATCTTAAAGCCCTGCCCCTCTTGACCGAGCAATGCTGATGCCGGAATACGGCAGTTTTCAAACGTAATCGAACCAACCGGCGCGCCCCAGGTGCCAAGCTTATCCGTGATCGGCTCAATTGTGATCCCTGGCGTATTCATGTCAATGACAAAAGCTGTCATGCCTTTAATTTTCTTGGCCGGATCCGTATAAGCGTAAAGCAATCCCATATCACAGACGGTGGCGTTGGAAATCCACATCTTATTACCGTTAACAATATAGCTGTCGCCATCCTTAATTGCTTTTGTCCTCATTGAACCCACGTCTGAACCGGAGTCGGGCTCGGTAATGGCGAACATCCCCAGCAAGCTGCCGTCAACCAGGCCGGGCAGATATTTTATCTTTTGTTCCTCCGTTCCGTATCTCAGGATAGTGCATCCCGGGCCATTGGGGTTCATGTTGAACGGCAAACGCAACGAAGCATGTACCCGTGATATTTCTTCAGCGATAATGGTGGCAGCCAGCCAACCCATTTCGTTCCCACCATACTCCTCAGGTATGACACAACCAAAGAAGCCCAAGTCGGCCATTTTTTGCACCAAATCCCGGCGGAACCGGTGGGCTTTGTCATCCTCGTCCACAGTCGGCTGTATTTCTTTAACTGCGAAATCCCTGGCCACTTTTCTTATGTCTTGCAATTCTTCGGTTAAATCAAAATTAATTGTCAAACCTCCCCTCCGTTTTAGCTTAGCGCATGTTAAAAAAATAACATGCACAAAATATGTTTATTGCAAAATCCTTGCCAGGGGAGTACATGCCTCTATACGACATTAATTGCGAAATTGCAAATGCAAACAATGCAATAATGCATCCACCAAATCAAATAAACCCCCGGCCATTATCTTAAAGCCATAACCTTAAGCTAATAACTGCAGCAATGCAGTATTAATGCAAAATTGCAGTAAGGCCGGGGGATGGTCATTCTAGAAATCCGGGGTCAGCACAATACGCTGCACTAACTTTCCGCTGTGCGCTTCCTCAAATGCCTTTAAGATCGTGCTCATCGGCCTGATATCCACAAAAGGCTTAACCTGGATTTTGCCTTCAAGCACCATGTTCAGCACTGGCTTATAGTATTGCGGCAGGCAGCCCCAGGTACCCATGATATCAGCTTCAAACGCCATCAATCTCGACAGCATGTACTCGGTTTTAACCATGCCAAAACCGACTATCATCAATTTGCTGAGGAATGTAAGCAGGCCCAGGGCGATTTCCTGGCCGGCTTTCGACCCGGTGCACTCAAAAATTTTCAGCCCCCAGTTAGGCAGTTTCTTTTCTTTTGAATAAGCCCTGAAATCACCGGAAACCGCCTTAGCGTCTTTGTCCAGGGTGCTGATCGTGTGTGTCGCGCCGAAACTAAGAGCACGCTCTAATTTTTCTTTATTTCTGGCAATTACGATAACTTCTTTGGCGCCTAACGCGGCGACAATCTGAGTCATGTATACACCGATTCCGCCGGTGCCGCCAATAACGATCGCAACGTCTCCCTCTTTAACGCCAGCCTTTATGGCAGCCTGATACGGAGAGGTAATCGCGTCGGCAACAACGGACAGTGTTTCCAAGGAAAAGTCTTTCTTGTCTTCAACTAGGCACAGGTCACCGGCGGGAACCGGGATGTAATCTGAAAAGCCGCCGTAAATTCCCAGGCTGTTGCCGGGCATCGCCTGCTTCAGGCAGCGGTTGCCGTGGCCGGCAGCGCAGATGGCGCAGTTTTCGCAAGGCATAACCGCCGGCACGATAACTTCCTTGCCGATTAAACTTGCCTCACCGGCAACAACAGTTCCGGCAATCTCGTGGCCGAGCGTTAGGGGCGGCTTGGTCACTGTCGGAACACCATCATAAAAGTAGCCGACGTCAGTGTGACAAACACCGCAACCGGCAATCTTAACCAGGGCTTCACCGGGCTTCAGTTCCGGCACATCGATAGTTGTCTTTTCCAGCTTTCCGGGCTCAACCATCTGCCAAGTATTAATCTTGGTCGGTACATCCATTATCGTTTTACCTCCTTTTAATTTAAATAAATGACTAACCAAAAAATAAATAATTTAAAATCAAATCAACCCCGCGTTCTCAACGGTTCTTTATTTCCCCGTCCAGACCGGCTTGCGTTTTTCCATAAAAGCAGTCAAGCCTTCCTTGGCATCATGCGAAGGCATCAATTCTTGCAAGTATATTCTGTCAATTTCTTTCAAGCCTTCAGCAAAACCTTTGTTCAGGCCGGCACGCGCCGCTTTTTTGGTTTTTGCCAGCACAAACCCGCTGTTGGCAAGAAATTTCTTGATATACTCCTGTACCCCTGCGGCGAAGTTTTCCGCCGGCAGCACCGCGTTAACCAGCCCGATATGCTCAGCTCTCGCCGCTCCGATCACTTCACCGCTTAGCAGCAGTTCCAACGCCCTGGGCCAGGACAAAATATGCGGCATTACGTAACAGGCGATCGGCGGGAACACTCCCACCGCTATTTCCGGCTGGCCGAGCTTCGCTTTTTCCGAAGCGATAACCACGTCGCTGAAAATGACCAGTTCGCAGCCGCCGCCGAGGGCCGCCCCGTTCACTGCGCAGACAATCGGCTTTTCCATCTCGTACATGGTCAGCAGCAACCGGTCGAAAACATCGATCATCGCGTCAACCTTGTCCGGTGTATGGTCGCCTACATCCACTCCCGCTGAAAACGCCTTGCCGGCCGCGTCCAGAAGAATTATTTGCCCTTCTTCCTGCTGCGCCCATTTGAAGGCGAGGATTAACTCTTCCATCATGGCGATATTCAGGACATTCAGCGGAGCCTTGTCAAGGGTGATATTTACAATACCGCCCTCGTTTTTTACCTTCACAAATTCGTAGCTCAAGAGTAAACCTCCTTCCCGTTACAAGCGAAGGGGCGTTAGCCACCCCTTCGCTTCAGTTATAATAAATTTCCTCAGATCTTGGTTTAAGATATTAACTTACTATTAAACACGCTTCGGCAATACGGCATCAAGCAGCTCTTGGGTATACGGTTTGGCTTCGGCGCAAATACGACGATATTCGAGGAAGTCGCAGACATCTACGCCGCCGGTGAGCTTCTTGTTACTGAAGGCATTGAAGCCGAGGTAAGCTTCAGCGTTCATGTTGGCAGCCAGCCAGTGTCTGTTAGGCAGCTTGGACATATCCCAGAAGAATTTTTTCTTCTGGCGAATGCCGTCGATGGAGAACATCAGGCACTGCGGCATAAGGTTGGCAAAGGTCCAGCAAAGTTTGTTAACTTCTGCGTCAAGCAAGGTGAAATCAGTTTCACATTCTTTAATAATGGCTTTAGCTTCCTTAGCAGCGTCACCAGTCTTCATCTCGCCGTATACAATAGCGCCGTCTTCAACGACCTTGTCGGTAATGACCTGCGGGTTTCTGATAAACTTGCCGTCTTTCTTGAGAACGGGTATAGCCTTGGAGATCATGCCGTTATATTGCATCTTGTAGGAGCTCCACATTTCGCAGGAAATGCAGTTCCACATGCCTTTTTCAGCGCCCAGGTACCACATGATGTAGTCAGTGGAACCGCCGGCCGGAGCTGAGCCGTGACGGGGACCAGCCTGTCCGTAAATGGCCAGGTCGGAAGAAATAGTAATGTCGGTGGCCATACCGATTTCCTGGCCGCCTGCTACGCGCATTCCGTTCGCCCGGCAGATAACCGGCTTTTTGCACATATAAATCGCATCAACCATGCCGTTGAACAGGTCCATATAGAGGGCGTACTCATGGGGCTTCATGCTGTAATAGTGAGCGTATTCCACGGTGTTGCCGCCGGTGCAGAACGCCTTGTCACCGACAGCAGTGAAGATAACCGCTACTACGTCACGGTCCATCGAAGCACGGTGGAAACCGGCGATGACGCCCTTCACCATATCAGTGGTATAAGAGTTGAACTGCTTCGGGTTGTTAAGAGTCAGCCAAACGTTATACAGGCCCTTAACCTCGTTGCCCTTCGGGTCTAAGAGGGGTCTCTTGTCATATACTACACACGGGGCCTGATCCATTGTCCCAAAATGCTCTTCGCCGAAAAGATCGTGGTTCTTAATACCTTCCTCACGGGGCCACTTATAAATATCCATATTCATCCTCCTGTTTTTAATAAATATAGAGCAAGTTATCACAATATAAACTCACAACTAAAACCGCTCATCAAAGGTGGCAGTAACTTGTTTTAAAAACCACCCCCTTAACATGTGAGGATATTCTCCTACCAGCCTAGGCCAATTGAAATACCATCGCCCAGTTATCCCCTAAGCCGGTAGAAACTCGTAGGTAACTTGTCCGTCAGGCAACTTGACAACTTCCACTTTCACAGCCATACCTACTGATAACGATTCAACAGGCACGCTCTTGTTCATACGTCCTAAAACTTTAATGTCACCGAACTCCGCCACAACAATAGTATAGGGGGCTTCGGCCTCGAAGCCGGTGGGCGCGTACATCGTATGCGTAAAGGTCACTATTGTGCCGTTACCCTTAATCGCTACCCACTCCATGTCATTACCCAGGCAATTAGCGCAGTCAGCCCGCGGGGGGAAATAAGCCTGGGAACAGGTCCGGCACTTTGTGTATGCCACTTCGCCCTTGTCCAGGTAGTCAACAAATTCCGCTACCTTGGCTTGAGACGTGAAACTTTTACTTCCGAACCGCTCAAATCCCATTATCCTTACCTCCCGAAAATAATAACGTTTCCATAAATACCAACGCCGCCGATATTATGAACCAAACCTATTTCCGCGCCAGGCACCTGAATCGCGCCTGCTTTGTTGCGCAGCTGAAGCACTATGGTGCGCACCTGCGAACCGCCGGTCGCGCCGATCGGGTGACCTTTCGACAACAAGCCGCCGTCCACGTTAACAGGTATTTTACCATCTTTGTAGGTTTCACGATTGCGGATTAGTTCCGGCCCCTTGCCGGGTTCGGCGAAGCCCAGCATTTCATAAGCCATCATCTCAGCGATGGTAAAGCAGTCATGGACTTCAGCCACATCAATATCCTGCGGGCCTACGCCGGCCATTTCATAAGCTTCGTCAGCAGCCAGCTTGGCGCAATCAAGACCGGCAAAAGTAGTCCGGCCGGTGACGTTCATCGGCGCGGTCGCCGCTCCCAGCCCTAAAATATATACCGGCTCTTTGCAAATCTCTTTTGCCTTATCCGCGCTGGCCATAATCACACACGACGCGCCGTCCGCGTTGGCACAGCAGTCAAAAACTTTCAGCGGACTGCAAACCGGGCCGGCTTCCATCGCCTGCTCCAGAGTCACTGCTTTACGGTAGACCGCTTTCTCATTAAGCACACCGTAACTTGCCGCTTTAACCCTGATTAGCGCCAGATCCTCTTCCGTGGTGCCATACTTGGCGAAGTGTCCCCTGGCATGCATGGCGTAATAAGCGGGCATCAAGGTGCCGAACGGTGATTCAAACATAATGTCCGCGCCGCGGCCCATCCGCTCCTGAGAGTCGGCGGAACTGATCTCGGACATTTTCTGGAATCCCAGAACAACCACTACATCGTGCAGTCCGGACTTAATTAAGCCATAAGCTACTCTTATGCCGGATGTGCTTGAAGAGCAAACATTCTCCACGATAAAAGTAGGCTGCGGGTTAAGTCCGAGATACTCGGCAATCAACCCTGACGGAGTGCGCTGCTTGTCATACTCAGGCGCGGAGCAAACTACCGACGCTCCAACGTCCTTAACACTGATTGCTGCATCCTGCATGGCCTCTCTAAAGGCTTCAAAGGCCAGTTCTCTAATTGAGCCCTGATAGCCGCGCACAAAAGCGCTTTGGCCGACACCGATTACAGCCACGTCCTTTGGCATATTTTACCCTCCCGATAAAAAGTTCCTAACCGTTATTGATAAACAATAAGTTAGCTATATTATGAAGGCATGACCATACCGCCGTCAATACAAATTGTTTGCCCGGTGATATAGCGTGCGCCGTCCGAAGCCAGAAAAACAATACATGGCACAATTTCATCAGGCTTGCAAAAACGTTTCATCGGAATGCGCGCTAGATAGGTCGGAGCTATTTTGGGGTCCGTCATAATCTTTCTGGTCATGTCTGTTTCAGCCATCGGAGCAATATTATTAACAGTAATTTGATAAGGCGCGAGTTCCTTGGCGCATGACTTCGTCAAAGCCAAAACTCCACCCTTCGCTGCCGTATAGTTAACTTGTCCGATTGTGCCCAGCAGACCGGCTGATGATGTGACATTAATAATCGCCCCGCTCTTTTGTTCCATCATTGGCTTGGCCACGGCGGCGATGCAGTTAAATGTTCCCTTGAGGTTGACATCCACTACCATGTCCCACTGATCATCAGTTATATTCCAGAGCATTCCAGGTTTGCTGACTCCCGCGTTATTGAACAGGATGTTAACCTTGCCCAACTTTTCCAGGGTGCTAGCGACCATCGCATCCACTTGCTCGCGGTTCGCTACGTCAACTTGCATGACTTCCACTTTGACGCCTTCCGCCCTACAGCTCTTAACAACCTCATCTTCTTCACTAATACGGCGGCTTATTAGCATCAAGTCTGCTCCCGCTTGTGCCAAACCTACTGAAATTGCTTCACCGATACCCATTCTCGCCCCGGTAACAATTGCTACCTTTCCTTTAAGTACACCTTTAAAAATCAAAGCTAAACGGCCCCCCTTTTCATAATTTTTAAAAAATGCAAAAATATAACTTGACCTGCTTCCTTTTTATATTTTATCAGGCCCTATGTAACACTAATTGAATTATAAACTTATTATACGCTAATTGCAACTTTGTACTAATATTCACTAAGTATATTAAATATATTTTTTTTCACTTAAAGGCGCAAAAATATCTTTAAATCCAAACAGCAGTTGACTCTTTACGCCTTTAAATTTAAAATATCAAAAGAATCTCAAGCGGTTATGAATTATCTATTCTGTCCATAAAACATACAGTGTATGATAATTGGACAAATTATTTTGAAGGGATTTTTAATAGAACGTCAAATTATTTATAATGAAATATGGCGGAACAGGCTTAATTTTTGGAATCTGCCGCACGGTGGTGATTAGATTAAGCATGGCCGAAAGCAATGTGGAACATCCCGAATTGCTCATGGTATGCAAAATTAATTCCAGCTTCAACAACATTAAAAAAACATGTCCCGCCATAAAGGAAGCTTTAAGCTTTTCTGTCGATTCGTTTGAATTTACGCACGCAGGACTAATTTTGTACATCAACAACAAACAAACCGCTTGCCTGCAAGTTTCCAGAAAAGGTTTGTGTGAGAAACAGCCGGCGACAGGTAATTTTTACAAAAAGTATATGGAACAATTCGGCGCGAGCCACAATCCGGCGGAAAGAATGGCTTCTTTACAGCCTTCTTCTTTCACCACAATCCCTGTCATTCTGCGGGCCTGCGACCCCGCCAGCAAAATGGAAATCGGCGTTTTCAGCGCCTCACCCGCAACAGCGCAAAATTATCTAAACAAAGCTACCTCGCTTGGCATTCATATCATCAATATCATTCAAGATTCTGTTTTCGGCAGGCAAAAAGACCGAAATTTAAGGAAATTGTCCATCTTGCTGGAAACAGTAGGCACCATCAGTTCATCGTTGAATTTAAACCAAATTCTGCATATAGTGTCTCAAATTACTGCCGATCTTTTTCACGCCCGCTGTGCCATTTTCTTATTTAACGAAACCGATCAGACGATTATACCGGCTGTCGGCGTGGGTAGCTTCGATAAAAAACTCAAAAAGAAATTCAGGGCGCAAAAAGGTCTTGCCCCATACCCGGCCTTTATCAAAGCGATGCGTGATCAACAGCCGGTGATGTTGACCCCGGACAATATTGAAAAAGGTTTTCCACCGGAAATTATCAAAAATTTTTCTTACGCGAGAGTGCTCCTGATTCCGCTCATTTCAAAGAACAATATGCTCGGGATTATGCAAGTGGACCGGCCGGCCCAGGATAAGCAGTTCGACCATGAGGAGGTGGCCATATTTTCCGCAATCGCCAAAGAAACTTCGATTGCCATGGAAAATACCAGGCTCGTGGATACCCTGGCCAAAAAAGAAAAGCTGCTGCAGCAGCTTTTGGAAAAATTGATTTGCGCGCAGGAAGACGAGCGTAAAAGAGTCGCGTCGGAGATCCACGACGGGGCCATCCAGGCCTTGCTGGGAATCTGGTACCGGGTCCAGTTGCTCGCCATATCCACCAGCGCCGACGATAACAATAAAAACGAACTATTCAAAATACAAGACTTGCTTGGACAGCAAATTCAGGAAATACGCAGGATAGTTTACAATCTAAGGCCGGTGATGCTCGACACCTACGGGCTCGGCCCCGCGCTCCGGGCGCTTATCCGCACGTTGCAGGAAGAGAGCCAGATAGATTTTGAACTGGTCATGAAAAACCAAAAACAATCGCTGCCGGCTAATTTTGAGTTAACGCTGTACCGCATCGTGCAGGAACTCCTGGCAAACGTAATCAAACATTCTCAGGCCACCAGGGTCCATGTTACCCTGGCTAACGATGAGAATAACACTGTGCTTGTGGTTAAGGACAACGGCATCGGTTTCAACTTAACTCCTCCCAGCCGGGATGACTTGTACGGCCACCTGGGTCTGGCCAATATCCAGGAGCGGCTCACCTTGTTAGGGGGAACCTTTAAAATAGACTCCCAGCTCGGTTGGGGTACGACTGTTACAGTCTACGTACCTACTCCGCTTGCCAACTAAGGGGGTTTTACATTGTCCAATATCAAGCTGCTGATTGTTGATGATCACCCCATGATCCGCGAAGGTCTGGTCGCAATGCTGGGGCCAAGACAGGATATTGATATTATCGGCTGCTGTTCGAACGCTGAAGAAGCGTTGGAATTCGTTACACGCCATGTTCCCGATGTTATTCTTATGGACATAAAAATGCAAAAAATGAATGGCATTGAAGCCACTCGTGAAATTACCTCCCTTGTACCCGGAATAAAAATAATTATGCTTACCATATTTGAAGACGCGGAGTCGGTCAGGCTTTCCCTGCAAGCCGGGGCTACCGGATATATGCTGAAGCAGGCGTCGCAAGAAAAGCTCGTGGAAAGTATTCACCAGGCCTTCCGCGGCGAAATGGTCATTGACCCGTCCTTGATTGATCAACTGGTTAACGACTACGCCCGGATCGCCCAAAGTTCTTTCAACCATTCCAGTTTACCAGCAAGAGATGATAACAAGAATCTTACTCCCAGGGAAGGTGAAATTCTTAAATACCTAAGCCAGGGTTTGTCAAACAAGGAAATATCGGCAAAAACCCACTTGGCTGTGGACACGGTAAAAACCCACCTCCGCAGCATCTACCGCAAGATGGGTGTAAAAAGCCGTTCCCAGGCAATTTCGGAAAATATCAAGCAAAGAAAAAAATTTAATACTTAGGAGTCCCGAGCCGCCCGGCAATCCTCAGGCGATACCTGCTTTAAAGACTGGTGACAGCGGGGCGGCAACGCCAGGTAATAGCCAGTTGCTTCTTCAAGCGATTTCCGCATTTCATCTTTAATGTCCGCCACGGCTTTAGCCGGCGCGCCAACCACCAGCTTGCCGGGCGGTATATTCGTCTTCGCGGTGATCACGGCGCCGGCCCCGATACAACATCCATCCCCGATAGTGGCAAAATCCATAATTACCGCACCCATGCCGACCAGCACATGCTCTCCCAGCCTGGGAGTGTGCAGAATAGCGCTATGACCGATATGGCTTCGGGGACCAAGTATGGCGGTTTCCCCGGGAAGCACATGGATAACGCAATTTTCCTGCACATTAGAGCCGGGACCTATTACGACAGACCCCCAGTCCCCCCGGATTCTTGCCCCCGGACCGATATAGCAGCCTTCTCCAATCGTAACGTCGCCAATGATCGTGGCCTCCGGGTGCACATAGCTACTCTCGTCAACAACAGGCTTTTTTCCCTCAAACTCATAAAACGCCATTTTTTTATACCCTCCCTTGATCCATCACTAATCCCCGGACTCACTCGCTCCTTGAATTAGGCCTTAAAATCGCCGTTTATGTATGCCCAAAGGTCGCTTACCCAGGTGAAAGCACCTGCCCGCGGGCTCGCGTACCAGCCGCCGGGCAAGCGCCGTCAACTCAGGTGAGATAACTTAAATAGCCGCCTATTTTTGCATTAATTCCCTGCCTGCTTGAAAAGCTTTGATATTCAGTTCTTTAAATTTAGCCGGAACAAGTTCGGCTATCGTTTTTTCCCACACCTCAACAGGCTCGTCTAAATATATGGAAAGGGCGCCAAGCAAAACCACCCCGCCGAGAGCGGCGTTTCCCAATTCCAGCGCCTTTGCCGCTCCGTCTACCCAGACAACCTTCGCTCCGGTGCCGGCAAGAATACTTTCAATCTCCTTTTCCTCCGGGTATTGGGCCTGTCCGAGGTTGACACTCGGCGGCAAGATCTGGTGGCGGTTGATTATGGCGACCGTATTTGCCGCTGTATAATGGGGCCATCTGGCGGCTTCAAGCATTTCGAACGCCAGCAGGAAATCAGTTTTCCCTTCCTCAATTAGCGGTGAATAAACTTTCTCTCCCCAGCGGACATGACTTTCCACCGCTCCGCCCCGCTGCGACATTCCGTGCACTTCGGATTTTTTAACATCATAACCGCAACGCAGGCCAATTTCGCAGAGTATATCACTGGCCAGGATAGTCCCCTGGCCGCCGACCCCGGCAAACAGGAAGTCGTATTTATTTTTCATGCTGCATACCTCCTCAATTAGGAACCTTAATGGCGCCCTGGTTGCACACACTGGCACAGAAACCGCAGCCGATGCAGAGAGCGGGGTCAATCCTTACCCCGCCGTCCACCTTGGTCATCGGTGAACACGCGATACGGAGGCAGTTGCCGCACTCGTTGCAGGCATCCAGGTCTACTGCCGGAGCCGGTTTCTTTTCCTTGATATTGAGCACACAGGGATATTGTGAAACAATCAGCGAAGGTTCGTCCGAACTCGTATGCTCCCGGATAGTATCCATAACAAGTTTGAAATCATAAGGATTGATCACGTCCACCTTTTTAAATCCAACTGCGCGCGCCAGGGCATCGATACTGACATTGGGCACCTCTTTGCCCATCATCGTCCAGCCGGTGCCGGGGTGCGGCTGGTGACCGGTCATGGCCGTGATCCGGTTGTCAACGACAATGACCGTGCTGTTGCCGCCATTGCTGATCAAATTAATCAGCGGCGCGATACCGCTGTGAAAAAAGGTTGAGTCACCGATAACCGCCGCGGTGCGGTCTTTTACTCCAGCCCGGTCAACGCCATGCACGTTGCCGATGCTGGCGCCCATACAGATGCAGGAATGCATGGAGCCAAGCGGAGGCGCGGCGCCCAGGGTGTAGCACCCGATATCGCCCATTACCGCCACGCGGAGGCGCTGCAAAGCGTAAAATACCGGCCGGTGGGCGCAACCGGGGCAAAGCATCGGCGGCCTTACCGGCAATTGCGAAGTCTGAAATATCGGGGTATCGGCTTCCTTGGGCACAAGCCCCGTGGCTGCCGCGTGCTTTCTAATTCTTCCCTGGCTGAATTCGGCTATGCCGGGAAACACTTCTCTTCCCTTGACCGGAATGCCAAGCAGCCGCACATGCTCTTCGATGAAAGGGTCCAGTTCCTCCACCACGACAACTTGCTTCACCCGCCCCGCGAGATCGCGGATCAACCGCTCGGGCAAGGGGTATACCATCCCCAGTTTTAAAAAGGTCGCTTCCGGAAAAACTTCTTTGGCATACTGGTAGTTCACTCCCGCGGCAATAACACCGATATCGCCGCTGCCCGGCTCAATATAATTGATAGGCGTTGTTTCGGCGTACTCCGCCAGTTTTTTCAGCCTTTCCTCCACTACCAGGCGGCGTTGGCGGGCGTTCATCGGCACCATTACATACTTGGACGCGTTACGCTCGTAAGCGGCCGGCTCCACTGCGACATCAGCCGGCTCATCTTCCAATTCAACGACACACTTGGAATGCGACAGCCTGGTAGTTGACCGCAAAATAACCGGTGTATCGAACATCTCACTTATATCGACGGCGATTTTAACAAAACGCTTGGCTTCTTCAGAATCCGCCGGCTCGAGCATGACTACCTTGGAAGCTTTGGCGTAGTGCCTGTTGTCTTGCTCATTTTGTGAACTGTGCATGCTTGGATCGTCGGCGTTGACGATAACCAGGGCGCCGTTCGTCCCGGTATAGGACACGGTAAACAGGGAATCCGCCGCCACATTTAATCCAACATGTTTCATGGTTACCAGCGCGCGTTTCCCCGCTAAAGCCGCCCCGATCCCCACGTCCATCGCTACTTTCTCATTTGGCGACCATTCCGCGTACGCGCCGGGATAACGCGAATAATTTTCTAAAACCTCGGTACTAGGCGTACCGGGATAACCGGCGCCTACTTTTATCCCAGCCAGGTAGGTGCCATAGGCAAAAGCTTCATTTCCGGACATTATTTTTTTCATCAGACAACCACCTCTACCAAGTATTGATACCACGTTACTATTCAGGCATTCGCAATTCAGCAGTCAGACCCCCATGAAGCTTCGCTTCACCATCAGATGGCTGAAAATGGCAATGATTTATTTAAATCGTATTCTCTCATACCTGCTCTGACTCCTGAGTAATTACTATACACATTTATTCTTAAATAAAGCCATACACCTCATCTTGAGAAGGTGCGAACAACCATGATCAAAAATCAGCTAAAAAACCTGCCGGCTTGCCAAGTGATAGGGGTTTGACCATACGCAACAATGAAAGACCTATCTCCGTTGTTCGCTTTGGCCACCTCCTTCCTGCTTTTGATAATCATACCACCCCGCCCCCGTCCTGCGGCCAGGCCGGCCGGCACGGACCAATTCTACAAATGCCGGGGGAGGATTTCATTTCATGGAAAAAATTGGCGGCATAGCCGCCTATGCGCCTTTATTTTGTCCATCTCTATACTTCTGCCTGGAAAGGCATAATCCTGCCGGGCACATCCTGAACCAAAACCAAATTTATATCACTTAATACAATTTCATATCCATCCTGCGCCGTAACCCGGCAATCCCCACCCCTCTCTCTTGAATCAGCATCATGTGCTAAAAAAGGACAAAAAAAGAAAAAACCCCTATTCCGGGAATCAGAGTAATTACCGAGCCGTTGCAATTATATCCTCTCAACCGCGCTCAATTCGAATTATGCTCAAGCCGGTCAAAAAACTCAGCAAAAAGTTTCTTGATGTATTCCTCATCAAAATAACGCTCATCCGACATATCCGCTTCAAAAATAACCCCGGGCAACCCGGTGCGGTCACTGATAATCTGGTACTTGTCATATAGACCCAGCGCTTTCGGCTTGCAGCTGCGGTTAGAAAACAAGATAAATCCATCGACCTTGAACTCTTTCATTAAAATGATTTTTTGCTGGAGCCGGTACTCATAACCCCTGTTGATAAACACTTCCGTATAATTTTTCACAAGACTTTCCAGTGGCCTGTTCAGATCAAACCGCCATGCCCATGAGTGGGTATATTGAGAAGCAACCGCCAGCGCTTTTCTTTCCATCAGCAGATTTGAGAACCAGCGCAATCTCGGCCACACCGGGATATGGTCAAAGTAAAGCTTATACCGCTCGTCAGAGATAACGTAAACATTGTTATCCAGCCTTTCTTCCAACTCTTTTTTCAGTTCCTTGTAGTAATCAACAGCCCATTTCGTACCCCTCCAGGCAACGATGGGCGCCAGGTGGTAACAAGCGTCAAAATAGCCGAAAGGAGCGGGCTTTAACGCCGCCATATTAAGAATTTCATTCCACAAGCGGCAGGCTTCGTTAGATAAGGATATAACTTCAGCCAAACGGCTGAAGTTAAACGTATTCCCCGTATAAAGCTCAAGAAAATCCAGTAATTCATGCAATTGTTCAACAATGTACCGCTTGATCAAAGTAGTCGGCGTATTCTCAATAAGAGGCGTGTCAATCAGAAAAAACGGCACCTGATAATACCTGCCTGCCGCTTCGAACCACTTCTGCAAACTGCCGCATTGGGCGTTGGAGCAAAAAACCACGTCCGGCTTCAAGACCTCACCAGCCGGACGTTCAACAGAAAAAGCGTTTCCAATCCCGCACCGGGCGTAAGCGCAGAGGTCGGGGAAATAGCCCTTTTCCTCCGCGGCCGCGGATATACGATCGGCGACTTTTTTAGCCGCGATGCGGGCGCCGAAATTTTCCGGGTAATACGGAAATAAGCCGGCGGCATAAATTATTTCCACCGGAAAAGTAGCTGTTACCCAGGCCACAGGGATGCCTTTTTCCTTGGCGGCGACACCCCGCTCATGATACTCGGCCATCATTTGCTTAAATAAGCTGGTTGTCTTGAAAGAAGGACTTACGACCACTTATACCACTCCACCTATACTATCAATAAACGCCTTAATCTGCTCAAAATAATTCTCCCCAGGCAAGCTGTCAATTTCAGTTTCAATACGACAATTCGGAATGCCGTAGGCAGATAAATCGTCGCGGAGCATCGGGTAATCAAAATTTTCAGGTTCGCAATACTTCAAGTGCACAAAAAGCACTCCATGAGCATGTGTTTCCTCAACCATTTTTATTATGCTCTTTGCCCTATCCCCACTCTTACCGGCGAAAGCGGCGATAGGAAGGCGGTTAAACTGGCGTTCCGCCAATGCTCTTAGCGGTTCTCCGGTTTCAGGCACATCGTTTGCAATATAACGGTAACCCGTGCAAAAATCGTCGCCTGCCGAAACAATATCTAAACCATCAAAGATATCCATGATTACGGGAGGTTCCCAGACCTTGCCCGACAGCAGCAAACGCACATGGCATTTTTTACCGGCGGACTTGTTGTCATCAACTTTCTTTTCGAGTTCCTGCCACAGCTCCGCAATCATATTCGTGTGCAGTTCCTTTGGCATCAACATTGATGATTTAATAATGTTGTACATATTCCTGTTGCTTAAAAGTTCAGGATGCTCAGTGTGCAGGGAAAACAGTTTACGCATTACCGACCGGTTATGGTTGTATAGTCTGATACTGGCGCAGAGCTCACTCGCGGTAATCGTGCGATCCATAAATTGCTCAAGACGCGCCTTTAAGCGGCCCATTTCTCCAATTAAATAATCTTTCGCGCTTGGCCGGTCAACCTGTTTAGGCAATAAAAAGTTATCCATAAACGCATAAGGCTTTACCTGTTTCCAAATACCTGTCACCATTCGCGTGGTATCACAAATAACCGGGATGATCAGGCCGTTCAATAAATCAAATGAGCCTTCCAAGGCCATACCCAGGGCACATCGCATCAGGGAACAAGACCAGACTTGCATATGTGGCGTGGAAAGTGAAACGGCTTGCCTCTCTAAAGCAACGATGCCAATAGGGAGAGCGCCGGCGGCGTGAATCAGTTCTTCCGGAACATCTGTGGGAACCCAGCCGATAATTCTAAACGAGCCGGTTTTTTTTAATCGTTTTATCTGAAGTACGGGGTCGGCGACTATTTTGTTAAAATGTTCATAAATTTTTTTCGCATGCTTGCGGGCGGGCATATCACCCCTCCTATTCCAGGACAAAGAGAAATCATGTGAGCGATTTCCCAAACCTGGCTAAAAAAAGAACAACTTACAAAATATATTTAGTTGCAAGGATACCATCTAATTAATCAGGTAAATTACTTCTTAATAATATTCTACTATACTTCAAGCAATAACACAAATGAGCCATGGCTTTAGTTAAAAAGTGCTAATTCCGCACCAGCGCCGCGACAGGTTATGAGGCAAATCAAGCTGGTCCATTACCCGCCCGATCAGGTGATTGACCAGATCATCAATGGTGGCCGGATGGTTGTAAAATGCCGGCATGGGCGGAATCAGGCACGCCCCGGCCTTAGTTACCGTCAGCATATTTTCAATATGAATCGTGCTTAAGGGGGTCTCCCGCGGAACCAGAATTAACTTTTTCCGTTCCTTCAGCATTACGTCGGCAGCCCGGATTATGAGATTTTCAGCCAGGCCATGGGCTATCGCCGCCAACGTTTTCATGCTGCAAGGAATAACGATCATACCGCCGACCGGAAACGATCCACTGGCTACCGGCGCTTTCATGTCCAGCAGATCGTAGCTGCGGCAAGCCATTTGGCGAACTGCCTCAACCGAACGGTTCGTCTCCAACGCGATGGTTTTCTCCGCCCAGTTGCTCAAGATAAGGTGAGTTTCCACATCCGGACATTCTTTAAGAGCCTCCAGCAGTCTAATACCATATATCGCACCAGTGGCGCCGGTGATCGCGACGATTATTTTCCGCGCCGCCATGCATAACACCCCCATTATTATCCATACCGGGGAGGCAAGGGGGACGGTTCTCTTTGTCTCACCAAAGAAAGGGTGAGACAAAGAGAACCGTCCCCCTTGCCTCCTGCTGTCCCCTCTTGCCTTTCCTTGTTAATCAGACGTTGTTCTGCAGTTTCAACAGCATCCTGGTTCTTTCAGCCACATCCACAGGGTCCATATCCACCCTGGATACTCCGCTGTTATGCGCCGCCCTTGCCACCGCCTCTGCCACTGCCGGCGCAACCCGCGAGTCAAACGGTTTGGGAATAATATATTCGCGGCACAGCTCTTCTTCCGCCACCGTGCCGGCAATCGCCCGCGCCGCGGCAACCTTCATCGCTTCATTGATGTCACTGGCGCGCACATCCAGGGCGCCCCTGAATATACCGGGAAAAGCGAGGACATTGTTAACCTGGTTAAAAAAATCCGACCGGCCGGTAGCCACAACGGCAGCGCCCGCAGCCAAAGCCTCTTCCGGATAAATTTCCGGCTCCGGATTAGCCAGCGCAAATATTATGGGACCGGAGCTCATGGTGGAAACCATCGGACTATTCAGCTGCCCGCCTTTCGACAACCCAATAAATACATCAGCGCCCGCCAGCAGATCGGCCAGTGCGCCGGAACTGCCCTGCCGGTTCGCCAGCAAAGCAATTTCTTCCTTGTGCTTATTCATCCCGTCCCGGCGGCCGGGATAAATCGCCCCTTTGCTGTCGCACATTTTTATCACCGGCACACCCAGGCTGTGCAGCAGGCGGGCAACGGCTATCGCCGCAGCGCCGGCGCCATTAATCACCACTGTTATCTGTTCGGGCTTTTTGCCTACCAGCTTGAGCGCGTTAATTAAGCCGGCAGTCACTACCACCGCCGTGCCATGCTGGTCATCGTGAAAAATCGGTATGTCTGTTTCAGCCTTCAGCCTTTGTTCGACTTCAAAGCAAGCCGGAGCGGCGATATCCTCCAGGTTGACGCCGCCGAAGGCAGGCGCGAGCAATTTCACAAACTCGACGATCTGAGCGGCATCGGTTGTACCGACGCAAATGGGAAAAGCGTCAACACCGGCAAACTTTTTAAACAGCACGGCTTTCCCTTCCATTACCGGCAGAGCCGCTTCCGGGCCGAGATTCCCCAGCCCGAGCACGGCGGTACCGTCGGTAACC
Source organism: Pelotomaculum terephthalicicum JT (assembly GCF_022410535.1). Classification (GTDB taxonomy): domain Bacteria; phylum Bacillota; class Desulfotomaculia; order Desulfotomaculales; family Pelotomaculaceae; genus Pelotomaculum_D; species Pelotomaculum_D terephthalicicum. Next base: position 99,310 of record NZ_JAKNBL010000001.1, read on the forward strand.
ACCGCTACTAGATTGCCTTTTCCCGTATATTCATAAACCAAATCCCTTTTCTCGTGAATCAACCGGCACGGTTCCGCCACACCCGGCGTATAAGCAAGGGAAAGGTCATACTCGTCTTTTACCGGCACCTTGCTTTCCACAGATATTTTACCCCGGTTTTTCTTATGCAGCCGCACCGCTTCCTCTTTTAACACCGACATCGGTTTAGCTTTTATTATCATCCTTAACCTCCCGGTTTTGCCCAATTAACTATATTCAATCAACATTAATCAATATACCATCACAGACAGTTTATTGTAAACAAAATAGTAGGGGCTGCCCTGAAGACTCCTACCTGTGTCAAAAGGCAACCAGCAAAACGCTAATCCCATAATGATTCAAAAAGAGATCCCGTATCACTATCAAAGTGATACGGGATTGCTATTTATATCCTCAGGCTCACTCGCTCTTTGAATTAGGTCAAAATCACCGCTAATTTATATTTCAAAGGTCATAGTTTATCACCATTCTGTCATCTTTAGCAGCCGGGCGGCGTTCCCGCCCAGGATTTTTTCCTTGGTTTCTTCCTTTAAAGGGAGCGCCCTGACAGCTTCAATGTTGGACTTGATGCTGGCCACGGCGGGCCAGTCCGAACCGAATATCACCTTATCGGCATTGCGCTCCAATTCGGGAAAATACTCCAGCAGTTTCTGTGGGGGCAATCCGGTCACTTCCATATAAAGGTTTTTATGCAGGCGGGAAAGAAAGTAGGCCTTATTGTACCACAAGCCCCGTCCGCAATGGGTCATCAGCAAGGTAAGAGCGGGGAAGTCAATCGCCACATCATCAAAAAACAGCGGGTCACCGTATTTAAGCCTGGCCCCTTGAAAAACTGAAGAACCCGTGTGCAGCATCACCGGTATGCCAAGCTCCTCAGCCTTGGCATAGATTGGGTAAACCAGCGATTCATTCGGGTAAAAATAATTATAGGTAGGGTAAAGCTTTAACCCCCGGAAACCCATTTCTTTGACCAGCCTCTCCACTTCCCCGCCGGCATCGTTTACCATGTAAGGATTAACACAGGCAAACGGAATCAGGCGGTCCCGCCCCCGGCAAAATTCAGACACGTATTCATTAGTGCAAATCCCGGTGGTTATCGGACTCAACTCCGCCAGCACAATTCCGAAATCCACTCCGTTGTCAGTCAGATACGAGGTAAACTCATCAGCGTCACTATATTTTTTTACAAAAGCCGGCCAATCCTCCACGTTATGATTATTTTTTACAAACTCCTCCGCCGACGGGGTGTACTTCTCGTAATAAACCGGATGAATATGAAAATCTATCACAGGCGCAGACAATTTCACGCCCCCTTCGATGATTATTAAGCAGAAATAATCAGTATCATACGCATCATCTTTCCCAACCAGTTACCAAATCATGATAATCACCCCATGTATCCACGTCAAAAACAACCCCGCTGTCCTCAACATCCACCCTAACCAGGCTTTTAGAATGTCTGCGGATAACTTCCCTTGCGCCAACGTCACCCGAAAGGAAGGACATCTCTCCAAAAAAATCCCTGTCAAATAAAACCGGGTTTCCCCTTTTACCTTTAAAATAAGGAGCTACAATTCCCCCTGTTAACCAGTAATAGTGGATAAGCAGATTAATTGTCTGCACGCTCACCAGCGGCTGGTCTCCCAAGGCAAACAACGCAGCCCGCGTGGCGCTACTTAGCGACATTATACCGGCCTTCAGCGAGGTGCTTTGACCAGCGGCAAATTCATGGTTATTTATAATCCTGATAGAATATCCAGCCAGCACCTCCATCACCTGTTCAGCCCGGCTGCCTAGGATAACAACAACCTCATCCAACTGCGACATTAGCAGGTTTTCAACGACATGAGCGATTATCGGTCTTCCTCGATAGGCAAGCAGTTGTTTTGGTACACCCAAACGGGACGATGCACCAGCAGCCAGCACCACCCCCGCAATCAAAATGCCAAAACCTCATTTCTTAAACATTTTTTAGTACATGCATTTACAGAAATTTTAATATTTACAATGTTTTCTGTCAACATTTAAAAGCTTCGAGATTAGAAACATACCCTATGGTATTGTGGCTTCTCATCTTTCAGATTGTAAAACGGAACCATATCAGTATTTAAATATAATAGTAATACGTAGAAGTATTCAGTTTTTTACTTTAAAAAATTTGTTTTTAATTAACTTCCCTTCGCGCCATACATTAACAATCTCAGCGAGGATGCTTAAGGCGATCTCTTCCGGCGTCTCAGCGCCTATATCCAGGCCAATTGGCGCAAAAACCTCTTTCAATCGCTCAATAGAAATTCCTTCTGATTCTAGTTGTGTCATAACTCCCATTATTTTTCTGCGGCTGCCGATCATGCCAATGTATGCTACGGGCTTGTTGATCACTTCACGGAGGCACCCCAGGTCATGCGTGTGTCCCCTGGTTATAATCACAATAAAGGTGTCATCACCAGTTTCCAGGGTTTTTAAATAGTATTCGAAACCAGTGCAGATTACTTGTCCTGCTTCAGGAAAGCGAGCCATGTTGGCAAAAGAGGGCCGATCATCAACAACAGTGGTATTATAACCAAGTATGGCGGCCATTTTTACCAGCGGCCCGGCAATATGCCCCCCTCCTAAAATTAATATTTGAGGTGTCACAATACCCTGCTCAAATAACAACTCTAGTTTTTCTATCTTGTTTTGCGTTGCTTCGGCGGTAAGAGTGATCAGCCCGGGTTCCCTCGCCGTCCGGAACTGTCCGGCAAGAATGCGGGCTTGTTCTGTTATTTCTAATGCCCCCAATTCCCCGGCCTCATTGTCTGCCGGTAAAAAGGCCATTTTCCGTCCTAAAAGCTGCTTTTTTCCTTCATCAATGTCAGTTATTGTTACCAGTAGGAGAGGTTCTTTTTTTTGCAAAGAGGCAAGATAGGCCAATAGAACCAGCCTGGACTCGTTATCCTCGCAACTGAGGAAATCAATAAAGACTTCCATTGTACCTCCGCAGACCATACCCTCCCCGGCGGCAACGTCGTTTGTCAGATCCAGCCTGTGTTTTTTTGAAACTTTAAGATTCAGTACGTCAAGGGCCTCTCTTTTAACTTCAGCTTCCCCGCATCCGCCGCCGATGGTCCCGTAAACCCGTCCGTCCTTGAGTACCAGCATCTTAGCACCGGCATTCCGCGGGGTGGAGCCCGTTACCCGGATAACTGTTGCCAGAGCTGCATCTTCACCAGCTTCTCTGAGAGAAAGCAATGTTTTTATTAATTCCGAATCCATGCCGAAAACCTCCTCCATAAGAAAGATATACTTTCAATACCCCGCCGCTATTCCCGGATCCTTACCAGAAATTGTAAAATGCTCACACCCTGTGACATGGGTCAACATCCTCAACCTTCATACCCGGACAGGCATTAAGACTGAAGTGCAATATTCCCCTTGGATACCTATTCCCCTTGCTTATCGGCAGAAATAGCGCGGCTAGTAGTTTCATTATCCAATACACCGAACCCATATTCGCCTTCCAACGCTGTAGAATCATGCATACTGTTACCACAGTAAGGGCAGGCCGGATTGCTCAACCATCTCTTCTTGGACGCCGAAAAGCTTTCCCGGCAGCAATGCGGACAGATAATTTTATACACGTTTAACGCACCTTCTTTTTTCATAAAGTTGAGAAATTTGAATATTCAGTTAGCTTTTTTTAGTATGATGGTTTTATCCCAGCCGGGTCATCTGCTAAATAGATTATTTAATAGGCCATCTATTGAGCAGGGAATTTTCGATTCCCAATTGATCAAATATCCGGCCTATCATTTGCTTGATAATATCCTCTATTGTCCTCGGACGGTGATAAAAGGAAGGTACCGGAGGCATGATTATTACTCCGAGTCTGGACAATTTAAGCATATTTTCCAGGTGGATCGGGCTTAACGGGGTTTCACGCACCAGCAGGACCAGCTTGCGTCTTTCTTTAATTACTACATCAGCGGCACGGTTAATTAAGTTATCTGCATATCCGTTGGCTATCGCGGAAAGAGTTTTCATACTACAAGGAGCGATTACCATTCCCTGATGTAAAAAGGAGCCGCTTGCCGGTGGGGCAGCAATATCACTATTAGAAAACTGATGGCTGGCCATTTTCCCGATATCATCCAATAAATAATCAGTTTCCAGTTCAATTGTTTTTTGGGCTGAGTTACTTATGATTAATTGCGTTTCTATAGCTGCTTTATTAAATTCCTGAAGAAGCTTGATGCCGTATATTGCTCCGGTGGCACCTGATATTGCCACTACTATTCTGGTCAACAGTAATCCCTCCAGTTCTATCTTTCTGTCCGCTTAAATAACCATAAAAAACCTGATTTTGTCAGGGCAAAATTTACATTCAGTGGGGTCTCACCCGGGATGTTAGTTTAAAAAGGGCGACAAGGTGATACCCCACTGTTTTCTATAAAACGTATACATTATCTGTGCATTGACTAATGCAATTAGGAAAGAACTAGCTCTTTTTTAGCGGAGGAACGGGCACCAGAACTTGAAGATCTTCTATGTTTCCTTTGAGTTGAAAATACGGATCGCGCTTTTCTGGATTAATTACTTCATCCTCTTCTGTGTTACGCCACGTAAAGTTACAACGGCTGCAAACATACATCTCCCAAGCGCCACTGCCATCGGGAGCTTCAGCAAATTTCGCTGCGGTATCGTGTAAACAACGCACACACTTCATGCATTTATCCTCCTTTAATTAATCCCGATAATAATCTGAGATATAATTTATGAAACTACTTAACTGAAGCCTTTTTTTGGAGATCAGAAATTATTTTCTCGAAACCTTTTGAATTAGGATTATCAATTAGCCTTGTTTCGCGCAAAATCAGATCTGGAGGAGCCGGGTTGGTTGCGTCAATAATAAATTTACCTCCCATGCCGGGCGGTTCCGAGGTGGGATCAAGCGGCATGCCAGGTGTGTAAGGAATGACAATAACGTCTTTGTCGGGACGCACCCTGGCAGATAAGGACCACATGACCTGTTCCAAGTTAAACGGATCGACGTCCGGACCAACTAAGATGATGTTTTTACAGTAGGAAATGCCATGCGGTGTAGAAGCCAAACGGAAAGCAACAGACTTGGCATAGCCGCCAAAACGGTTAGCAGTGGAAACAATAGCGGTTAAGCCATGCTGATACATAGCATTGACTGCGACTATTTCGGGCATGGTCTCTTTCAACTGCTTGTAAAGCGGTACACAGGTATTAAGCGCTAACAGGTAGTCGATTTCAGTCCAGGGACGCCCCATGAAGAGGTTCTCGAAAATAGGATCTTTACGATGGGTGATACATTTCACTTTAATCCGCGTCTGGAGGCGAGTGCCTGAATAACTGCCTGGGAATTCTCCAAATGGCCCTTCCGCGAACCGCTGACGTGGGATAATTTCGCCTTCAATCACGTACTCGGCATTTGCCGGGATATCAAGATTACTTGTCAGAGCTTTAGCGATTTCACAAGGTATACCGTTAATTGCTGCAGCGTACTTGTACTCTGATTGATCGTAATTGATCGGTGTACTGGCCATAAATGTGAGCGCCGGATCAACACCTAAACAAATAGCGATAGGCAATGGCTTATTCATTTCTTCCGCTTTGGTAACATGTCTGGCAATATCATGGAAAGGTAAAGCCTGGATGCCAATGATATCTTTGCCTTGCACCTGCAACCTGTACGTTCCTACGTTTTCTGTTTCAAGGCTGTCCGGATCAAAAAGGTCTTTGGTAACAACCGATGCTTTTGAAAAGAAGCAACCGGCGTCATAAGCGTTAATCCGGAACATCGGCAACATCTCATCAATGTTGATGTTATCTTTAATTACAACTTCCTGACAAGCCGGCTTGCCAACATATTTAACTTCACCGGGATACCTATCCCATTTTTCGAGCAGATTAAAAAACTGTTCCTTAACTGTGGCAGTTTTATCCATACCCAACATTAAAGCATGGTTAGCCCAAGAACCATGGACGTTTAATACCACCCGCTTACCCGGGTGACCTTTAATATTTTCAATCATCACTGCCGGGCCGTTTGGCAAATCGCAGGCTGCGCGGCCAATTTCCCGGATAGTCGGTTCCGGTAAAATTTCATCAGTAATATGAACGAGCTGTCCTTCTTCTTCCAGTTTGGTTAAAAACGAGCGTAAGTCACGATACAATATAATACCCCCCTTAATTGAATTTTGGATTATCAGCAACACTGGTTTCTAAAATAATTTCCCGGGTCAATCTGTTCTCTCCCCTCCTTTCTCAAAACAAGGTAATTCCTCCCAGGGGATAATTAATGGAAATTTATAAATCAGTATAAATGACGATTAGGGAGGCTATGCTCTTTTGGAAACAAACTTCTATGCCGTTTTTTAAGCGACTAGAATAGAATAACTTGGCTAATACTCGGCCTTTTCATTGGATATGTGGCTCTTCTTGTATAAGTGGCGGCATGCCGCCACTTATAGGCTCTCTATTTTTGGATGCCTTCCTTTTCCCGCTTTTCCTTTAAAGCGCGCCATACCTTTTCGTAACTTAGTGGCAAGCTACTCACACGCACACCCATGGCGTCGTAAATAGCGTTGGAAAAGCAACCCATAGTGGGGATGGTAGCGCCTTCGCCAACTTCCTTAACGCCCCATGGCCCCGCCGGCTCACTGCTTTCCACAAGTTCCGATACAATCTTAGGCATATCTAACGACGTCGGCATCCGGTACTCTCCCAGGTTGCCGTTGAGGAGCTTTCCTTTATTGTCAAACACAACCTCTTCCCACACTGTCTCGCCCATACCCATATAGAGAGCGCCGTGTACCTGAGCGTGAAGCAGCGCCGGGTTAATCACCATGCCACAGTCGTGGACATCCCAAACTTCTTTAACATTGATTTCCCCGGTCTCCTCATCGATCTCAACCTCGCTGATTTGCGCTGCGAAGCTGTAGGCCGGCGAAGTTCCTACCGGAGCTCCCTTGAATTTGCCGCCGAGCTTGGGCGGGGCATAAACTCCACGCCCGACCAGCGGGCCTCTTTTAACAAAGAACGTTCTCGCGACTTCTCCAAAAGTCTTCCTGATTTCAGGGTTTGACTTGCAATATACTACTGCATCCCGGCAGTCCAGGTTATCAACGTCCACTTCCATCAAGACCGAAGCCATTTCCAAAACCTGCGCCTTGACCTCTTCACCGGCCTGTTTTACAGCAGAGCCGGACATGAGGGTCTGGCGGCTGGCGTAGGCGCCAAAATCATGAGGAGTAGTTTCAGTATCAGCGGTTACTATCTTCATATTGTCATAAGTGAACCCCATCGCCTCCGCGGCCATCTGGCAAAGGATGGTGTCGGAACCCTGCCCGATATCAGTAGCCCCGGTATAAAGGGTGGCGGCGGTGCCGTCCTCATGCACCTTAATCATGGCTGAAGCGTGGGGTAGATCTGTCCTGTAAATTGGGTAGCCGGCGCCGGTAACAAAACTGCCTGTGGCAATCCCAATCCCCCTGCCCTTGGGCAGTTTGCCTTTCTTATCTTGCCAGCCTGAAATCTCCCGCGCTTTTTCCAGGCAGGCCTTCATTTCGCAGGATTGGACACCGAATTCATTGGGGGTAATTGTATTCGGCCGGCGGGCATTCCGCAAACGCAGTTCAATGGGATCAATCCCCAGATGCTCAGCGACGTGATCCAGGTGACACTCAAAAGCATACCTGGGCTGGGGCGCCCCGTGTCCCCGCTGGGCGCCGCAGGCCGGCAGATTGGTATAAACCCTGGTCATATCAAATTTATAGTTGACAAAGTCATAGGTCAGGGTCAGCATGGCCCCGGCATAGTAAGCAGTGGCAATACCGAGGCTGGTATAAGCACCGCCGTCCTGAACGAAGTTGGCGTGCACACCGAGGATCTTACCGTTTTTATCCACGCCTGTAGTGATCTCCATAACCACCTTATGGCGTCCCCGGTTATGAGTGAACATCTCGGCGCGGTCGTAAAACATCTTGACCGGGCGGCCAGTCATCCTGGCTAAAACAGCCCCGGCGAACTCCAGAGCGGTCGGCTCCAGCTTACCCCCGAAGCCGCCTCCCACAAAGGTCTTGAGCACCCGCACATCGCCCATTTTCATGCCGAACTCCCGGGCGATATAATATTGAAAATAGTGTGGCGACTGCGTGCTGCAATAAACAGTCAGCTTACCGTCTTCCCAGATCGATATGGCCGAGTGGGGCTCAATCGGAGCATGGTAGGTGCGGTTCCCCACAAAGCGGTCGGTGCGCACGTAATAAGCGTCCTTAAACGCTTGCTCCACATCGCCGAAATTCTGGTGAATTTCCGTGTTTATATTGCCGGGGTACTCGTCGTGTACCTGCGGCGCGCCCTCTTTCATAGCCTCAATCGGGTCAAATACAGCCGGCAATTCCTCATATTCCACTTTAATTAACTTTAATGCCTTATAAACTGTATCCTCATCAATAGCGGCCACGGCAGCCACTTTATCACCCACATAGCGGACCTTGTCAATGCAGAAAATGTTCTCATCCCAGCGCGCCGGGCTGATCCCGTACTTCAGGCTGGGCACGTCCTTATGGGTAATGACAGCCTTAACCCCCGGGAGTTTTTCCGCCGCTGATGTGTCTATGCTCAAAATTTTGGCGTGAGCATACGGGCTGTGAAGGATTTTCCCCACCAGCATATTTGGAAACTTCAGGTCTCCGGTGTATTTCGCCTGGCCGGTAACCTTAACACGCCCGTCCATCTTGGGTACACTTTTACCTATAACCGAGTATTTCTCATCCTTTATCTTAAACTCGCTTATCTCCTCTGGTTTGTATTCTGTGTAGGATGTCCTTGTTTTTTCCTCCATATTTTTTCACCTCCTTTACTGCTCGTTAGCCGCGGCCAACACGGCCTTGACAATATTGACATAGCCTGTGCAGCGGCACAGGTTGCCGGCAATTGCTTCGCGCACTTCTTCTTCGCTGGGGCGGGGTTTGCGAGTAAGCAAAGCCTTGGCGGACATAATCATGCCCGGCGTGCAGTAGCCGCACTGCACCGCCGCGTTTTTCACAAAGGATTCCTGCAGCTTATCCAATTTTTCATTCTGCGCCAGTCCCTCGATGGTGACAATATCACAACCGTCCGCCTCTACCGCCAGTACCAGGCAGGAGTCTACCGGCTTACCGTCCAGCAGGACAGTGCATGACCCGCAGTCGCCTAACTCACAGCCTTTTTTAGTCCCGGTCAAGTCCAGTTCATCACGCAGGACATTAGCCAAGGTGGTATTAGCTTTAACAACTCTAGTGTAGCCGTCCTCATTGACGTTCAGAGTGATCAGATAACGCTTTACGCCATTTTTGTCTGTAATCGCCTTCATAAATTTTGTTCCCCCCTTCTCTTAGCAGTGTCCTTCTTTAATTGCTTTCGATAGGGCACGCTTAGTAAAAACCCGCACCATATCCTTCCGGTATTCGGCCGAGCCGCGAATATCAGAGATGGGCTTACTTTCACCGGCAGCACACACACCGATCTCTTCCAGCAGTTCTTGGGTAACTGCTTTGCCCTTTAACAATTCTTCTGCTTTCTTAGCCCGCATGGGTACAGGGGCCACAGCACCCAGGACAATCCGGGCCTCTTTACAAATATCCCCTTGCATAGAAACTGCGACGGCCACCCCAACTACTGCCAGGGCGCCTGAGCGGCGCAGCCCGAATTTTATATAGGTACTGCCGGTAAAGGATTGATCGGGGATAACAATTTCGGTTAGGATTTCGTTTTGTTTGAGCACAGTCTTACCCGGTCCGGTAAAAAACTCTTCCAGTAAAACAGTCCTTTCCCCATCGGTTCCGAACAGCTTTACCACAGCGCCAAGGGCAATCAGGATGGGAGGCAGGTCTGCGGAGGGTACGGCGTTCACAATATTGCCCCCCACCGTTCCCGTATTTCTGATCTGGTTATTGGCCATGTGGTGGGCGGCCTCACAAATTGAAAGATACTTTTCCTGTAGGGCTGGTGAATTAACCAGGTTATTGTGAGTAGCCCGGGCTCCGATAACCATTCCTTTTCCTTTTTTATAAAAAATATCAGTCAACTGGCTGAGGTTTTTAAGTGATACCAGTACCTCCGGCGCCAGGATATCTTGTTTCATTTTGGGTAAGACGTCAGTCCCACCCGCGATTACTTTTACCCTGGGGCCGAATTGCGCTAGAAGCCCGCACGCTTCCCACAAGCTTGTAGGTGCATAATACTCAAAATCCGGTAGGTACATAGCAAACCTCCTCTTTTTCGTTTTGCATTAACCGCAATATAATTTTTTGCACCCGCTTCTCAAAATTGTCATTTGCACTTTTTAAAAGAAGGTTTGACGGATCCCTATACGACTGCAACAATTACTTTAGTCGCATGTTATAGCACCGAGATCCGTCAAGCGTTTTAAGGAAGGCCAAACTAAGCGCCTAACACATCGGCAACATCAGTAATATCAAGTTCCAACATTTTGATCATCGCAGACATTCTCACAACATTCATTTCAACACATTTAATGCCGCTACCCATTTCTTTTAACTTGTCAACTTCTTGCATGATGTTCGAAATTGCATTGGCTATTTCGCGGAGGTTAACTTGTGCTGCCATTTATATCACCCCTTTTTAATGATTATTTCTGAGGTCTTTAAAGCGCTTGGCTTTTACTTGGTACCTGGGCAAGGACTCATAAGGATGACTTTCATATTCATAGTTCAGGTTGGTCTTCAGTCTCAACAATCTGGCCAGTTCGGTTTCTGTTTCTTTTTCCTGGCCCTCACAGCCGGGAGCCAGTTCATACTTTAAGGTAATCCGGTCGATATCTCCAACTTTATCGACAATCAATTCATACTCATCACCCAGTTGAGGCATGCTGCGTACTACTTCTTCCACCGCAACAGGACTAAACAGGACACCCTTAACCTTGGTGATATGGTCGATCCGGCCCTGGATCCCGCCTTTCAGCACGCGGAAGGTGCGGCCGCACTGGCAGGGCTCACCCCACATGGCCACGTCTTTACTGTCATAGCGGATGCAGGGCTGGGCCATCTTGTCAAAAGCAGTAATGACAACTTTCCCAAGCTTGCCTGGCTCTTCGACAGGCTGTCCGGTTTCCAGATCCAGCAGTTCGATCAGGAATAAACCTTCGTTAATATGCATGCCACCCGGCTTAGAAGTACATTCAAATCCCCAGGCGCCGATTTCGGTCGCGCCGATATGGTCGAATACATCACAGCCCCACGCATCCTCCATCCTTTTCTTGGTGGTAGGAATACTCGCACCCGGCTCTCCGGCGCACAGGATTCTCTTGATTCCCCATTCCTTCGGATCCATATTAAGCTTTTTCCGAGCGCCATCCGCCAAACCAAGCACATAAGTAGGCGTAGCCATAAAAGCGGTGACCCTGAGGTCTTTCATTTTCAATAATCTTTCTTCAGTGTTCAGCAATGCGCCTGAGACAACTTCAGCGCCGATCTTCTCACAGGCATAATGGCCGGCCCAGTAGGCGATAAAATTGTTATAACCGAACGGCAAAAATACCCTGTCGGTTTCCCTGAAACCCTGCGCCCACAGAATGTAGCACCAACTCTCAGTCCACCATTCCCAGTCCTGCCAGGTATCCGGTACATATATCGGCTGTCCCGTGGTGCCGCTGGTCTGGTGGTATTCTGTGACTTCTTCAAGCGGCACACAGGGCATCGCCATAAGGCCATGGTTGCTTAGCCTGAGCCTTGCGGTATTTGTCCTTTTCCAGCATCGGTACCTTCAAGACATCGTCCCAGGTTTTAATATCATCTGGCCTTAAGCCGGCTTCTTCATACATGCCCCGGTAAAGTCTCGAATGTTCATAGCCCCACTTAAAAATCTTTTTGAATTTCGTCAACTGCATTTCCTTCAGCTTGTCTAACGGCATAGTCTCCATGAATGGGTTCCAGTAAGTGTCTACGCTTTGTAACACAATAATTAGCCACCTCCATGATTTTTTTATCAATAAGCATGTATACTGAAGAATCCTGCCCATTGATTTACTGACATAAAAATTATCACACAAGTCAGAACTATTTCAACTATCCAACAAGACAGAATATTCAGTAGAATACTATCCAGCTTAATGGTTTTTGTTAGCAGTTCAATATGGTATATTTATGTACATAAAACCAGGATTAGCCTATAATGACTAATCTAAGAACAATAATTAACGTTAACTGGCTGAAGACTGGACACGTTTCTAAGGGGGTGTGGTTGATTATTCAGGATATACATTTTGACAAACTATTAAGATTGCAATCCGAGGCAGGAAAAAATTACATCAAAAATAACCGGGTGCTGATTCTTAATACCGACGCGCTCGGCAATCTGCGCAAAGACATTATCTGTACCTTGGGTACAGAACAAGCCAAGGGGCTTTTAATTCGCTACGGTTTTTCCGCCGGTTACCACGATGCCGCAAACTCCATGCGTGATTTTCCCTTGAGCGATAAAGCTGAAAGCTATCAGTTAGGTGTACTTTCCCACACATTTGTCGGTATGGCCCGTGTCACCCCTTTGGAGATCCAAAACAACGGAGGCAAAAGCAACTGGCTTTGCGAAGGCATATGGCATGATTCTTACGAAGCAGAGCATCACCTCAAACATTTCGGCCCTGCCACAGAACCGGTATGCTGGTCACTGGCGGGTTACGCCAGTGGTATTATGTCGGCTTTTTTTGGTGAACGGGTAATCATCAAGGAAGTATCCTGCACTGCCAAGGGCGACCCGCACTGCCGTTATATCGGGAAAACGCTAACCCAGTGGGGTGATGAAATTCTTCCCGACCTGCGCTACTATCAGGAAACCAACCTGAGTGAAGCCTTAGAGCAGACCTACGACAAGATCCGTGAGCAAAATGAAATACTAAAACAATCTATAGCCAACTACGAGCAGATAAACAAGATGATCTTAAACGGAGACGATCTGTCGACTATTGCCAGTACCGTGGGCCGGATCATTGGTGGAGCGATCCTTGTGGAAGACCAGTTCTTCCGGCCAGTCGCTCATTCTTTGCCCACAATGTCAACAGAAAAGAACTTGCCGGCTCAAGTATGCTCAGCCAGGGATATCTTTAACAATTGTCGCCACCGCCATCTGGCCGTCACGTTGAGCCAGGAAAAAAGACCGGTACTGCTCCCTCCGGAATCAACCAATAAACCATTCGCCAGACTTATTTCCCCGATCGTAACCGGCCAGGATATCCTGGGCTATGTTAGCGTTTTCAAAACCTCAGGGAAGTTCACCGGGCTGGCTCAGATGACCTTGGAGCGCGCAGCCACGGTTTTCGCCCTCAAGATGATGCAAACCCGGGCTGTGGCTGAAACAGAAAACCGTCTTAAAGGTGATTTTGTTGACGATTTAATCTCGGGTAACTTTAGCTCCGAAAGCTTGATTATTGAAAGAGCAAGCCACCTCGGCTATAATCTCAGCCAGTTCCACTGTGTTCTGCTCATTAATGTGGATAACTTTTCACGATTAATTGACAATTTCATGCTGGATGAAAGGCAGCTTCTCCAATTCAAGAGCCATCTTTGCGAAACGGTTAACCTGGCGCTTAATGCCTGTAACCTTCATGGCCTGGTTACGGCAAAAGGCAATAACACTATCGTAATCACCGCGCTGGAAGCAAATGCAACCTGTACCGGTACTGATCTGGCGCAAGCTATCCAGACAAAAGTTAGCCGGCGTTTCTCGAAACCCAAAATAACCGTTTCGATTGGTATTGGGGGTATTTGCTATGCACCCTCGGATTTCGCGCAATCCTACCAGGAAGCCCAGAAAGCATTAACAGTAATAAAAGGGCTAAACCAAAACAATACTGTGCTTTCCTTTGACAGTCTGGGTACTTATGGCCTGCTCATACACAACTCCAACCAGCAGGACCTTCTGTCTTATATGCAGAAACAGCTCGGCAAGCTGCTGGAATACGACGCCAGGCACCACACTCAACTGACAGAGACCCTTCATCTTTATTTCAGTCATGACAGCAATATTAAAGAGGCAGCCAAGGCTGCGGCTGTCACGCCAAGCGGCTTCAAATACCGGATTAGGAAGATATGTGAAATAGGTGGCTTTACTCTGAAAGAACCGGATAAGAGATTTGATTTACAAATGGCCTTAAAAATATGGTGCGTTAGCAGAGCTAGTGAGTAATAGACTTGCTTTAAACAAATATATTAAAGCTTAGTCCGTACGCCACTGGGCTAACACATGGGTTGGCCAGATCGGCAGGATCAACAAATAATTGGCGCCGCAAATGCAGAAAGAGGTTTACTTATGAAGTTTATTGAAGCTTTTTCAATAAAAAAGGGTGACGTTGTTGCCCTTGCCGGGGCAGGTGGAAAAACTACCACCACGTTTGCCATCGGGCAAGAAGCGATAAAACAGGGGTGGAAGGTGCTGCTAACCACTACGACACGGATTTTCGCCCCTGAGCAAGAGCAGATGCTGAAGCTGATCATTGAATCTTCTCCAGAACACCTTCTGTCTGAGATAAAAAGTAACTTAGCTTCCTTTCCCCTGGTAGTGGCCGGGGTAGGGTTAGACCGGGAAAATAAACTTAAAGGCCTGGATAAAGATTTTATTGCCGAATTACCCGGCACAGGCGTTGACTTAATTATTGTGGAAGCAGACGGGGCCGCACACAAGCCTTTTAAGGCACCCCGGGAAGGCGAGCCGGTTATGCCGGATACAGCGACATTAGTTGTGCCTGTGGTAGGAATTGATTGCCTGGGCAAGCCCCTGAACAGGGAATATACCCACCGGCCTGAAATAATTGCCAGCCTTGCCTCTATGAATATTGGTGAGTTAGTAACCGGACAGGCAGTTGCCAGAGTGCTTCTGCACAGCCAGGGCTATGGCAAAGATATCTCACAGGAAAGTCGCCGCTGGCTCCCTTTTATAAATAAAGTTGAATCAACTATTGCTCTAAACAATGCCCGTGAAGTCGCCGGCTTGCTTGGGCGGGGAGGGGCAAAGCGGGTGGCAGTCGGGGCCGCGCAGGCTGCCGATCCGGTTATAGAGGTGTTGGCATTTTAATCGCAGGTGTGATTCTGGCCGCCGGAGAAGCATCCCGCCTGGGGGTGTCCCAAAACAACTGATCACTATCTCTGACTAACGTGAAATATGACAGAAAGGCGGAGAAACAATGCAAAAAGTGGATACCAAGGAAGCTGTTGGTATGGTTCTGTGTCATGACATCACGATGGTGATACCGGGAAAATTCAAAGGCGCTGCTTTCAAGAAAGGGCATATAATCAGAGCAGAGGACGTGCCCGAACTGTTAAAGCTAGGCAAAGATCAAATCTATATCTGGGAATGCGGCGCTGAATTTCTTCATGAAAATGAGGCCGCCCAAAGGATCGCCGGGGCTTCCGGTGGTGAGGGCACCACATTTACCGAACCCGGTGAAGGTAAGGTAAGATTCATCGCCTCTGTTACCGGACTGCTCAAAGTAGATGTGCAGGGTGTGTGCCTAGTTAACGACATTGAAGAGGTCGCCCTGTCAACACGCCACACCAACCTGATTGTAGAAAAGGGAGACATGATAGCGGCCACTAAGGTTATCCCGCTGGTTGTTAAAAGAGAAAAAATTGAGCTGGTGGAGCAGGTATGTAAAGAACGGGGCCCGTTGCTGGAAGTAAAGGAAATACAATCATTTCGCACGGGTCTTATTACTACCGGTAATGAGGTTTATCACGGCCGGATTGTGGACAAATTCAGCCCAGTTGTAAAGGAAAAACTTTCTCGCTTTGACTGCCCCGTTCCGTTCCACGTGATTTTACCTGACGAAACCACCCGTATAACAAAAAGTATCATGGACTTTATTAAAAAGGGCGCTGATATGGTCATTATCACCGGGGGGATGTCTGTTGACCCCGATGATGTTACCCCCAGCGGTATCCGGGCCACCGGCGCTGAAATTGTCACTTACGGCGCGCCTGTTTTTCCCGGAGCGATGTTTATTCTGGCGTACCTTGGCGCCACTCCTATCCTAGGCCTGCCTGCCTGTGTGATGTATTCCAAGGCAACCATCTTTGACCTCATCCTCCCGCGTATTCTCGCTGGCGAGCGGGTAACCAGGAGAGAAATAACAAG
The DNA here is from genome assembly GCF_022410535.1 of Pelotomaculum terephthalicicum JT. Lineage (GTDB taxonomy): Bacteria > Bacillota > Desulfotomaculia > Desulfotomaculales > Pelotomaculaceae > Pelotomaculum_D > Pelotomaculum_D terephthalicicum. The sequence continues at coordinate 115,486 of NZ_JAKNBL010000001.1, forward strand.
AATGGGGCACGGAGGCCTTTGTCTTGACTGCCCGCACTGTAGCTTTCCCTCCTGCTCCTTTGGAAAATCAGTTTAGTATTCAATTATAAGAGCACCATTTTGGAGAACGAAAATTAATTTTTCGCTTGGGGGTGGAAAGGACATGGATAAAAACCTGATCGTGATCAGGGGAGCTGGCGACCTAGCCAGCGGAGCAGCTCACAGGCTTGTGAGAAGCGGCTTCCCCGTAGTTATGATTGAATTGCCCGAACCAATGGTTATCAGACGCACGGTTTCCTTCGCTGAAGCGGTATTCAGAGGCAAATTCACGGTGGAGGATATAACGGCCGAATTAGCCGTTACAGCGGGCGATATTGCTAAATTGTTGGAAGCCGGGAAAATACCAATCATTGCTGATCCGTCTCAATACCCTCTTAAAGCACTTCGTCCAACAGCAGCTATTGACGCAACAATCGCCAAAAGAAATATAGGAACAACCATTAATGACGCTCCAATAGTAATTGGTCTGGGGCCGGGTTTTACTGCCGGGGTGGATGTTCACGCCGTGGTGGAAACCCAAAGAGGTCACAGCTTGGGGAGAGTAATTTTAGAGGGTCAAGCTGAGCCAAATACAGGGATACCTGGTGAAATTGGCGGCTACCGGGAAGAGCGAGTCCTCCGCTCTCCGGGAAGCGGCACTTTCCACGCTGTCAGGGAAATCGGGGATAGTGTGCAAAAAGGGGAAATTGTAGCGACTGTTGACGACATGCCGCTTTATGCAACGATCTCCGGGGTTCTTAGGGGTATGCTGTACAGTAATTTAAAAGTAACACCTGGCATGAAGGTGGGGGATATTGACCCACGCAACCAGCGCGAAAATTGTTTTACCATTTCCGATAAAGCCCGGGCGATAGCCGGCGGCGTGCTGGAAGCATATTTATTCTTACGGGGTAAAGACAATGGTTAAAACTTCTGTTTTAAAAAAAATAATATACATTGAGGATGCTTTGAATAGTGTTTTTCTAGAAAGGGAGGAATTAATTTCCTTAATGATCCTAACAGTTTTCTCCAGACAAAACATGTTTATCTTGGGCAAAACAGGAATTGCCAAATCTGCAATTATTAATGTTTTTTCTTCACTCATAAAGAATGTTAAAATTTTTAAGTACCTCCTGACTAAGTATACAACACCGGAAGAAATGTTTGGACCTGTATCCTTATCTGGATTAAAAAATGATCGGTTTGCTAGAAAAATTGACAACAAGCTGGCCGACGTTGAAATTGGTTTCCTGGATGAAATTTTTAAAGGGAACAGTTCAATACTAAACAGTCTATTAATGATTGCAAACGAAAAGGTTTATGTAAATGATATAGAAATTATTAAAGTTCCCCTGATTTCCTTATTTGGCGCTTCCAACGAAGTTCCAGATGATGAAGAAATGGATGACCTGCAGGCCCTATACGACAGATTTACCATTAAATACATTAGTGAACCAATAAAAGATTTTAAAAATTTTACAAGCATGCTGCTGGTGGAAGATGACCCGGCCAAAATCAAGGAAAGTTTTAATTACGATTTCATGCTTGATTTGAATGACCTTGAATACGTATTCGGTGAATCGCAAAAAATTCAGCTTGGGCCGGAAGTAATAAATGTTCTTTATAAAATAAGGGAATTTTGCCAGGAGAATAATTATTATATATCTGACCGGAAATTTAAAAATATTGTAAAAGTACTTAAGGTCAGCGCTCTTATTAACAACAGGAACTCAATAAAAGTTGAAGACTTATTTATTGTCCCTTTCATGGCCTGGGAGCAACCGGAGGACTATAATCTTTTAAAAAAAAACCTGGATTCAATCATAGTAGAAAGTATATTTAATAATATATTATCAAGTATTTCAATGAATATTTCAGATGCCTTCGACAATGTGATTAAGGATTTAATATCCAATACCAGGGCTCTCTATGGGGATTACATTAAATGTAACAGCTATTTAAAAGAAAATCAAAAAAAGAAACTTTATATTCAGCATGGTTTGATTAAAGAATATATATATAAGTTAAATAAAATTAAAAACCAGCTCGAGTTAGAGCTCGCCAACTGCTCAAACAACAAAGAGTATTTAAAAATAACTAATTTATTCAAGAAAAAGGTTGAGTCAAATATTTCGGAAAGGCTTGATAATTTCAAGATTTACTATAATGAGCTCGAAAAGCTTGATGACAAAATATCTACATCCTTATCCGAGGGTGATAATTAATAATGATATTTATTGAACATGATGAATATGATCGAATGTATTTTTCTTATTTGGAACGTAAATACAAGTTAAACAAAGATATAGATCCGCAAAAAGCAGGACTTTTCGACCAGGATATGTTATTTAGCCTATATAATATTCTTTTCAAAGAATATTATTCTTTAAAAGATCTTAACCCGAAGGAACTAACGTTAAGTGACCGAATTAAGTATCAAACTTTAAAAAATATTTCCAACACTTTCCCTATTAGAGATATAAAAAGATTCACCACATTAAACGAGCAAAACAGCTATTTTTTTATTAAAGAAATCGTTGGTTATATTGATGAGCTTGACAGCTACGAGGATAATAAGTTAGAAGAAATATACGAAAATATAGATATGCTTGACAGCTATACAAATGCAATCAACAAGCCAGCAAACAATAATCAGAATGATAAAAGCCGACAAGAGCCGGGAAATTCCTCCGCGAATACTAATTCCGGTTCCGGGCAAAGCCAGTTGGATGCGATGCGGAATAATTTAGTAACTAGCATTGATAATTATATAAGTAAGAGTCTTGAAGAAATAAATAACATAAATACAAGCAGTAAGTACGACATGGCCAAGCGGTTAAACATGTTTTGTAAGCTCAATCAATTAGCGGAATATTTGAAGGAGTTGGCCTTTCAACAAAAGAAAGGATCAAAGGCTGCTGGCGACAGAGAACCCGGGGACAGCGCTCAGACATTATCCAGTAAATCATTCAGCGTTTTAGCCAAAATAGAAGAATACAACCATCAGCAAAAAAATTTTACATTAAAAAGTTTTGAAAAAATAATCGAGTATGCTTCTTTAAAAATAAAAGATGATTTTATTAAAAGAAAAGAGATTTATGATAGCTTAAGAAATCTTAGATTAAATAATTATTGGGATTTATCTTTTGGTAAACTGATAGAAACAAACCCCAATTTATGCACATATATTGCAGAAATTATCAAAAAACATCCGGAAATACTAGAAATCATAAGATGTGTTGGCAATTTGCAAGATATTAAAGAAAAGAAACGGGAAAAGGTGGCAAAGTCATCTTTTGAATGTAAAGTGAAGATACGATTGTCCAATGATCTTGCTAATATTGTACCTTTGGATTTATTATATTTAGACGATGATCTCATAGATTTATTTTATAATAATTATTTGGAAAATAAATTATTTACTTACGAATATGAAGCCAAGGACTACCGTGGCAAAGGAGGAGTAATCGTTTGCCTTGATACCTCCGGAAGCATGCAAGGGGAAAATCTTGAAATACTAAAGGCTATCGTGTTAACCATAGCTTTGGGCGCCCTGCGCAAACGGCGTTATTTTTGTCTAATTAATTTTAGCAGTGAAATTGATTATATTTTATTACTACCAAGAAAACCTGATTTTACGGGCTTTTTTAAGTTATTAACATCGTCTTACTACGGCGGGACAAATTTTGATAAGCCCATTCAAAAAGCGATGGAAATTATTAAAAAACACAAAAAGCACAGAAGTTCTGATGTATTTTTTTTTACCGACGGATTTGGGTATTTCAGCAAAGATACTGCTGAGCAGTTTGTAAAGTACAAAAAAGAATATAGATTTAATCTTCTTGTATTCCTGATTGATATTATTGAAAACAATAATATCTTAATCGATTACTGCGATAAGAAATACGTGCTGTCATCAAGTAAAATACTGCAGGATATTCTGGCGGCACTTGGTCAAAGATAGATTATTAGATAGGGTTTACCAAAGGATCTCGCTATTTCTTCCGCAATAGGTCCCGCTATTTCATCATCTTTATGACCTAGCATCAGGTTGTCAAGAAAATTCTACCGTCGCATAATCCAAAATATTAGCAAAAAAAACTATATGGAAATTATATAGTTTAAATACCTCAACTTTTCTCTTTTTATTTATTAAAAAGGTCTTTACGATATATATTTTTAAGTGTAAATTTATTTTATGCTTTTTAAATAATCATGGAGGTCATCTTTTAATGCTGTCTGAAAATGACTATAAAAAATTAACGGATCCGGAATCCGTGGCGCTGGTAGGTGTGACCAGCCGTTCGGGCAAAGGAAGCAACAATCCATTGGAAGTTATGCTTGAAAGGGGCTACCAAGGAAAGATATATCCGGTCAATCCTAAAGGAGGCACGATTTTGGGTCACCGTGCCTATACTTCCTTGCTGGACGTGCCGGAGATACCCGATGTGGCGGTAATTTGCGCGCCCCGAGACACGGTTCCGGAGCTTTTCGGCCAGTGCTGCGCAAAAAAGGTCAAGCTTGTAATCATCGTTGCCCAGGGGTTTTTCGATGGTGACGAACGGGGCAAGTTAATGCAGAAAGAAATCCTCAAAACCGCGGCCAAATACGGGGTGCGGGTATTAGGTCCGAACACGCTGGGCATCGTAAACAACTTCAACCGCTTTTGCACATCCTTCATACGGTTCATGAATCCCGCCGCGGCAGCGGGAATCCTTTGCCAGTCGGGGGTTTTTGTGGTAGGGGCGCCGCAGATATTCAGCGGCATAGGGCTATTAATTGACACCGGCAATACTACTGATATAGAATTCTCCGAGTTGTTGGGCCACATAGTCCGGGATCCCCGCCTCAAGGTAATAAATCTGCATATGGAAAGCCTGCGGGACGGGCCGCAGTTCATGCAGGCGGCCAAAGACGCCGTCGCTCTTAAACCGGTCATTATTTATAAGACGGGGGCCAGCCCCGGCGGCGCCATAATCACCAGCTCACATACCGGCGCCCTGGCCGGCGAAGACAGGATCTTTGATACTGCCTTCAAACAATGCGGTCTCCTGCGCGTTGAGGATGTTGAGGAGATGATTGACCTTAACAAAGTTTTCACCACTTTTAACGGCATCAAAGGGAACAGAGTGGGCGTAGTCTCCATTTCCGGCGGCGCCGCCATCATCGCCGTTGACGCGTGCTCCCGTTATGGCCTGGAGATAGCCAAGATGAGCAGTAATACAGAAGCTCAGCTTAGTGAACTGTTTCCCGCGTGGGCGCACTGCAGCAACCCGGTGGATATGTGGCCGGCCGGCATGTTCCACGGTTTTCATGAATCCTACCGCCGCATCCTGGAAGCCTTCATAGCAGACCCGCAAATGGATGCAGTGATTTGCATAACCGGTTCATTCCTGGACAAGGAGGGTGACTTCCTGGACACTACCGAACTGATTAGGGAGGTCGCCGGCAAAAACCCGGACAAGCCGGTGGTCACCTGGACTTACGGTCAGCGTTTCCAGGAATATGCCAGGGAATTTGAAAAAGAAAACAATGTTGTATATTTCTACTCGATTGACCGGGCTGCCAGGGCGCTCTCCGCCCTGTACCGGTATCACCACGTTATCAAGAAAAAAGAGCGCCAACCGGTATCACTGCCCGTTAACCCCGGACAAGCCCAAGTTGAAAAGATACTCTCCGGCAAAACTGCAGGAAGCCTGTCTCAAACCGATGTTTTCGAAATCCTGGAATCTTACGGTATCCCCGTAGCCCGCCGGGGAAAGGCTAAAAATATCGAGGAGGCCGTTTCGCTTGCGGAAAAAATCGGCTATCCGGTTGCCATGAAGGTTTTAAGCCCGGACATCATTCACAAATCAGACGCCGGCGGTGTGCGGTTGAATATCGGGAACGTCCGGCAGTTTGAAGATGCTTTCACGAGCATGCGCAGGGAAATAGAACTCAAGCATACAGGGGCCCAAATAGAAGGAGTGCTCATTCAAGAATATCTGGATAAAGGAACCGAGCTGCTCCTCGGCTGCAAAAGAGATCCGCAATTCGGTCCCGTTCTGGCTTTCGGCGCCGGAGGCGTTTTCACCGAGATAATGAATGACATTTCATTAAGAATACCTCCTCTGAGCGAAGAAGAAACCATCGATATGATCAGAGAAACAAAAGTCAGCAAAATACTGGCCGGGGCCCGGGGCGCCACCGCTGTGAACCTTGATGTTTTGACTCGTTGTCTGACAAGGCTGGCACAGCTGGCGCTGGCGAACCCGTCCATATCCGAGATGGATATCAACCCGCTGTTGGCGTATGCCGACAGGGTTGTGGCGCTGGATGCCAGGATCACCCTGAGATAGTGAAAAATCAGTTTGCTGATCACGTTTAATTAACGTGGATTATTCGCGTATTCTAAAAAGAAAGAAAAGAAGCCCGCCGTTGAACGCTGCGCTGCCGGTAAAAGCACGCTTGTTGCCAGCTTGTAGGACGTTTCTGAATTAATATTTGAGACATAGGGGAAATAGTGCCTGGCAATTATTGCGTTGGCTTCAACCCAGCCGGCCGGAGTTGACGCGTTGTGGTATGTGCCGCCTGAATAAACGATAAAATCCATGCGGTTTTCTTGAGCCCATTTTTCATATTCCTTATGGCCGCAAAATGCACTTCCCTTGGCATGGTGCGGCACACACATATCCTGAACGAGATGTGCCGCCGCGCCGAGGAAAAAAAACGCTTTCTTTTTATTCTTCCGCTGCCAGTGGCACAAAGCCTTCTCAAAAAAAGCCCGGCACTCCGTCCGCGCGTCAGGCCAGGGGCCAAAAGCGGGATCAAGGTAATGAGCGAAATTTTTCCAGCCCCTGTCGGCCCAGATTGCCCCCCGATTGATCATTTCCAGGTAATTGCTTAAAACCTGCGCATGCGCTTCATAGCCGTCTTTTTGCAGGATAAGCACCGCCTGCCGGTTGCATAAAAGGTGGGTCTCACTTTTGCCGGAAACAAGATGCTGAATCGGTGTTCCGGCGGCAAGGACGATCTTGGCCGCATTCCATGAAAGAGAACCCATGTCAAGAAACCCCCTTTCATTTGGTTGCATTTATAACATGATCCTTTTAATCGATTTCTATCCCGTTTTCAGCATCGCAACCAAAGGGACAAATTGCATTCTCAGTGACATTTAGGCATACAACGCAGCCCATGTTCTTAAAATCGCCGCTTTATAAAAAAGGCCTTTCCCCTTCGGAAAGACCTTAGAATAATCTTCTGTTTACCCGGCGCCACTTGATTTATTTCTTCTTTTTTCTGACTACTGTTATCGCGCAGTCCGGACAGGCCAGTTCACAGACGCCGCAAGTAATGCATTTCTCATTCGCTACAACAGCGGGCGTGCCATAAACCCCGAGGACATCGGACCAGGATAAAGCTTCGCTCGGGCACTTGGCAATGCAGAGACCACAACCCTTGCAAAGGCCGGGGAAGAGAGTAAAGTTGCCTTTTTCGTATTCCTGGGTAATACCTTCAAATTCCACCGACATATATTATTAAACCTCCTTATCCTGCCTTAGTTACAAGCTCAATGCCGCGATCTATCGCGCTGAAGTTCTGGTCGCGCAGTTTCGGCTGCTTCTCAAACTTCGCCCCCAGTTTATGTTCAATAGCCCGCTTGGCGTCCTCTCTGGAAATAACAGACGTCGCGCCAACCACGGCACCCATAATAATAATGTTAAAAACCCGCGGGTGCAGTTCATTCTTGGAAATCTCCACAGCCGGGATGCCGAGAATTCTCGCCGCGTTAGCGGGGAGATCTTCCTTCGGCACATTGATGCTGGTATCATATACGAAAATCGTCTGGGGTCCCACATACTGTTTGGTCCTGTACAGCGCCCGGTCGCTTAAAGCGACAACAATATCGCCCGTATTAAACTTGGGAGCGCCGATGGCTTCGTCACTGATTTGCACATAGGCCACCGACACGCCGCCGCGCTGCTCAACCCCAAAGTTGGGAATATAAAGACATTCTTTACCTTCTTCGTTTGCGGCTTCCGCGATAATTTCAGCCACCGACTGCACGCCCTGGCCACCTTCGCCCGCCATGACTATCTTTATAGCATTAGCCATTTTTTTGTACCTCCATTGCCGGTATCTTGGTCCATGTCTTGACTTTGAGCGGTTCCTTGGGAGGCGGCACTTTTATTTCACCGACATGATAATACTTCGTCATTTCATTTTCCACAAAATTTATCGTTTCAACATTATTGGTTCGCCAGTTAGTTGGACAAGCAGACAAACATTCAACAAAGGAAAAACCGTTCCCTTCCATCTGGTTTTGAATGGCTTTCTTAATATAATTTTTTAACGGGACCGGTTTGACCACGGTTGCACGGGCGACATAAGCGCCTTCCCTGGTAATGGCCGCCACCATTTCCGGACCCTGGCACGGGTAGCCGGTCGAATCCACATCGCGGCCATACGGGGTGGTCTCTGTTTTCATGCCGGGCAGCGTCGTCGGGGCCATCTGGCCGCCAGTCATGCCGTACTGGGCGTTGTTGACCAGAATTACGGTAATCTTTTCGTTCCTGGTAGCGGCGTTTACCAGGTGCTGGGAACCTATGGCGTAGCCGCCTCCGTCACCCATGTAGCCGATACAGATAAGGTCCGGGTTAGCCCGCTTAATGCCGGTCATTACCGGATTGGTCCGGCCGTGGTGAGTCTGGACTGTATCAACATTAAAGAAATCCCAGGCCAGCAGCGAACACCCGATATCACAGCCAAAAACCACCCGGTCCTGGATATCCAGTTCATCAATGGCTTGTCCGAGGGCTTTCAACACCAAACCATGCCCACAGCCGGGACAAAATTTGTGCGGCTTGGTATCAACCCGCCAGGATTTCGGCATAGAAGGTTTGATCAAAATTTTTTCCTCCTTTACGTTCTCATACGTACTTAACAATGGTCTTTCCCTAGTTTTCCAGCATTGTCTTAACTTTATCGTAAATATCTTCGGAATTAATTCCCACACCCGGTTTGAATAGTGAGACCATCTCAGTGGTAAGGCCGTAAGCCGCGTATTTTAACAACTGGTCAAGCTGTCCGTTAGCTGATTCGGCAACCAGCACTTTCTTGGCCTTGCTAAATATATCACGGAGTTCCTTTACTGCCAGCGGCCTGAGCGTAATAGGACGGAAATAACCTACCTTCAGTCCATGCTCCCTGAGTTCTTTGACCGCGCTCTTGGCTCCCCGGGCTACCACTCCGTGAGCCGTAACCACGATTTCCGCGTCTTCACAACCGAAATATTCGCACTCGGCTACATCGGGAGAAATCTTTCCAAATTCGGCAAACTGCTCTTCAAGCACTTCCAGCAGTTCTTCTTCCATATTGTAAATATTCCGCAACTGGACCGGCGGCCTGTCAACGCCCGGCTTCCCGGCTCCCCCGATGAACTTGTAGGATGGCACTACTTCAATTCCACGTTCCTCCGGATCATAGATGGTAAGCGGTTCGCGCATTTTTGCCTGATAGCCGTCACCCAGCACAAAGGTGGGGAAACGATATTTCCAGGCTGTGTTGAAAGCTTTAATCGTATAGTCATAAAGCTCCTGATGGCTGGCAGTGGAATAAACAACCCGCATTCCTTCCCCGTTGCCGCCATGGGTGGTCAGGGTAACTTCCTGCTGGCTGTAAATAACGGTGGCCGAGGACGGGCCGCCCCGCTGCTGGACAATGGTAACAACCGGCAGGCGCATCATCTCTGCCATTGAAATTGGTTCCTGCATTAACGTGTTGCCGGGACCGGCAGTAGCCGTAAATGCCTTGAGACCTGCCAGCACTCCTCCATTCGTTGTAAAACCAGCAGAAATTTCATCTTCTGTCTGGAGGAATCTTTTGTTAAATCTTGGCGCCATACGGGTCCAGTAGTGCATGATTTCGTTCTGGGGAGTTATTGGATAACCGAACATGATGTCGGCCTCAGCCGCAACCGCGGCCCAGGCTACAACTTCATTGCCGGTCAGGAAGACTCTTTTCTCCCCTTTGATCGGTTTTTCCGACATCTAAGAATACCTCCTTGCGCTTAATACATCATAATATGACATGACACATATATTATCTTATCACATGTCGGAGATTTGGGCAAAAGGCAATTATTCTCCGGCACGTGAATGTTTCCGCCGGTCATATCCGGCAAGCTGTCTTTACACCGGATAGGCCGCTCCCCCACCTTGCTTGGCAAGCTCATGGTCAACCTTTAGCTTGCCGGCCATTCTCTCCTCAAGGAATTTAGGAGCAACCTGCGGGTAAATCGCGCAGGATACGATATCTTCTTCCTTCTCCATGAATGCCGCGCATAGTTCCTTTGCCGCCGGCAACTCGGGCTCCAGCATGTCGGCCGGCCGGCAGGTGATCGGCTGTTCGTCGCCGATGATCATTTTGCGCACTTCTTCGTTGATCGGCGCCGGGGACCGGCCGTAATAACCACGCATATACTGAATCGTTTCACTTGTGTTCACTTTGTAGCGGCCCAGCAGCACGTTCATTACGGCCTGCGTGCCGACAATCTGGCTGGTCGGGGTAACCAGCGGCGGGTAACCGAAGTCTTCGCGGACGCGCGGCAGTTCTTCCAATACTTCCGGCAGGCGGTGCAGGGCGTTCTGCTGGCTGAGCTGGGAGATAAAGTTGGACATCATGCCGCCGGGTATCTGGTAGATCATCACGTTGGTATCTACGCTTTTTGAGGCCACGTCGAATTCGGCGTACTGTTCACGGATTCCTTTCCAGTACTCGGCGATCTCGGTAAGTATTTTTAAATCGAAGCCGGGATCGTATCCGGTCCCCGCCAGGGAGGCGCACATTGTTTCAATGGCGGGCTGCGATGTCTGGAGCGCCATGGACGATATGGCGCAGTCGATGATATCCACTCCGGCTTCCATGGCTTTCAAGTAGGTCATCGCACCCATACCGCTGGTGTAGTGGCAGTGCAGCTGAATGGGTATTTTAATCCCCGCGTCTTTCATGGCTTTGATGATTTCGTACGCGGGGTAGGGAGCGAGAATGCCGGCCATGTCTTTGATGCAAATAGAATGGGCGCCCATTTTTTCGAGAGTTTTAGCTAATTCCACGTAATATTCGGTGTTGTGCACCGGGCTGATGGTGTAAACCACGGTGGCCTGGGCGTGCGCGCCCTCGGCGATGACCACTTCCACGGCTTTCTCCATGTTCCTGGTATCGTTTAAAGCGTCGAAGATGCGGAAAATGTCCATGCCATCGGCTACCGCTTTTTTGATGAATTCTGTCAGCACATCGTCGGCGTAATTGCGGTAGCCTACAACGTTCTGGCCTCTCAGGAGCATCTGCAGCGGGGTTTTGACCCGCCGTCTGATTTCTTTGAGTCTTTCCCAGGGGTCGTCGCCGCAAAAGCGCATGCAGGTGTCGAAGGTAGCGCCGCCCCACATCTCAAGGGAATGAAAGCCGACCGCGTCGTGTTTCTCCAGGATGGGCAGCATGTGTTCTGTTTTCATCCGGGTGGCCAGCAGGGACTGGTGGCCGTCACGCAGCGTTGTGTCGGTAATCCTGATCTTTGTCATTTATTTCTCCCTCCAAAAATTGTCATCATAATAATACTATCCTGCTTAAGCAATCACTACCAGCGGGTCTCCGCCGTTAACGGCCTGGCCTTTAACAACCCTTACTTCCTTGACTGTGCCCGCGATGTCGGCTTTGATTAAATTTTCCATTTTCATAGCCTCCAAGACAACCAGCACATCGCCGGGTTTAACCTGATCGCCTGCTTTCACCTTAACATCGTTAATCATGCCGGGCATCGGAGCAGCTACGGTACCGGCGTCACCCAGCGACAGGGATAAAGCGTTCCGGACGCCCGGCACAAGTTTTGGCGCGGACGCCGAAACAAGCGGCGCCGCCTCCGGAGTACGCGGCGGCACGGAAGCCGCGGCTTGAGCAGGCGAGTTGGCGGACCCGCCGACTTCTTCAATTTCTACTTCATAGACTTGACCATTTACTGTAACTCGAAATTTTTTCACAGACTTCCTCCTAAAACAGTTCCTTTCAAAACCGAATTCATTTCCCGGGCCAACATATTTTCAATAATCCCGGCCTTCTTCCAGGCATCGCTCATTTTTCGCGCGCTGGCGATCCGGTAACCTTTATCCGCAGAATATCCATAAAATGCAAGCGCCGCGGTAATAGCCGCCAGTACTTCCGGTTTTATACGGCCGTCGCGCATTTCCGGCATCCAGCCATCCCCTCCCCTCATGATGCTCTGCTAACAAGGGATATTACCGTGCTTCTTTCTCGGTCTTGACTCCCGCTTGGTGGAAAAGCTCTGCAACGCGTCAATAATCGTGGCGCGGGTGTCACGCGGGTCGATAACATCCGTTACAAAGCCCCTGCCGCAGGCAATATACGGGTTGGCAAAGCGGGACCGGTAATCGGCAACCAGTTTCTGCCGCGTTTCCACCGGGTTTTCCGCTGCTGCGATTTCTTTATTATTAATTATGTTAACAGCGCCTTCAGGACCCATGACCGCTATTTCCGCGCTCGGCCAGGCATATACCGCGTCAGCGCGCAAAGCACTGCAGCACATGGCAATATAAGCGCCGCCGTAAGCCTTCCGGACAATAATAGTAATTTTGGGCACTGTAGCCTCGGCATACGCATAGATTATTTTCGCTCCGTGCCGGATTACCCCGCCGTATTCCTGATCAACGCCCGGTAAAAAACCGGGCACATCCATGAATGTTACCACGGGAATGTTAAAAGCGTCGCAAAAGCGGACAAAACGGGCAATCTTATCGGACACGTTAATATCCAGGCTGCCGGCCATCACCGCGGGCTGGTTGGCCGCCACGCCTACCGGCCGGCCTGCAAAGCGGGCGAAGCCGACGACACCGTTTTGCGCGAAATACGGATGAACCTCCAGGAACTGGCTATTGTCAACTACCCCGCGGATGACATCGCGAATGTCGTAGCTTTTATTCGGGTCGTCCGGAATTATCTCCAGCATTGTCTCTCTATCATTTGCCGGCTCCACAGGAGCATATACAGGAGCTTCATCCAGATTATTGGCAGGCAGATAACTCAGCAGCGCGCGGATGGTCAGCATACAATCATCTTCGCTGCCGGTGATAAAATGAGCCACCCCGCTGACTTTGCTGTGTGTGGCGGCGCCGCCCAGCGTTTCCATGCTTACCTTTTCACCGGTCACCGCCTTGATCACTTGCGGGCCGGTGATAAACATCTGACTGATCCCGGAAACCATAAAGATAAAATCGGTTAAAGCGGGGGAATAAACCGCGCCTCCGGCGCAGGGGCCAAGTATTACCGATATTTGAGGGATGACGCCGGACGCCATGGTGTTGCGAAAAAAAATCTCGCCATAGCCGTTCAAGGCGTCAACACCTTCCTGAATCCGGGCGCCGCCCGAGTCATTCAGGCCAATCACCGGAGCGCCGACCTTCATGGCCAGATCAAGCACTTTGCATATCTTAGCCGCGTGCACCCGCCCAAGCGATCCCCCGGTTACGGTAAAATCCTGAGCGTAGACATATACTTTCCGGCCGTCAATAATACCATGCCCGGCTACCACGCCTTCACCCGGATTATCCATATTGGTAAAATCATCATCAGATGACGCAAACATGTCAATTTCCCTGAAGCTGCCGGGATCAAGCAAGGCCGCAATCCGTTCCCGCGCCGTCTTTTTTCCGGCCTCATGCTGCTTATCGATGCGTTTCCGGCCACCCCCCGCTTCCACTAACTGTCTGAGTTCATTCAGATGCTTCAATTTATCATGCATTAAATAAAATACCTCCAGTTTACAGACACAGGCGTCAGTCTTGTTAAATCTTATTTTTTCTTGTATATCAAATAATTTATAAAAAACTTAGCCTATATTTGTTATATTTTACTCCTTTAGGATATCCTAAGCTGTTTGCCGGTAAACATAATCAAGCCACGATATATTCCATGAAATTCATCCGCGATCATTTTATATAAATATTATATTAAGTACAATTCTTCAATAAAGTTTTCATTTCCTCCAAGACCTGATATTATACTGTATACTTTCAAACAACTATCTATCATGGTATTATCTTTTATAATACATGTATACATATCTCCCAATAATGCGCTTTTCCATACTGAATATTATAAAAATACTAATTTATCTTTCCGGTATTAATATTGTACTAAATGCGGCCGTCCTCTCTATGCTCTGAATAGAGCTTGATACTTTCATCGTACAGGTCCCCACCCAGTGTATCATTAATAACAATTGCCGGAAAATCTTCCACAAGCAGCTCGTGCACCGCTTCCGGTCCAAGTTCGGGGTAAGCGATCACCCTGGCCTCTTTGATGGACCTGGCTATCAGTGCGGCGGCTCCTCCTACCGCCGCCAGGTAGATGCCTTTGTACTTTCTCATCGCCCTGATCACGTCGGGAGATCTGCGGCCTTTGCCTATTGTTGCTTTAAGGCCCAGCGCGTATAATTTTGGCGCGTACAAATCCATTCGCCCGCTCGTAGTCGGCCCGGCCGCCCCGATAACCATGCCCGGCCTGGCCGGCGACGGTCCCACATAATAAATAACCTGCCCTTCTAAATCGAAAGGCAACTTTTTCCCTTGCTCTATATATTCAACTAATCTCTTATGCGCCGCGTCACGTCCGGTATAAATGATCCCGTTCAACGAAACTCGCTGGCCGCTCCGGAGATTTTCCACCACATTGCCGGATAACGGAGTAGTAAGGCTGATCCGGTCCATTTAGCTCACCACCTGTCCAAGGTAATTCATTCAAGTATTCAGGAGTCAGGAGTCAGAATATTTTAAGACAATAGACCATTCCTTTATTCCGACTTCAGAATCCTATCTCCTAACTCCTGAGACTCCTACTATTTTTACAGCACCGCTTCCTTGTGCCGCGCCGCGTGGCAGTTAATGTTTACAGCTACCGGCAGGCTGGCTATGTGGGTGGGATAAACCTCGATGTGAACCGCCAGGGCGGTTATCTTCCCGCCAAAACCCTGCGGACCGATACCGAGGCGATTGATTTCATCCAGCAACTCTTTTTCTAATTTTGCGATACCGGGATATTTGCTTTCTTCTCCCAAATTTCTCAGCAATGCCTCTTTAGCCAATTGGGCCGCCTTTTCAAAGGTGCCGCCGGCGCCCACGCCAACAACAATCGGCGGACAGGGATTTGGGCCGGCGGCATGAACCACCTCTACCACAAACTTTTTTAAACCATGTACTCCTTCAGACGGCTTCAGCATTTTAACGGCGCTCATATTTTCGCTTCCGCCGCCTTTGGGAGCGACAATCAACCGGATATTTTCTCCGGAAACAATCTTCGTATGAATCACGGCCGGCGTGTTGTCGCCGGTATTCTCCCGCTCCAACGGGTGGTTTACAATCGACTTTCTTAAATAGCCTTCCGTATAGCCCTTTCTCACACCTTCATTGATCGCACTGTAAAAATCACCGCCGACAATACGCACATCCTGACCCAATTCAACAAAAACAACAGCAAAACCGGTGTCCTGACATATCGGAATTTTCTCTTCACGGGCAATTTCAGCATTCGCCAGCAGCTGTTGTATAATTTCTTTTCCATTAATAGAGACTTCCTGTTTTAAAGCCTTTTGCAATCCTTCCAGCATATCAGGCCCCAGGTTAAAATTGGCTTCCTGGCATAGCCCGGCAACCGTCTCAACTATTTCAGCAGCATGAATAATCTTAATGTTAAAACCTCCTCACAAATCTTTACTTCACCGCGGCCGGGGATTTATCCCCGCCGCCCGAAACCGGCGGCTAGAGCAAAGCATATTTTGAAAACAGAAGGTTTTTCCTCCTCAAACATAATCGCACCTTTATGACCGTTAACTGTTAATCGTTAAAATTTTACCATAGGGGTAAGTTGTTTACAAATTAATGTGATAAGCATCGCCGCCACCTATATTGCGGTTATCAGAACAAAGAAAGGCTTCAGAACGCGCCGCTGCCGCACATCGTCTGAAACCTTCGAGCAACAATCATCAGTTGGGTAACAGCCAAATTATTTATCGCTATCTTTAACAAATATCGAACCTATGTTTTTATTTTTACATTTTTATGGTATAATACTATTAACATTTATTACTATTCAGGCATTCAGAATTCATTAATCATTTTATCTTACAATCTTTCATCCCGCTCCTGACTTCTGGCTCCTGAGTGGTTACAAGCATTATATCAAAGGCTGGTGATAAGATGAGTAATAGTCTCAGCTCAAAAGAAGAACTCGTCCTGGCATTCATAAAAAAAACTATTCGGGAAAAAGGATACCCACCCTCGGTAAGGGAGATTGGACAGGCCGTAGGTTTAAGTTCAAGCTCTACAGTACACGGTTACTTAAAGAGGTTGGAGGGAAAAGGCTATCTCAGGCGTGACGCTACTAAACCCAGGGCGATGGAAGTGCTGGGCGGCGACAAAGAAAACAACATAGAATTAATCAGCGTCCCTCTGCTGGGGCGGGTTGCCGCCGGGGTACCGCTGCTGGCCACTGAGAACAGGGAAGAAACCTTCCCGCTCCCTTCTTTTTTTACGGGAAACGGTGAATTTTTCATGCTCACGGTAAAAGGTGACAGCATGGTCGAAGCCGGTATCCTGGATGGGGATATGGTTGTGGTAAGACAGCAGCATGTCGCCGACAACGGTGAAATAGTTGTGGCCTTGTTAGATGAGGAAGCCACTGTCAAACGTTTCTTCAAAGAGAATGACCGGATCAGACTCCAGCCTGAGAACAAATTGCTTACACCCATTTACGCGAGAGATGTACAGGTGCTCGGTAAAGTCATAGGCTTGCTGCGAAAAATACATTGATCTGCCCGCTAAAAACACCGTGACATTCACGGTGTTTTTTTAAAGTCAAAAACTTTGCAAACTTCATCTTTATTGACGAAATCGGTAAAAGCGTCAATGGCGAATCCGGCCATATTCTGCCTGTGCCGGATCTGGTAAAGATAACGATTAAAGTCAAAGTCATCTATTCGTACTTCCCTCACCCGTCCCAGTTCCAGCGATTCCCTGACCGCGTACTTTGATACGATACTGACTCCCAGACCTGCTTCAACCGCCGTAATTACAGCTCTTGAGCTTCCCAATTCAATCCCCTGGGGTATTTGTTCCAAAACTATGTTATGCTCAGCCAGCTTTTCTTCAATAGTCCGGCGGGTGCCCGACCCTTTTTCACGAAAAATCATCGTTTCACTCTTTAAATCTGAAACCTTAACAGCGCCTAAGTTTACCCAAGGATGTGCGGGCGGCACAATTAATGAGAGCTCGTCCTGCAACCACGGGCGGCATTCAATATCTTGACTTTCCGCCAAAACGCCGGTGAAACCCAGATCTATCTCCCGCTCCCGGACCCAACGCTCAACCTGCCCGCTTCCCGATACTTTGAGGGTAATTTGAATACCCGGATACTTTTTTTTAAAATCCCCAATAAGCAACGGAAGCAAGTACTCCCCCGGAATGGTGCCGGCGCCTACGATCAGGTGTCCAGTTTTCAGCCCTTTCAGATCGTCCATGCCAGCCTTGATTTTTTGATAATGCCGGAACATTTGCCTCGCTTCCTGGTACAGAAGCTGCCCGGCGTCCGTTAGAACCATTTTCTTGTCACCGCGCTTGAACAATATTACCTCAAGGTCCTCCTCAAGCGCTTTGATTTGGAAGCTGACAGCCGGCTGACTCATGAACAACTGGCGGGCAGCTTTGGTAAAGCTCTGCAGTTCGGCTACCCACAGGAATGATTCCAATTGCTTAAAATTCACCGATTCATCACCGCCAATCGACAACATAAACGAAAATAATCATACATTCATTATAAAGTTTCGCTAGTAATTTTAAAAAACCTTCTTATTTATTTAAACTTTCTCAAAATTCCCTAAAATAGAACCACCCCCGATATCTACGCTTATTCAACCCAGCTTGAGAACCTCCCTGGCGGCGCTCAGCACGGCCAGCCTGACGTATTCTTTGGAAAGTCCTCCCTGGAGGTAAACAGCATAAGGCGGCCGGATCGGGCCGTCCGCGCTCAATTCCAACGAGGCGCCTTGAATAAAAGTGCCTGCGGCCATTATCACCGGGTCCCCGTAGCCGGGCATCGCGTTCGGCTCCGGCCGGACGTGTGAATCCACCGGAGAAGCCCCCTGCAGGCCACGGCAAAAGGCCACCATTCGCTCCGGCGCGCCAAGGCCAATAGCTTGTACAATATCACTGCGCTCCTCGTTATATTCCGGCATGACCGCGAATCCCAGCCTGTCAAAAAACCTTGCGGCGAACACCATGCCTTTGAGCGCCTCCGCGACAATGTGCGGCGCCAGAAACAAACCCTGAAACAGCAAACGCTGGGATTCCTGAGACGGCCCGACTTCCGCCCCGATTCCCGGCGCGCTCCAACGGTTGGCGGCGGCATCTACATACTTTTGCCTTCCCACTATGTACCCTCCGGTGGGAGCTATACCCCCCCCGGGATTTTTAATCAGCGATCCGGCCACCAAATCGGCGCCCGCTTCCACCGGTTCCTCATTTTCTACAAATTCACCATAGCAGTTGTCGACAAAAACAACCACGTCCGGTTTTTTTCGCTTGATGAAACCAATTAACTTTTTCATCTTACTGATTCCTAATGAGGGTCCCCACTGGTAGCCCCTGGAACGCTGAAGCATAACCATTTTTGTATTGTCTTTCATCGCCTTTTCGACGGCGGGGTAATTAATCCCGCCTCCAGGCAACAGCTCAACTTGTTTGTAGGTCACGCCAAACTCCCGCAGCGAACCGCTCGACTCCCCCCTGACGCCAATCATCTCACCAAGCGTGTCATACGGCTCGCCCTGAACTGAAAGAAGTTCATCTCCCGGCCGCAAAGTACCGTAAAGACATGCGGCAATGGCATGAGTACCCGATACAAACTGCCCCCTGACCAACGCCGCCTCCGCCCGGAAAACAGCCGCGTAAACTTCTTCAAGCGCGGCCCTCCCCTGATCTCCATAGCCGTAGCCGGTTGATCCTTTCAAATGGAATTCGCCAATTCGCACCCGCCGGAATGCCTCCAGCACCTTGACATGATTTTGTAACGCGATGTCTTCGATCAAGCGGTAAACCGGTTGCACTTCACAGTCCACCTCGGCGGACAACCTTTCCAGATCTTGGTTATTGCATGCCACTTCAATTCCCCCCCAGGTCCTCTCTGACAATCGACATCAGGTCGACGCGGCTCAACTCGCAGTTTTTTTTCATCAGGCGAACAGCCTGACGGCGGATCGCCCTTTCAATCAGGTTTCTTACCATGCGGGCGTTGCCGCTGTGTTCGTGCAGTTTATGCTCCTTTTCAATAAAAAATCGCAATTCGTCCCTGGCCCCGCCGGACAGGACATACTGCCTTTGCTGCAGCATCAGGTCGGCGATGGCGAGCAGTTCCCGGTTGCTGTAGTCGGGAAAAGATATATGAATGGGAAAGCGCGAACGCAGGCCGGGGTTTGTTTCCACAAACCAGTCCATTTCATCCTGATAGCCAGCCAGGATAAGAATCAGGCTGTCACGGTAGTCCTCCATGCTCTTGACTATAATGCACTATACTATGTTGATTGTTTAAAGCCTTTTCTATTTTAATATCTGGCTTCCACTTCGCCACAATCTCTATCTGATTCTCTTTTAAAGTCACTTTACTTATAAACATACGAACAAAAGCTCTTTTTGTTTCGAACTCCATTTTCTCTGATTCCAGGATATCCCTATACTCATTTATAGAATCTTTTATCGCTTGCAGTTCATTATATTTAGTCTTGGCTGCCTGTAGTGATTGGTCAGCATAGAACACTTCTTCTTGTAAGTGTTGGATTTGTTCCTGAATTGGCCGGACCATACTTTCAAGCCGTTCTTCAGATTTAATTAAGCCTTTTATGTAGAGGCTAAGGCATCTTCCTTCTTCTTCCCTTTTTTCCGAAATCGTTTTCTCCAGCCCCATCTTCTTTTTGTTTAGTTCGTCGATTTTTTTAATATCCTGCTGCTGCTTTATAATATCGGCAATGATGGCATCGGGGTCGTTTAAGTGGCTTTCAAGAAAACTCCAGACGTATTCGTCCACGACATCTTGTCTCCAGGACCGACCGTAACAAACATTCACCTTTTCACCCGTTCCTACCTTAAAAGATTTTCTGGTCTTCTGGCAGCAAGTATAATACCGGAGCTTTCTACCGCCCTTCAAGGTCGTAGGGGGCCCGGCAATGATAGCAGACCCACAACGGCCGCAGCGAGCGATCCCTTTTACGAGGTAATTATCCGATTGCCGGCCGCGGGCCCTCTTTTCCCGGCCTGTCATTTTCTCTTGCAGAGCTTGGTAAGTATCCTCATCTATGATTTTAGGAATAGAAATGCAAATCCATTCTTCTTTCGGTTTTGGAACTTGAATCTTTTTACCGTTTGTTTGTTTTACTTCGCTTCTGCCATAATAGAATTTACCCGTATAACATTCACGGCGGAGTATTCTACTTACTACAGCTTGATGCCATTTGTCCCCACCCCCGGGAGCAGGCACACCTCTTGTAGCTAATTCCCTGGCAATGCCGGAACAGGTCATTTCCTTCCCATTATCACCGTTTAAATACCAATCAACCATCAGCAGGTATATTTCGCTCTCAGTAGGGTTTATCACAAGTGTGTCCAGCTCTTTGTCAAAAGTATAACCGTATAGCCTTCGGAGTCCCGGGATTTTTCCGTTTTTGGCCTTTGTCATGCGGCCACGCCTTGAATTTGCGAGAATCTTAGCCTTATTATATTGGGCGATAGAACCCTGCAAATTAAAGAAAAGCATCGATTCCGGGTTATTCGGATCTACTTCCGGAGTCTCCACAAATTCAATATCACAACCAGACCCCCATATTCTGTCGGCAATCACATTTTGTAATTTAAGAAAGCGGCTCATCCGGTCCGGGTGAAGCATAATAATTTTTTTGCCTACCCCATTTTCAAGCAGAAAAAGAGCATGATTCATCCCAGGCCGGTCAGGGTTGTCACCCGACTCCCCAGGTTCTGTTATAACCATAACCCGGCCTTCATTATATCCAAATTTTTTCTTTGCTAACTCTACACAACGTTCCACTTGAGATTCTAGGGAGTAACCGTGTTTTGCCTGGTCAGCGGTGGAAACCCTGGCATATACAATAGCCTCGATCTTACCGATCAAGGCTAACAATTCATTACGTGTATAGTTTTTACCACCGATAACAGTCATCATTTGTTATCTACCTCTATAATTCATTATTTACATCGATTATATCATAGAGGCCGCTTTTGGAAAAAACCTGTTTTGGTTGTTTGCTCCTAAATTCCGGTTTGAGCAGTTTTTTTGTTATCAGGAGTCCCTCGAACAATGCCATTACCTCTGGGGAATGTAACAGCTCATCGAAAGTCGGCCCATTTTCATCGTAGACCACAACGACCTCAAATTGTTGGCTTTTTCTCCGGTTTGCCATTAGTCAATCCCCCCAATACAAATTATTAGAGAACAGGGTTGTCCTATTCTCGTTAGTTATTGAACATTGCTACATGAATAAAAAATCCCTGAGTTCCACCGGTTTTCGCAACCATTGATTTCAAATAAATACAATGATAAAATTAAAATAGAAAGGTGGAAATAACTGTATGCGCTCCAAGACTGCTGAATGGCTTGACCAGTCTCAATATGATTTAGATACGGCAGAAAGCATGTATCGTGCCGGAAGATATATCTATTCTATTTTTATGTGCCACCTTGCCGTCGAAAAAGCATTGAAAGCATTGGTCGTTGAAAAAACAGGCAAAGCCCCGCCTAAAACACATAACCTTATCAACCTGATGAAAATTGGTGATTCCAAACTCACCGATGCTCAAGTCAGGTTCGTCACACGTTTGAGCCTGGCCGGGGTCGTTACCAGGTACCCTGAAGAACTCAAAAGAACCATAAATGATTATCCGGCTTCAGTTACAGAAGCTTACCTGAAAAGTTCAAAGGATGTGGTCAAATGCCTAAAGCAACAAATAAAATAGCCAATATTGTCAAATCGTACTTGTTAGTTCTTGAGAAAAAGGGAGTACCTCTCCAAAAAGCATATTTATTTGGCTCCCAGACTAAAGGTACAGCTAGACCCTATAGTGACATCGATCTCATTGTCGTTTCCCCTGTTTTCGCCGGAATGCCACAATGGAAAAGATGGGAGATACTTGGCGACGCCCTGGCAGAAGTAATGGAACCTATTGATGTTCGAGGTTATGCGCCGGATGAAATTAGCCAGGGGCAAAAAGATAAAGCCAGCTTCATTTATGAAGTGCTAACTGAGCCTGAAACTATCACGATATAATCATTACACCAGCACTTAGGCTGGTGTTTTCCGAACCACACCTGCTTTAGATTTTGGGTTGCGCATTAAATCTAAGCATTACAAAAGGCCACAATCCCCAAACTGGGTTTATGGCCTTTTACCTTCTAAAGTGTATTCTTTTATATTTTTGCCGCGCCTGCCGGGGCCCGGCTAGTAAAGCCTCAAGTATCCATTAACTCAGCAATCCGCAGGTAAGTAGCGGCTGTCCAGCAATCCTTTGCCGGCCATGTCCTTTATATAAGATTTCATGAATTCAATTGGCCTTCCAAGCATTGATCCGCAATCAGCACTGATCCATCCATATGGATTCTGGTCTTCTGAAAGGTATTCCAAATACGGCTCTTCAACCGCCAGGGCCAACAATCGCTGATCAACGCGAACTAACAGCTTGCTGTCCAAAAGAGTCCGGAGCGCGGCATCAACGTCCGAACTGCTGAACCCTTTACCCAGGAGCATCTCGCGCACCTGTGTCTCATCCTCTGCCCGGTCGCAGGCCAGATACAGCTCCCGTTGCGCGCCATCAAGGCGGAAAGAAGGGGCGACTGCAACCGGACGGTTGTCACGCACAATAACTTGCTCGTCGTCTACCTTCATGCTTAGCACCGGCTTGTTCTGACTAATGGATGCCACAGACCACTGAAAAACAGCCCTTTGCAGGTTCCGTAACCCGGAGCGGTCAAATAAGACAGCCATTAACGGGTCATTTTTAAACTCATCCTCAAACGTGTAGGAAAGGTCGTTAATCGCGCCTGGATTTAATGGATAAATAAGGGTTTGTAAAGGTATGGCAGTCAATTTCAGGGAATAGTCAGCCGCCCGGTCGAAGTAGTGACTGTTCCGCTGGTACTGGACATTGTGTATTGTACAGGGCGGATTCAAATGTGTCAGAAGGGGTACTAATTCAGCCATCTCCTGGTACCAGCGATCCTGATCGCCCGGGAAGTCGTGCAAAATCCCCCAACTGACATTGATCCCAAACTGGCGGCACCATTTTAGCGTCTGGATGTTTTGCCAGGCGGCCACCCCCTTGTTCATCGCTTTCAGCGCCTCACTGTGCAGGCTTTCTATGCCCGGCTGGCACCAGGCGATACCGGCTTCGCGCATCATTTTGAAGTGCTTTTTGGACAAATTCGAGCGAATTTCGTAGAACATCTTGTAGGGAGCACCGCGGCGGATAAGCTCGGGAATCAGATCGCGAAAGTATCTCATATCCAGGATGTTGTCAAGAAACTCGAAATGCTCAACCCCGTAACGGCGGCTGAGCTCTTCCAGCTCGGCCAGAACCCCCGCGGCCGGGCGCGAACGGTAGGGAATGCGCGGCGTATTGAGTCCGCAAAATTTACACTTACCGTGCCAGCAGCCCCGGGAAGCCTGGATTGGCAGGCCTGGGCGGACAATTTTGCCCATTGCGGGCAGGGATCTGAGCGTGTCAAAGTAATCTTGATAGACGGGGGTTATCTGACGTTCAAAGGAACCAGCCACGGCACGCGGGAGCCCCTCATCCCCGTTCTGCTTTGCTCCCGGGTAGCCGAACTGCCGGTGCGGGGGGGCAAATACACCCTCGGGCAAAGCTTCGGGAGGAATCCGGCGGCCGAATTCAAATATGCTTTTAGCAAGCGGCAATATGAGATCTTCGCCCTCTCCGGAGACTACAAAATCGACCCACGGGAAATGCTGGTGAGTCGCGCGTCCCATGACTGTTTCACAGTCCGCCCCTCCCATTATGGTGATAACATCCGGGTTAAGCTCACGTATCTTCCTGAGCAAGGCCAAGGATGGCACTCTCTGAAACAAGCTTGAGGTGCAGCCGACGATACGCGGAGACAGTTTGAGAATTTGCGCCGCCAGGCGGGTGGTAAACCTTTCCGCCTGCAGACGAATGAAACGCAGCTCGGCGCGGCACTCCTCCAGGCTCTGCTTGCGCAACCCGCCTATTCTGGCGTGGATTTCACCGACAAAATGATTTTCATCAGGCTGGAACTCCGGAAAAGCTGTGGCGGCAAATGACCATTCGGCCAGCGGCAGGTGACTATCCCCCGGGTGGTTTCGCTCGTATAATGCCACCCCGAGTTCCTCGCAGAAGAGGAGGTTGGCGTAAATGCTCCTGGCCTCGATGCCCCCTTCCATCAGCACGGCCTGCAGCAACCCCAGGGCCAGTGAGGGCAGTTCCGGATCACAGTAGGGCATGCATACCAGGCAAACGTCCGCAGGCGCCAGGGGCAACCGAAAGTTTTCTCCGGCCAAATTGCCGGCAGGGCTGCTTACTCCGCAAGTCAAACTTTTTACCTCCTCATCAGCTCTCGTCCTTCAAACCATCTTCCGGCAGGAAAACATTATCACATTCCTGGCTATGAAGATTGCCTTTTGCTCGATGGTAAAATTCAATTTTACCATCGTTTCTTTAAGTTAATACGACAAATAAAAGAAAGCATTACACCCTTTCTGTAATGAACTTTATACTTAAACGTATAAAAAATATATAACCGAAAAAGAGAGGACGATATTATGGACAAAAACGATATAATGCCGTTTCACTTATTTAATCATCAGGGCAACCACTATATGATAAATATTGAAAACATGCGCGCAAGCTCTGTAGAAGAGATAGACGCCCAAACCCTTAACATGATTGTCACTGAGCCAAAAGTGTCATTGACTGCCGGCCTGGAAGCAGACCTTAAAAGGCTCGAATTAATTTTTGAGGCAGGAGAGAAAAGCAGAAAAACCGCAAGAAGAGAATCCTTTTCCCTTGTCAAAATGATGCTCTTCCTGACCCAATCTTGTAATCTTAAGTGCACATACTGTTATGGAGACGGCGGGAAATACGGCGCCGGAGGCAGCATGGATGAAAAGACCGCCTTTCAGGCCGTGGACTGGCTGCTGGAGCAATCGGGTAAAATGAAAAAACTGCACATCTGCTTCTTGGGAGGGGAACCTTTGCTAAAATTCCCTCTGATGAAAGCAGTCGTGGATTACGCCGAAAAAAGAGTTCCGGAGGCGGAAAAGGAGGTCGATTTTGAGGTTATCACCAATGCCACCCTTTTGGATGACGAAAAAATCACCTTCATAAAAGAACACGGGCTATCCGTTGCCGTCAGTTTTGACGGCCCCAAGGCGGTGCAAGACGCTCAGCGGCCCTACGCAAACGGCGAAGGATCTTATGATTCCACCGTGCCCAAAATAAAAAAGCTGCTCGCAGTATTGCCCGAAGCCTCCGCCCACGCCGTAATCGTCGGGGATACCGGTCCCCAACTCGTCAAAGAAGCGCTGCAAAAAATCGGTTTTGCGGAAATAACCATTACGCCGGCCTCTAAATCCCTTTTTGCAGCAGAACCGGGCAAAACAAACCCGGCGCGGGACACTTGGCATCTCCTGCGGGAGTTGGAACAAGAGTCGGAAACATGGATACGCCTTACCCGAAGCAGAGATGCCGCGGCGTTGCGGAGCCTCATGACTAGGAGCGGATTATATCAAGGGCTGATTTCCCTGCTTCATAATCGCAAAAGACTTTATGCCTGTGATGCCGGCCTAAGGGTTGCAGGTGTTTCCTGTGCCGGGGATGTGTATTTGTGCCACCGTTTCGTGGGTAGGGACGAGTATAAATTGGGCAGTATCTTCGCCAAAGACCTGAACAGAGAAGTATATCAAAAAAGCCCTACGACAGACAATGCAGTTTGCGCCCCCTGCTTTGCCAGATATTACTGCGCGGGTGGCTGCAAGCATGATCACGCGGGTTCCACCGGATCGGCGGCATTGCCGTCAGAGGACCTGTGCCGGCTGAGATGCCGGGAACTTGAGCTGGCGGCGGCCGTTATTTGCCGCCTGTCGCCTGAGGACCGGACTTTCCTTATCGAAAACCATATATTCACTCCCAAGCCATGCCCGCTTGATTTTTAGAAAGATGATTCAAAAAGCAATCCCGTATCACTATCAAAGTGGTACGGGATTGCTATTTAAGTCAGATTTTTAGAAATGTTAATGCTTAACTACAACTCAAATTTTAACCAAACATTAATAAGCAGCCACCACCGGCCACAGCATCCAGTTCGTCATCACTTAACTCCGTTTGGACCCCCTTAATCTCTTCAGCCGTAAAATCAAAACCCGATGCCTTCGCGAACGCCAGGCGGGCCTCAGAATCTTTACATTCCTTTACCTTTTGGGCAAACGCCTCATCTGTCTTGACTTTTTCAATAAACTTCTTTGCCGATTCAACACTCATTTTATCACCTCCTTTACTTTTCAAAAGTTAATACGTCGGACCCTTTAAGGTATTACATATTAAAACGTTTTATAGTAATTTTTCCTTTATGCCCTCGGATGCCAGCTCAATTAAATTCATCTTAGACATGGCCAGCAACATTCTATATTTTCCCTCACCCTGATAAACTCCCGGGACATACTTTTCACTGTAGGTTTCCAGATTCTGGGCCGCATTTTTAATATAAGACTTTAACGCCTCAAAAGCCGCGCCGGATAATTCCTTGTTTTTTAAGTAATTAACCAGCCTTCCGCCTGAACGAAAAGCAGGATAATTTTCCAGGCCCATGAAGCAGAGAAACCAGTGTGCTATGTACCTGCCCACGGCAGCAACGATACCCATGTAATCGGCAATCAGCTCGTCCAGCAAATGGTCGCGGGCCGAGCCGAAAAAACGCAGCGTGCAGTAGTGCGTGGCTTCATGCTCCCGGCGAATGACCAGGGATAACCGCCGCCACTCATCCCCGGCAATGCCCAGCATCCCGGCGGGAACATTACTGTATTCCATGTCGCTCAATATTATAAAAGTGTCCCGGTATAATTCCGGCTGAGATTTCATCTTTGCAAATTCCAATTCCCACAAAAAGTCCATGTTTTCTTCATAACCGTTGTCACTATGCCATTTTTCCTTATACTTTTTTACCCTGGCCCAATTGTTATAGCCTTTAATCATACACGCCCCCATGGACGGCGGTATCGATACAGGCTCGTTCTTGTAGAGAAACACACGTACCAGGGCCTCAAAATCGTTTCTGTTTCCTACCTGGATTACTGGTATTCTGCCGGCAATTGTGCGGCAAAGATATACTTCCAGATGATCGGGTTCTTCCAGTTCAACCCCTGTCGCTCCCGGCATCGAGAGGGCGTCCATCCCTCTCCTGGTGGCCAGCTGATAATCGGAGTTTTTACTCATGCCTGCTTCAACCGGAAAATTAAGCTGCACCAGTTTTTTTTGCAGTACGGCCAGGGCGCCCAGCCGGGGAATATCCTTTATATACTCCTCCCAATCCGCCACAAAGAGTTCATCCGTCAAAGGAATCTCCCGCCACGGTTTAACATGGGTATGATTGAAATGATTCTCTTTGAGAAACGACAATTGTTCTGGCAATGCCCACACTCCTCTACTGTCAACGGCCGACTTACGCCAGCTGCCGCCTGGCCAGATCGGCAAACACTCCGTTCATATTCATTAACTCTTCATATGGCCCGTCTTCAATAATTCTCCCTTTATCCATGACGATGATCCGGTCACAATTGACAATGGTGCTCAATCGGTGGGCAATTACGACTCTGGTAGCCTTCAGCTCGTCCAGACTCTGGCTGACTATGGCCTGAGTCTTGTTGTCCAGGGCGCTGGTAGCCTCGTCAAAATATATTATTTTAGGCCTGTTGACAATGGCGCGGGCGATCAGCAGCCGCTGCCGCTGGCCGCCGGACAGGGTGGTCGCCCCCTCGCTGAGGATGGTGTGCATGCCCATGGGCATCTCTTTTATGTCTCTGTCCAGCCCGACCATTTTTGCCGTTTCCCAGGCGTCATCAATGGTCAAGTTGGGATTGGACCCCACTATATTGGTGAATATATCCCCCGCCAGAAGCTTCCCGTTCTGGAGAACAACTCCCAGCTGCCGGCGCAGTTCGCGTATGTCCACTTTCTCAATGTCATGCCCGCTGTAGTATATCCGGCCCGCTTCAGGTTTTTCAAAACCCAGCACAACCCTGAAAAGGGTGGACTTGCCGCTGCCCGAGGTCCCCACCAGCCCGACGTATTCCCCCTCTTTTATATGCAGGGACACGTCGTTGAGGATCAGCGGGCCGTCCTCCTTGTAGCGGAAATTAAGGTGGCTGACCTCAATGGAACCGGAAAGTTCACCCGGATCGACCTTCGCTTCGTCGTACTCCGGCATTGCCTCCAATATGGGACCGGCCCGCTCAAAGAGGGGAACCACCCTGAATATCTCCACCAGTATTTGCGACAACTCAATCATGGCCACAAAAAAGCTGGTGAACGCCGCATTAAAAGCGATGAATTGACCGGGGGCCAAGGTGCTGGCTGTGGAAGCGGCCACGTTATAAAATATAACCATGGAAGCGACCACCGGAAAAACTGCATTGAATGTCTCCAACCAACTGCCGATAATCTCTTTATTGAAGGTAATTTTCCTCTGCCGGCTGAATTCCCCGGACCATTGGTAAAAAGCCCTGCTTTCGGCGCCGGCCACGCGAAATTTGGCCACTCCCCCGAAAAACTGCAAAACCAATCCGGAGATTCTGTTTGAGATATCAACCACCTGCCGCTCATACCCGGTCATGATACGCCCTAAAGAGTACGTAACGGCAATTGCCAAAGCCAGTAAACAGACGGCCAGGACGGCCAGCTTAACATTATAGTAAAAAAGAAGGATTAAGTTAAAGAACGAAAATATGCTGGTGAGAATTGTCGCTACCATGGTTTCCGACACAATTGTCCGGATCTGGGTAATGGCCATGGCCCGCATGGCCAGCTCCCCGGAAGTGTAATCTCTGAAAAAAGGCACCGGCAGGCTCAGGACCCGGTCCCAGATCGCAGCCTGAATGGAACCGTCCATTTTTCCCAATATGCGCTGCATGGCAAAAGACCTGATCAGCTGAAAAAACATTGCGGCAACGGCGCTGGCTGCCAGGAAAAAGGCGACATGTATGAGCTGGACCTTTTCTCCCCCGGGAATAACGGTATCAAACACTATTCCCGTGGCGACAGGCACGACTATGCCCAGCAGTCCGCCCAAAATCCCCATTAAGGACACCATTGCAAAGTCCTGCCGCCAGCAGTTTTCCCGTCCGAATACCAGAACGTCGGACAGCTTCATGGCCTTATCCGGAAAAGGGCGGTAGAAGGTGAAGGCAAAGGGCTTAACCTGGCGGGCTGTCTCAAAATCGACCCGGACCTTTATTTGACGGGCCGGATCATGGATCTCGTACAGTCCCGGTGACAGGGGAATCAGCGCCACCGGCCGGCTGTCGTCCTCCAGGTAAGCCAGCAGGGGGCCGTTGTCCTGCTTCCACCACTCCTCTTTTAAAAGCACCTTGCGCAGCCGTACGCGAGACGCGTAGGCTATATCCCCCAGCGGGTCCTTTGAAGATTCCTTTCTGTCCTGCGGAGGCGGCACTATTTTTAGTTTCAACGAATGACCTACCAGCCGGCAGGCGTCAAGGAGGTCATCGCCGGAAAATTCCTCCCCGACCGGAGCCGCTATTCCCGGCTGCACTGCGGCCAGCAGCCGGCGCAGGGCACTTTCCATCAAACGCCGGTCATTCTTAGACTTGTCGTGAAAGCGCCGATTATCCGCCCGCTCCCTTTCCCGGCGGCGGTCCAGGGCCGCCCTGACGGCGCGGCTGTGAAATTCGGCAAGGCCCGTCAGGGATCCTTCAGCACCGGTCTCTCCGACCCAAAACATCCCGCCGGACCACACAATGCCGGACGGCATGGCTGCAGCGGTACTTTCAGCAAGGGACCCGGCCCAGCGGCTGACGGCGCTTATAAAAACATCCCTTTGGTCCGGGTGGGCAGCGGCCTCCAAAAACCTTGCCCAGCTCAGTTGCAGCATATTAGTGCCGGTAAGACCTGTCGCCATCAGGCACAATGCTTGCTCATCGCCCTCGGGCCTGACACCCAAAAGTATATCTCCCGGCCCCGCTTCAAAAAGAAAGTCCCTCGCGCCAACCGCCTCACCGCCAGAAGCAAAGACGGTAAACACGGTCACCTTTCCACGCTCTACCATCCATAAATACCCTGGATCGGTCATTAGAAAGGGCTTGTTTCCCTCCACCGCAATTGCCTTTCCTTCTTTTTGAAACACTTCCGGTACGGTCACAGGATCACTTCCCCCCTTCAACAGTCTCCTAGGCTGTACTGATGAGCTCGGCATAATATCCGCCTGTTTGCATCAGCTCTTCGTGGCTGCCGCGCTGCACAATTTTCCCTCTGTCCAAGACTATAATTTCATCGCAATCCCGGATGGTGCTGAGGCGGTGGGCCACAATCACACAGGTGCAGCCCCTGCGCCTGATGCTCTCGTCCACCAGTTTCTCGGTCAGGGGGTCCAGGGCGCTGGTGGCCTCATCCATTACCAGGATGGACGGGTTGCCGGCCAGGGCGCGGGCGATTTCCAGCCTCTGCCTCTGCCCGCCGCTAAAATTGCTTCCCCCTTCGCTCAGCATGCTGTCGTAGCCGCCCGGCCTGCAGGTAATATCATCGTGAATGCAGGCGTCCTTTGCCGCACGGACAAGGTCAAGCTCAGCAATGGTTTCGTCCCAAAGGGTAATATTGTCCCGGATTGTTCCCTGAAACATGGAAATGTCCTGGTCAACCATGGCCAGTGAACTGGTAAGCACCACCCGGGGGATATCTTGCCTGGCCTGCCCGTCGAATAATATCGCCCCGGACCACGGTTTAAACAAGCCTGTGATCATTTTGGCCACTGTGGACTTGCCGCTGCCCGACCCCCCCACCAGGGCCACCCTCTGCCCCGGCTTTAACAGCAGGTTAAAGTCTTCTATCAGGGGCGGCTCCAGCGGGCTGTAGCCAAAGCTTACCTTCCGAAGCTCGACATATCCGGCAAGCTTCCGGTAGGTCCCATCCGGAGTATCTTCTTGAATATCTGCCCGGGCCTGCTCATCAACCGGGTATTTCAGCACATCGTCCAGGCGGCACATATCAGCATTCATCTCCTGTAATTGCACGCCCAATCCCACCAGTCCGATAACAGGCGTCATAAAGCTGGCCATCAGGCTTTGAAAGGCCACCAGTCCGCCTATGGTCAATCCCCCGTTTAAAATTATGAAGCCGCCTATAATCAGAACCACTGCGTTGGTCAAAGCGGACAGGAATACAGGAATGGCCGAAAGGTACTGGTTGGTAACACCCATCTGCTGTTCCGCGTTTAACGCCTTGGCCTGGTACCCCGACCACTTGGCGAAAAAATCTGATTCAGACCCGGTGGCTTTCAGGGTTTCAATAACCTGCAGTCCCGACATGGCCGCGCCGATAATCTTTCCGCGGTCCTGCTGGAGCTTCCGGTTCAGGTCCACCCTCTTTGCCGACACATATCTCAGGTAGAGTATGTTAACAATGGCCACGGCCACCCCCACCAGCGACAGCGGCAGGCTGTACTGAACCATCAGGACGAAGTAAAAAACAATCATGATCAGGTTAAGGGCATTAGTGGCCAACTGGCCGGACAGCAGCATGGCCACTTTGTCGTTGCTCTGCATGCGGGAGCTGATATCGCCCGCATAACGCTGGCTGAAGAACTCCACCGGCAGGCGGAGCACATGCCATAGAAACTGCCCCGAGGTGGTCAGGGCAATTTTGGTCTGAAGCTTTAAGAGGTAATATTTTTGCATCCAGGTCAGAATCCCCCGCAGCAGACCTGTCAGGCTCATGCCCAGCAGGAGGGGGACCAGCCAGGTTTGCCTGTTGGCCAGCAATATGTCATCAACGAATATTTTGGAAAACACCGGAATAAGCAGGCCGGGCATAACCAGAGCCAGCCCAACCAGGATAACGTAGGTAAGGGCGATTTCCGACCCCTTCAGCCTTTTCTTTAAGGCGGTTACCATACTGGGCTTTTCTCCGCCTTTTATGAAATCCGGACCAGGGTTGAAGGCCATTACCACCCCGGTAAAGGACTGGTCGAATTCCTCTTCCGAAACTGTTCTTGGCCCCATTGCGGGATCGTTAAGAAACACCTTCCCGTTTTGAAACCCCTCCAGCACCAGAAAGTGATTGAAATTCCAGTGAATGATCAGGGGAAACTCCATTTTTTTTACGGAATCGGGCTCTTGCCGGTACCCCTTTGCTTCCAGCCCGTATTTTCTGGCCGCCTTCAGCACGTTGCTGGCCTTGCTGCCGTCGCGGGAAACCCCGCAGTCCAGGCGAAGCTCTTCAAGAGGTATGTATCTCCCCCAGTACGCCAGGATCATGGCCAGGGAAGCAACCCCGCACTCCACCGCCTCCATCTGCAGCACGGTGGGCACCTTGACCCGTTGTTGCCGTTTTTCCTTCATCACCAATACCCCCGTCCGCCAGCCAATCAGTAAATTGAGAGGGCTTTCTTAGCCATTGGTACCACCATGCTGATCGGCCGCCGCTCACTTACTGACACTGTACCGGCACAAAATGTGCCGCTGTTTATTTTCAGCGGCGGCCCCTTTGATGAAGACCACTTATAGCCGCTCACGGTGCTCTCGTCTGTAATTACGTCAATATGCACCTCCAGCGGGGAGCCCTCTTCGGACAGCCTGGACACAAGTTCCCGGCTTCCCAGGGAAGTCATCATTCCCTGGGCGGTGGCGGGGTATTCGGAAACCGAAACCACCCTGCCCAGCATAAATCCGTATTCTTCCTTTTTAACCGTGCTGGGGCTGATCTGGGCCTCCATGCCCGGCTTGATATTTTTGCCCTCTTCGGCCTTAACATAAAGAACCACTTCCAAATTAATCGTATTTCCCATACGCTCCAGGCTGACCAGATTCGCCCCCGGCGCAATCATGTCTCCTTTCCTGGCCTGTACCTCCAGTACCCGGCCGTCGACCCGCGAAACAACTTCCGTCTTCAAATTGAGGTCGTCCTGCAGTTGACTGATTTTCTTTTCGGTTTCAACTATCTTCATCGCCTTTGTGGTGACGAACTGCTCCTCCAGGAGCTGCACGTTAAGCTGCGCCTGCTGCAGTTTTTCTTTATAGGTAATGATAGTTTCCTGCCACTCTCCAGCCGACAGCTTGGCCAGCTCCTCCTCCGCCGTCCGGACCTCCAGGCGGGCCAGCTCCAGGTCCTTTCTGGCATTAGTCAACTCAATTTCGGTAACCGCGCCGTTTTTATACAGATTGTCAAGCTTATCTACATAGTCCTGCTTATTTTTTTCGTTGACCCGGGCCTGCTCCAGGCTGATCTTAGCGCTCTCTATTTCATATTGTCTTCCCGATACCGCGCTTTTATAGTTGGCCTCTTCGTACGGCAAAGACGACCTGGCCTCTTTAATTCTTCTAATCAAGTCGTACAGATCGGACAGGTCCGACCCCAGGTCTCCTTCGTTCGGGTTGGCATCTGATACTTCAAGCTTTTTCAGACGCTCAAGCCCGGCCTTCAGGTCGTTGATCTGCGTAACCAGATCAGGCTGCTCGATCCTTGCCACCACGTCGCCCCTTTTCACTACATCACCCACCGAAACTCTTAAATCAGAAATCTGCCCGCCCGCGGGATGAGCTATATTGTACATTCCGAAACTCTTAATAATAATGCCCTGCCCGTTAACCTTGAGCGGCACTCTGCCCAGGATGCCCCATAAGAGGGACGTGGCCAGGATACAGCCAATAGCGATCAGGGCATACCATGCCCGCGGAGTGGTTACCGAAAACAGCTGGTCGAGCTGCTCCGGAGACGAAAGCCTCTCCAGCGACACCTTGCGAAAAATTCCTCCGCTCAACCGCGAACCTCCTCTCAAAACACCGGGGTTTTACATTGACCCCGCAACCGGCGTTCTCCTTGTCCCCTGTCTTTCCCGCGCTATTAAAATGGTAGCGGCACAGGTTAAATGAATATTGATAATGGTAAGCATTGGGTCGATGATGGCGTTTACGGCCAGCAGCAGCACAATAGCCGCCCCGGCAGGCAGACCCAGGGGGGTCAGGACAATGGCAATCATGGAAAGGGCCACCACGCCGGGCGCTCCCGCGCCGGCCACGGCGGCCAATACTGAAACAAGCAATATGAAAAAGTATTGGCTAAAGCCGGCCTGCATATCGTAAAGCTGGGCCATGAATACCGCGCCGATGGTGAAGACCACCACCATGCTGAACCGGCAGATGACAATGCTCAGCGGCACCACCAGCTTGATCAGGTTTTGGTTCAGTCCGAAATTATCCCTCAGTTTGCTGAACACCGACGGCATGGCGGCATAGCTGCTGCAAGTGCCGAAGGCTATGATGAGAGGTTCCCTAAGGTCCCTGAATGTCTGTAGAAACGGCTTCCCGGCGGCTCTGGAAATCACCGCGGACCCCAGCAAAACCAGGGCAAGACCGGTAACATGGATAATCACCACAAATTTGGTCATGGCCTTAAGAATCTCAACGCCGGCCTGGGCGATCTGGCCGGCCAGCATGCAGAACAGCCCCAGGGGGAGAACATACATAGCCAGTACAATAATCTTTTCAAAGGCTTTAAAAATCACCTCAGTGATGTCCAGCAGATAACCGGCTTTTTCCGAGGGCAATATTCCCAGCGTCAGCCCCAAGATAATGGAAAAAAACAGGATCTGCAGGTTTTTCCCCTCGTAAAGGGCATTGAAAATATTGGCCGGAATGATCATTTTCAAGAATTCGTCGAGCCCGAAGGAATCCTTTTCACCGTCGTTTTCACCGGAATTGTCCCTCTCATACTGCATCAGCACCTTCCCCAGCCTGTCCTGGGACTGGTGTTCCAGCCGGCCGGGCTTGCCGGCAACCGCCGCGAAGATACCGACGAAGCTGGTGATCAGCAATCCCAGCAGGAAAACAACAATTATGCGTCTTAAAAGGAAACTTACTTCCCTGGCCCTGAACAGCCGGCCGAAACTGGTAATGACAGCCGTGATCATGATGGGAATAACGCACATGCTTAAAAAAGACAGGTAGGCATCACCCAGGGGGGCTGCTTTGAGAGCCATGTCTTTGTTAAACAGCCCGGTCATAATGCCGGAAGCCATGCCGAGTATAATCACCCATGGGTTTTTCAGGCAATCCCAACTGATCCCGGACCTCTTTCCATCTGGCTGCCTCATTTGGCCCCTCCGCTGTATTCGGCCAGTTGCTGGTCAATTTGCAGATCCTGTTTCATAATATCCAGGTACAGGTTTAGCCAGGCCAGGAGTTGCCCGTCCTCCGGCGCCACCGCCATGGCGATGGGATCGACGCGGTCCTTGATCACAAACAGCTTGGCGTAAATAGAAAGACTTGGATTTTTATCAATCGCGTTTCTTAGCTCAAACTCGTCGTAAAAAGCCGCCGGCACTGTTCCTTCCTGTACGGCTGCAATTAGCTCCTCCAACTCAGTGAAGGATATGATTTCAGCATGCGGGAATAGATTCCTGCCATACTCCACGTATGAAGTGTTCTCACGCACCCCTATTTTCTGCGCGGCATTAATAATCAGGTCCAGCGGCTCCCCGTCCGGGTGCTTTGCTTCCAAAGCCGCCAGGGCCATGCGGTTTACCAGCAAGGCCTGCTTGAAAACCGTATAGGGCTGGGTATAGCGGACTTTTTGGGCACGTGAAAGCGTTACGCTCAATTTAGAAACGGCTAAATCGGCCTGGCCGGAAGCCACCCGGTCGACAACCTCGTCGAAGGACCCGGCCTGGCGGTCAAAAACCACGTCCACCTCCAGCCACCGGGCTATGTCCCGGGCCAGCGCGGCATCGATTCCCGCCAACCGCCCGCTGTCGTCGTTATAAAAAAAGGGGGGCCGGTCCTGCCGGAACATGGCCACCGTGAGCCTGCCCTTTTCTTTAATGCGCCTGATGTCCGGCGGCAGCAACGAAAGTTCACGCTCAGTCAAATTTTTAACGGCCGGCGGCTGCACAGCCGTTTTCGCGGAAACCTCTTCAGTGTCCCTGAGATTTTTTGGGCCGTCCCCGGGAGCGGTTTGGCCGCACCCCGCCACGGAGACAGCCGCCAGGCAGAAGACGGCGAGAAGGATAAAACAGGTTGTCCTGACCTTGAACATTATTACCCCCGGGTTCAGGCTGTCAGCCGCTTTTTTATAACTGAAGCTCTCCGTCCCGCAGGACCTTGATCACCACAAGATCTCCCACGTCATTGCCGTACTGGTCGAAGGAATGATAGCCGGACACTCCCGGCCAATTTTTCAATTCCCGCAGAGAAGCGGCCAGGGCCGCGGCATCCGCGTCACCGGCCTGCCCGATGGCCGCCGCCAGCAGCTTAACGGCATCGTAGCCCTGGGCGGCATATGCGCCGGGCGGCTCATTGTATTCTTTGGTAAAAGCTTCCACAAACTTTCTTACTTCCTCCCGGTTCTCGTCCGGATTAAAAATAGTGCCCACCACGGTTCCCTCCGCCGCCTTGCCGCCTATCTCATATAACTGGGGAGAGTCCATGGCGTTGCCCGCGTAATACGGGACGGAGATACCCACCCGGCCCCCGTCGGCTATGAATTCAGCGCCCGCCGGCATGGCGGCGGCAATAAATATGCCGTCGTAGTCCAGCGCCTGCCACTTATTGCGCAGCCTTTCCAGATCTTTCAGGTCGCCGTAGTATGAAATACGGTCAACCACTTTTAGGCCGGCTTCTTTGGCCTGGTCTTCGAATGAATTAGCCAGGCCCATCCCGTAAGAATCCTCGGAGTAATAAATAACCATCCGTTTATGACCCTGCTGAGAACAAAAAGCAGCCATCTTTTTGGCTATTTCATCATCGCTGGGCAGACTGCGGAATACAAACCGGTAACCCTTGCTGGTCAGTTCCGGCGCGGTGGAAGCCGGGGAAAGCATAACAAGTCCCGCTTCTTCGTATATTCTGGAGGCGGGAATGGAAACAAAGGAATTCCTGTGCCCGATTACCGCCGCCACCTGCCGCTCCCCGGCAAATGACTGAGCCACGGCCATTCCTGCCGCCACCGAGGCCTCATCGTCCTTCATCACCAATTTAATATTACGGCCTTTGATGCCGCCGCCCTGGTTAATCTCCTTGGCGGCCAGCTCAACTCCCTCTCTGAACATGCTGTTGTTGGACGCAAAAGGCCAAGCCACGCCTATGGCGATGTCCCCCTTGTTTTTTGTCCCCAGGCAGCCTGTGGCCAGGACCGGCAAAAGCAGGACCAGTACAAACGCCATAAAAACGATTTTTTTCATCGATTCATCCTTTCGGGTGCAAGCCCCTGGGCCGCCCGCAGTCCGGGCAGATGCTGCCCTTTATGTCAGATGCGCTCCGGCGGCAGCCGAATACCGCGGCGCTATCGCCCTGTGCCTCGCTGCCGATTCCGGCCGCTACCATATCCAGCTGATCATCATCCAGCTCACCGCTGTCCCCAAGCCCTCCGGCGCGGCCGGCCAGCCTGTCCAGCAAGGATCGCCGGAGTTCCTCCCGTATTCCGCACTGGCCGGTCAGGACCGCCGACACCATGAATCTGGCCAAATCAAGGTCCTTTATATATTCTTCCGGCACCGGCCCGGCAGGGATTATCTCTTCCGACGGATTCCGAATGATCCTGTCCGCGTCGAGGCTGAAACGTTCGGCAAGTTCTTGCTCATTCATTATTTAATCCCACCCCTCGGCGCTCAACTCGGACCTCAACCTTTTCACGGCCCTGTATATAATTACAGCCACATTGCTCTTAGTCAGGCCGGTGATTTCCGATATTGTTCCATTGGTCAGGCCCGCGGCGAATTTAAGGCTGATGAGATCCCTCTCCCGGCCGCCGAGCTTTGTCATGGCCTTCAGCAGCTTGTCCAGCTTTTCCCTGCGGATCAGGGTGTCCACCGGGCTATCGCCGGCACACGCGATCTGGTCCATAAGTTCAATCGACACTAACCGGTTTCTCTTCTGTGCGCGTATGTAGTCGGTCAGCTTGTTGTGGGCAATGGCAAATATCCAGCGGCTGAAAGGCGCCTTGTCCTTTTGGTAACTCCCAATTTTGGCCACGACAAGCTCAAAGACCTTGCTGGTCAGATCTTCGGCTTCATGCGGGTCGCCGATGCGGTAGCGGATATACTTGTATATGCGGGGAAGGTAATAGTCGTAAACATCCGCAAAGGCAGCCGGATCGTGCACGGATCGGTCCACCAGATCCTGCTCGTTCGGCAAAGCTACGTTATGCATCGGATTCATTTCATAAGGCTCCTTATCTGTTAATACGCCGCGTGCGGCATTACATTACAAAATCTCTAAAATCTTTGCGATGTATTTCTTTAAAAGTAGTGATTTCGACTCTTTTTTATTTTATTGGCAATTACTTCTTAGTTACAATGGACTAAAGTACAGTCCTACAGGCAAAAAAGTACAGTCTCTGAAAATTAGAGACTGTACTTTTTTGCCTGTAGGATAATCGGTATATTCTATTTATATTTACTTACCCTCGATAAGCCCCATCTGGGCCGCATAGGCAATCACCTGGGCCCGGTTTTCCAGTTGCAACAGTTCGATGATTCTGCCCATATGATACTTTATGGTCCGTTCAGTGAGACCTAGAGCCCCACCCGTTTCTTTATAGGTCATTCCCCCGGCTACCATTTCCAGCACCTTCAACTGCCGTTCGGTGAGCCGCCTTTTCTGGGTGTCCCCAATCGTCTGCTGAGAAAAATTATCAGCAGAGGGGGCGCTGCGGCTGAATTCTTTTAAAAGCCTGACAGCAAGGCCGGGAGATAAAGGAACCCCTCCTTTTTTCAAATCGAACAGCATATTCACAAGCTCTTTGGCGCTGGTGTTTTTCAAAAGATAGCCGGAAGCCCCATACTTGATCGCGTCAAAAAGGTCCTCATTCTCATCGGAGGTCGTCAGCATAACGATCCTGATATCCGGCATTTCGGCCTTGATCAGCTTTAACACATCCAACCCGCTGCACTCAGGCATTCTAATATCCATTAAAATAATATCCGGCTTCAGCCGCCGGGCCTGGGCCAGGGCGTCCCTGCCATTTTTCACGGCACCGACAACATTGACCCCATGCGTTTTAAGCAGGTATTGAAGACCTTCCATGAATAAAGCGTGATCATCTACCAGCATCACTTTCCCCGGCATTTCCGCTTTCCCCCTCACCCACCGGTACACACAAAGCAATCCGGCTTCCTTTCCCTTCAATTGATTTGATCTCGAGCTGCGCGCCGATTTCCAAAGCCCGCTCCCGCATGATATTTAAACCGAATTTGTTCCTCATATCTTTAACAGGTTTTTGGATATCAAAGCCCTTGCCGTCGTCCTCTACGGCAGCGCATAACTGCTCCCGCGCGAGGGCAAAGGACACCTTTACCTTGCCGGCGCCGGCATGCTTCCTGACATTATTCAAGGCTTCTTTCACAATGTTCAATACATTAATACGGACCTGCGGTTTAAGCCCTTCCCCTGTAAAGCCAAAAGGAATATTCAGTTTTACCCTGAGCCCGGTCTGTTTCTCAAAACCGGATATATCTTTGGAGAGAGCCGCAACAAAATTCTCATCTATAGACTCCGCGTTCCTGGCCTGGCGGATATATTTCCTGATCTCATTATGTGCCGCTTGGGTAACCTCAACCAATTTGCCGAGTTCAGTCGCGGCAATCTCTACCTCCGCGTTCAGGAGCTCTTGCCTGATGCCCTCGGCCTGAAAATTGATGAAGCCCAGCACCTGACCTAAATTGTCGTGCAGATCCCTGGCCAGCCGTTCCCTCTCCTCGGTGACGGCAAGCTTCCACTGCTGTTTCAGGTACTCCTGTTGAGCCAGCTTTTTCTCTGTTATGTCATAGGCAACCACAAGCCGGCCGATCAATACTCCCCTGTTATCAGTAAGCGGAGAAAGCCAGGCCTCATAAACCTTCGAATGTCCGTTTACACTTCCGGAGAACTCGCTCGGTGCAACATTTTTTTCTGTGCAGATATAAAGCAGTTCAGGGATTTTTTTGCAAACTTCCTCTACCTGCCTGGTTGAGGCCGCCGAAGCACTCATCCCGACCATTTCGGCAAAAGCGGGATTGGTATCCAAGACCCGGTTCCGCAAATCTAAGACCATAACTCCGGCATTCATTGTCTCAATCACGGTAGCCCGGGCTACCGGAACGACATCAAACAGCTTGTAGCGGAAAATAGCCCAGGCCACAATCAGACCGGCCGGCCCAAAGAACACTGGCGTCAGATCGAACCTTTGCACCGGGCTCCGGCCTGAAATGTAAAGTATATTCGGGATTATGATCAAACTTATCCCCAAAAGCAGGGCGGCGGCCTGTTTTCTATAAACGGTACTCTTAAAAAAGACTGCCCTGACAAGCAGTATCCAGGCGAAAATATTCAAAAAATGAGAGTACAGCGCGTGAATAAAAAATAACGGGCCGTATTTTTTAGCAATGACCGGAAATGAACCGCTGTAATCCATATGCATATCATACCTGATCAAACCATGCAACGGGTCTGTCCATACCAGCAGAATGATGATTGTCGGCAGAACTGCGAACCATAATACTTTTTTATTTTTAACCCACCGGTCATAACCGGTAAATTCCATGCATAAGGCCAGCAAGGTTACAGGGGAATAACAGTAGGCAAAATACTGCATATTGGCCCAGAAAAGTTTGGTGGAAAAATCGAGGCTCGCCATTTCCAGGGTATTTCCTGCGGACCATATCGTTACCACAAACATACTGCGCATAAAGCTTTTAGCGCCTTTAACGTCCCGGCGCCTTGGCAGCGCAAATATTCCCAGGGACATTGAGGCGCAGGCAGATACTATCAGTGGCCATATGTAAGGATTATATTGGTAGTGCACACTCTCTCCCCTAACCAATATCCTAATTTTCTAAGCCCTCTTGCCACTTAACAGCCTTATAATAACATAAAAATACCAACTTTAAAACAAACCGGCCACGAACTCCGTCAAAATCCCAAGATTTCCTCAAAGTAAAAGGCTGTTTCGCACTTGTTTTCGGATACTGCTCATATATGTCGGGAATAATGCCGTATTTTTCCAACGTCAGGGCACAGGATAACCCAGATATACCCGCACCAATAATACAAATCCTCATGCTACCACCCTATATTAATAATGCGTAAACCAGAGGAGTATTATTCTATCATTAAGGTAGTTACAAAGGCAGTTACAAAAAATATAAACAGTAGTCTTGCAAAAGAATCAAGCTGTGTATATACTAATAATTAATTATGTATATACGAGGTGATAAAAATGGAAAATACAAAAATGACACCTATTAGATTCCCCACCATTCTTTTAGCCGATTTGGAAAAATATATTGGCAATGGCAATAGAAGTAAATTTATCGTTGATGCCACACGAAAAGAGTTAAACAGAGTAAAACAAAGAAAAGCTATACATAACGTGGCAGGTGTTTTTAACGATAAAAACTATCCTGAATTTAAAACCACGGAAGACATTTCTAACTGGGTAAGAAAACTGAGAGAGGAATCTGAAACCAGGAGGAGAGAGCTCTTTGGAGAGTAACGGCTTTCTTTTGGACACTACCATCCTCATAGATTTGTTTCGGGGCCGGCAGGAGGCTATTGTTTTTCTTGACAAATTATCACAAGAAGGCTCTCTCTTTGTATGCCCCATAGTGGTGTCAGAAATATTTTCGGGTGTCCGCCCTCAAGAAATGTCTAAGGTTGAAGTATTTTTTGAAGCCATGAATTACTGTGCCATCGATTATAGGACAGCAAAAAGGGCCGGTCTGTACAAGCGGGATTTTCAAAAAAAGGGGATTA
The DNA here is from genome assembly GCF_022410535.1 of Pelotomaculum terephthalicicum JT. GTDB lineage: Bacteria > Bacillota > Desulfotomaculia > Desulfotomaculales > Pelotomaculaceae > Pelotomaculum_D > Pelotomaculum_D terephthalicicum. The sequence continues at coordinate 157,583 of NZ_JAKNBL010000001.1, forward strand.
CCCTTAGCATATCCGATGCCCTTATCGCTGCAACCGCTGTCGATTATTCACTTACTTTAGTTACTAAAAATGTACGTCACTTTCCCATGAAAGATTTAAGTATCATTGAACATTCTTAACATTAAATATACTTTACTATAAATCGATAAAGTCACGTCCATGCTGCTACGCTTGACCATCACCTGGACACCGGAGTCAAGCCATTGTACCTCTTAAAGCTATGCTTTACCCTTCACAGCCTTATAAAAGCTCGTCTTCTTCATCCCCATCTACGCATGGCTTCCATAGCGGTCATTTTTCCTTCCCTCCGCTCTTTGCATATCTCCTGGAAATTCGATGGTACCTTACACTTTGGCCTGCCCATATGCTTTCCTTTAGCACGCGCTACGGCCTGTCCTTCCATTTGACCTTGCCCAGGTTTGATAGACATTAGGAATGCCCCTATAATTATTAACGGGAGGCATTCAAATGAGACAGGCAAAGTATGATCGTGAATTTAAAGAACTATTCTGATCGCGGCGTCCAAAATAGTATTAAAATGGCACTTATAGGGGGAATAGATGTGAGTGTCGACAAGGAAAAGCAGAAAATGATTTTAGGCCTTGAATGGAACATATTTTTTACAGGTATAACCAGCTTTTTAACTGATACAACAACAAAAATGATCTATGCTATTATGCCGCTTTTTTTGCTATCTATAGGAGCATCAAAGATAGAGCTCTCTCTTATTGAGGGTGTTGCAGAGAGTACAGCGTCGATTCTTAAGGCTTTGTCAGGCTGGTGGAGTGATAAAATCGGTAAAAACAAACCTTTTATGGTTATAGGCTATGCAATTACAGCTCTTTTATCTCCATTATTTTCAATAGTAACTTCGCCCTTGCAGGTTCTAACAATCAGATTTGCCGAGAGGGTTGGAAAGGGAATAAGAACTGCACCCAGAGACAGCCTTATAGCCGGATCATCAAGTGAGTGTAATAAAGGTAGAGGTTTTGGCTTTCATAAAGCTATGGACAACAGCGGAGCAATAATGGGACCGCTACTGGCCGTAGCAGTCTTGGCAGTGTTTCCGGGTGATTATCGCAAGGTATTCCTGTTTTCAGCAGTACCGGGCATAATGGGATTACTTGTTATAATTCTTTTTGTCAGGGAGGCTAAGAAGAGCAAAGCTGAATTTCTTGGGGAAATTAAGCTTAAGGAATTTCCAATCAGATACTATATTTTCCTGGGGATTGCGTTCATATTTACCCTGGGCAACTCAACTGATGCCCTACTGTTAGTAAAAGCCAGTGACATCGGTATACAAGCCTTATTTTTGCCTCTTGTATACCTGATATTCAATTCTGTCTCGGTAATTTTTGCTATCCCTGCTGGTATGCTTTCCGATAGAATTGGCCGCGAAAGACTTATTATCTTCGGATATTTACTTTATTCTATCATATACTTCGGGTTTGGAAGGACAAACGATAAGGTGGTAATAATTCTGCTTTTTGCATTATATGGACTTTATAGTGCAGCAACAGATGGTGTGCAGAAAGCATTGGTTACAGATATTATAGATAAAGGAAAGAGAGGTACGGGTCTTGGTATATACAATTCACTTATCGGTATTACGCTGCTTCCTGCAAGCGTTATAGCTGGTGTATTATATGACAAGGTTGACAATCGAGCTCCTTTTTACTTCGGTTCGGCAATGGCGTTAATCGCTACGATACTAATGTTTGGATTTTACAGGAAAAGAGCTAGATGACGACCTCCTTAGAATGAATTTGTGCTATGCACATGAATTCATTCTAAGGCATGCCCTTTCTGCCCGAAATATGGTAAGATGCTGTGTGGCTAAACACAAGAATGAGTTGCTGCAAGTCTGTGTTGCCGTATCTGATTGGCGTAAAGAGAACGGCCCTAATGATGAATACATCGAGTTGGCACGGGGCTACAGCCTTATTGACGGCCATCATCGCCTTGAGAAAGCGTACCGGCATGGTGTGAAGCAACTCCCGGCCTACATACTCCCCATGGAGCACCACGTCGGTTTCATCTTCAAGGGATACAGGGAGTATGCCAACTACTGGAACGGCAAATTACTATCACCATTCCACATACCCTGTACGGGCTTTCTCAAGTCTTGCGCAGGGAGTGACCCCTTTGTGGTCTGGTTGACCCACCTTTGCGGACGGCAGGAGAGGATATACCCCTTCCCAAATACCCTCGGTCTGTCTCTATATAATATCTTCAAACCAATTCAAGATATATTCCAAATTACAGGAAAAAAGTGTTTATCGAGCTGATGAAAAAATTCGAGGTTTAGTGTGTAGAAATTTTACAACTAAGAACATGAGGACTTATTACTCCTGTTATGCTGTATAGGTTCAAGAACAATTTTTATTTATTAACATAAAATATAGTATTAGGATATCATGGTAATGCATAAAAGGAGTGAATATGCGTTGGCTATAAGACATTATGTGCTGCTGGCAACAGACGGTTTTGTTGAACTTCCGCTTGAACCGGATGTCTGTACAGATACTCGCCGAAAAGTTTATGTTTTTGGTTTCGTTGGAGGGCTTTATAAAGTTGACAACAAGGTCATAAATCCGGTTCTTAATTGGCAAAACTCAGATAACTGGCCGGCTTTACAAGCGATGAAAGGTACTGCCACCATTCCGTCTCCATTAATTTGGGGCGAAGTGCAAGACCGAATCTATGTAACGTTAATTAATTTGGGTATGAATGAACGCCCTGACCTTTTGGATTTCCACACTGTTCATATGCATGGAGCCCACGTGGCTACCCAGTTGGATGGTTTCCCAGAGACTTCTTTTGGCGTTCCTATATGGAGTATGCTGCCTCCAGAACAGGTTCCGGATTATGCTCCGCCGGTAGCTACGTATTACTTTGAGCCGGATCATCCTGGAACCTATTTTTATCACTGCCATATTGAAGCTTCTGAACACGTTCAAATGGGTATGTATGGTGCCCTAATAATTTATCCGTCCGTAAAAAGTCTAAGGATGGCAGGCATTAGGCAAAACAGAAAAGGTGATTGGCTCCTCCATGGGGAAAGACAGCCTCAAATTCCAAGGAGTGCCACGAATCGGAACTTTGCTTACGATGACATTAATACGTATTTCGACAGCGAATGGGTAATGCTCTTGTCCGATATCGACGAGACATGGCATACTGCGGTCCTGACAAATGACCCGAATTTTAACGCCGTAAATTATAAACCAAACTTCTGGCTGGTTAACGGCCGTGCTTTCCCAGATACCTTATTACCGCATCCACTGACTGCACCACCAACAGCCAATCCTAATCTTACTCAAATAAATTATGAATCTTACGTTCACGTAAAAACAGGTGACAAATTTCTTCTTAGAATGATGAACCTGGGCTATCAGGTTGTTCCATGGCATATTCATGGTTGGCACTTCACAGTCGTTGGCAAGGATACTCACCCCAGTCCATTTCTGAAGATTGCCGCCTTGTTTGCAGAGGAGGATTGCGATAATATTCATGAATTGCATGGAATAAAGAATGAAAACTTTACTGTCGCTATCGGTTCCGGTGAATCTTATGACCTGCTTCTAGTTGCCGATGATAAGCGTCCTCAATACCAAAAATATATCATTAAAGGCCAGGACGGTTTTCCGTCTCTTTGCTCGCAAATGGTGGAACTGCAGAATTTTGCCATCACCCATCCGGAGCTTGTCGACCGCTCTCCGATCTTTGACATTCCTACGGAACCTGTCAATTGTCCAACACCTAATGTGGTCAATTATTTAAATATTTGTGCTGGAACACAAGGGGAGGACAATTTCTTTCCACAATTTTATCCTGCCCATAACCATGATGATTACAAGGTGACTAATGATGGTACCTATCCCGGTGGTCAACTAATCTTGATGCAAATAGACGCTCCTCCAATAGATAATAACGTCTATGAAGTCGACGACAATGATGATTAACCAACCAAGGGCCTGTTTTAAAAGTCATATTTTTGAAAATCAGCCCTTACTGAACATGTTAAAATAGCTATTAATTCTAACACCTCGCTCCACTTGCATAGTGGAACGAGGTGTTTTATGCCCACTTTAATCCACTAAAGCGACTTTTGAAACAGCTCCTTTTTAGGAGGCAAGCTGCTCTGTGGCAGCGTTTAAAGCACATTGTTTTTGAGAAGCATCAGCCTGAACCCATTCGTCATTATGAAGGACTTTTGTGGCAAAGTAAAGCTCTGCATTTCCTAAAGATATAGTCAATATAACCCCACCACGCTTTTATTATCTGTGCACTGTTTTTGCGTAGGGACTTATGGTAAAATTTATAAAAAGGTACTGTTAAATGAGGTGATTAATATAACCGAGTTGTTTGGTTGGGTCGGCTTCCTCCTTTTTGCCAGCACTCTAGTTCCCTACTTTGTTCGCCGTTTAAAACGATCAAGTTCTGTAGCAATATATTTTGCTCGTTATCACCATTCACTTGCCATAACCAGCTTAGTAGTCTTAACTACCCACGGGATACTCGCACTTATTGGGAGGGGCAGTTGGCATTGGGGCAAATTTTTGAGAATTGACATGCTGACTGGAGTAATAAGCTGGTTGGGATTGTTGGTTGTAGTAATACTGGCAACATTCGCGATTAGGCAGAAGCCGTTTTCCCGTTCTCACTGCTGGTTAGCTTTATTACTGGTTGTTGCGGTATTATTCCATATATCGTAAAAGCTATAGTATTTAAGATTTTAGGTATCCTTTCGTGCTCCATCTAAATCTCCAGACAGGTTGTTTCAATAACAAGCTCTCTGGCTGATGCTTGCGAGCTTGCTTTTTTCATACTGGTTTTATTAAACTTTAAGACCATGAACTACGATGGTGACGGTGATGATGCGAATGGGAGCAGGAATATGAGTAACTTCTTGAAATTATCGCGTCAATAATCTTTCCTAAAATACCGTGTGATTTGTCTCTTGTAGTAATCACTACCATGATGTCCATGAAGCGGCCCAAAGCTCGGTCCATGTGTCTGAGCACAGATGTTTATTGCCCACCAATCCACACCAGCCCGCTCTGCAATTTCTTGGATTGTCATATTCTCAACTTTATACAGTTGTTCAAACTCGTCCACCCTGTTAGCAAGGGCATCTGTCATAGTTTCGAAAGTCTTCTGAGGTCTTGGTATATCATGGCCATAAAGTACATAGTATTGTTTGCCATCGTGTTGACCATGGTGTCGATGGCCTCTTTGCCGAAGTCCTTTTCACCGCCCCTGGCCAACGCATATGCCTCGTCTACAAACAAGATGCCTCCCAGCGCCTTTTTGATCTGCTCTCTTGTTTTCAGGGCGGTATGACCAATAAACTCACCCACCAGGTCGGCCCTTTCCACTTCAACAAGATGCCCTTTGGGCAACACGCCAATCTCTTTGAACAGCTTGCCCAGTATTCTGGCCACAGTGGTTTTGCCCGTGCCGGGGTTGCCCTTGAAAATCATATGCAGCGCAAGAGGCTCCGCAGCCAGCTTTTCTTTTTGTCTCCGCCTTTGGATCTCCACAAACGCATAAATTTCTTCTATTAACTTTTTCACTTCTTGCAGGCCAACCAGGTTATACAATTCCTGCATAACATCTCCGGTGTTTTGACGAAGGCATTGTTCATCCCCGGCATGAGCAGACTTGGCGGCAGTCTGCAGGGTCAGGACGTTCCTTTTCTTGTTCCGGCCGCCTTGCCCTCCGCCCCCTCCAAGTTCCCGGATGTCCCATTTTTTTATTACCTTCACCGTGCTTCAGCCACCTCTCGGGCTTTATCATTAACATTATACGCCCGAGCCGGACTATTACGACCAAAAAAGCAAGCCCCTCGGCAGAGGGGTCGTTGTGTTCAGTCCAGGTAAATTTTAATAAGCGCTCTTTGTTTCCGTAAAAGTTGTATTAACAGGTTTAAAGGGTTCAACCGTGGAGATGGCATGTTTATAAACCATTTTCTGCTTCCCGTCGCTTTCCAGGATTACTGTAAAGTTATCAAAGCCCCTTACCATGCCTTTTAGCTGAAAACCATTGACGAGGAAAATGGTAACGGGGATATTCTCCTTCCGGCACTGGTTTAAAAAAGCGTCTTGTAGATTAATTTGTGGTTTGGTCATAGGAGATCCCTCCGTTGGAAATTTTCTTTTAAGTTTCTATAAATCTTAAAATACTCCTTCAATATTACTGATAATTTCTTTTGCGGCCGTCTGCAATCCCTCTGCAGGATTTATCTCCAGCCACTTGATCCGTTCGTCACGCCGGAACCAGGTCAGTTGTCTTTTGGCGAAACGCCTGGTATTCCTCTTTAACAGTGCAACCGCCTCCGGTAAAGAAACTTCCCCTGTCAGATGGGCAATTATTTCCTTATAGCCCAATCCTTGCATTGAAGTAAGCCCGGGACTATATCCGGCGTTAAGAAGCCTTTGCACTTCACCCACCAGTCCCGCTTCAATCATTGCTTCCACTCTTTGCTCAATCCGCCGGTAGAGTTTCTCCCTGGCCATTGTTAAACCAATAAAAACCAAATTATATAATGGGTCGGCGCGTTTTTCCAGTTTACGGTAGCTGGAAAGCGGCTTCCCTGTGAGGTAATATACTTCTAGCGCACGAATTACCCGCCGCACATCCCTGGGGTGCAGTTTAACCGCCGATTGCCTGTCGACTTCAGCCAGCCGCTGGTGAAGCGACTCGAAACCATTGTCCCGGGCTTCATTTAACAGCTTCAGCCGCAACGATTCATCGCGGCACGCACCGGTAAAATCGTAGCGGTCAATGACTGATCTGATATATAGCCCGGTGCCGCCGGCCAGCACAGGTACTCCGCCCCTGGCCCGGATATCCGCGATTATCTCCCTGGCTTGCTTTTGGTAAACCGCCACGCTGTATTCTTCATCGGGATTTACTATATCAATCAGGTGGTGTGTTATACCGCGCATTGCCTCTCTCGTCGGTTTCGCGGTGCCGATATCCATCTGCCGGTAAACCAGCATGGAGTCCGCCGACACGACTTCACCGCCGATTGCTCCGGCCACATCTACCGCCATTTCGCTTTTCCCCGTCGCCGTCGGCCCGGCAATCACCAGCAGGGGCGGCAAATAATTCTTTTTCTCACACATATTATAGACCTTGACAGTTTATTACCCCGTATACTACTGGGGCATACCTCCCCCCGTGTATTTTTTCAAAGCCCAAGCGCCCGAATTCCGCGCTGTCCCGCCTTTCTTTGACCACCACCCGCTTGTTCGCTATTTTTACAGCGAGGTTGATTGTTTCCCGGCCAAGCGGTTCGGAATCAGCCAGGACGCGCAAGGCGTTTATAGCCGGCGACCGCCGCCCGGGCAGGCGGAACATGGGATCAAAATACACCACATCGAAACTGCCTGCCGGCAGCTTCCGCAGGTAATCACGGTGATCCGCCTGAACCACCTCCACTCTGCGCATGGCGGCGGCAGTGTCTCCATCAGCTTCCGGGTAAGAAGCAAGACCGGATTTCACCAGATACGCTATAACCGGCGAATTTTCCAATCCGACTACCCGGCCGTTGTTGCCGACAGCATAACTGGCTACAACGGCATCTGTCCCCAGACCCAGTGTACAATCCAAAACACTGTCGCCCGCGTCGATGGACATGGCGTCAATCATCTGGTCAGTTTTCCCATTTTTTAGTTCATTTATACGCAACCCGGCCAGACCCGGGTGGAAAAAAAATTCCCCCGCGCGGGACACAAATGATATTTTTTTGGATGCAACCACCAACATGCCCGCCACACCGAGGTCCTCCGACAGAGTCCCCAGAGACCGCTTGTTTCTTTCCACGTACCGCGCTGCCAATTCCCCGGCGATCTGTTTGGCGCCGTCCACCAAATCTGACGTCTGCTTATGCGATGTCGTGACAGCAAATCTAAGCGGTTTCATTACGCTACCTCTTGAAACGGGTTTCCAGATCACGGTTGGAAAGATGGATAATCGTGGGTCTGCCGTGCGGGCAAGTAAATGGATTCTCCGCCCGGGCCAACCTTTCCAGTAAAGCTTCCATAGCGCTAAACGGCATTTTTTCCCCGGCTTTTATCGCTCCCTTGCAAGCAATCGAGGAAGCAAGCCGTTTTAAAAATTCAGCTTGCTCCGGAACAAAACCTTTTTCCTTGAGGAAATCAACCATGTCCAGGAATAGCTCCTTCCCCCGGCCTGCCGGCAGGTAGGACGGCGCTCCCCTGAGCAAGAACGTTTTGCCGCCGAAATGTTCAATGACAAAGCCTGCTTCGCTAAACCGGGGCAGCAATTCAACGATAATCGAGGTTTCGCCGTATTCAAGCTCCAGCGTTTCCGGAACAAGAAGCAGCTGACTGGGATAATTGCCCTGACCGGCCAGGCATTCCTCGTAGAGAACCCTCTCGTGGGCGGCGTGCTGGTCAATGATATAAAGACCGTCTTCCCCCCCTGCTAGAATATACGTCGGGAGCAATTGGGCCAGCGGGTGAAGAATAGGAAATTTTTTTCGTTCCAGCGGCAAAACGGATTTTTCGAGCCGGTTGTTTACAACCTCGCTACCTTTTTTTGCAACTATTTCAAACGGCTCCGTTGGCTCCGGCCCGGCAACCGGCCGCTCACGTCTTGCCTCCGGCGGAAATATCGCCGGCACCTGCTCGAAAGCAGTTTTGACCGGCTCTTTGTAATGGTACGGATTAGTTCGTTCAGCAATTGCGGAAGGAATAACCGAGTCCCCGCGCAGCACGCTCCTCAGCGCTCCGGCAACCAGGGCGGCAACCCTCTTTTCCTCCAAGAGGCGCACTTCCGATTTTGCCGGGTGCACATTCACATCCAGCTGTTCCGGCGCCACAATTAAAGACAGGACAGCCACCGGCCTGCGTCCCGGGAACAGCAGGCCGCGGTAAGCGTTTTCAACCGCCGCGGCGACAGCCGGGCAGCGCACGTAACGGCCATTGATAATAACGGTCAGGTGACTGCGCGTGCTGCGGCTTAGTGATGGCTTCCCGGCATAACCGTCGATGCCCAGGTCCCCATCCGCCGCACTCACCGCAATCATTTCCTTGGCCTGCCCCGGACCGTAAACGGCTGTCACGGCGTCAATCAGCCTGCCGGTGCCGGGTGTATAAAAAACACGCCTGCCCTGGGTCAACAGTTCAAAACGGACACCAGGCCTGGCCAGGGCCATCTTAGATACCAACTCCCCGCACAACGCGCCTTCAGCGGCAGGGCTTTTCATCGCTTTGCGCCTGGCCGGCGTATTATAGAACAAGTCATTAACTTCAACAGTAGTGCCCGGCGCGCACCCGGCCGGACTCACAGCGGCAAGTGCCCCCCCCTGTAACTCAGCGCGCGTCCCCGCCACCGAGCCAGGCACGCGGGTGGTCATGGCCACTCTGGCGACCGCCGCAATACTGGGCAGCGCCTCCCCGCGGAAGCCGAGCGTGTTCACCCGGCGCAAATCAGCGGCGCTTCTAATCTTGCTGGTGGCATGGCGCAGGAAAGCCAGCCGGACATCTTCCCCGGACATCCCGCAACCGTTGTCTGAAACAGTGATCCGAGACAGGCCGCCTTCCGCAAGATCAACGGCGATCCTGGTAGCGCCCGCATCCAGGGCGTTTTCCACCAGTTCTTTCACTGCCGACACCGGCCGCTCAACCACTTCACCGGCAGCAATCTGGCCGGCTGTGAATTCATCCAGGATAACTATGCCCGCCAATACCGCACCCCGCCATTCTATCCCGGACATTATTTGCCCCGGGTAAAGTCTAGAACTTAGCAACACAGGCATTTTTATGTACCTGCTGTTCATTATAACACGCGCCGGCGCGATCCAAAAGAAAAACCCTGGAAGCGGTGATTTATTCTTTGGTGCTGCCTGGATATTGTTAAGGCTCAACAATCGGCAATTATCCGGCTGTTGAGCCTCATTTTACAAGCAAAGCCTCTTAGCACTCTCTTATAAGGTAAGGTACAATATTTGCAACCAATCAAACTTAGCTACCTTCCGAACGCCACTCCTTGCCGTTAGCGGTATCGTAACCCAGGAAAAGATCGGCTGACTTATCTTGCAAATATACATACGAGTATGTCCTTGCCTTTTTTGCCTTTTCATATAAATCCGCGGCCTCTGTCCGGCAGGAGGCACAGGCGTCAATGGGAATTGACAGGCACAAGGCCTTTCCGCCGGTCTGCCCGTAGCCGTGGTTCGCTTTAGTTTCAATTGACAGATAGCCTGGGCAGTTGTCGCAAAGTCTGAGCTTCTCAAGCTGGTTTTCCTGAATGTTATCAGTATCGTAATATATCCTTTTCGTATGTTGAAAATAGTTGCCGGTCATATCGCTTTGACTGATCGATACCTGGTCACGCTTAGCCCACCGCTGCAATAGCTGGTCGACCATTCGGCGGACCTGTCCGGCTAAATCAGCGCTTTCCCTGAACTTCTGGTAGTCGGGCTCAAGCACTGCGGAGTAGTCAAGCCCCGCCAGCGCCAGAATGATCCCCATATTCACGTATGGCAATGCCGTTTCAATGGCATAGCCGCCTTCCAGCACGGCCAGGTCCGGCCGCAATTTCTCGGTCAGCCTGGCGTACCCCTGGGCGGTAAAGCGCATGCTGCCGAGCGGGTCGGTGAAATGATTGTCCTGGCCGGCCGAGTTCACGATGAAATCCGGCTTGAAGTCACTGAGAACCGGCAGGATCAGGTTGTCAACAATGTACAGCAGGCTCTCATCTGTCGCTCCGGGGGGCAGCGGAATATTGATGGTGCGGGCGTAAGCCCCGGGGCCGCCCAGTTCGTTGGTAAACCCCGTGCCCGGAAAGATGGTGCGTCCGTCCTGGTGGAAAGAGATAAACAGAACGTCCGGATCGTGCCAGAAGATGTCCTGGGTGCCGTCGCCATGGTGGACATCCGAATCAATAATGGCCACGCGCTTAATCCCCTTGCGCCGCCGCAGGTAATTCACCATGATCGCTTCGTTGTTGATGTTGCAAAAACCGCGGTTGCCGTGCACCACCCGCATGGAGTGATGGCCGGGGGGCCTGACCAGGGCAAAGCCGTTTTTGATCTGGCCGGAAACAATCTCGTCGGCCAATAAAATGGCCGCGCCGGCCGCGATCAGGTGCGCCTCGGTGACTTGGTCCTCCACGCGCGGCACGCAGAAATGCGTCATGGCAATATCATGGGTGGTTGCCAGGACGGGAGTATATTCCGATACCTGCGGGAGATCCATTATCCCTTCCTCAAAAATTTGGTCGCGGGTGTAAAGCAAACGCTCCTCCCTTTCCGGGTGGGTGGGAGAAATAGCCCAGTCAAAGGCCGGGAAAAAAATCAAACCGGTCGGTTTTTCACTGGCATTAGACATACTCATTTACCCCCCTTCTCAATCCGGCAGGTTATCCCCCTGGGAGTCTGGACAGTAAAATCATACAAGCGGCCGGAGGTATCCCAGCCCCTGATCATATTGAACACTTCCCGGTAAGTTACCTCGATCTCGTCCGGCGTTACCGCCAAGCCGTAATCGGCGGCTCTTTCGAGCAGTTTTTCCCTGGCCAGCGCCAGCGCTTTTTGCTCGTTGAATGACCGCTTGTCGATCTTACCCTGAAAACCTTCTTCCCGAATCTGGTAATATCCTTGCTCGGTGTCAGCCCGCAGACTCACCTGAAGGGTGGGCCTGGCCACCGCCGCCCCCACGGCGTTCGCAACCGGGGCGTATGGAGGGATGACCGGGTCGCATCCCAGTTTGGCGGCAATTTGGGGAATCAAGCCGTCCGCTCCGCCGCCCACGCCGGCGACAATGGAGGGACGCACCTTTCTTTTCTGCAGCAGTTCCCAAATACGGTAAGCAGGCTCCTGTTCCCATTCCAGGAACATTTTTTCCACCTCCGCCGTGATGCTGTCCGCAATCAAATCGATTACCCGCCCGGCTGTCTCGGCGGCGGACAAGCCGAGAGGCGCCCCAAGCTTCTCCATGGCTACCTCGGCCTTGGCCTCCTCACCCAGCGCGGTCAGGCCAAGCACTCTGAGCGCGTCGGTAGGCGTCGGCGCCGGCCCGCCCATGCAATAAGCCGGCCCAAGTCTTTCCGGGCGAAAAACAATTTCATCCCCCGCAAGCTCCAGCAGGCTGTCGCCGCCGACAGGCACCGATCTAACGGCCAGGGTATGCACCTGGGTCAGCTGTTCGTTAACCCGGGCGCCCTTTGCCGACAGCAGCGGCTGCCCGTTCAGAATCAAGGCGATATCCGTGGTGGTGCCGCCGATATCGACGACCACCTCAGTTTCGTCGGGGGGAGTCAGCGCCTGCACTCCCAGCGTGCTCGCCGCCGGACCCGAAAAGATGGTTTCCACCGGCTGTTCTACGGACTTATCCAGCGGCATCGTGCCGCCGTCCGCCTTCAAGATAAACACCTCGGCACTTATCTTTCTCTTCTCCAGCGCTTGGCGGACGGAGTTGACGAAATTACGGTACGGCTCCCTGGTGGCGCAGGTCAGGTAAGTTGTCGCCGCACGCCTGGGGAAGTTCAGCTGGGGACCGGCGCGGAATCCCAATTCCACCTGCCAATCCGGATATTTTTCTTGAATAATCGCCGCCACCTGCTTCTCGTGGGCACTGTTCCGGGGTGAAAATTTACCGGCCACCCCCACCTTTTTATAGCCCTCCGCAGCCAGTTCCGAGAGCGCCGCCACGATTTCCTTTTCGTCCAAAGGCACGATTTCCCGGCCGCGGTAATCAATCGCGCCGGTCAGGATGATTGTCTTCGTTTTGAAATCATAATACCGGTGACTCAGACCGGGTCCGGGGATTAATAAAAGGGCCACCTTATCGTACTTGCGCCCGGCGATGAGGTTGGTGATTACTGTCGTGCTGATGACGATCCTTTTCAGGTCCTTGTTGTCCACATCTTTCAGCACAATATCGAGCGCTTCCAGAACGGACTCAAGCAAATCCGCCCTGGTCGGTATTTTGGCAGTGGCGCGAACAGCTTCATGATCAAGGAGCACCGCGTCGGTATAAGTTCCGCCCACATCAACACCAACAAACATTGTTCTCCCCCCTGCAAGCTTTAGTCGTTACAGATAAACCATTCTCTCATTTAACTACTAATCCTGATTCCTGACTTCTTGCTCCTGATTCCTGATTCTGACTCCTGACTCCTTAAGCTCGTTCTGCAATTGGCAAAGCTTGTTAATGGCTTCAAGCGGCGTCATCCGCAGCACGTCCAGACGCCGCACTTCCTGCAAAACCGGATGTTCCTCCGGGGCAAGGCTCTCCGCGGGTTCCGCGGCGGCAGCCACCTGCCGGGCCGGTTCTTTTACCGATTCCAAACTTTCCAGTACTTCAGCCGAGCGGCGGATAATCTCACCGGGCAAACCGGCCAGCCTGGCCACGTGAATGCCGTAACTGCGGTCGGCTTTTCCCGGCACAACCTTGCGCAAAAAAACAATATCTTCCCCTCTCTCATCCACAGCCACGTTATAATTGACGATACCCGGCAAATTATCAAGATCGGTCAGCTCGTGGTAGTGCGTTGAAAACAAAGTTTTCGCACCCACCCGCCGGTGAATATATTCCACCAGCGCCCGGGCGATGCTGATGCCGTCGTAAGTGCTGGTGCCGCGCCCCACCTCATCCATGATGATCAGGCTTCTCTTTGTCGCGCCCGTCACAATGGCGCGGCACTCGTTCATCTCCACCATGAAAGTGCTCTGCCCGCCGGACAGGTCGTCCGCAGCCCCCACCCTGGTAAAGATCCGGTCCACCAGGCAAGTCCCGGCAAACGAAGCCGGAACGAAACTGCCAATCTGGGCCATTAAGACGATCAGGGCCACCTGACGCATGTAAGTGCTTTTTCCGGCCATGTTCGGGCCGGTGATGAGAAACAGGCGGCTGTCAAGGTCGTCCATGACAGTATCGTTGGGAACAAACTGACCGGGTCCGAGCACGTTCTCCAGTACAGGATGACGTCCGTCCCTGATCGTAATTTTGCCCTCATTGTTGATCACCGGCCGGGTATAATTATCCATGACAGCGGTCTCACCCAGCGACAGCAAGACGTCGGTCCCGGCGACCGCCCCGGCGGTAGTCTGGATGCGGCTGCTCATGGCGGATATCTTTTCCCTTATCTCGTTAAAGAGATGGTATTCCAACTGCACCAGCCGTTCCTCAGCGCCCAGGATCATATCCTCATATTCCTTCAGTTCCGGGGTGATGAACCGCTCGGCGTTGGCCAGCGTCTGTCTGCGCTGATAATCCTCCGGAACCAGCGGCAGGTGGGATTTGGTGACCTCGATGTAGTAGCCGAACACCCTGTTGTAGCCGACTTTTAGCGATTTAATGCCGGAACGCGCCCGCTCCCGCTCTTCCAAACCGGCCAGCAGCGATTTCCCGTCCCGGCCGGCAAAACGCAGCCGGTCCACCTCCGGGTCAAACCCGGTTTTAATAATCCCGCCGTCCCGCAGCGACAAAGGCGGGTCATCTTCTATAGCCGACTCCAGAAGCGTCCTGGCGTCGTCCAGCAAGTCCACGGCGTTGCCGGTTGCCCGCAGCAGGGAAGCATCTGCCTGCTCCAACAAGGACTTTATCTGCGGCAGCTGCGCCAGGGATTTTTTCAAGGCCACCAGATCCCTGGCATTTGCCGTGCCGAAAGATATCCGGCCGGACAGCCTTTCCAGGTCGTAAATATTTTTTAGCCCTTCCCGCAAGTCATGGCGCAAAAAAACTTCTTCAGCCAGTTCCGCGACAGCCTCCAGCCGCGCCTCTATTTCATCGCTGTCCAGGAGGGGCCGCTCGATCCAGTTTTTCATCAACCGGCCGCCCATGGCGGTGACAGTGTGATCCAGCACATGAAGCAAGGTGTTTCGCCGGGAGCCGTCCGCGATGGACCTGGTCAGCTCCAAATTGCGCCTGGTGGCCGCGTCCAGCACCATGAACCGGCCCGGCTGGTAAAATTGAAATCTATTCAGGTGAGATAGTTCCCTTTTTTGCGTTTCTTTCAGGTAAATAAGCAGGGCGCCGGCCGCCGGCGTCAGGTAATCCAAGTCGGATATCCCGCACTGATCGCGAAAAGACGGGCCAAATTGCGCTTCCAGTGCCTGTCCGGCCAGCACCGGGGAAAAAGCGTCTTCCCGGAAGCCGCTAACAACAGGCATGCCGATCAATCGCATGTCTTCCGCAAGAACCTCTCTCTGGGACCGGGGAACAATCACTTCCGCCGGCCTGAGCCGGGCGAGTTCCTCGGTTAACGCCAGCCGGGCCTTTACACCGGAAAATGAAGCAATCATAAAGGTGCCCGTGCTGATGTCCGCAACAGCGAGGCCGAATCCTTCCAGCACCGGGGCCACGCATACCAGGTAGTTATTATTTTTATCCTCAAGAAGCTGGCTCTCCATGACCGTGCCGGGCGTAATCACCCGGGTGACTTCCCGCCGCACGATACCTTTGGCGGCAGACGGGTCTTCGACCTGCTCGCAGATGGCTACCCGGTGCCCTTTATCGATCAGCTTGGCAATATAACCTTCAGCGGCATGATACGGGACACCGCACATGGGAACACGCTCGCCGGCACCCCCGTCCCGGCCGGTCAGGGTTATCTCCAACTCGCGTGAAGCAAGGTGCGCGTCCTCAAAAAACATTTCATAGAAATCGCCCAGGCGGAAAAAAAGAACGGCATCGGGGTATTGTTTCTTGATCTCAAGGTATTGCCTGATCATCGGCGTATAACTCACCGGAATCCCTCCTGCCGTTAATTATAACACATACCTGCGCAGAACAAAGTTAGATCACCCGGACGTTCCTATTGAGCATTCGATACACCGCCAAATTTGTTCATCCGCACAGTTAATTATAGCATTAATATCATTAAATTCCACGCCTATCCATATGACTTGACGTCAACGGTATTATGCCAACCAGAGAATAAGCAACTCATAATTTAGCGTAATCCCCGTATAACGAAGTATTGGACTTCTTGTTTAAGGGAAAAATGATTAAAATGCCTTGTCAATAGGAAACCGACAAGAGCATCACCGAAATATTTATCGAAGGGTGAGGAAATTCTGGAAACCATCTTTACAAACCCCGTTTACGGCTATTTTTTAATTTTCGCCGCCAGAGTAGTGGATGTCTCACTTGATGTCTTTCGGCTTTTGATGCTGACAAGAGGTTATTATTTAACAGCGGCAGTCATTGGATTTTTCGAGGTGGCCGTTTTTGTGCTGGTTTTAGGTACGGTTATATCCGGCGGCATAAGTGATCCCCTGAAAATAATCGCTTACTCGGGAGGGTTTGCCACCGGGAACATCGTGGGGGCTTTTATTGAGGAAAAAATGGCCTTTGGCTACGTGATCATTCATGTGTTTCCGACAATGTCATCCAGCGGCGAAATGATTGCCCGGCTGAGGAAGGAAAACTACGGTGTCACCAAAATTGCCGGAGAAGGCAGGTCAGGTATGCGGAGAGTGCTGATCGTCACCGCAAAAAGGAAAAACCTTGCCAATATCCTAAAAACTATAGATGAGGTTGAGCCGGATACCTTCTTTAATATATCCGATATCCGCTCCATCCACGGAGGAGTCTTCCCCCGGCGCAGGCCTTAAAACACCCAGGTAAGTCGCCGTAAGTCGCCCTGTCGGATTCGCCTCTAATGCGGCTTATTTATTGAGGAATAACATGAAGATATTCCGGGTCAACCGATAGTCTTACCCGTTCGCCCCTGCTCAAATCAAGTCCCTGCCACTCGGCCAGGGACAAGCTGGATTGCCAACTGCTGCCATTTCCGTGACAGTAAACATCGACATGTGTTGAATTGATAATCACATCACTGATTAACGCTGACCAACTGTTTGCGGCAGGCGCCTCGCCGGCCCGGCTCAGGCGGATACTGCCGGCCCTGATGAACATAGTTAAAGAATTGCCTGCGGGGCTTAAACCTTTCGGCAGGCAGCATTCCGGCAGCGGCCCCAGGAGAATATCCCCGCCATGCTCAAACCACAGCTTACCCTCCCGCCCGACGACTTTACCCGGAATCAGGTTCTCGCCATGCAAAAATTTCGCCGCAAACTCGGTAGCCGGGTGAAAAAAGATATCCCGCGGCTTGCCGGCCTGCTCGACCTGGCCATTATGCAGCATGAGCATATGGCTGCCCAACTGCAGCGCCTCAGAAAAATCATGAGTCACGTGAATGATTCCAATACCTTCCGCAAGATGAATCTCCCTCAGCAGTTCCTGCGTGGCATGGCGGGTCTGCCGGTCAAGTGAAGAAAGCGGCTCATCCAGCAGCAGCAAAGGAGGCTTGGTCAAAATTGCCCTGGCCAGCGAAACACGTTGTCTTTCTCCCCCGCTCAAAAATCGCGGGTAACGGCCGAGAAGATGCGTGATATTCATTGTCTCAGCCAGGTATGCCATCCGCCGCCTCATTTCAGGAGCTTCTTTCAGCCCCCTGGCCCTCGCGCCGAATAAAATGTTTTCTTGGACAGTCAGGAACGGATACAACAGGCTGTCCTGGTAGGCAAACCCGAGACGTCTGCGCTCCGGCGGCAAATGAGTGATTTCTTTGCCGCTTAAGAACAAAGCTCCGCCGTTCAGCAGCCGGAGCCCGGCAATCGACTCAAGAAGAACCGTTTTGCCGCAGCCGGTCGGCCCTAAAATAACGACATAATCATCCGGCCCCATTGAAAACCCGATATTTTTGAGGGAAAATTTGCCGACATTGACGGTCAGGGCACATGCCTCAAGCAGGTCCTGGTTCATTTATAAACGCACCCCCGTTCCGGCAAAAACTTTGAAAGCAATCATCAGGAGCAGCGCCACCAGCAGCATTATGACTGCGGTCGCCATGGCAAACTGGATATCGCCGATGGACATATTTAAAAAAATTGCCACCGATAGAGTTTCCGTCTTCAGCCGGGTTATGCCGGCCAGCATGGCGGTCGCCCCGAATTCACCCAGCGCCCTGGCCCATGCCATCGTCAGCCCGCCCAGGATGCCCCCCTTTGCCAGCGGCACGGTCACCCGCACGAACACACCCGCGGGGGAGTAGCCAAGCGTGCGCGCCACATTCTCCATTCTGGGATCAATTGAGTCAAAAGCTTGTTTAAATGTTCTGATGGCAAAAGGAGTGGCGATAAACCACTGAGCAACCACAACTCCACGGGTGGAAAACACAATGTCCATGCCGAGGCGGGCAAGCGCATCCCCCAAAACAGGGCCGAACAGAATCAATAAGGCGATTCCGCTGACCAGGGGCGGCAATACGATTGGTATGTCCATCAATGTGTCGATTAAAACTTTCCCCGGAAAACTATAGCGGGATAGAATAAAACCGCATGGAACGGCGACGACGGCTGCCAAAGCAGTGGCGAGAAGTGACGTCCACAGAGTAAATACGACCGCGAAATGAAATTCCGGGTGATGAATTACGGAAACAAAAGCGGCCCATTTCCCGTAAAACAACAGGCCGCCGACCAGCACCACCAAAAATATTGTAATCAGGATAAAAATCAGCCAGAAAACTCCCTGAAAAATATTTATACGAGTAGTTAACATATAAAATTACCTGACTTTTGCCCTATTAAGCTTCCGTTTTAAAACCGTATTTTTTGAAAACCGCCGGACCTTCCTCTTTCATAAATTCAAGAAAATTTTTTGCCTGCTCTTGCTGATCACTATAACTAAGCATGGTGCAGGGAATTTGATCAACAATATTTACCGAAGGATCGATTTCCACCACATCCAGCTTATCCAGGTTTTGGTATGTGTTGCTGTATTCCACAATACCCGCGTCTCCCTGGCCCATCCCCAGCGTGGCGATAACCTTTGCGGGCGTCTCTACATAAGTCAGTGCGTTTTTCTCGATCTCCCCGGTAATGCCCAGCTTGTCAAATGTTTTAAAAACAGTTTTACCAATGGCGGTAGCCTCTTTATCAGGAATAACCAACTTCAAGCCGGGCCGGGCCAGATCCTGCACTTTGCTGATTTTAGCCGGATTGCCTTTCGGCGTAATGATTACCGGAGTGTGGTAGGCAATCGGCCCAACCATCTCGGCTATGCAGCCTTTTTGTTTCGCCGTCTCCACAAAAGGCATGCCTCCCGGCATGTAGATATCACCCTTTTTCGTCGTTTCCAGTTGGTTCAGCAATGACCCCGCGTTATTAAAAGTCAGCTCGACCTTGACTCCAGTTCTTTGCTCATAAACTTGCGCCAACTCACTGACCGGATCTTTCAGGTTGGCGCCGACATAGGCGAATAACGGCGCTTTCCCCTGCGCCGGCGGAGTATTTGACTCTCCCGCCGGCTGGCTGGAAGATTTGCCGCACCCGGCAATCAAGAGCAACACCAACAGCGTCAAAAACCCGATCTTTAAAATTTGCCTGTGCTTTTTCTTCAAAACCAGTCATCTCCTCATAACAACGCCCCTTGTTTAATGGGGCTATTGCACTGAAACTGCCTGCAGGGAATCGCCCCTAAACCGCCCGTTTTCCAGCGAAACGATTAAATCACCAAGAAATTGGGCGTCCTCCTCGTCATGGGAAACCAAAACAAAGGGTATCTTCCACTGCCGGTGCAGCTTTTTCACTTCTTGCCTTAAGCTCTCCCTAGTGCTTTTATCAAGAGCGCTGAACGGCTCATCCAGCAAGAGCAGCTGCGGCTGGACAACCAGCGCCCTGGCCAGGGCCACCCGCTGCCTCTCCCCGCCGGAAAGCTGGCCGGGATATCGCTCAATGAGATGCCCCACGCCAAAGGAATTCAGCAGTTCAACAGCATCCACACCACTGGTGCCCGCCCGCCTTTTCCCCCGCAGTCCGTATAAAACATTTTGCCGCACAGTCATGTGGGGGAAAAGTGCGTAATTCTGAAAAAGATAGCCGACATTTCTCAGACGGGTGGGAACATCGATCTTTTCGTCAGAAGAAAAAAGAACCTGAGCGTTGAGCTTGATAAATCCGTCGCTTGGTTTCAGCAAGCCGGCCAGACAATGTAAAGTTGTAGTCTTGCCGGCGCCGGAGGGACCCCACAGCACCAGGATTTGATTATCAATTTTTACTTCCAATTCCAGGTTAAAGTGCCACAGTTTTTTAGAAATCCTGACTTCCAGCATTATTTTTATCACCAAATATTAATTTTGATGCTTTTTTGCCCAACGATTTACCCAATAGATAACTATAAAGCTAAACACTGTAATAACGGCGACCAGCGTTCTGGCCATTTCATTTTTCCCCGCTCCCACGGCAAAATAAATAGCCAGTGGAATAGTCTGAGTCTGTCCGGGAATATTGCCCGCCACCATCAAAGTGGCGCCAAATTCACCCAGCGCGCGGGCGAAGGTCAGCACCAGACCCGCGAGAATGCCCGGCCAGGCCAGGGGCAGCGTAATCGTAAAAAAAATCCTCAGTTCACTGGCCCCCAGAGTCCTGGCCGCTTTTTCAAAGTTGATATCCACGCTCTTAAAAGCTGCCTTGGCGCTCTGGTACATCAGCGGGAAAGCCACCACGGTGGAAGCAATGACGGCCGCCCACCAGGTGAATATCAAGGTAACACCCAGTTCAGCCAGCATTTTGCCCAGCAAGCCGTTTTTACCAATCAAAATGAGCAGTCCATAGCCTACGACAGAAGGCGGCAGCACGAGCGGCAAGGTAATCACCGCTTCCAGCACGTCTTTGCCGAAAAACTCTCCCCGCGCCAGCAACCGGGACACAGGCAAGCCGAGACAGGTAACAACCACTGTTGCGATGACTGCCACCCGGACAGAAAGGAGCACCGGGTACCAGTCAGTTAATTGTGCGAACATCTCAACTCCATAGCACTACTTGAGTACTTTAAAGCCATATTTTTCGAACACCTTTACTGCGTCGTCACTCTGCAGGAAAGCGGCAAACGCCTCTGCTTCCTTCTGGTTCTTGGTGCTCTTGATCACGGCCATGGGGTAAACAATGGGCTTGTTGGAGCCGGCCGGGGCAGCCGCCACGATTTTAACGTCCTTGCTAATGGCAGCATCGGTGCGGTAAACGAGGCCCGCCTCCACATCGCCGGTTTCCACATAGGTAAGCACCTGGCGTACATCTTTGGCCGGAACCATCTTGGGCTGAAGCTGGTCCCAGAGCTTGAGGCTGGTCAATGTTTCTTTGGCATATTGGCCGGCGGGCACAGTATCAGGATCACCAGTACTTATCCTTTTAACGCTGGCGTCGGTCAAGCCCTCGAATCCCGTGAGCGCGCTGTCTTTCCCGGCCACCAGCACCAGTTCGTTGCCCAGCAGGTCTTTGCGGGAAGAGTCCACTATCAGACCTTTTCCAGCCAGGGCGTCCATTTGGGACTTGCCGGCGGATATAAACAAGTCGGCCGGGGCGCCTTGTTCAATTTGCTGCTGCAGGGCCCCGGAAGAGGCTAGATTATAGGTAATTGTCACGCCGGAATGTTGCTTTTCATAAATTTCCTTTAATTCTCCCGTGACGTCCTGCAGGCTGGCCGCTGCCGAAACAGTTAATTCTACCTTCTCCTTGGCGCCTCCGCAGCCCGCAACGGCCCCCACGACAAACAGCATTAGTGTCAAAAAAACAAATATTTTTTTCATTACTTCCTTCTCTCCCCAATTGATACATTTTTCAGGCTACATAGTAAAAGCTATCATCCTCCTTATCGCATCCCTGTAGGACATCCCCTCTCTTTGCAATAATTGCAATACTGTCAATAATCGCAGCACTTGACATAACTATATATAATTGTACTAAAAATAATAAAACAACTTGCTATAGTTGTCAATATATATATAGTTGAATTACGTATTATTGTTTTTTGTTCTCTACTAAAGAGCCTTCATGAAAACCTACATAATATATGATATCATCGTCGGCCGGCCCTAATGCTATTGTAAGCAAAGTTAAACATGATACCACTGACTTCGTCCACGGATAATCTTCCTTTCACCGATAACCAGATGCCGCTCTTAATTGAAGTCTGCATTTCTTTGCGCTGTCTTGCTTCTACCAATTCTCTGTCCGGCTCCATTCAATATTACTCTTAGTTCGGGCCCCAGTTCAGGTCCCAGGCTTAAAACAGCAGCCTGTTTCAATTTCTCATAAAACACAAAACAAAATCAAATATCATAAAAATAAACTATAAAACCCATGAACAACATGATAAACGAACATTAATTAATTCAAGATGACATGCCTTTATAATAAGCACACACCCGGTGTAATGTCAATACAAGAAGAAGAAAAAACAGATGGGCTCCTTTAAGAAATCCTTGACAATACCCGTCCAGAGTCCCATGACCAATCAGACTGCTCAATTTATCCTGCCAACTTAATCAGATACCACAAAGATACCCAAAGATGATTACCAAAAACAAAAAAATGGGATATAATAATATTCATAATTGGTGAAGGGAGGAACATGTGTGAGAGAAGAATCTTCTTTAACTCCCGAAGAAGTCGCAAGCATACTGAAGATTGCCAAGAATACGGTTTACGAATTAATCAAGCGGGGAGATCTCGCGGCCTACCGGATAGGCCGCAAATACCGGGTTGACATACGTGACGTTGAGACCTACAAAAATCAGGGCAAGAAAATGGAACGGCCGTACTCAAACACCCTGCAGTTAAACGAGTCTCATCCTTTGCAGATGAAAGCGCAGATAACTCCATGTTCCCAAGGGGTGGTGATCTGCGGTCAGGATATTCTATTGGATATACTGGCCCTCCATATTGAGCAGCACCCGCACGGAACCCGCACCTTCCGGTCATACATCGGCAGTTTTGACGGCCTATCAGCCGTTTACCAGGGGAAAGCTCATATGACCGCGATTCATCTTTGGGACGAAGACACCGGGACATATAACATTCCGTATGTGCGCCGCCTGCTCCCCGGCATCCCGATGATAATCATTCATTTGGCCTGCCGGATGCAGGGATTCTACGTGGCCAAGGAAAACCCTAAAAAAATAATGGACTGGAACGACTTGACCCAACCCGGCCTCCGTTTTATAAACCGGGAAAAAGGGAGCGGCACGCGAGTCCTGCTGGATGAACGGCTGCACAAATTGGGTGTGGACAGGCGATTGATTTCCGGTTATGAAAGAGAAGAGTTTTCCCACCTCGCCGTGGCCAGCACCGTCGGCCGGGGAGAGGCCGATGTGGCTTTAGGAAACCAAAAGGCGTCCTTTCAGGTTCGTAATATTGATTTTGTCCCACTGCAAAAAGAGCGTTACGAATTGGCTATAAAAAAAGAATACTTGGAAAAACCCCTGTTTCAGGCGGTGCTTGAAATACTCCAATCCAGTGAATTTAAAACGGAGATTGGGGGACTGGGTGATTATGATTTGACTGAAACAGGGAGAATAATCGCTGAGACATAACCAGCCACCCTTTTACATAATCACTTTCTCGGGGTGGCTGTATACACTCATTGCGTCGCCGCGCGCAAATCCTACCAAAGCGATGCCGAACTGATCGGCCAAATCCACTGCCAGGCAGGTGGGGGCGGAGCGTGACAACACAAGGGGTATATGGCTGTGGCCGGCTTTAATTAAAATCTCCGAGGACACACGCCCGCTCAGCAGCAAAAACTTGTCGTCCGGCGCTAAACGGTTCAGAACGGCATAGCCTAAAACCTTGTCCACGGCGTTATGGCGGCCGATATCCTCGTACATGGCCAGCAACCCTGTATTATCGGCCAAAGCCGCGCTATGCACGCCGCCGGTTTTGCGGAAAGTAGCGGAGCCCTCCTCCAGCGCGCCGATCATTTTCAACAGGTGGGAGGCGGCGAACTGTTTTGATGACTGCACCGGCTGCAAGTTACAAACATCATTGACGAAGTAGAGGGACGCCCGTCCCTTGCCACAGCAGCTGGTAATTTGCCGCTTCAAAAAACTGTCGACCTGCTTCACTGGGGAAGCGGTTTCTATCCACAGCAGCCCGTCACTTTCATTAAGGGTAATATCCTTTATCTCCTCATGATTTTGAATCATTCCTTCACTAAGCATGAAACCTACCGCCAGTTCCTTGTGCCCACCCGACGAACAGACTAAAGTAGCCAGCTCAACATCGTTTACATATATTGTAAGCGGTATCTCCTCAACAATTGAGGCGCTGCCTGGTTTTACTTCACCATGCTTATAAGCGATTATCTCACGATCTTGATAAAGCTGCTTTTGAGTCACTTCGCGCTCAGCTCCTTTCATCATTTCGATCAGCTTATCTCATTTTATTTCCCGATTAGGGCAGGTTTAAGAAGGATAATGGATACCTTCGCGCCTCTTTCAACAGGCGGGTGCCCCGCCGGAAGATCAATCAACGCGTTGCAATCCCTGGTTAAAGCCCGCATCATGCTGGATTTTTGGCCGGGCAATATGGTCGCTTCCCATCCCGCTTGACCGCAGAACGCGACTGCCTGCAGAAAACGGCGGGGGCCGCCTCTTTTGGGAAAAGCATCGGCGCAAACCGCCGCAAGGCGAACTTGGCCGGGGTCAAGCCCCTGCAAAGCGCGCAAAACCGGCACCGCCAGCAAGTAATACCCCACCGCGCACGCCGACGGATTTCCGGAAAGTGAAATGATCAGCTTGTTTTCGCGGACGGCAGCGCTGCCGTGACCGCCCGGTTTTACTTTGAGGCCCCAGTACAACAAGTCCGCTCCACTTTGTTTAAATACGGAAACAGCCTGATCACCAACCCCGTAAGCCGTCCCGCCGGTAGTGAGCACGAGGTCGGACATCTGAAGCAGCTTCTCCAGCCGTTGTCTTATTTCCGTGGAGCTTTCAGCGCCGGCCAATTCAACGCTGGTCACCCGCCCTCCGTCGCGCGTCACCAGCGCGGCCAGGAGCAAGCCGTTGCTGTCCCGCATCTGGCCCGGCCGCGGTGTTTCACTGCAGGAAACGATATCCGGTCCCAAACCTAAAATAGCGACTCGCGGGCGCCTGAACACGTCCACCTCCGTTTTCCCATAAGCCGCCAGCACGCCGGCCAACCCGGGATTAAGGACGGTGCCTTGGCGGGCAAACCGATCTCCAGCGTGAAAGTCCTCTCCCTGCACTTTAATGTTGCCGCCAGGCGGGATCTTTCCTCGAAAAGTAATGTATTCGCCCTCCGGTTCAGCAGCCTCTTGCGGAATAACCGCCGCCGCGCCGGCAGGTAAAGGACCGCCCGTAACAACTGCGACAGTTTGGCCGGGGCCGATCTCCGAGCGGGGAGTTTCACCCGGCAGGAGGCGTTCTTTCACCTCAAAGCGCGTGTGGTCGCTCCCGCCTTCCGCGGGCACGGCATAGCCGTCTACCGCAGCCTGCGGGTATTGGGGCAGGTCATGGTCCGCATATATGTCTTCCGAAATAACACAGCCCAACGCCTGCAGCAGGGGAACAGTCTCCCCCGGCAAAAGCGTGACACGGCTCAAGATCAACTCCCGCGCCTTTTCCAATTCCACATTTTCAAGCACTCTACTTCTCCCGCCCTTACTATTAGATTTCTGCCGCCTTGCCGAATGAACACGCCGGATAGCGGCAAACCTCGCATTCTTCACAGAGCCCGCCCTGTCCCAGGGCGACAATATCTGCCTTGCTCAACCGCTCACCGGCGAAAACACGCGGCAGGACAAGGTCAAAAACGGTAGTTTTGTTAAACATCACGCAGCCCGGCAGGCCGCACACCGGCACATCCCCCAGATAAGCCAGCATAAACATGGAGCCCGGGAGCACCGGCGCCCCGTAAGAGACGACATCGGCCCCGGCAGCCTTGATCCCGGTGGGGGTAACGTCATCCGGGTCTACCGACATGCCTCCGGTTACTATTACTAATTCTACACCTTCACCGATCATCCTGCGTATTTCCGCGGCGATCCAGTTCGGGTCATCGGGCACGATCACATGGCCGTGCATCAGTGCGCCGAAGGACTCGGCTTTTTCCCGGACAACACTGTAAAAGCCGTCCTCGATGCGCCCCGTGTAAACCTCGCTGCCGGTAGTTACAATCCCAACCCGAAGCGGCTGAAAAGATTTTACAGACAGCAACGGCTCCGGCCCGGAGCAGATTTCGTCCGCTTCCTCCAGGATATGACGCTGGATCGTCAGCGGGATCACCCTGGTGCCGGCGACAATTTGCCCTTTAAAGACCACCCGGTTGTTGTGCGCAGTCGCCAGGACCACCCCGTCCAGGCTGTTGAGGCGGTTCAACCGGCCGCCCCGCACTTTCAGAAGGCCGTCGTGGGCGGCCCGCAGGCTTACCTTGCCCTGACTGGGCTCATTCCAGATCAGGCCCGGCCCTGCGGCAAGCCTGGCCAGACGCAGGGCCGCTTCGTCTTCGTGGACTAAATCGTTTGCCGGTTCCCAAACATAAATGTGCGCTTTACCCAAGTCCAGGAGTTTAGGAATATCTCCGGACGTAATGAGCTGACCCTTCCGGAAGGCCCGTTCTTTTTTGCGTCCGGGGATAATTCTGGTAATATCGTGGCAGAGAACCATGCCCACCGATTCGGCTACAGGCACCTTCAGCATGTAATAACCTCCTAGATTTTCTTGATTTTCACGGCGCAAATCTGATAATCGCTCTGTGCTCATCAAACGGAACACCAATCTTTCAAATATGCAATTTATCTCCGTATGGCATCCGCAGCGCCCTTCTCGCCCGCGCTTTGACAATATCCGGGTTATGTGATATTATCTTTCTGCCCATCCTAATTAATTACCGACAATTCACCCACGTCCCATATTAAGAGTGCATGAAGGGAGCTTGACAGAAAGTTGATCCGGACAAAACAACGTAAAGAAATGCAGACTTCAATTAAGAAAAGCTGGATTCTTGAAAAGGCGGGAGTGCTCTTCTGGCAAAAAGGATATCACAACACAAGCATGAAAGACATTGCCAACGCCTGCAACTGCAGACCCGCCAACTTTTACAATTATTTTAAAAACAAAGAAGACATCCTGTACGAGGTAATCAGGAGCATCACCGAACAGGGCGTTTCCTCCATTCTATACCTGGAAAAAGATCAAGAAATAAACCCGGTTGAACAGTTACGGTCACTGATTAAGAGCCATTTCGGCTTCCTGGCCAGTCTGAAACAGTCAAACGTAATGATATCCGACACAGGAATGAAATATTTATCCCGCGAGCACCGGAAAGAAATCATCAGGCTGCGCGACATCTACGACAGCATCCTGCATAAAGTCATCCAACGGGGTATTGACGCCGGCTACTTTGCCACCACGGATGTTAAGGTTGCCGGCTATCTCATCGCATCCATAATTGTCCGGAGCAGCGTCTGGTTCTCGATGAAAGGAAGATTATCCGTGGACGAAGTCAGTGATATCATGTTTAACTTCGCTTACAGGGGCATTAAGGCCGACGATGCGAATCCGCCCAAAAGGAATGCCTGATTCTTAAAACCTTGGACAATTAGTCAACCTGTAAAATTTTGTCCCCCACAAAATCTTGGGTTTTGTGGGGGATTTGCTTGTATGCTACTTATCTCTAACAACTTAGGAATGGTGCTGGCGTTATTAGTTGCAAGTAAAGGTCTCAGGTCTAAAAAGAAAGAAACTGTGTTATCCTTCTGCCTTATCTGCTTGGATCTATTTTGACGAGGCGGCAGGCATTTCCTCTCATGGTAATATAGCCGGACACTCTGTCTCTAACCCTGGAGTCAAGCAGGAGGTTGACGTTGGCCTGTGGCCAGCCGTGCGGGATGGACACTGCGCCCGGTCTGATATCTTCGGTTACTCTGGCTTTGATCTTGATCCGGCCGCGCTGTGTTTCCACACCCATCATTTCACCGTCGATGATGTCATATTTCTTGGCGGTGACCGGGTGGATCATTGCGTAGGGCTCGCCCATTAACGCCCGCAGTCCGGGTACGTCATGCATCTGGGCGCCGATGTATTCCTGATTCCTGGCGCCGGTGAGCAGTGTTTCCGGATATAGATTGGCCAACTCAGGATTGGCAACATAGCTTTGTTCCGGCTCGACGTGCTCGGGCATGGGATCCGCGCCCAACCTTTCCATCTCTTTGGAGTATAGTTCTACTTTACGACTGTTAGTGGCAAAGCCGACTCTGTTAAAGAGCTCATATTCGATCTCGCCGAAATACATGCCCGCCGGGTTATCGACCAACTGCTGATAAGTAACACCGGTTGTTGAGAACATGTGCTCCGCAACCTCTTCGTCTGTCTTCCATGGGAAATATTCGCCCAAGCCAATCTTATGACCAAATTGGCTCCAGATCCACCAGATCGGTTTGCTCTCGTAAAGCGGCTCGATGACTTTCTTGCGCAGCATGATATAGGGCACGCAGTGCGAGATGGCATAGGGGAAGCCGCCGATGCCCGTCTCTTCCAGGAAGGTGCAGGCAGGTAGCGCATAGTCGGCCAATTGGCTGGTTTCGGTCATGTACGGGTCGATGCTTACAAATAACTCTAGATGCTTTAAAGCCTCTAAGAAGCGGTTGCTATCCGGGAAGGTCAGAGCCGGGTTGCTGCCCGAGCTGATGAAGGCCTTGATCGGATACGGCTTTTCAGAGATCATTGCCTCTGTCATCATTGATGCGGAACCGTATGGGGGAGTGCGTTTGTTGAACTGGTGGAATACCGGGTATTCATCGTATCCAAGGTTTTTCTCCTCAATCGGCACACGCAGGTCGGCCAGGCGGATTTGCGGGCAGGTCACCCATCCGCCAGGGCGGTCGACTTTGCCGCAAATGGCGATTAAGATGTTAAAAGCTCTTTCAGTCTGGAGGCCGTTTTGATACTGGTTCAGGTGGCCCACGCCTTCCAAAATGGCGGCTTCTTTGGTATTTGCGAACATCCGCGCAACCCGCCTGATGTCCGCGGCCGACACGCCGCTGATTTCCTCAGCTCTTTCCGGTGTATATTTCTTGACATGCTCTGTCAGTTTATCAAAACCTTCGCACCATTTTTCAACGAATTCATGGTCATAAAGGTCTTCAGTAATAATGGTATTCATCATGGCCAGGGCGATGGCGCAGTCGGTGCCCGGGCGGGGCTGCAGATAGAGGGCTTGTTTTGCCAGCGGAATCTTGCGCACGTCAATAACGACTAGTTCTAACTCACCCTTCTCGAGTCTTTCCCGGATGTCCTTGCCAATCGGGAAGTAACTATCCTCAGGGTTGTGTCCCCAGAGAATAATCAATTTGGCATTGCGGGGCTGTTCCACCGGGTAGCGGCCAAAGGTAATCTGGCGGGCCAGGATCCGGGTGCGGAAACAAATTCCTTCCGGGTTAAAGAAGTTCGGCGAGCCGTAAGCTTTGGCAAAGCGCTGGTTAAATGCAGCCATTTCGAAGTGCTCGACACCAACTGAACCGGTCCAGGTAGCCAGGGTGTGGGCGCCGTATTTTTCCTTCAGTTCTGCTAATTTATTAGCAATTTCAGTCGTTGCCTGATCCCATGAAATTCTCTCGAATTTCCCGTTGACTTTCTTCATGGGGTATTTCAAGCGGTTCGGGGAATATGTTCCTTCCACTAGAAATTTGGCCTTGGCGCATATTTCACCTTTGTTCAGCCAGTGATCGGGTGTGCCCTCGACCTTGACCAACTTGCCATCTTCCACGTAGCAATCAATGCCGCAGCAGTTAATGCACAAGGCACAGTCAGTTTGAATCTTTTGCATTTTCTTAACCTCCAAGATTTATTATTCGATTTGAATAAACGACCACTAACTCACCAGCAAAATTTTACCACCTTTACGAAATCCAAATTTATCGACGTCACATTAAACACCCTTTAGCGAGTAGCATTCACTCGCAGCGCCTCTACTGATACCTGAACAATAGTGAAACGGCTTTGTTTAATGCCGCACCCCCTTTGAACACCTACTATTTTCAGCCGGTTCCTGCTGCTATTACTTTTGTATCAGTGGATAAAAAACTGCATGATCCGGTATGGACGGATAAAGGAGAGTTAGTCGCAAATTGATTAATTAATGAACATTAATTAATCGGTTGAAGTATAACATTAACCATTTGGATTGTCAATAGATAGGTAGCAATTATACTTTGTCAACGTAAGGCTTCTTTCATATATTAATCAGTATTGTCAACCATTGATTGACCGCCTACAACTGCGATTAAACATGAATTACCGTTCCTTAAGAAGTAATCTTGTCCTTCAGGTATTGACGCCACTGCCGTGGCCTTGGCTATAGAGCTATTGATTCAATATTTGCAGGCAATCCCTCCTTGCCAGTTTTACCGGGTTATATGTAATTCTTATGCCAATCAACCTCCGAACTTGCATGCAAGAGAAACCCTATCTTTACGGCAGGATATTCATCAGAGATTCATCCGAACTATGTATGAAAGTCACACACTGTATGATAAAAAGACAAAAAAGGCAATACAAACATCGGAACATCTTCCATAATTTATATTGCCTCAAATGAAGTGATTTATGTTTTTATACCCTATCGGCCCGGCAACCTATATTTCTTTCTTTATAATCACCCGTTCAATCAAATCGGCTGTTCCCACTGCGTCGTTCAATCCAAAGCACGGAACCCCGGCACTTTGCGGCACGTTGCTCACCACGGCAAGAAGTTCCTCCGCGGGGATTACCGGCCGTTCAGTTACTCCCTGCTGAAAAATTTCTATCTTGGGCCATTTACCTTTCTTGTATCCTTCGATTACAATCACATCTACCCCGTCAATCATAGAAATTACTTTCTCCGCAACGGGTTCATGGTCAAATTTTTTGATCAGGGACACGCCGCCCGGCGCCGCCAGGGCAACAACGTCCGCGCCGGCCCGGGCGTGCCGCCAGGTATCCTTAGCCGGCTGATCAAATTCCACCGGGTGATGCGTGTGTTTAATAATTCCCACCCGGTAGCCGCGGCGTTTCAGTTCAGCGATCAGCTTTTCCAGAAAGGTTGTCTTGCCGGAATTAGAGTAACCGGCCAGGCCGATTACCGGGATAGACGTTTCCATGTATATCGCTCCTATTCAACAGTCGAAAATTGCTTTGATTTTGATGCCCGTTTGCATAAATAGATCCTTTTTTGACCAGAATAATACAAAAAAGGAGGGTTTTATCCATGGATCTCAGCGCACGCAATCAATTAACAGCCCATGTCAAGAACGTCAAGTCAAATGACATTTCAGCGGAAGTAACGCTTGATGTCGGCGGGCAGGAAATGTGCGCCAACATTACCGCCGACTCGGTAAAAAAACTTGGCATTAAAGCGGGTGATGAAATCACAGCCGTCATCAAGGCCAGTTCAGTAATGCTAATGAAATAATGGCCGGCCTGTCAGGTGGGCTAAATGCGACTCGGTAATTTGCACCCGGACGGTGCGGCCGATGAGTTCCCTGCCACCCGGGAAGACAACCGTTTTATTGCCCCTGTTCTTCCCGGCCAGCAGGCCCGGCCCGGTTTTGCTTTCTCCCTCAACCAGCACCGCCTGCTCCCGCCCCACTTCTTCCCGGTTTCTTTCCAGGCTGATCTTGTTCTGCAGTTTGATCAATGTCTGAATGCGCGCCTTTTTCACTTCCTCCGGGACCTGCCCCTCCAGGGACGCCGCCGGAGTGCCCGGCCGGGTGTTGTAGATAAAGGTGTACGCACTATCAAACCTGGCCCGCCGGACAAGCTCAAGCGTATCGTTAAAGTCATTTTCATCCTCGCCGGGAAACCCGACCATGATGTCCGTGGTGATAGCGGCGTGTGGAATAAGAGCTTTTATTTTCCCCACAAGCTCCAGATACCTTTCCCTGGTGTACCCCCGGTTCATCTTCTTCAATACGCGGTCGCTCCCCGCCTGCACAGGCAGGTGGAAATGCTCGCACACCGTATCCGACGCGGCGATCGTTTCGATAAGCCGGTCGGAAAAGTCACGCGGGTGGGAGGTCATATAGCGTATCCGGCAAATACCGTTTTCCCCGCCATGCTTATCCAATTTTTCCAGCAAACCGGCAAAGTCCATCGCTCGCTCAAGGTCTTTGCCGTAGGAATTGACATTCTGGCCAAGCAAGACCACTTCTCTGCAGCCTTCCCGTCCCAGTCCGGCAACTTCTTTCAGGATATCCTCCGGACGGCGGCTCCGCTCCCGCCCGCGCACATAAGGGACAATGCAATACGTGCAAAAATTATCGCAACCGTACATTATCGCCACCCAGGCGCGAACGCCTTCTTTTCTTTTCACCGGGAGATTTTCCGCAATCCCGCCAATACCGGGCCGGACTGCCAAAACAGGGCTCCCGCGCCCGATCACTCTCCCGATCAAATCAGGAAGTTCGTGGGCGCCGCCTGTTCCAAGAATCAGGTCGACATGCGGAAAACCACGCCTTATTTTCGCAGCCATGCCTTCCTGCTGGGACATGCAGCCGCTCACACCGATAATCATGCCAGGTTTTTCTTTCTTCAGGCGCCGCAGGCGCCCCAGCAGCGAAAAGACTTTGTTCTCAGCGGTTTCCCGGACGCAGCAGGTATTTAAAAGCACGATGTCTGCGCCGTCAACCTCGTCAGCCTGAGTAAAACCCATGCTTTCCAGCATGCCGGCCAGCACTTCCGAGTCGTGCTCATTCATCTGGCAGCCAAAAGTAATTATATGATATGTTTGCGGGTGATAGAATTCGGCCATTGCTTATCTCCTTGCTTGATTCTTTTAAATTATAACCCATGACGCGGACATTTAACAGCAATAAACGGGGTCAGGCTTTACTTTGTGAGATTCTAGAATCTCACAAAGTAAAGCCTGACCCCATTTACTTACAGCGCCTTGCGGCCGATGTCACGCCGGCAGTGCATGCCGTCAAACCAGATCTTCTCCACAGCTTCATAAGCCTTGCTTATAGCCGCGGGAATATCCGGACCGGTGGCGGTCACGCCCAGCACCCTGCCCCCGGAGGTGACGATCCGCCCGTCTTTTTCCGCCGTCCCGGCGTGAAATACCATGATATCGTCCGGCACTACATCAAGCCCGCCAATAGCCTTCCCCTTTTCGTAAGAGCCGGGATAGCCGCCGGAGGCTAGCACCACGCAGACTGAGGCCTGGGGTTTCCACTTGATTTCGATCTGAGCCAGGCGGTTTTCCAACACGGCTTCCATGATCTCCACCAGGTCGGTTTCCAGCAGGCTCAGCACCGGCTGTGCCTCCGGGTCGCCGAAGCGGACGTTGAATTCGAGCACCTTCGGCTTTCCATCGCTAACCATCAACCCGGCGTAGATAACTCCCCGGTAGGTCCGCCCCTCGGCTTTAAGCGCGCGGATCATCGGCACAAGGATCTCTTCCATGGAGCGCTTAGCCACTTCCGGCGTATAGACCGGCGCCGGGGCGTAGGCTCCCATGCCGCCGGTGTTCGGCCCCTCATCGTTGTCGAAGGCCCGCTTGTGGTCCTGTGAGGAAACCATCGGTACAACCGTCTCGCCGTCCGTAAAAGCGAGAATGCTGACTTCCTCGCCGGTCAGGCACTCCTCCACCACCAGCCGCGCGCCCGCCTCCCCGAAATCCCGGTCCACCATGATTGAGCGCACGGCGGACCGGGCCGTCCGCAGGTCATTAGCGATAATAACACCCTTGCCGGCAGCCAGCCCGTCCGCTTTAAGCACACACGGCACACCGGCTTTTTCGATATAAGCGGCGGCTTCAGCCGGGTCCGTAAAAACAGCGTAGCCGGCGGTCGGTATGTTGTACTTCGCCATAATATCCTTGGCGAAAACCTTGCTGCCCTCAATTTCCGCCGCAGCCCGGGACGGTCCGAATATTTTCAAGCCGGCCGCCTGGAACTGGTCCACAATCCCGGCGGTCAAGGGCGCCTCCGGGCCCACCAGAGTCAGGTCAATGGCCTTTTCCCGGGCAAAAGCCAGCAGGGACGGAATATCCTCGGCGCCAATATTCACGCAAGCGGCCTGGCGGGCAATGCCGGCGTTCCCCGGCGCACAGTATATTTCCGAGACACGCGGGCTCTGCCTGAGCTTCCAGACCAGGACGTGCTCGCGCCCGCCGCCGCCGACGACCAGTACTTTCATATCATTTTCACTCCTTTGCCCCCAGCCCTTCCAGGTAAGCGGTAATAGCGGCGTCATAAGCAGCCGTATGGGAAAACGCCTCCAGGGCCAGAGCCATTCTCAAATCCGCGCCGGGCTCGCCCCGGCGCAGGGCGTTGAGGACTTCGCCATAGCGTTCCGGGTTGACCACGATTAAAACATGCCGGTAGTTTTTAGCCGCCGAGCGGACCATGGTCGGACCGCCGATATCAATATTTTCAATCGCTTCTTCCAGGGTGACGCCGGGCTTGGCGACAGTTTCACGGAAGGGGTAGAGATTTACCGCCACCAGGTCGATCGGAGCAATCCCGTGCTTTTTCAGCTGGCCGAGGTGATCCTCGTTACGCAAGGCCAGGATGCCGCCGTGCACGTTGGGGTGCAGTGTCTTCACCCGTCCGTCAAGGATTTCCGGGAAGCCAGTAACGTCGGAAATATATGTAACCGGGACGCCCGCCTCCCGGAGTGTTTTCAACGTGCCCCCGGTCGACACGATTTCTATTCCCAGGTCCGCCAGCCCCCGGGCGAAATCAACCACCCCGGCTTTATCGGAAACGCTAACCAATGCTCGTCTAACAGGCATATTAGGTCCTCCTGTGATTAAAAATTTAGGTAATCAGAATTCAAGAGTCAGAATTCAGAATATTTTAAGACAAAAGAATGTTTTTGCTACTTAATCTCTTTCGTGAATACTTTCCTGCCCGCAATCTTCAGCCGGCCTTCGGCGTACCGTTGAATAGCCTCCGGGTAGATCACGTGCTCCTGCTCAAGGATGCGGGCGGCCAGCGTGTCAGCCGTGTCGTCGTCCAGCACCGGCACCACCGCCTGAATGATAATCGGGCCGGTGTCGACGCCCTCGTCCACAAAGTGAACAGTGCAGCCGCTGAATTTCACCCCGTACGCCCAAGCCTGCTCCTGCCCGTGCAGCCCCTGGAAAGCAGGCAACAGCGCCGGGTGAATGTTCAGGATTTTATCCGGAAAAGCATTAAGCATTACAGCGCCGACAACGCGCATGTAGCCGGCCAGGCACACCAGTTCAACCCCGTGCCTCTGCAATAGCTCAACGATTACTTTTTCGTACTCTTCCTTTGAGCCGTAACTTTTCAGATCGACGAACTCGGCCGGAATGCCTCGCTGCCGCGCCCGTTCCAGGGCGTACGCATCGCTGTGGTCACTTATTACGACCGCCACCTCCGCGTCTATCCTGCCGGCGGCGGCCGCGTCCATGATAGCCTGAAGATTGGACCCCCGCCCGGAGGCCAGCACACCCAGGCGCAACTTGCCCAAATTTCTCCCTCCTCAAATATACCTTACTCCACCTTCACCCTCCACCACTTCGCCAATCAAATAACTCTTCTCTCCCCGGGCCGCCAGGTCATCCATCACCGCGCCGGCCTCTCCTTCGGAAACGACGGCCACCATGCCCACGCCCATGTTGAAGGTGCGCAGCATTTCCACTTTCTCCACCCCGCCGGCTGTCTCAATCAGCTCAAACACCGGAGGCGCCGGCCAGGCGCCCATCCTGATCCGCACCGCCGTGCCGCCTGGCAAAATCCGGGGGATATTCTCAGTAAGCCCGCCCCCGGTAATGTGCGCCAGCCCCTTGACCCCGAAACGTTCCAGTAAAGGCAAAACCGCGCGCGCGTAAATCCTGGTGGGCTCCAGCATTTCTTCACCGACAGTGCGGCCCAGCGCTTCCAGCCGGGTATCCACACCATGACCGGCAATGTCTAGCAGCGCCTTCCGCGCCAGCGAGTACCCGTTGCTGTGCAGACCCGACGAAGGGATGCCGATCAGCTTGTCGCCGGGGACAATGCCGCGGCCGTCAATGATCCTGCCGCGCTCAACCACTCCCACCGCGAACCCCGCCACGTCATACTCTTCCGGTCCGTAAAACCCGGGCATTTCCGCCGTCTCCCCCCCGATCAGGGAGCAGCCGGCCTGCCGGCAGCCCTCCGCCACCCCGGCCACGATGTCCGCCACCTTCTCCGGCACCAGCCGGCCGACAGCCAGGTAGTCCAGAAAGAAAAGCGGCTCGGCGCCCTGGGCCAGGATATCGTTGACACACATGGCCACCGCGTCGATGCCGATGGTGTTGTGCCGGCCGGTCAGCATGGCCACCCTGAGCTTCGTGCCGACCCCGTCCGTACCGGAGACGAGCACCGGCTCGCGGTACTTGGCGGTATTCAAGGCAAACAGGCCGCCGAAGCTGCCGATGTCGGCCAGCACCTCCGGCCGGAAAGTGCTCCGCACGGCGCCGCGCATCAGGCGCACCGCCTCGTCGCCGGCTTTGATATCCACCCCCGCGTCCGCGTAGGTCAGGCCTGTCTTCTGCTCAGCCATAAAAAACCTCCTAAATTAAGTTCAGAAATAATCTATGTTCATTCAAGAATAAACTTGTCCCGCTCACAAGTCTTCGGGATTTCCACGGGGTAGTCGCCGCTGAAACAGCCGGTGCAAAAATTTCCCCTTTTCTCTCCGAAAACATTCAGCAGTCCTTCCAGGCTCAGGTAATGAAGACCGTCGGCGCCGATAAACTCCCTGATCCCGCGCAGGGGCTTCCGGCAGGCAATCAATTCATCCTCTTTCGAGATGTCTATACCGTAAAAACAAGGCTTGATCACCGGCGGCGAACTGATGCAGAAGTGGACTACTTTCACGCCGCACTCCCGCAGCATGTTGACAATTTTGCCGCTGGTAGTGCCCCGGACGATTGAGTCGTCCACCATGACCACCCGCTTGCCGTCCAGCACGTCCCGGATGGGATTCAGCTTGAGCCTCACCCCCAGGTCACGGATGCTCTGGCTGGGCTGAATGAAGGTGCGCCCGATGTACCGGTTTTTCATCAGGCCCTCTTCAAAAGGAATACCCGATTCGGCTGCGAAACCCCTGGCGGCGGCGATACCTGAATCGGGTACGGGAATGACCATGTCGGCCTCGACCGGATACTCCCTGGCAAGCTGGCGGCCCATATCCCGGCGCACCTTGTTGATATTGAACCTGTCCATACAGCTGTCGGCCCGGGCAAAGTAGATGTACTCAAAGATACAGTGCGCCCTTTTGCCGTCCTGAAAGGCCATGTGGCTGCTCAGGCCGTTCTCGTCAACAACGATGATTTCACCGGGCTTCACGTCCCGGATCATCTCCGCTCCGACAGTATCCAGGGCACAGGACTCGGACGCCAGTACATACGCGTTGCCGCGCCGGCCCAGGCACAAAGGCCGGATGCCGTTCGGGTCGCGGACGCCAATCAGTTTTTTCTCGGTAAGGATCAACAGTGAATACGCGCCCTTGATGTCGGCCATGCTCTTCTTTATGGCATCGACAAGGCTGTCCTGGCTGTACCTGGCGATCAGGTTGACAATGGTTTCGCTGTCGGTGGTGGATTGAAACACCGACCCGGCGGAATACAACAGGGAGCGGAGCTCGGTCGTATTGGTCAGGTTGCCGTTGTGGGCCAGCCCGAGCATGCCTCTCGAAGAATGAAAAACGAACGGCTGGGCGTTAAGCGGGCTGTTGGTGCCGGTGGTGGAATAGCGCACATGTCCAATGGCCAAATGTCCCTGGAAATTGTTCAGTTTTTCATGGTTGAACACTTCGGAAACCAGGCCCATGTCTTTTTGCAGATGAATCTTCCTCCCGTCGGCCACGGCTATGCCGGCGCTTTCCTGCCCCCGGTGCTGCAGGGCATACAAGCCGTAGTAAGTGAGCCTGGCCACGTCCAGGCCGGGGCCGTAGATACCGAAGATGCCGCACTCTTCCCTGGGTTTATCCCCTTCCAGGGCTTCACCCGGGTCGTTCTTGTATCCCTCCATTTTCCTCTCCCCCATAATATTCAAGTATTCAGGAGTCGGGAGCATTCTCCCATTCCCGGCTCTGACTCCTGCCCTCTGTTCCCTGTCTCCTGTCTTTTGGCTCCTGTCTCCCAGTTCCCTGACTCCTGACTCCTGAATTCTGACTCCTGCTCTACATTCCGTTCAGCTTGTCATACTCGCCCAACACACCGTTCGCGTCGTAGTAGCCGATTTCTTTCAAGCCTATCTCATTATACTTTTCAATAGTGCGGTCAAGCGTGGCCTGGCCATAAATATAGGCGATCAAAGTGTTGAATTTATCTTCTTGAATATCGATAAATTTCCGGTCGACTTGCGGCGTTCCCGGATAATAGCCTTCCGCCTGCCCGGCCCGCAAATGCTCGAGGAAAGACCTGCCGGACTTCAAGGCCGCCGCTTTCGCCGATTTCGTGGCCTCGAACCAGCCGGAATGCATAATCTTATAATAATCCCTCATAGACTGTTTATTAAAGTTGACAAAGTAATACTTATTATTATAATTCGCTTTAGTGGTCACCCTGATCGAGTCGGTGTCAATGGTGTCGACGAAAACCAGCTTGCCGCCGTCCCGCGCGATTTCCCACTTGAGATCCCATAAGAACAAGCCGAGTTTGTTAAAGAATTCCGCCACCAAAATCCCGCCCAGAATACACATTTTAATGATATCCAACAGGCTTTTGCCGTTGCTTCCGCTGATATGCAGGGCTTCCTGCAATTTCAAACTCCTGTCCTCGGGCTCATACTTGGTGGTAAAGTCCACCACCGGTTTTGCGAACAGCGTCCAGGGCACCAGCTCTTCCTGCAGCCCAAGCTCTTTAAGATAATTTTTTCTCTCTTCACCGTTCATATTCACGTAATTTCTATAAATGGAAGATCCCGAGGTAACGCCGATACGCACGATATTTTCCAGAGGGACGACATACTTGTCCGCGCCGTAATACCCGCTGTAGTCCCATAAATGATTATCGTTGTACGAAACGCGCCCTGGCTTGATAATTTTATACTTCTTGACTAAAACATACTGGCTCGGATGCGGGGGAAATGATTTAGCGTACACTGCACCGGTATTCTGGTCAATCATGCCCAGGTGGTGCGTGTCCGCCCCGTTCAGCCGGAAATCCTCCAGCGGGCCTTCACATAAAAATGCCAGGAATTCCTTGTCCTGCGCATACTTCCGGCAGATATGCCCGTATATGTTTTCCCATTCCTCAGGCGTTTCCAGCAGGGAATATATTTTGTGCCTTAACGCCGTCCGGCAGATGTCGCTGTGCGGAATGGAAAAAATAGTGCCGACATCAAACACCGAACCGCCCGGCATGGTCTTGCAAACCATCCACTCCGGATGCTCTTCCAAAAAATACAGCTCCTGCACCGAACCGTTGTAGTCCGGCTGGCGCAGTTTGGATAAATCAATCACAGTCCTTTCACTCATCGGAATCATTCACCCCAAGTATATATTCTCACAAACCAAACCGCCGATAGACATCATCCACATGCTTCAAGTGGTAGTTATAGTCGAACAGTTCGTCTATCTCCTTTTCAGTGAGCAGGGCGGTTACTTCGCCGTCTTTCAGCAGCAAATCGCGGAAACTCGCCCCGGTGCGCCAGGACTGCATGGCGTTGCGCTGCACCAGCTCGTAGGCGCGCTCCCGGCTGACGCCCTTTTCTTCCACCAGGGCCAGCAGGACACGCTGGGAAAAGATCAGCCCGTGCGTGCGCTCGACATTGCGCAGCATGTTTTCCGGATAGACCAGCAGGTTGGTGATGATGCCGGTGAGCTTCACCAGCATGTAGTCCAGCGTGATGGTGCTGTCGGGAACAATCACCCGCTCCACCGAAGAGTGGGAGATATCCCGCTCGTTCCAGAGCGGCACGTTTTCCATGGCCGCCAGCGCGTTGCCGCGCAGGAGGCGGGCCAGCCCGGAGACGCGCTCCCCGGTGATCGGGTTGCGCTTGTGCGGCATGGCCGAGGAGCCCTTTTGGCCCTTTTTGAAAAATTCCTCCACTTCCAGGATGTCGGTGCGCTGGAGGCTGCGCAGTTCGGTGGCGAACTTGTCCAGGGAGCTGCCGATCACCGCGATGGTGGTCAGGTACTCCGCGTGGCGGTCCCGCTGCAGCACCTGGGTGGACACCATGGCCGGCCGCAGGCCCAGGCGGGCGCAGACATGCTCCTCCACCCGCGGGCTGATGTTGGCGTACGTCCCGACCGCGCCGGAGATCTTGCCCACGCTGATATTCTCCACCGCCCGCTCCATCCGCTGGATGTTGCGGTCAGTTTCGGCCACCCAGAGCAGCATCTTCAGGCCGAAAGTAATCGGCTCGGCGTGGATGCCGTGCGTGCGCCCGATCATGATCGTGTTCCGGTGCTCCCTGGCTTTTTCCAGCAGCGCTTCCCGCAGTTGCTTCAGCCTGCCCACGATATGCAGGCCCGCTTCTTTCATCAGAACGGCCATGGACGTGTCCAGCACGTCCGAGGAAGTCAGCCCCAGGTGGATGTACTTGGACGCCTCGCCGACATACTCGCCCACGTTGGTGGTAAAAGCAATCATGTCGTGATCCACCACGGCTTCGATCTCCGCGATGCGCTGCACGTTGAAATCAGCCTTATCCTTGATTTCCGCCAGCGCTTCCGCGGGAATCTGCCCCAGTTCAGCCATAGCCTCACAGGCATAAATCTCCACGTCGAGCCACTTGCGGAACTTATTTTCTTCCGACCATATCCGCGCCATTTCCGGCAGCGTGTAACGTTCAATCATTCTAACAGCCCCCATAATTTATTAGGAGTAACCTACCCTAACCTCTTCAGGTATTCCTCTATTCCCAGCTCAGCTAAAAGCGCGTCTTTCTCCTTGACCTGGCGGGCGAGTTTTTCTTTGTAAGCAGCCACGCGCAGGCGAACATCAGGGTTGGTGGCGCCGATAATCTGCGCCGCCAGGATCCCGGCGTTTTTCGCGCCGTTGATGCCCACAGTCGCCACCGGCACCCCGGAAGGCATCTGGACGATGGCGTAAAGAGCGTCAACCCCGTTCAACGCGCCCGATTTAACCGGCACACCGATCACCGGCAAAGGAGTGTGCGCGGCAATAACTCCCGGCAGGTGGGCGGCCCCGCCCGCGCCGGCGATAATCACCGCCAGCCCCCGCTCCGCGGCCGTCCGGGCGTAATCCGCCGTTTTGTCCGGCACCCGGTGGGCGGAAGATATCACAACCTCGCTGGCAACACCCAGTTCGTCCAGAACAGCGGCTGCATCCTTCATAACAGGCAGGTCGGAGTCACTGCCCATAACAATTCCGACTAATGTTTCCGGCATACGCGTTACCCCTTAATATTCTTAAGACTATTCTTGTGAAAATAAAAACGCGGTCGAAAAAAGTAATAACGCCCGTTCGCAAATGACGGGCTTAAAACTAACCTGAACTTAAACTTATATTAACAAATCACTACGAAAAATGTCAATATGTTACCGCTCACCTGACCACACGCTTTTCACATTATCCCTCATCATAACCAATTGCCCCGGCCACTCATCAACAGCAAATTGATTAATAGATATCATTACGCGCTCATGAATTTTTTGTTTGTTAGGCTGTCGTAGACACACTATTAAAATACCATAATGTTGTTCATACCGATAACCTGCAAATCCTCTGTCTGTGGTGATAAATAAACACTTACGACGCTGGACGACTCTCCATAGTTTCTCATCAGACATGCCTTCTTTTGATGTTCCCCGGTTATCAAAAACGTTATGTCCAATTCTCCGTAATGCTTGAACAGTCACTAAGGGAATATTTTCATCCACATAGATATTCATATTCTGTTCGTAGCCTCAATGGGTGAAAAGCTTTCTTCGGCAAGCAAGGCAGCGTAATAAAGACAGGCAAGAATATCTTCTCTTTCAAGAGATGGATATTCACCTAATAGTACTTCAATGGTATCCCCATTGGCCAACATCTTAATAATCTGATGTACGGGGATACGGGTACCTTTGACACAGGCCTGACCATGACAAATAGCCGGGTCTATTAATATACGGTCGATCATCAAAACACCCCCGCTCTAAAAACGATTTGCAATTTATCATGCCAGAATTGTCGTCATATAAACATTAGCTTAATAATAATTATAGCAGAATGCATTCAAAGTGTATATTTCCTTTTCATCAGAGCAAATTTAATCATACTTCAGCCATGAGAGACATCAAGAAGCCCTGTCTTTCATCAGTATTACTTTTACAGTCTGCAGCAAAATAGCCAGATCCCTGGCCAGTGAGTACGATTTGGTGTAAAGCAAGTCATATTTTAATTTATTCTCCGGGCTTGTGCTGTACCGCCCGGCAATCTGAGCCAGGCCGGTGATACCCGACTTTACATTCATCCGGTAGACATATTCCGGCGTCTGTTTCACCAACTCGTTGACGAAAAAAGGTCTTTCCGGCCGCGGTCCCACGATGCTCATATCACCCTTCAGAACATTCAACAGCTGCGGGATCTCGTCGATCCGGGCCGCCCGCAGCAAGCGGCCCACCCTGGTAACCCGCGGATCATTCTCCAACGCCAGCACCGGCCCGCTCTCCCGTTCAGCATTTACCACCATGGTGCGAAACTTGAAAAGGTAAAAAGGTTTTTCCTGCATGGTAAGACGCTTCTGCCGGTACAAAACAGGCCCCGGAGAGTCCAATTTAACAGCGATACCCACCAGGATGCATAGGGGTGCGGCAGCCACCAGCGCAATAAAGGAAAGACTGATGTCAATCAACCTTTTCAAAATCATGGATCCTTCCGGTATCTTCAAACAGCCCACGGCAAATATGGGCACGTCGTCAACCTGGTCCAGCCTAGCCTGGGTTAACATAATCTCGTATAAATCAGGTACCAGGAACACCTTTATGTCTTTCGCCACGCAGGCGTCAATAACCCTGGCTTTATGTTCCTGGGAGAGATTCGAACAGATAAAAACCTGATCGGGTTCCACGGCGTCAAGGCATTGGCAAAATTCCGGCAGCCCCCCCAGCATCGGCCAGCGGTTCACAGCAAAGGAAAAACATTCGCCGCCTTCCTCTCTCAACTCATGGCCATCTGATACCGGATAGTCAGAATCAGGCTGAGCCCCAAGAACAAGACCGGACACCTTGATCACCCCGCCCGCCGCTGATTCCAATTTTTCAGCCAAGGCGACTGCTTCCAAAGGTTGTCCTACCACGACAACCCTTCTGGTGCCCTGCAAACCCCTTTCCAGATGCCAGGCCGCTCTTCTCCAGAGGCTGAGTAGTGCCAATTGAATAAACGGCGCGGCCAACAGGACCGAACGCGGGAAGGTGAAACCACGAAAAAGGAAGGATAAAGCCATACCGGCCAAGGCTTGAAAGAACACAACACAAATCAATGAAGCAAAAACCTCAGCCCAGCGCCACCGGTAACTGCCATATAGCTTGTAGAAATAAAAAAGGACAAGCGCGGTTGCAGTAAGCCAAGGCCAGGTGGTAAGATAGGAAGTCAGGTTGTATTCCGGAATATGCCCACGGAATTTAATTAAGAATGCCAGCAGGTAACCCAGATTAATCAGGACAAGATCAACCAGCGCAAGTCCTGTAAGAAAAAGTATTTTATCCTTTTGCATTTCCATTTTCCTTTTAACTACCGATAAATTATTCTCATTATAGCATTTCTACCCGAACTCATGATAGATATAGTTCTA
Source organism: Pelotomaculum terephthalicicum JT (assembly GCF_022410535.1). Lineage (GTDB taxonomy): Bacteria > Bacillota > Desulfotomaculia > Desulfotomaculales > Pelotomaculaceae > Pelotomaculum_D > Pelotomaculum_D terephthalicicum. Next base: position 201,085 of record NZ_JAKNBL010000001.1, read on the forward strand.
TGTACTTTTTTCTCATCTCATTTATACTGAACAAATTAGCGGCTCTTTGCCGTCCCTTTTCTCCCATCGAGAGACGCTTGTCTCTACTGGAAACCAACTGGCGGAGAGCCTTTTCCGCCGCTTTTATGTCAAGCTCATTGATCAAATAACCCGTTTCTCCGTCTACTACCAACTCGCCCACACCGCCCACCGCGTTGGCCACAACCGGACATCCCGCCCGCATCGCCTCGATTATGGTCAAAGGTAGGCCTTCCCATCTGGAAAACAGGACGAAAATATCGAAATCCCATATTAATTCCGCCGCTTCTTCTCTTGTGCCCAATAAAAACACACGCCCTTTCAGACCCTTGCCATCAATGAAAGCCCCACACTCAGACCTCAACGGACCGTCGCCGATAATAATAAAATAGATTTGTCCCTCACTCGAACTTTTGTCAGGACAAGAGATCATTTGCCTGGCCAATTCCAGTAAAAACAGCGGGGCTTTCTGAGGCGCAAGGCGGGCTACCGTCCCAATAACAATGTTCTTTTCATCAATATTAAGTTCAGAACGTAAAACCCCTTCCCGTTTTTGGGGTTCAGGCAGACCGTTATAAATGACCGTAAACTTATCGGCAGCCGCGAGCCTTAAACTCCAGCCCTTGGCCAAGTCGCTTTCAGATACACAGACAACCTTGGTGCTGACCGCTCCGGCCAGCCGCTCCGCCCATTTGTAGCAGCAACGGACGGACCGGCTCTGGTACTCGTTTATCCCCCACCCGTGCGCGGTGAAATAAATCTTCGGCACGCCGGCTAACCAGGCGGCCAATCTGCCTAAGATGCCGGCCTTGGAACTGTGGCAGTGGACAATATCAAATCTTTCCCGCCGGATTAGCTGGTAAAGCCGGTAAAGGGCCATGAAATCAAAAATAGGTGAAATATTGCGTTTAAGTTCCGGTATTTCAACAACTCTTACGTTTTGCGGCAGTTGCCGCATCCATCTAACCAATTCTCCACCCGGCGCGCAGGCCAAGGTTACATCAAACAAGTCGCGCTCCAGCCCTGCCGCGATATGGTAAACTACTTTCTGCGCACCACCCAACTCGGAAAGAGTAACAATTAGTAACACTTTGACCGGGTTCATAAATATCACCTAACTCTTCGAGGCAAATATCATTTTACGCTATTTCACGAAACACCTTCAGTAATTCCCTGGCCGCATTTTCCCAAAGAAAATGCCTGGACCTCTTTAACCCAGCCTTAGCTAATTCAGATGAAAGCTTTTTATTGGATATTAAGCGGTGTATTCCTGTTGCAATCTCTTCAGGTTCATGCGGATTCACAAGAATACCTGCCTTACCTACCACTTCAGGAAGAGCAGATATATTTGATGTAACCACAGGTATGCCGCAAGCCATGGCTTCCAATACAGGCAACCCGAAACCCTCATAAAGTGAAGGAAAAACAAAAACATCCGCGAGATTATAAACCGCCGGCAAATCTTCGTCTTCAACAAAACCAGGGAAAAAAACTTGCTTTTCCAGACCAAATGATTGTACAAGCTCAAGATCCGCCCGATACCGCCAGCCTTTCTCCCCAACCATTACCAGGCGGTGTGGAATCTGGTATTCATTTTTAAGAATGGAAAAAGCCCTCAAAATACCAGCAATGTTCTTACGTGGAGAAAATAGGCCTACAAACAATAAAAATTTTTCAGGGAGGCAATATTTTTTTGCAACTCGCATCAAAATATTAGTATTCTCTACAGGTTTAAATTGAGCACTTACACCGTTATATACAACCTTAATTTTTTCAGGGGAAACATCCATCAATTCGATTAGATCGTTTCGGGTAGTCTGTGATATTGCCACTACATAAGAGGATTTTTGAATTGCATGTTGAAATAGCCTGCGCCAGTATACAACCCTTGAGTACTTGTAAGTTTCCGGTTCCTTTATTATGGCCAGATCATGGACTGTAACAACAAAAGGAATGTTTTTAGGAATTAATAATGGGATCTTCGTATCCGGTGACCAATAGACCGACAAGTCATCCCTACTTAAATCTTGACCCAAATAAAAAAGTTCGTACAAATTTCTAAGAATAACCTGTTCCTTGCAAAAAGGTATTTCTTTAATATCCACACCTCGCTGTCCCAACCATTCCGGACGTGCATTCCCACGGCTTAGATATAGATAATATTCATTAATGTTCAATGAAATTAAAGAAGAAATCATGTTATAGATATACTGTCCTATACCTGAATTTCTAGCTGTAAGCTGCAAAGCATTAATACCTATACGCAATGTTCCACCTCGGACATTTATCATTTGTTCCTTCGATGATTATTTTCTTCAATCACTTCTTGATATAATTTAATTGTTTCTCGCGCTGTTTTATCCCAAGTAAATAAGCCAGCACGATTCAGTCCGGTACGATTCAATCGTACCCTTAACCCATTATCTTTTAAAACCAAGGTAATCGCTCTTGCAACTTCCTCAGGGCGATAGGGATCTATTAAGAGACCAGCATCTCCTACTACTTCCGGAATTGATGAAACATTAGATGAAATCACAGGCGTTCCGCAGGCCATCGCTTCCAAAGGAGGAAGACCAAAGCCCTCATACAATGAAGGGTACACAAATACGCTTGCGTTGCGGTATAAAGCAGGTAAATCCGAATCCGAAACATATCCGGTCAATACAACTTTTTCTGTTAACCCTAGGGTATCTATTACCTTATTAATATCTTCCTTAAGCCAACCCTGTCCACCAACTATAACCAATTTTGGAATTGAATCTTCACTCACCACGATCATTTTATATGCATTAAGGAGACGAATTAAATTTTTTCTTGGCTCCAGTGTGCCTACTGTTAAAATATAACCTGGTAATAGATTATATCTAATAAGTATATTTTCATCATTTTTATTTTTTTGAGAAGAAAAATTTTTATCAACGCCAAGATAAATTACTTTTATTTTATCTGGAGAGATACCAAAATATTTTATTATATCTTTTTTAGTGTTTTCGGATATGGCTATAATTCTGGATGCCTTGTTGGCCGAATTTTTCATTAAGATTTTTAGAGGTAACCAATTCTTCCAATGCATTGTTTTTGGAAAAATCTCTAAAACTAAATCATATATAGTTACCACCGATGGTACATCAGATAGAATGGGTGTTATAGACATAGTTCCATGGAACAAATCAATCCTATATTTTTTAATAATTGATGGTAGTATCAACTGAAACCATAAATTTGAATTGACTTTCCCTAATAAGTTTCTTGAATTGATAATTTCAACATATATTTCTTTGTCAAATACAACTTTTTTATTAGAACAAAGTAAAACATTTATGTTTGATTTTTTAACTACATTTTCTAATAATGATTCTGCATATTTACCTATTCCAGCTTTATTCATTGAAAGAGGTCGTGCGTCATAAAATATATGCATAATTTCTAATCCTTATAAACTCTATATTCCTAAATACAGATCTTTTTTAAAAAATAGTAATTGTATTTGTTGATCAATTATTGTATTTTTTATTTTACCTATACTCGAATAAATCAAACTCAATACCTTCTCTATTTTTACAAAGTAGACCAAGAGCTTTATAAAATGCTCCAGGAATCATCCAGGTAAAATTAGGCGGGTATAAATTTTAATTTGACCCCTGAAAAACCCCTCGAATTGACAACGAATTTTGTTCAGATTTTAATTCATACTTACATGGGCTAAAAATTTAGTTATTCCAATTAATTATAAAATATATCTTTACTTATTAGTTATTTTTAAATTTTTTATAGCGAAAGCTAATTCTCGTGGATCATTTCTAAATCGAACTGCCTGAGCATTATATTTGAATCTTAAATCAATTATATCGCTAGGAACCTTTAAAGTAAGATTAAATGGTCTCCATCCGCCAACTTCAACATTCAAGTTAGCGATTTTTTCTCCCTTATCAGTATAAATATCAATTTCCTTATATCCTGGTCTGTCAGAGGCAACCATACATAATAAATCGATACTAACAAATTCACCTTGATTATCTATTCTAATTGAGCTTTCACCAGATGACCAACACCAGCTACCCGAATCATCTTGTTCAAGATTATACCAATCCTTATTATAATTCCATATTACACCTTCCAAATTTATAAACGCCATGTTAGCTGCTATGACTTTATCTCCACCATTAGGTTGATAAACCAAACTAGGTCTATTTTTTAATAGTTCATTATCATTTTTGTCTAAATAGTTATATATATACGAATCTCCACGCCAATCAGCTTTTAAAGGTATTTCTTTTAAAAAATATGCTACCAGTTGCCTATGTTTTTGAGCCGTACTGGGTATTTCTAAATTAATCGGCATACTATTATTCAATTTCATAACTTCTTCCTTTAATTTGAAGTATTCAAAAAAAGGATTTTCATAATTTCCTGTATATTTTGCCATTATATTAGCAGTAGTATGTGCATAACCTATATTTATTCCTATTCCAGCTACCATATAAATACACGAAGAAAGTACAGTAAGGTATTTGATAATTTTCGATCTATGATATATCGCTTTATGCCAAGCAACTGCAAACATCGGTGGAAAAAGAAAAAATCCATATTGAATTGTTTTATAAATACTCCAACTTTGTCCCATTTCCAACTGGTTCCATGGATTTTGCTTAAAAAACATAAAATATATTAAAACTACCATGAATGGTATTAATATTTTACCTAATCTTGTCAATATATTTTTAAATTCAGCAGCAAATAGAAATTCTTTCAACAGGATAAATACAAAAAAAGAAGCTGTAAAGTTTAATGCAATATTCACAAAAGGATGCATTAGTGCTTCCACAGGTTTCCCATAATTTAACGGAACGAATGAGTAAAACATTAATACATAGTCCCATAACGTATATTTAACATCCCACCCAACTACAACCTGACTTAGCATATTTAAATTTTTGCACATACCATAGAAAAAAAGGTGACTCAAAACTGACCCTATACTAATTGGAATAAAATAATTTATTATTGCATTTGTTATATTTTGCTTGCCTTTTATTACCCTACAAATAATTACAACAAAAGAAGCAACAAAAACAAATGGACTAATTTCGGAATAGCTTATTATTAATGCAGCAATTAATATACCTATTAATAAATAAATTGTTAACTTTTTTTCTATATCATTTCTAATCCAAATCGACAATACTACTATAGAAAATGCCATACCAATAGTCTGCGGAAAAAATCCTATAAGGATATGTCCTATAGGAAAACTGAGATGAATTGAAGTAAAAATAATGGCCACTAATGATATTATATTTATTAATCCCAAACCAATTTTACAAAATATCCAGATAGATATACTAAATAAGAAAATAAATGATGCGGCTACAGGCATATAAACACTAATCGATAAATTACAATTAAAGATAGCTGTCATTAAAGACAAATAATACTGAGCGCCCATTCTAAATAGGTTTTTTTGATAAAGTAATACCTGACTTAATACGGGATGCAAATTATCAATTTGAATATGTTTCAAAAAACCATTATCTAACACATAATCCGCAATAGCGATATATGTAAAAGTATCGTTGTATGGATTAAATCCTTTATATAGAAACAATGGAAGCATAACAAATAAGCCAGAAATAAAGCTAATTATGACCGGCAAAAATGTATAAATTAATCTTTTATTCTTATAAAAAGCTACTAGACTTTCTCTACATGGCTTAAGAAGTAATAAACATAAACCAAATCCTGCCAATAAAATAATTAGTTTTAAACTAAATATACGAACTGGTAGGCCTAAGCAATTTAGAGCTGTCGTTAATATGATAAGCAAACCTGCCCCTATTATCGGACATACAATTATCATTTCATCATACCACTTCTTAGGCCATAACAATATTGTAACACCAAAACCCGAAACTAAACAAATTAAACATATTGTTAAATATGTAACAATAAGAATAAAATTACTCATAATAATCCTCCCCGAGGCACATAAACCAACAACATAATTAATAGTACATTAGTTAGCTTTTAGAGATATTGTAACAATCAATTTTCTCTTAAGAAAATTCAATGCTATAATACCAATAAACATTATACTAAAATATTGTCCTATATGAACTATACTTCCATAAGCTAGAGCTTGTTCTGTAGTAATCCCAAAAAAGCTTAATGAAATAATAACAAGGCCATGATAAACACCAAAATAACCGGGGGCAGATGGGACGATAAGTCCAAGATTTACGAATGCCATACAAAAAAATGCCATTACCGGATCCCAGTATAATCCCATAGCTTTTAGCATTATATAAAATGTTAAACCATCAAAAATCCAAACGATCACACTCAAAAGAATTATTATCAGTAAATAAGTATCGAATCTAATAAACTTCAGAGATTCAATTATATTAATGATATTATTCATTAAACATCTTTTTAAGTTGCTGCTGGTCAAAAGGTTATTTTTTTGAAAGCCTCTCTTTAGATAATTACAAAATAACCGGCCAATTAATATAAATATTAATGCCGATAAAAAGATAATTAAAGATACATATCTTACTTTGTTAATGATTAGAGATTGTTCTCCATCAAATGGGTGATACAATATAGTTACAATTAAAATACCAACTATCACCAACCCATCAAATATTCTTTCTATTCCTATTGAAGCAATAGCCATTGTTTTTGATATATTTTCATATTTACCCAATGTATATGCACGAATTAATTCTCCCAATCTAGCTGGTAAAATGTTATTTGCCATATAACCAATTAAAATACTACTTGTAATTACAGACATAGGAATTATTTTTATAGGTTTTAGCATGAGCTTCCATCGTAATCCCCGGGGAATAAAACCAATAACATAAACAACTACGGCTAATAAAAAATAATAATAGTCAGCTTTTTTTATATAAATCCAAGTTATACTTAAATCTACTTTTTTTATAGCAAAGACTATTAACAGTGCGCTTATCAGTATACCCACCAAAGAAACAAGATAGTTTTTACGGTATTTCTTTTCAAGCACCTCTTCCATAACCACTATTTTTTCACAACTCAAATTCGTATCCTCCACAAGAAAAACTTTTATCTTTTGATAGTATTTGCATAGCTAAATGTACAATTATCATATGTAAGTCCTCAACCTTTTGCATATCATTAACATTTATATAAATCGCCAGGGTAACTTTATCCTTTAGTAGCCCCCCCGAATAACCACATAAACCAACAGTAATAGCACCAACTTTATTAGCTAAATCAATTCCTTTTATCACATTTTCAGAATTACCCGATCCAGAAATACCGATTACTACATCATCTTTTTTAACAAAATTCCGCAATTGTTCCACGAATATATCAGAAAAGTTGACGTCATTACCATATGCAAGCATTGTAGGTATATTATCATTAAGACAGATCATTTTAAATCTTATCTTATGGCCATAACTTACTCCTTTATTAAAGTCCCCTGTCATATGTGATGCCGTAGCGCCAGAACCACCATTACCAAAAACATATATGGTATTCCCTTTATGCCTGGCATTGTTCAAAATGCTTAAGAAACAATCAAGAGATTTTGTATCTAAGCTTTGAATGATTTTTATTAGTTCATTTAGATATTGATTAATTGATATAATATAATTCATTGATACCACCCCAAGTTTTAACTTATCTCAAAAAACCCTTCTTCAACATATTTATCACCGACGTAAATTATTTTAGCACCCTGCCAATCAAATCGAAAGGGTAACTCAGGTAGATCAAAAAGAGCTTTACGCAAATTGTTCTGGTTTTCTTTTTCGCAGTAGAACAACAGGAAACCTCCACCTCCCGCTCCAAGCAACTTACCTCCTATAGCTCCATATTCTAAAGCTCTCTCATAATATTTTTGAATCGTCGGATTGGAAATCTTGTCTGAAAGCTGACATTTATATTGCCAACCCTTATGGAGACATAAGCCAAAGGAATTTAAATCTCCCATAAGTAATGAATCCCGGGCTTCATATACCAAATCAACCATTTTTGATAATATTTTAAACTTATCTTCTTTTCTTGTCTCTTCCTTTTGCTCAGCAAGAATACTTCGCGCGTCCCTCTGGTCATATGTATAAAACATAAGTAGGTTTTCCTGGAGTCTTGATACTATTTCCTTGCTTAGCATAAGTGGCTGGACATTAACTGATCCATCTGGATTAAACTCTATTACATTAAGGCCCCCATAGGCTGCGGCATACTGATCCTGTTTGCCAATTGGTTCTTTTAATTCTTTAATTTCAATGCTGCATGCTTCTCTGGCAAGACGCCCTTTAGACGTAAAAGTACCTCGATATGAATATATTGAATTCAATAAAGCAACTGTGAAAGAACTGGACGATCCCAGACCCGTACCACTTGGGATATCGGCATTTGATGTAACTTCTATTCCTCCTGATGGCCATAACTTTTCCAGTACCACCCTAAAAACAGGGTGCTTAATTGATGCAATATCGTCTACAATTTCCGTTTTTGAGTACTTACATACAGTTTTTTTTCTATTAAAATAGGGATGCACTGAAACATATACATACTTATCTATTGTTGTAGAAAGAACGGCCCCTTTACGTCTTTCATAATAAGCAGCCAAATCAGACCCCCCTCCGGTAAAGCTAATTCGAAAGGGAGCACATGTGATAATCATCTTATAGCCTCCTCGACGAACAAGATTCAATTAAGTGATCGACTGCGCTAGCAAGATCCTCAAATATTTCTAGTGGTTTAAGTTCCTGAGGCATGTTACGACATCCCCAACCGCTTCTGACACCATAAAACCGCAAACCTGCAGCTTGAGCGGCTGCAGCGTCACGCCATGAATCACCAATCATTAATGATTTTGATTTATCAATAGAAAATTCTTTAAATGCTTTGAAAAACATGCCTGCTTTTGGCTTGCGGCATTCGCAATCAATCTTTAAATGAGTAACTTCACCATAATGCCCTTTTTCAGGGTGATGTGGACAGTAGTAAATTTTGTCAATAAATGCCCCTTGGTAACCCAGCAAGGTTTCAAGTTTAGCATGAATACGTGCCAATTCCTCTTCATTGAGAAAACCTTTTGCGATCATGGGCTGATTTGTTACAATAATAACTAAATAACCAGCCTTATTTAGATGACGGATAGCTAGAGCCACCCCAGGAATAAGCTCTAAATCTTCAGCGCAACACAGATTGTCAACCTCGCGATTCAAAACTCCGTCTCTATCAATAAATACAGCCGGTCTATAATTGCTTAAACGCAAGAGCTCAGGTATTCTGTAGTTATAATCAATCTCAACACGAGCCAATCTCTCATAGGTACCCATGTCTTTAAGGTATTCGGTTGTCTCATAAGCCCATAGTAATTGACCATCGGCAATTACTCGGGGGAACACATCTTTAACAAAATCCTGTTTAACATTATCTAATATGTAATTGAATATTTTTGGGGAAAACACGTAAACTGCTGCGTTAACCAGATTGCGATACCAACCATCCCCTCTTTCGGTCTCAGGTAGAAATTTACATATCCTTCCCTGGTGGTCTGTAGCAATCAAATCAGAGTCAAAGGGATGATCATTTGGATGCACAACCAAGGTACCAGAACCTTTTCGATTTCGGTGATACTCCATCAAACGGGTTAGATTCATATCACAGACGACATCACCATAAAGAAGAAAAAAATCATCATCAAGCTGCCCTTTTAATGCTGAAAGACCACCAGCTGTCCCTAATGGTTGCTCCTCTTTGGCATACACAATTTTGGTACCGTGAAAATCGTTCCCTAGGTAGTTGAATAATACTTCTGAAAGATATCCGGTGGTTACAATAATTTCTTTTACCCCGTGTTTAGTTAACAATTCCATTTGCCTGACGATTACTGGTTTGCCTGCAACCTGAACCAATACTTTTGGTATAATATCTTTTGTCATTGATGATAAACGAGTTCCCCTGCCACCCGCTAAAATGACAGCTTTCAGAGTCACTATTAACACCTACCCTCGTCTGTCAGAAGATAACGTAGGCCCATTTCAATAGATGTACGACATTGCCAGCCAAGCCGTTCCAGCTTCCCGGTGTCAGTTCGTTCATCATCATATTCTCCTTTACGAAAACGCGATAAATCAACCTCAATTTCTATCGGTGAGTTAATGATCTTAGAAATAATGTATACTATCTCTTTCGCGCTATAAGACTTACCTGAGCCTAAGTTATACAAATTAAATCCTGGTATGGCTTTTTTCAAAACAGCATTGAACGCTTCCACCACATCATCAAGAAAAATATAATCTCTTTTTGCATCAATATCCCCAAGCGTTATGCTTGTCTTGTTAAGTTGTGACAATATCGTAGGAATTAAAAAATTAGCACGTTGCCCTTTTCCATATACCTGAAAAATCCTCAACACATTCACAGACTTATTTGGCTCCAGGAAAGAACAGAATTCAAGAACATTTTCTGATAAAAGCTTGGTTTTACCAAGGATAGTACTTGGTCGCGTTGGGTGCTCCTCATTATAAGGTAAATATGATGGATAACCATATACCTTACCTGTTGATGAATAAATAAGTACCTTAGCTTCAGATAAGAGAAAGGCCTCAGCTATGTTAACGGTTCCTTGCAAATTAACATTTAGCGTTTTAAGGGGGTAATTAACTATCTCATTATGTGCTGTAACCGCAGCAAGATGAATAATTGCATCAACTTCCTTAGCGGCAGATTTTAGCACATCACAGTCTAAAATATCCCCATGGATAAATTCTATTTGATCAAATCTTGGAGGTGTTTTGCCATACCCTATAACCCGAAAGCCAGAATTAATTAAATCTATACAAAGAGCCTGTCCAATGAAACCTGAACAACCAGTAACAAGAATTTTTTTTATCATTTAAATCCCTCTTTTAGATAACATTATTCCTATCCCTAACAAATCCGCGCCAATAGTCCAGGATAGAAACAAGTGTCTCTTCAAATGGTATCTTAGGTTCCCAACCAGTAGCATCACGAAACTTCTTACAATCACCGATCAGATAATGTAGCTCCGTGGGTCTTACACGGGCGGGCTCAATTTCATATTTAATATCCTTATTACTGGAAAGCTTTATTAACATCTCAAGACATTCTTTAATTGTATGGACCCTTTCAGTTCCGATTAGATATAACTCTCCGGGAACACATTTTTCCATCGCAGTATAATATGCATTTACACAATCCCGTACATCAGTAAAAGAACGTTTCGCACTTAAATTACCCACTTTAATTACAGGTTCCTGTAGACTGGCTTCTATACAGGCGATTTGATAGGCAAAACTGGCAAGTGCTCCGTGGATATCACGCCTCGGTCCCTCATGATTAAAAGCACGAGTCCTAATTATCTCAAAACCATATGAAGCAGCATATGACATACACACAGCGTCCTGTGCTACCTTACTAGCCGCATAAGGATTAACCGGGTGAATCTCAGTTTTTTCTGTTATTGGCAGCTTTTCAGGTCTAACATCACCAAACTCCTCAGGTGTGCAACTAACGAGAACTCTTGCCTTTACATTAGTAAGACGCATCGCTTCAAAGAGATTGATAGTTCCGATAGCGTTAGTATACATGTAGGAAACAGGCTGTGACCACGAAGGAGTTACCCATGATAAAGCACCAAGATGATATATTTGATCAGGTTTAACCTCCTTCATTAGTTCAATCATTGAGACAATATCTGTTAAATCCCCGACTAAGAGTTTTATATTATTTAAGTGCTTAATATTTCTTAATCGTGAATTTACTCGCCTCACGCCAAAAATCTCACTTTCATTCTTATTTACTAATAATTCTGCCAGCCAACTACCGACAAATCCCGTTACACCAGTTATTAATATTCGTTTTCTCATAGTCCACCTCTCAATTATTAAAAATTCAATAAAACATAAATATACTTTATCATCACTAAAACATGAATTATAACTGTTCAGAAAGCTCTTTACTATTGGCAATTACTTGATCCATATTCAAGTATTCGAAGGTACCAAACCTGCCATGAATAGTAATACCTAACAACTTAAGATACTTCTTTATTATATCAGTATTATTTTGATAATTAAGATCATATATTACATAGGCATAAGGAACTCGCCTTATCTCTGCATCTAATATTATTGTTGATTCATTGAGTAATCCAATGCGTTTTAAATCCAGGTCAATCAACTCTAATAATTTTTCATCACTCATTTCACTTATAATATCTTTATCCCTAAATGTTACTTCAACTAATAAGTTTGTTTCGTTACTATTTATTGGTCCTAAAAAATCTAATTTGCTTATTCTATGTGCTAATACATCTTTATCCGGAATTGTAATACTAAAATTGTTACCAATGTTGTCTGAACTTACTTTTAAAAAAATAACTGCAATTGAATTATTCATCAAAGCATTTGAAGCTACTGTTACTTCCTGAGGAACATTCGGAAGAACTCTAATTAATTCAGTCATTGGAATCGTAGATACTATCTTATTATAATTGGTATAATTTTCTCCTGTAGATAATGATATTTGCCAATTCCCTTCATTATTCTGATTAATGCCAACGACTTCAGAGTTAGTAAAAAACTTTGCTCTTTCCTTTGGGATGAGATCACATATATTATTAATAAGAGAAGCAATACCACCATTCTTTGGGTAATAAAAATATAATTGGTGTACATAACCTTCTTTTGCATTTCTTCTTGCACCTGCAATAATATCCTCAGGTGGGGGGGAGGGAATCCTTTCAACCATTAATGTATTCATAAAAACCGGATTAAATTCCCATATTTTTTTATTGTATGGTTCCAGATAACAGCTTGTAATACCCTCACCAAATGTTTTTAAAAAAAATGCCAACATATTGTGAGGACTGTAATTCTTATAAGAGTTATTAAGAAATGTATTTAAACAATATTCACAGTCTTCTTCTGGAAGTTGATGAAGGTTGTTTTCAAAGGGGTATTTAATAAACTTTTTATTATAAAATATTTGATTTGATCGTTTCACCCTCAAAACATTGTCTCCTAATAATTCAACCATCAAGCTCAGAATTTCTTTATTTTTTGAAAATATTATATGTGGCCCAATATCCCAATAAATATTACTTGTCTTAAAACTGCGACATAAGCCACCAACCACAGATTCCTTTTCAAAAATATCTAAATATATATCCTTCATGTTTTTTGTTAAGAAATAAGCTAATGATAGACCAGCCAGACCTCCTCCAAGAATAGCTAATCGTTGCATTAAGAACCTCCTCGTCTAATACCGGGGTTATTAGATCTACTAAATTTTCTTCTTTATCTTTGGCATTATACTAATTGTACTTAAAATTACTCTTGGTATTTTGTTTAATGGTAAGCCACGTGAAGACCCACTTTCTCTATTAAAATGTATTACAGGAACTTCCGTAACCCTATATCCTGCATAGACCATACGAATCACTAGTTCATAATTTACAAGAAATTTTTCTAACCATTCATCCTTTGCTATATTATCATAGGCGCTTTTTTTAATTAAACGTAATGGGCAATCAATATCTCTAAAAGATACCCCAAAATATGTATTAATTAAAAAATTAAACATCTTCGTTATAATAATGCGATAAAATGGATCTCTTCGCTTCACCTTATATCCAATTACCATATCATATTTATTCATAAGAGGATACATCTTCCAAAAGTCATTTGGATCATGTTTACCTCCCGAATCACAAAAAAGAATTAATTTGTTTTTGGCGAGGCTCATTGCTCTTTTATAGGCACGCACATAGCCCAATCTCTCTTTACCTTCGACCCATTTTAAAGAAGGATATTCTTCAACTAATCGTGCCAGTATTTCTTTTGTGCCATCAGTACTACCATCTTCAGCTACAATAAATTCCGAATCAGGTATTTTATTTATTACCTTATCCATAAAATCTCGAATAACACGCTCTATGACATCCGCCTCATTATGAACAAGAATTACTAATGTTATAGGTTCATTCATAAATATCACTCTTTTCTTTTTGTACCGCCACAACTCATAACTTGTTTCCAGTAACTAAATATATCAAACAACGTTTTTTCAAATAAGATATCTGGTTCCCAGCACGTATCTGCTAAGATTTTTTTTCGACTTCCTAAAAGTATTGGTATATCCGATTTGCGTAGCAATTCTTGATTATGTTTAATTTGGATGTCCACTCCAGCAAAGTTAGTCAAGATAGAAATTATCTCTTTTATTGAATACGCTTTTTGTTTACAAACATTGTAAGCTTCTCCGGCTCGACCTTTCAACAGTAATAGATAGTATGCCTTAACAACATCACGCACATCAGTAAAATCCCTGGCGGATTCTATGTTTCCCACCTCAATAACCGGGTCTTTCTTACCTAATGCTACCTCTGCCACCAGTTTTGCCAGACGGGAGCATACAAAACCTGTACTCTGCCCCGGACCGGTATGATTAAATGGTCTCGCCCTCACCACATGTAGCTCTTCAGCAGCATAAGCACAAGCTGCCATATCGGCAGCTGCTTTAGAAGCAGCATAATGATTAATAGGTCGCAGTTCTTGATCCTCTTGTATAGGTTGACATTCCTTAGGTACCTGGCCATAAGAAATCGATGAACCTACCACGAGAACCCTACAATTCGGGACTACTTCATGTACAACATCTAGCAAGATAATGGTACCACCGAAATTAGTCGTGTAATATATTTCTTTATTTACACCACTTGTGACAGCAACACCCGCAAGGTGATAAATTTCATCAGGCATGAAATTACTTATTATGCGTTTCACCGATGATTTATCGGTAATGTCTATCTTTTCCAAATGCACTCCGATTAGATCACTACAACTTAAAGGCACATGATAGTAAGTTCCACATACATTATAACCATGATTAAGTAACAACCTTGCCATATAGCGACCCACAAAGCCAGTAGCCCCAGTGACTAATGCGCGCATTCACGGCCAACCCTTTCCATATCCGCCTCTACCATAAGCTTTACCAATTCCCTGAAAGTAGTTTTCGGTTGCCACCCTAATTTTTCCCTGGCTTTAGTATAATCACCCACTAAAAGTTCAACTTCGGCTGGGCGGTAAAAAGACGGATCAACTACTACATAATCATGCCAATCAAGTCCGACATGAGAGAAAGCTTCTTCCACGAATTCCTTAACACTATGTGTTTCACCGGTGGCAACAACATAATTATCGGGTTTACTGTGCTGGAGCATCAGCCACATAGCCTTTACAAACTCCGGTGCATAACCCCAGTCCCGTTTTGCTTCCATATTGCCGAGACGGAGTTCCCCCTCAAGACCTAGTTTAATTCTGGCAACACTATGTGTAATCTTTCTGGTCACAAACTCTAAACCACGCAAAGGTGATTCATGGTTAAAGAGTATCCCGGAACATGTAAATATACCATACGCTTCACGATAATTAACTGTCATCCAGTGTGCATAAAGTTTAGCAACTGAATACGGACTGCGTGGATAAAAAGGTGTTTCCTCATTTTGAGGTATGGTTTGTACTTTACCAAACATTTCACTGGTTGACGCCTGATAAAATTTTATTTCTGGATTTACTGCCCTTATCGCTTCTAAAAGGTTAGCCGTTCCAAGACCTGTAATTTCTCCTGTAGTCACAGGTTGTTCAAAAGATACTGCGACAAAACTCTGGGCAGCCAGGTTATATATTTCATCAGGCTTCACCTTCTGCAATACTCTAACTATATTCCCCTGGTCAGTTAAGTCCATCGGAATAAGTTCCAATTGATCTTTTATACCCAAACTTTCAAGTCTATCAAGATTTATTATACTTGTGCGGCGAAAGGCACCATAAACATTATAACCTTTTTCTAAAAGAAAACGAGATAAATAGGCGCCGTCCTGGCCCGTAATACCGGTAATAAGCGCTTTCTTAGACAACTGTTTACTCCCCCCTAATTATTCTTATAACTAACTTAAGTAGTTCTCTTTATACCACTCAATTGTTCTTTTTAATCCTTCTTCAAATTTCGTATTCGCCTTAAATCCAAATTCTCTCTCGGCTTTTGTTGTATCAAGGCATCTCCTTGGCTGGCCGTCAGGTTTTATGGTATCCCAGGTTATCTTTCCATTAAAGCCGGTCAATTCAACAATAAGCTCGACAAGTTCTTTAATTGATATTTCAAAACCGGCGCCTATATTTATCGGTTCAGGCTTGTTGTATTTTTCAGTTGCAAGAACTATTCCTTCAGCACAATCCTCTACGTACAAGAACTCTCTTGTTGCTTTTCCCGTTCCCCAAATAACAATCTCATTATCATTATTTCTTATAGCATCAAAACATTTCTTTAGCAGAGCCGGAATAACATGCGATGTTTCTGGATCAAAATTATCCCCGGGACCGTATAAGTTAACAGGTAATAAATAAATCGAATTAAACCCATACTGCTGACGATAAGCCTGTGCCTGAACGAGCATCATTTTCTTAGCAAGTCCATATGGTGCATTAGTTTCTTCGGGGTAACCATTCCAAAGATCTACTTCTTTGAAGGGAATAGATGTATATTTTGGATAAGAACAAATTGTACCTATAGCTACAAATTTTTCTATACCTGAAAGGCGTGCTTGTTCCATAAGTTGCACTCCCATCATTAAATTATCATAAAAAAACTTACCTGGATTCTTACTATTCGCACCAATTCCCCCTACAACAGCTGCTAAATGAATTACTATATCCGGCTTAAAAACTTTATAAAGATTTTTTACATATTCCCCCTCAACTAAATTAAATTCTTTACTACGGGGGACATATATTTTATCACAACCTCTTTTTTTTAAATTGTCCACGACAAATGATCCCAAAAATCCGTTACCACCGGTTACAACTACTCTTTTGTTTTTAAAAAAAGACATGGAAATTTCCTCCTCTATTCCATAGACTAGCAAAATACTTCCTTATCATATTACTACAGTAAGAAAATACACTCCTAGTTAGCTTTTTATTGTATTTTAAATAATTAATGAGAAATAAATATGCAAAAAAAAGGATATAGCGTAATTCACCAATGGTATTACTTTGACAATTCTTCCCTATTAATGCAATACAGTATGAATGTATCCAAGGCAATGCAACAGAACCAAAATGATTATGCATTGTATCCATTACTTCTTTACAGACTTCAACTTGATGTCCAAGAGTTTTTGTTTCAGCATAAAGCCTACTTTTAGCTAAATATTTGTTAGTATAGCCTATCGAATACTTTTTAGCAGTTCTAATCCAAAAATCATAATCCATACAGTAATTGAGATCTTCATTCAAGTAACCTATTTTATCAAGTAATTCCTTACGAAAAAACACAGTAGGCTGACAGATATAACAAGTCTCAGCCAATCGCATTAAATTAAATGGCTCGGAAGGATACCTATCAATAATTTCTCCATTTTCCTTTATGTGCCAACCTTCACCATATACCATAATTACATTTTGATTACTATTTAAATAATCTACGGCATGGGTTATAGCACCGGGCAAATAAATATCATCGGAGTTAAGCCATGCCAATATTTGCCCTTTACCCATTCTCCAACCTTTATTAATAGCCTCGGTCTGTCCTTTATCTTTTTCAGATATCCATTTTATTCGATCGTCATATTCTCTAAGAATACTTATTGTGTTATCCGTAGAGCCACCATCTATAATTATATACTCAATCTTTGAGTAGTTCTGTTCAAGTACACTTTCAATTGTGTCCTTGATAAATCTACCCTGGTTTAAGGAAGGTGTCACTATTGTTACCAAAGGAAGATAATCTAAGTGTTTGTTAAACATGTCTATTTTTTTACATCTCCATTAGAAATATAGTAACTTATTTATCTTCCATCCATGCCCTGTTTTCTATCACTTTACCGTAAACATCTATTGTAATTTTAGCAGCATCATCCCATGAAAACATAGCTGCTCGTTCTCGTGCCTTACTTTTTAACAGGTCTTTTATTTTGGAATTTGTTATTAGCATGTACATTTTTTCTATCAGACTTTCTTTTGAGTCCGGGTCTATATATAAAACCGCATCTCCACCTACTTCAGGCAAACTGCTTGTCTTACTGGTAATTACTGTAGCTCCACAATGCATTGCCTCCAATATAGGCAAACCGAAACCCTCATAATATGAAGGATAAACGAAAGCAAAACAAGTTGAATATAACGCTGACAACTCATCATCCGAAACATAACCTAAAAACTTGACCTTTTCTTTATTATCAAATTTATTCAATTTATTTATTATATCAGATTCAAGCCAGCCTTTACCTCCAGCTATAACCAGCGGACGGTTATCTTTTATTTCCATATAAGAGTCGATAAGAAGCGAATAGTTTTTTCTCGGCTCTAAAGTACCAACACCAAGCCAGAACTCCTCGGGCAGGTTAAAACGTTCCAAACGTTTTTTTATTATTTCACGATCAGTAATGGCAACAATGTTTTCTCGTACTCCCAACGGTATTATCGTTATCCTGTCTTCGGGATAATGTGGAAAGAAATGTAGAAACGATGCCTTTGTATATTCTGAAATGGCAATACAATGATCAGCATATAGACTTGCTTCAAAAAGACCGTTAAAACATACAATTCTATTTTCCTCAGTAGTAAATTGAGGATAAACAAGCGGAGCTACATCATATAAAGTATAAACAATTCTGGCGCTGTGATCCTTTTTGCATGAGAAATTATTTGAATGGATAATATCAGGATGTCCTAACCATTGTGTTCGATCGTCCGCTGTTGTATCCCATTCATTAACCATTTCCCTGAAAGAAAGATTTCTAAAGCTCACATTACAGTTAGGAACATCAACACTTGTTGCTTTCTTATAATTGTGATGCCTGTATGAATAGAAAGTTGGGTATAACAAATATTCATTATCCCGATCATGTTTTAATAAATATCTGATTAATTGATCAGCCAGAAAACCACAGCCGGCCTTGTTTTCAGCGGTTTGGCTTACATCAAATCCGATTCTCATACTGTTCTAGTCTCCCTAGATCTTTTTAGCGCATTGGTATACCAACCAGTCATTAATTTTATATCTGACATAGGGATATAGTGCTTAAATTTTAAGAAATTCATCAAACAAAGCCGAATCATTTTGTTTACATAAATAAGATTTTCCCTGGGTAGATCTCTCTTGAAGCCGGAATTATCCAATAAAGCATGAACATAGTTATAAATCCATCTACTCGGAATATAGTGAAATATTTCTTTAAACATCAGTAATATCTCTTCATGTACAGCAACTTTAGAACCTAATGTTTTTGTCTCTGGATATAGTCTGGAACCGGCTATTTTTTCTTGCAAATAATAAAAAGGCTTGTCCTTGCCAATTCTAAGCCAGTACTCATAATCCATACAATAGCGCAGTTTATCATTTAGCATTCCATACTTCTCTATTATTGAACGGCGGAAAAACACCGCCGGTTGACAAATAAAGCATACATTTTTTAGTATTTCATAATCCCAATGTTGGGTATAATAAGGTTCAATTATATTTTCGTTTTCATCGATATGATCAGCCATTCCATAAACTACATCTATCTCTTTGTTTTTAAAAATATCTATCACTGTACTCAGTACATTAGGGTAATAAATATCATCAGAATTAAGCCAGCCTATAATCTCTCCTCGCGCAATTTTCAATCCTTTATTTACAGCATCAGCCTGTCCGAAATCTTTTTCTGAAACCCAGCTAATAGAGTTACCAAATGATTTAAGTACACTCACTGTTTCATCTTTACTTCCGCCATCAAAAATTAAGTATTCTAACTCAGAGATACCTTGTGACAATACACTCTTAATTGTTCGTTCAATGTATTGTCCTTGATTAAATGATGGAGTTATTATGGTAAAAATTGAATTGAACATCAGTTTATTCCCCATGGTTATAAATTATATTATTAAAATCCTCTTTATCTTTAATAACTAAATTATTGACCATTAAAGTCAGTGCGCGAACATCTCCATTATCTGGTATAAATACGCTTGAAATATCTAATTGCATTGAACCTCCTTTTTGGGGAAGTTCTTTTTGTATTTTAATTGTCTCCCCTCTGTTTATGCAATACTTCTTTAAATTATTTCCATTAAATTTAACAATAATATTACCATTGAGTTTAGGATGCCAATCAGGCATAAACAATTCCAAATCCATCAATCTTAGGGAATTTGAAGCTCCAAAAGAGATAAGTATGGCTTTACCCGCCCAGCCATCACCATAAATACCATGGATATCATAATAGTCTTTTTTATTATCCACTAGTGATACATCATTAAAAACAGACATATAATTATCAACCATATGTTCAAAGCTAAATTTTTCAATTCGCTCTTTTCCTTTTAGAACAAGTGTATCATATAATCTTTTATCAATTAAAATAGACTCCATGGCCGCTGCAATTTCATCTGGCCGTCTGGGATCAAAATAAATAACAGCATCTCCACCAACCTCCGGCAGACTCGTAGAATTGCTACATAATATGGGCTTTTCAAAAAACATGGCTTCAAGGAGCGGTATACCGAAGCCTTCAAATAGACTTGGGAATATCAGAGAGTAAGCACCAGACCATATTGAGGCCAACTCCTCTTCCGAAAGATAACCAAGAAGATGTACCTTATCCGCTATAGCCATTTGCTTTACTGCATCTTCAATAACTCTTGCATTGTCATCGATAGTTGCACCAGTAAACACCAAATGAAAATCATGTTCTGCGCAATTATGCGAAAATATATTAAAGGCAGTGAGTAGCATTTTATGATTTTTATGAGGCCAGAAATTAGCAGGGTAAATGAAATATTTCATTTCTTGAAGTTTATATTTTCTTAGTGTATCTAACATAATATCCTTACCTGGTCGATTTAAACGATTATGAACACAGATCGGGATCGAAATTACCCTTTCGGGAGGTATCTGCAATTTTTCAATGACAGTATCTCTGGTGAAGGACGAAATACAAATTATAAAATCCGCTTTATTTTCTAGTTGATTATAAAAATTGTTTCTATGAGCCAATTCTTCCTCAGTAAAAAAATAGGGGTAAAATACATGTTGCAAATCGTATACTAAACTAACAGTCGGAATGCCTGCTTCGCAAAAACTAGGAGCGGTCATTGGACAAAATAGTAAAGAAACCCCTTCCCGTTTCAAAATACCAGGAAAGCGGTAAGTATAAAACTCCCTTTTAAATCTGTTGAGGATTCTATTCCATATTGATGGTTTTGTATTAATTTCTGTTCTAACGATGCAAATGCGCTTCATACCTAATTTCTCAAACTCAGCAAATACATTGTGGTTTTTGTCTGAAGTTAAAAGAATGTATTTTTCACTACCTTGACGCATACCTAGGCCCTTTAAAAGCTCAAGAACCAACTGTTTAGCCCCTCCCCCTTCACCACCAGGCAGGATAGGGGTAACATCAACTGCAACTTTCATTATAGCGATTCTCCTACCTTTTTATAAAACGATATATCCAATGTTTTTTTATTTGGTCTAGCTCCATGTTTAACTTATTTATTAACTCTTTGTTTTCGTTTAGTTTTTGTTCAAGTCCCCTAATATCTTTCATTTGCTCCTTTTGTATCATTTCGCTCTCTCGCAGTTTCTTGCTCAATTCATTAATTACTTTCAATCGAGCCTCACGGTCTTCCTCGCTCTCTTCCAGCTTCTTACTCAACTTATTAATTACTATCAATCGGGCTTCACGGTCCGCCTCGCTCTCTTCCAACTTCTTGCCTAGCTCATTGATTAGTTTCAACCGTTCCCCGCGGTCTTTTTCGCTTTCCTCTAGTTTTGATAACAAACTGTTTTTCTGATTAAAAAGATCTATCATCGCGAGAACAGAACGACCATCAGGCGTCTTTAATAATAACTCAGTAATATCATCCTCTGAATGTTTAACAGGTTTAGTCTTACTGGCAAATAAAAACATATCGTAAGGGAAATATTGTGGTTCAAAGTAAATGTATTTAAAACCAACTTCTCTTAATATCTGCTCAATGGATTTAATATTGAACAGATACAAATGTTCCTTTTCCCTCAACATTCTTAAGAAAACATTATTAGTTTCTTTCAAATATCTATATGTCTGCTTTATATTTCTGAAGCATGGAGTTTGTATAACAAAAATCCCATCATCTTTCAAAACTCTTGCTATGACATTTAAACTCCCTTCGGGATCAGTCATATGCTCCAATACATCCATCAAAATAATAATATCTAGGCTCTTTGGCGCAATTGATAAGTCTTCAATACAACCGCATTCCATGGAAATATTAAAAGTTACCGATGCATAATCACAAATCCAGGGACTCATTTCGGTTCCACAAGAATCATATCCTACTAATTTCATTAAATGAACTAATCCACCGTGAGCACAGCCTAACTCAAGCGTTCTTGCGGGTGGTAATTTATATTTTAATATATATTTAAGCCAGTACAAACATCTATCGCTGAGATCGGATCTGGATCGTTCATATATATCTGGTAAGCCATAATCTTTTTCTATGTAACTTGTCCAATAATCTTTCCCATAGAAATTTGGTTTA
This sequence comes from Pelotomaculum terephthalicicum JT, assembly GCF_022410535.1. Lineage (GTDB taxonomy): Bacteria > Bacillota > Desulfotomaculia > Desulfotomaculales > Pelotomaculaceae > Pelotomaculum_D > Pelotomaculum_D terephthalicicum. The sequence goes on from NZ_JAKNBL010000001.1 coordinate 223,701, forward strand.
TTTTTTCCTGAATTATAGAACTCATCCGAGAGCCGCGGACTGGCTATCAGGGTACGACAATTTTCACATATTAAATAATGTTCAGAAAAAGATATGATTTTTTCGGAACCACACCAGCATTTAGTTATATTAATGAACTTAGGCATTAAATACTCACCAAATTTTAAATCTATTATTAACCTATATGAGGATATAACCTCTTAATTAATACTAACTAGCTATGTCTTTCGTACATAAAATACAGCACCGCAACCTATTTGCCAAATCTTTTCTGCATTTAACAAACCATGCATTATTTCACCAAAGGCTATCGGAAAATTTGGTAAGGTTGCGAAATATTCTTCTAGAAATCCTCCTATTTCTTTCATACCTAACTTAACATGCCATAAATTATCAATAAATAAAAAGATGCGACCATTTAACTCAGGTAATATGGGCATATATTCCAATACCTCAAAACCAGCAGATTCTAGTTGTCCCACCCATTTCTGAGGTGATAACGGATTCACCAAATGATGAAAAGATATATACTCATCTTGTAGAAATACTGCCCGTTCAGGAACTCCCACACAACTAATAAGTAAAGGCAATGATGCCCATTCAAGAAATTTATCCGTCGCCACACTAAGTAGAAATGTACCACCTGAATGCAACACTCGAGCAATACATTCAAGTACTTCAGGTAAGTGGTCCATATGCTCTAGAGAGCAATTGGCAAATACTGATGCGAAACTCCCTGGAGCAAATGGCATATCATGAGCGGGAATAATATAAACATCACGGTAAAAACCCGTTTCTTTAGCTGCTTTCACAACCCCTGGTTCAATATCTACACCGATAACATCCCGTATTTCCGGCCATACCAACCGAAAAAATTGCCCATCACCACATCCAATATCTAAAACTGGTTCGGTTAAGTTATAATGTTTATAGGCAGCATATTCCCAAGCTCGCCACATCGTCATAGGCGGGATATGCGGGTATAATTTACTGACCACTTGGTACCCATCCAATATTTCTTTAGTACTCAATAGGTGTTGTTTTAAACATATGTCTTTGCACATTAAACTCAGCCTCTATTTCATAACTCACATTTAAAAACAAATAATATTAATTGTATATTCAAATCAAGTAAGCCTTACAATCACCTGATAAGTTACATAAGCCATGATGAAGAAGTTGTACCGATTCCCTTTTTTCTGGGAATATTATAGAAAAAGAACCTGCTGCAGGAAGATGACATACTCTGGTGATTCTTGAATTCAAATCCTGATATACAAAATCAGTACGGTAATCATAATCTACAGCACCTATAGTTGCCAAACCTATTTCAAATGTATACTCTCCTGTTGCTAATTCCAGAGAAATATCCTGTCTCAAACGAAACTTGCTTCCACATGTTACAGAAGACGGAACTTTTGTATTGTATTCTAGAGTACTTTTTCCATGTATAATCACATTTTTTTCATTATAAATTACTAATCCTCCAATCGGTACCTCGATATCCTGAAGAACCTCAAACTCATAGAAAAAACTTGCCTGCTCACCTTGTTGAAAAATTCTACAAGACTCACCTTTACTATTGCACAGTGCCACACCAGTACAACGAGCCCACCCATTGGAAACTTCAGCTACTTGTGAAAGATCAAAAAATGCTTCACTGGACGGCCAAAAATCTTCATTAGAAAAGTGAAAATTTTGTATGTCAAATTTATCATTTTTTCTTATTTTTGTTTCTGTAGTATATTCAAAATCAAGCTCTTTAACTCGCTCCTCTTGTCGAATCAAATAATATCGTTTTACGGCTTCGGATGAACTTCCTCTAAATATAACATTACCTCGGTCAAGCAATAATGCCCTTTGGCAAAACTGCTCTACATCCATCATTGCATGTGAAACCAGAACTATAGCCACACCGCGCTTACGCAGTTCTTCTAAACGCCTGTAACATTTCTGCCGAAAGAATACATCACCAACCGCCAGAGCTTCATCAACCAGTAATACATCAGCGTCAATACTGGTCGTTACGGCAAATGCCAGACGAACAAACATCCCGCTCGAATATAACTTCACCGGCTGGTCTATAAAATCTCCAATATCTGCAAAAGAGACAATCTCATCGAATCTCTTTTCCATTTCTTCATGTGAGATGCCTAAAATAGCTCCGTTAAGAAAAACATTTTCGCGCCCGGTAAACTCCGGATTAAAACCACTTCCTAACTCCAACAATGCCGCAACTCTACCGTTAATTTGCACCTCACCCATGGTAGGCTTCAAAATACCTGCTATAATCTGGAGAATTGTGCTTTTACCACTCCCGTTACGTCCAATGATACCTATCGTTTCCCCGCGCCGCACATCAAATGACATTTCTCGAAGCGCCCAGAATTCCCTACCGTAACTTTTACCAAATCGCCATAATAAATGATCTTTTAAACGATCCTGCGGATGTTCGTATAAATAGTATCGTTTACCTACACCCTTGACCGAGATCAAAACATCGCCTGCGTCACAGAACATCCGCAAAACCTCCCCGCGTTTTCTGAAACCAAGCGTGACCTAATGCGGTAACAAAAATTCCTATCGTAATACCCGCCAATAACCAGTCCCAATCCGGCATCTGCCCCCAAATGAAGATACGACGCAAGTCTTGAACGATATAACTAATAGGGTTTAAATAAAATAATTTTTGCAATTCTTCAGGAATTGCGGTTATCGGATAAAAGATAGGACTTGCAAAAAGCAAAGCGCTAATTAAAACAGTAACAACTTGTCCAATATCTCTTAAAAACACCCCAAGTGAAGCTAGAAACCATGATAATCCCAGAGTAAGAAGCAACAATGGCAAGAGCACCAGGGGTAAAAATAAAACCGTCCAGTTTAATATACCCATAAAAAATACTACCCCGGCCATTAAGACCAAAAAACCAATGCATCCATTAATTAGCGCTGAACCAATCACAACAATCGGTAGTATTTCCAGGGGAAATACTACCTTCTTAACAAAGTTAGCATTATTTAAAATTAATCCGGGTGCCCGGTTTATACATTCTGAAAAAATATTATAGGCATTTAACCCACAAAATAAGACCATAGCAAATTCTACCTTACTATCGCTGCCGACACCCCATTTTGCCTTAAAAACTACGCTAAATACAAACGTATATACAATAAGCATAAAAATCGGGGTAATAAAGGACCATAAAATGCCAAAGCACGATCCTTTATAGCGACCTATTATATCACGTTTAGTTAATTGAACTATTAATTCTCTTTGCCTCCATAGATTCCAAAATATAAAAATAGGGTTCATTAATTGCTTAAAATTCATATATTTAAACCTCTCATATAATAGAACCCATAGCGAACGTCATCCTTAATTTTTTTCCAGCACCTCAATTGATTTCATTGCAATGCCAAGGATACGTGTATCGTCACTTATATTCAATTCTGATGGAGCAACTGCGTCCTGCAACTCAAAACATATATCCAGCGAAGATTTAGTTATATACTCCTTGGGTATCTTAATTCTATACTCACCATCAACCGCAACATCCCATTCACCTAACCTCTTACTATTCACATTAATATAAACATTTTGCTTAATAACTTCACCCGCAATAAAAGGAGATAAAGAAGCACTTAAGGTAAGATCAGCTTGCGGCTGGTTTACTGGTATTACAAGCGAAGCGCTTTTTCCGTCTGTCCAGGTGAACCCCCCTTCGGGTCCGCTCCATCCCTGCCCTTGATATTGTTCGGCATTTCCTCCATTCCCAAATTGAATCTGTGAGCCGTATTCGTAAATTTGCTGTTGGGATAGTATAATTGATCGCATTGCGACTCCAAGACTACGTGCATCGTTACTTATGTTTAATTCCTGCGGAGACACTGCTCCTGGCATCTCAAAACTTACTTCCGATAAGGAATTCTTAATATATTCCTTAGGTATCTTAATTTTATACTCACCATCAGCCGCAACATCCCATTCACCTAACCTTTTGCCATTTACATTAATATAAACTTTCTGTTTAATAGCTTCGCCTGCAATGAAAGGAAATAACGAGGCACTTAAGGTAAGGTCGGTTTGCGGCTGGTTTACCGGTATTACAAGCGTAGCGTTTTTTCCATCTGTCCAGGTGAACCCCCCTTCGGGTCCGCTCCATCCCTGCCCTTGGTACTGTTCGGCATTTCCTCCATTCCCAAATTGAATCTGCGAGCCATATTCATAAACGGGTGGTTTAATATCAACAATTCCCTCTGAAGTAAATCTTCTATATGTTGGCTGCCATGATTGGTTTAACCAACTAAAACCATTAACTATATACTCATCCATCGCAGGAAGATATTCTTTATTCCAATACTCACTTTCCCACTTATAGAATAAAAATCGTCGTTCCCGAGAATCAGATTCTTTAATTTCCAACATAGAACAACCCGGAAGATCATTCTTTAATCCAAGTTCTGAAATTACTGTTTTTGGTATATCCGACAAGGATACAGGAGCGTCAGATATCTTCATATCTGTCATAGAGCCAAATGGTTTCATTAATATCAATGGAATCCCTGACGCAATAGTAACAGAAGAAGTAACATTTACTACTTTCTTGTCTTTGGTATGTTCAACCGCTTGAATATTATCACTCAAACCTATTCCATGATCTCCCACAATAAATATCATGGAATTATCGTATACTCCAATGTAATTTAAAGCCGTTAAAAATTTCCTTGTTATTTCCAATGCAGCCCGTGCTTGTTTCTTATACCCGATATAACCATATTCTGATTCTTCCCATTCTAAATTCTCGTTGAGTTTAAACGGAGGATGCGTACCCCGCAAGTGAATAAACTTAAATGTGCATTTTTCACTGTCAGCATTAGATTGAGATATCATCTTATTCGCAAAATCTAAATCTTTCTGAACTGAGCTATCGCCACCCTCTAAATCTCCTTCCAAGTCTCCTTCTAAGGAAAAATATTTTTTTGCAAAATGAGGTACATATCTGAACAGTACTAAATTATACATACTAGTTATTACATTTTTCCTATTAATTAATCTTGATGTATTTACTAAATTCGATGCAATATTTTCATTACAATAAATTGGTTGCATAATCTGTGGATATAAATCTACTTGATAATCGTTCTGTTTTAAGATTAATGGAATCGAAGCTGAAGAATATGCGTCTTTTATAAATTCCTGCATAGGAACAGTATTATCATAATAGCAACCTGTTAAAATCAAGGGTACTGATGGATAAGTAGTTGGGAACCCTCCAACCGTGTTGCGAAAATATGTAAATCCCTTAAAATCATCCTGATATTCTGGATGTTCGTTAATTAATTCATAAAATACATCTGTTTGAAAACCATCGAGAATAAGAATTATTACATTTTTTTCTTTAGAAAAAGAATATTTCGATTCATTATTAATAGAATACATTTTCCACTCAGGCTGAGTGGGAGCTTTAAAGTAGACAAAAGAAACTGCAATTATTTGTACTAGAATTAAAATCAAACTTACTTTCTTAATTGTATTGTAAACTAATATATTTTTGAAAAATGCTATAATAATAAAAAACAACCATACTGCTATATCAATAAATCCATAAACTTTATAAACACTCCAATTGATTTCCTTACCGTCCAATACTCCATATTTACAAACAAGTATATTCCCTTGAATCCACAATAAAACCGCAATAGCAAATAATAATGAAACAACCTTACAGTGTACGGAAGGTTTTAAGGGCAATAAAACTACTGAGATTACCAATATGCTAAGCAAAGAAATAGATGCAAACAAATACCAAACATCAGATAAAAGATAAGGAAACTCTAATATATTAGTAAAATATAAATATAATGGCCCAAAAAATAAGAGTGTTAGGGAAAACAATGACGCCGCACACAAGGTTGTAATAAGTTTTTCCCGAAATTCAATATTCATTTTTAGAAGCGTTTTTCCTTTCCAGCTAATTTTGTTTATATGATATTTTTCATCCCTTGCTATACTTTCCTCTGAAATAAATATAGTACTCTCTCAGAGTCCTTAATTTTGGCAAACCGGTTTATCGTAAAATATTCCTTAAATTCATCTTCGAAAAATTGCTGCGTATAATCCGTAAAAATATCTTCTCTCGTCGCTAACAGTCTTTGCACTTGAGAATCGCTTTTGGGAACAAACTCAATAATAAGAAAATTGCATAGTTTACTAAAAAGCTCGACAATTTTATTTAACGGAACGTTATTAGAAATAGCCAAGTGGTGAATTAGTGCGAGAGCAAAAATCATATCGGCCGGCCCGCGCTGTAACATGGACATTCTTTCTGTATTTCCCCACCCGATGCTAGGGCTTGGATTCGTTAAGTCCAGTAGAAGAGGAAGCATATTTTGTTCTTTGTTTTTCACACATGTAAGGTAATTCTTTTCAATGGCAGCCGGATCTATATCAAATGATATAGTAGGTATGCCTCTATCGCTGGCAAGCCTGCTATACAGGCCGGTATTGGCCCCCATATCCCAAACATTCTTTGGGTTAATTAATTCCAGACATTCGATTATGAATTGTTTTTTATGATTACCGGCTTCTTCAGTATAGTTGGTATCGCTGTAATATTCTCCCCATTCAGTACCTTGCGGTTTCCACTGCAATTTCTTTACAGTAGATTCCAAGTTGTCAATTATGGCTTGCAACCCAATCCGGCTCATTTTTTTGTTTGCAGCCCTGACGGGTTTATCTTCATATTTTTTCTGGGTTGCGGCATGAAGATGGATGTTTGACAACAAGGAAAAATTTAACCAGGTTTTAAAAGGAAGCAAGATACTAGTTAAATCAACAGGAATTCCATCTATATATATTCTTAGTAATTGGTTCAACCGGACATCGGTATAGCTCATTAATGCGAGCGGCCCTAAAAAGTGCTGGCAAAACTGTCTATAAGCTACCCAAGGTTCTCCTTCACGATACTTTTCAAACGAGAGTGTATCAATTAATACCGGCTTCCCTTTTCTGAATTGAATATTATAAGCGCTGCTGTCCTTTAATGACATCCCATAATCCAGAGCGATTTTTTGAATTTGCAAATTAACCAAAGCCGCTTGCTTCAATTGGCTGAAACACCACTCATAGGGATAAGAAATAAATGGAATTATCTCTGGTTTGATGATTTTATAAGTACCATTTAGATCTTGGATTTTAAAATCCACTTCAATATGAGGTACAATCAACTCACTCGCAGTAAGTGCACTATATAGTCCTGATGACATCAAATGGTCATAATTATCTTTATAAATCCTATTAATTTGACGATAAATAACTCCATCGTAATGAAAAAGAAACCCACTTGGATCTCTGAATGAAGACGGTATTTTATCACTTTGTTTAATTTGTGCCGGCAAACCATCCACCTCTAAATATTTATCGCTTTTAGAAATTGGGATTTAGGATAAAAAGAAATTTACGACTTTTTATTTTTGAAAAATGATATAATTTTATTCCATTTTGATTTAATAATAAAAGGTATTCCAATAATACCTGCAAGCAATATCTGCAAAATATAGCTTCCAGTGCCAGGATCAACATACGCAAAAGCATATTGCGGCAATGCAATTAATAGAAAAGAACATCCTACAAAAAATTTTTGTTTTCTTGTAAACAAAATGAGCATCCTTTCTAAATCAAATTAGTTATCCTATTTCAAAATCTGCAAATTCCTTAATCCTTCATAACTTTGAGCCATCTGAGGCGCAGATTGTTTAGCCTGCTGCAAAAGATTGTCTGCCTCCTGCACCTTGCCCTGTTTATCTTTTAATAAACTCAGCCAAAGCGCCGCCTCCCCCTTGGTTTTCTCATCCTGTAATGACTCCTGCAAATTGACTTCGGCCTCTGTCCACATCCCGAGAAAATATTGAGAAGCACCGACGTTTAATTTAACTCCCGGAGTTGGTGATAACATCGGGGCATCTCTCCAAAGTCTTTTTTCCTGAGCATTCAGGCTCTCCATTTGGCTTTGGATCCTGGCCGGCACTTCAACCGCTTTTTCAAAGTGCTGCTTTGCCGCCTCCGGATTTCCAGCGGTTAATTCATTATATCCAACAATAAAATAAGTTCTTGCCAGCGACTCATATCCCTGTATCTGGAAAGGAGCCAGGGAAAGGGTTTTTTCAGCAGCATTAACAGCTTCTTCATTATTCTTGTTCCCATTTAAGTAGAACACAGGCAGGTTCACATATAATTGCGCATTGTACTTGCTTATCTCTACTGCTTTCTGCGCCTCAGCTATACTTTCGTCAATTTTTCCCTGCTGTTGGTAAATAGCAGCCAGATTCATGCGGTAGGAGGCGTTCAAGGGATTATACGAAATTGCTTTTTGGTACAAAGATATTGCTTGATTAACATTTTGCTTCTGCAGGTACTGGCCTGCCTGCTTAGCGTAATCACCCGCCGCCGCCAGTACGCCTGTGAAGAGGATTAACACAATTGACGCTATCGACGCGCCAGCCAGAACAGCATTATTAGGCGGGACATACTTCCTGCTCTTCTTCTCTTCCGCCCTGGCGCTGGAATAAATCCCGATGCCTCTGACAAAGCCGAACATCGTCCATAGGACCACGGCAAGAGCGGAAAGGGAGAGGTCAAAGTCTATCACCGCGTGCAGTCCGATGGAGACAGCCGCTATGGTAATTGTCCAAATCAAAAAACGATTGGCGCTATTTTCTTTCGCACCATGGTAAAGCCTGTGGGCGATCATAAGAAAACTGGCCCAGATTCCGAGAATAGCCAAAAGTCCAAGAACACCGGCTTCCACCATAATCTGAAAGTAATGCCCGTGCACCTGATTGGAGTTGTACAGGTAACTCTGGTAGACGCGGTAGGCTTCCTGCCAGCCGCCGCCGCCCCAGCCGATGATGGGTCGCTCCTTGAACATTTTCATGGCGTCCTGGAAGAAGTACATGCGCTCGGTGGCATTGCGCAGACGGATTTCCTCGGCCAGTGATTTAACGGCGTCGCTGTGGCCGCTGACGTAAACGCCGGTTCCGATACAACCGGCCACAATGACAAGCGCCACTACGGCCAGGACGGCATTCCTATGAGCGGCAATCCATTGCAGTAATCCTTTTCTCTCGGTAAAGCCGTAAAGAGCCTGCCCGGCAACTGTTATAGCAAGGCCAACGAACACCCACAGCCAGGCCAAGTCCATTTTGCCACCAGTCACGGCGGACAGGAACCCCCAAATGGCCAGGAAGGCGGGCACGCTGATAAGAATAAAATGGATTAGCGCAGGTATCCTCGTGCCTTTAGGCAAGCCAATAAGAAAGAGAAAAAAAACGGCTGAAAAAACCAAAAGGCCGCCATTGGACTTGGTACCCAGAAGCACCGTAAACAATATAAAATTACCCGCTACGTACAGATATTGATAAAAACTATTCAAATTTATCCAGGCGACAGCCTCTTTTTTTGTCAATCCGGCTGCTGGCCCGCCCGACTCAGGCGAACCGGCCCTGCGCCAAAGGTAGAAACCGATAAACACAACCGACGCCAGGTAGCTGGCCAGGGCGTTGGGATACTGGAAAGAAGAATAAATCCGCCCGTCCTTGAAGCCATCATTGATGTTGATGATCCCGGTGGTAGTGGCCAGGCCGGCCAGCGCCACGCCGATGGCGCTTATATATATGACCTGCAGAATAGTCGTTATATCTTTCTCATCCCTGATCAGCCGGGAGGCCAGCCAGTAAACCAGGAAATACAGGGTGGTCTTGACCACTTCGTCAACCGCCAGGCCGTAGTTGGCGGCTTGAAAGGCTGAAATAAAATACACTATGGGAAAGGCCAGGACGAAGTAATCCAGCGGGTGGGAAAGAAACTCATTATCACGCTTCGACCATTTCCACAGCCAGGCGAACCAAAAAATGACGGCGGCAAAAATTAAGGCCCGCTCTTGTTCGGGCTGGAAGAAAAGTCCTCTGAAATAAGGGGGCAGGAACAGTAAGATTGCCAATCCCCAGAAGGCTGTGGCGCGGACAATCTCCCATTGATCACTTTCAGGCGTTTTCTTAACCACCGCGGATTTCTTTTTTCCCTTTGCAATAACCTTAGGCACTATTTTACAATGCTCCTAATACAGTATTCATGATACTCTTGAAACTGATACGAAAGCAGAATTCTACACAGCTTTATAAAACTCCTTCCAAAGCGACCATTTTTTTAACCAGGTACATTTTTCATCTCAAAAAAATTTCATCCCAAAAAACGAAACCAGTCTTTCGTAATTTCAGCGATAGAATTTTTCGTCCATAAGGCAGCCTCTTGCCAATAATCAATATTTGCCAGGAGCATGGAAACCCCCTGCTCAAAAGTCACTTCCGGCCGCCAGTTCAAACATTTGGTGATCTTGGAGATGTCCGCCAGGGAACAGTCCGGTTCGCCCGGTCGTTTTGGAATATAGACTTTATCCCCGCCTAAAAGCTCCGCCAGTCTGTTTACGCTGTACGCATTTCCGCTGCCCACGTTAAAAACTTCTCCGGCGCAATCTGATTCAGCCGCCGCGCAATAAGCCCTGACCGCATCCGTGACGTAAACGAAATCCCTGGTTTGCGTCCCGTCTCCGACCACGGTAAACGGCTTGTTGTGGAGCTTCTGAGCCAGAAAAATGCTGAAAACAGCGCCGTAAGACCCCGTGGACGCGGACCGCGGTCCGTACACATTGAACAACCTCAGGGACACCACGGGTAGCTTGTATATTTTCCCCCAGTGCAAAACATATTGCTCTCCGATGTTTTTCGTCAGCGCATAGGGGTGTTCCAAACGAATTTCCGCCGTTTCGGGTGTCGGAAGCAAAGAAGGGATTCCGTAGCAGGATGATGAAGCGGTGTAAATAAATTTTTTTACATTTTGCGTTTTGGCCGACTCTAAAACGCGCACCGTCCCGTCGACATTGGTTCTGTGATATTCCGAGGGATTTTGAATCGACGGGACAACATTGGCCAGCGCGGCCAGATGAAAGACGTAATCCACTCCTTCAAAATACCGCGTTATGTCATCGGAAGCGACATCGGCTTGCACAAAGCGCATATTATCTTTATTCCCTTGAATCTGGTTCAGGTTTTGCTTTCTACCAGTTGACAAGTTATCAATAACAGTCACTTCGTGACCTTTATCTAAGAGATACTCCACTAAATGGCTGCCGATAAATCCTGCGCCTCCGGTGACAAGAGATTTCAAGATGATTTCACACCCTTTAACGCAACAAAGCGAGAAGTCTCCCACCTCTAAGGTGGCGTGATGAATCGATTTTTCTTTACCAGAACAAATGTTTGCGGTAAAATATAAATAATAAATATACCAATAGAGGTAATAATTATGCAAACAGTCTACCGGTTTGAGATAAAACCAACATACCAGCAGCAAATGATAATGTTCCAAACCCTTAAATTATGCCGGAACCTCTATAACTGGGCATTATCGGAACGCCAACGGGTATACAAGGAGACCGGCCAAGGGCTTAGCTACAACAAACAACAGAACCTTTTGCCAGCTTACGTCAAAGAGCATCCTGAATACAAGGAAGTTCACAGCCAAGTCTTGCAGGACGTACTGCGGCGCTTGGACTATGCCCACAAGCGGTTCTTTGAGAAGAAGGCAGGCTACCCGAGATTCAAGAACCGTGACCACTATAACTCATTCACCTATCCCCAGGTGGATACAGTAAGAAAAACATTCGCCAAGTCTGGTTATATCTACCTCTCGAAGATCGGTTTTGTGAAGATGATTGTACACCGGGAGTTTGAGCCCCAAAAAGTGTCCAGGGCAAACGTAAAATATCACGGTGGCAAATGGTACGCTAATCTAACCGCGGAAATATCAGCTCCACCGGCAGTTGGTGGTGTTAACTCCAACGGTAAGTCCGTGGGTATAGACGTTGGCCTGGAATATTTCGCGGTACTATCCGACGGCACATTTATCGAAACTTCAAAACACTATCGTAAGGCTGAGAGAAAACTGGCCAAACTTCAGCGACGGCTTTCCCGCAAAAAGAAAGGTTCCAACAACCGAGGGAAAGCCAAGAAAGAAGTTGCCAAACTTCACGCAAAAGTAGCCAACCAGCGTAAAGACTTCCTTCACAAGGCCAGCCTAACCATCGTAAAGAACTACGATATCATCGTTATGGAGGACTTACGGATAAAGAATATGGCCAAGAACCGTCACCTGGCTAAGAGTATCCATGACGCGGGCTGGGGTCAATTCGGCGGTTATATCCGCTATAAGGCTGAACGGCACGGTAAAGTACATGTAAAAGTGAACCCTAACAGTACATCTCAAGAGTGCCTTTGCGGTGCCCATGTGCCTAAAGACTTGAGTATCCGGATACACCGGTGCCCGGTCTGCGGCCTTGTGGAACCAAGGGATCTGGTGTCGGCTAAACTAATCGAACGCATGGGGTTATCTCTCCTGGCAGCATAGATTACAACTTTTTGTAGGGTGGGAACCACCCGAAGTTACGCCTGCTTGAGATTGTGTAAGACCTGGCATCTTCTTAGATGTTAGGCTGTAGTCGATGATTCAGGAAGCCCCCACTTCTAGCCGTTAGGTTAAGTGGTGGACAGTTCACAGAAAAATGCCCGCTTCATCGACGGGCTTGAACATAAAGCTAATATCATGTTAACAAATAAAATAGAAAAATGTCAATATGAGTGACTGCCGCTAAATCTTTACGATCACATCGCCGCCGGTCATCGCCTCAACGGTGTCGTACATATTCGTGATAATCCCCACCTTGAGCTTTTCCTTCAGGCCGTAATAATCCAGGCAGGTGCCGCAGGACCTTATTTCCACGCCCAGTTCAACGAGCTTGGCCAGCGACTGCAGCACGGGGGAGCCTTCCGTCGTCAAGTGCACGCCTTCATTCAAAAAGATGACCAGCCGGGGCTTGTTTGTGGCGGAGGGCAAGGTATTGATGAATCCCTCAATCAAAATTTTGCCCAGTTCGTCGTTAATGCCGATCTTGTTGCAGGTAATAATAAAAGTAATCCTGGAATTTGATTCCCTTTTTACCGGCTCCAGCAGTTCTTCACAGGCTGCGCAGCCTTCTTTTTGGCGGACGGTCAGCTTCCAGCCGCCGGCGTCCGGGGCCTCGTCCATGGAGCAGTTGTTGCCGTCACAAAATTTCCTGATGTTTTCTTTCGGTATCTCGTCGTCCACCAGCACCACGAATTCCTTTTCGCCGTCGTCAACGGCCTTTTTGGTCAGCAGCACCGGTTCCGGGCAGGCCAAGCCTCTCGCGTCGACTATTTTCATTTTAGTTTCACTCCTTACAATACTCCTTCCGGGATATTTCAGCCAGGGCTGTCAATCCTTTTTCAACCTCGGCAGCGTTATTGAAGCAGCCGAAAGCGAACCGCACGGTCCCCTGCGGAAGCGTGCCAATGGTGCTGTGCGCCGAGGGCGCGCAATGCAGGCCGGACCGGCAGGCGATGTCAAAATGCTTGTCCAGCAGGTACGCGGCCGTCGACGGCGCGCAACGGGAAATATTGAAACTGACAACCGACACTCTTTGGTCCATGTCGCCGGGTCCGAACAGTTCAACACCTTCAATTTTTGCCGCTTCTTTGATAAACATCTCCGTCAGCTTCATTTCTTGCCGCCTGATATTCGACACGCCTTTTTCCAAAACATATTTCACCCCGGCGCCCAGGCCGGCGAGACCGATGATGTTCAGGGTGCCGGACTCAAACTGGTCGGGCAGAAAATCGGGCTGGATCTCTTTTTCGGAATTGCTGCCGGTGCCGCCTCTGATCAAGGGCAGCAGTTCGATCCCTTCCCGCACGTACAAGCCGCCGGTGCCCTGCGGGCCCAGGAGGGACTTGTGGCCGGTAAAGGCCAGCATGTCGATATCGCCGGACGCCGCGTCAACCGGATAGGCGCCCGCCGTCTGCGCCGCGTCCGCCAGCAGGCGGCTCCCGTGCCTGTGAGCAATTTCAGCGATCACATCAAGAGGGACTATCGAACCGGTCACGTTGGAGGCGTGGTTTACCACCACCAGTTTGATCTTTTCTTTTTTGAGGATATCCGCGAAAGCTTCCGGGTCCACCAGGCCTTCCCTGTTTGCCTGGACGGTGAATATTTTTATTTGGCCGCGCTGTTCCAGGTAACGGAGCGGCCGCATCACGCTGTTATGCTCCATCGAGGTTGTGACAACCTGGTCCCCTTTTACCAAGAAACCGTTTATGGCAATGTTAAGGCTTTCGGTGACGTTTTTGGTAAAAACGATCCTGGCGCTGTCTTTGATCTGAAAAAGCCGCGCCAGCAGTTCGCGGATATTGAAGACCAGCTCGCTGGCCTTTATCGCCATCCGGTAGCCGCTCCTGCCGTTGTTGGCGCCAATGTTGAAAAAATAGTCCGCCATTGCCTCAAATACTTCTTTGGGCTTGGGAAAACTGGTGGCGGCATGATCAAAGTAAATCATCCCGGTACCGCACCCCCGCTGTTTGAAATAAATCAAGCGCCTTGCTTAACAATGGTTCTTCCAATCTCAGAGACATTCCGCATTCGGCGGAAATTTCTTTTGGAGTGGGAATCAATTCATGCGCGATACAAGCTTTTGCCAGCTCGTTTTTAGCTTTGATCACGTCATGGGTTGACTTGAAAACAATTACTACCGCTTGCGGCAAGGCACTTTCCTTCTTCCCGTCGTCTCAATACAACTAGATTAATAATACTAAAGCGTTATTACTTAATCAACACCGGCTCCGATCGCTTTCATTTTACCATATAGCTACTTTATAACATAAATCAATTATTTTTATAGCAACTAGACAAATAATAAAATAAATTTATGAGTTTTTCATTCCAATATTTCTCTATCAGAAACACCGTTGCCCAGGTATTCCCTGGACATTACAAAATTATTTCTTTTCATGTAATACCTTCGCGTTAAGCAGTTTTTCCCTTGCTAATAGGGCGGCTCCGAGCGCCCCGGCAAGCTGGGATTCGGGAGCGACGACAATTTCCCTGCCCAGCTCCCGGGCAAGGTATTCCCTTACCCCCTCGTTTTTAGACACCCCGCCGGTGAAGGCGATTAACTCGCCTTTGCCGATCCTTTCGGCCATGGCGGTCACTCTTTTGGCGACGGAACGGTGGATGCCGGCAATAATCCTGCCTCTGCCCACTCCTTCAGCCAGCAGGCTGATTACCTCCGACTCGGCAAAGACAGTGCACATATTGCTGATCTGCACAGGCTCCTCGCCGCGCGCCAATTCCGCCAGCTCACTTACGTCGGCGCCCATGGCCGCGGCCATCACCTGCAAGAACCGGCCTGTTCCGGCGGCGCACTTGTCATTCATGGAAAAGTCAGCAACATTGCCCTGCCTGTCCGTAAAAATCACCTTGCTGTCCTGACCGCCGATGTCAATCACCATGTCGGCGCCCGGCACCAGGTGGTGCGCGCCCTTGGCGTGGCAGGTAATCTCGGTCATGGCTTTATCCGCGAAATCGAGGGTTGTCCGCCCGTAGCCGGTGGCGATGATATAGCCAATATCCGCCCGCGCCAATCCGGCCTTGTCCAAAAGTTCGTCAAAAACCTCCCGGCCGGCCTGCCGCGGGCTGTAACCCGTAGGCCGGAGCACACTCTGCCAGGCCGAACCGTTCAGCAAGACCGCTTTGGAGGTTATGGAGCCCACGTCAATGCCCACGGTAATAATTTTACGTCCACCTCTTATCCAGCAGCTCAATAAAAGCCGTGACCCGGGTTTTCAACTGCTGCAAGTCGGAATTTGAATAGTCGGTTTCCAGGTGCAGGCATGGTATGTCAAAATTGTCCCTGACGTAGCCGCGTACTAATTCCGCCTCGATATTATAGGTGTGGCAGGCCTGCCAGGTAAGGTCAACGACACCGTCGACGCGGTACTCACGAATCATTCTGCCCAGCAGTCCCAGACGCCCCTCATTCGGCGTCATGCAGGAGCAGGGGATTTTCAGCGACCTTTCGGCGATAGCTTCCAGGGGGTCCCGCCGCTCGTCTTCATCAGTCAGCATGGCCAGGATTTTGTAGCCGCTGCAGCTTTCAAAACAAACCACGCTGCCCCCGCCTTCCTCCAGCAGTCTGATCACTTTTTCCGAGCCGATGCCCACCGGGCAGCCGGTCAGCAAAATGCGCGGCGTGCCCGCCCGGAAAGGCGAGCCTCCCCGCTCGATCACTTCTTTCACTTCGTCAATCAACCGGTTGACCAACGCGATTCCTTCAAACTTATTGACATTAAACCCCTTCATAAAAGTGGCTGTCAGCAAATCAAGCCCCGACAGGGGAGCCGGATCCAGCTTGTTCAACTCGTGCAGCTCTTTAACGGCCCGTTGTTCACTGTTCGCCAGTTTTACAGCTTCCCGCAGGTTGTCGTCGCTAATCGTCACGCCAAGTTCTTCCTCCAGCCGCTCCTTCAGCAGCGACAATTCCTCCTTCCACCAGGACAGGGCGCCCGGCCGGTCCGCCCCCTGGGGCAGGTGCATAATATGCGTGGGCTTGTACTGCTTCAAGAGCTCAAACATCTTTTTTTTGCCGTCGCAAGTCGTTTCGCCGACAATGAAATCGGAAAAATAAAAATAAGGGCACTTGCCGGTGATGGCAAACCCGAAGCTGGACTTGATCAAGGGACACAGGTTGCGGGGCAGCACTTTTTCCGCGTCCGCGATCGGCTCATCCCTGGTCCCGCAGAGACTCACCGGTATGGCCCCGGCCGCCAGGACCAGCTCCTGAGGGCAATAAGCGCAGTACATGCCCACAACTTTCCTGCCGCTTTGCTTGGCGTTTTCCAGAACAACCATGTTCTGACCGCGCAAATCATCGAAAATCTTCATAGACTCCGGGCGCAATACAGCCACCTTCCAACAGAAGAAATTAATTAATACTGCAGTTACTACAGCTATCTTACCATACAACTACCTTATAAAATAAATTCATAAATTTTATAAAATATTAGCATTTTATAAAATAAACTTATTTTAAGGGGTCAGCCCTTGACATTGGACAACTTTCAGGTTAGCTGGCTAACCTGAAAGTTGTCCAATGTCAAGGGCTGACCCCATCATTAAAAAACCCGCCTCCTTTTAAGGAAGCGGGTTTATACCGCAGTTTACTTGTTAGTTAGCTCATTACACGACGCGCGCCTAAATACCTCGCGCTGTAATAAGAGCTGGACAATGAGCTTATACAAACATTGCCGCCGCTGGAACTGGCATGAATGAACCGGTTGTCCCCTATATAAATCCCCACGTGCGACGGGCCTCTCTCATACGTGCTGAAAAACACCAAATCTCCCGCTTTCAACTGGCTCACCTGATAGCCTTCGTTAAACTGCATATCAGCCGCGTGGGGCAAGCTAACTCCAAACTGGCCATATACGTAACTGGTAAATCCCGAGCAGTCGAAACCTCTTGGCGAGCTGCCCGCCCAGACATATGGCGTGCCTAAAAATCCCTCCGCAAAAGATACTACGCTCTGTCCTTTCCTGTCTCCGGACGATCCGCGGCTTGCAGTAACATTAGCGGGGTTGAACCGCTCCAAAGCCCGCATTGTTGCCGGCCCAACGATGCCGTCAACCGCCAGCCCGCAGTCCGCCTGAAATCTTACAACCGCGTTATATGTAGCGGGGCCGAAATCCCCATCCAGCGCGCTGGTGTAATAACCGTAGGATTGTAATTTTGTTTGAACTCTTAACACATCGTCTCCGGACGCGCCCTGCTTCAAAAGCGTTTGTTCCGCGTACACCGCTGTGGCCGTAAGAAATGTGACAAGCAAACAGACAATTAAGGAAATTGAAAATTTTCTTTTAATCACTGCATCACCTCGTTGATAATTTTTTCCCCTCACGCAACTTTTACCAAACTTTTACCATGGAATAATTCGACACCAAACCCGAAAATCCTTTCAAATTTTAAGAAAATTTATAGAATATAAAAAAAGCCGTAATTTCCTGTTATGGAAAGGAATTACGGCTCTTAAATATAGAACCATATTAAGAATTTAGACAAATATCACATTAACACGGTTTTCGCCGCTGTGCCCGAAAGCACCTCTTCTTTATCGCGGCCCGGCTTAAATCTTACTAAAAAAATTGATCCCGCGGAGCCGGTTTTTATCTTGATGGTTGCGTTGTGCCGGGCCGCGATGCTGTAGCACACAGACAGTCCCAGGCCTGTCCCATTTTCTTTGGTGGTAAAGAAGGGATCGCCGATTCGATCAAGCACAGCGGCTTCAATGCCCTGGCCTTGATCTTGTACCGATAAAACCACCTCGTCGCCGTCCATAAATGTCCCGACAGTTAAAATCCCGCCGGAAGACATTGATTCAAATCCGTTGCGGGCAAGGTTTAAAATAAGCTGGCGCATTTCCCTCTCGTCAAGGAATAGATCCGATATTTCTCCAAGCTTCATTATAATATTTTTATCGGAGTTCATCGCGTCTGCCGTGATTAAAGGCAATAAGGCTTCCAATATTGAATTCAGATTTTGCATTTTGAAGTTTACCACCCTGTTTCTGGCCAGAGAAAGGTACTCCGTTATTATCGAATTTGCTCTATCCAGTTCTTCAACCATCAGATTCAAGTATTTCATATGGTTAACAAATTCATCTTTCCTGCGAAGCATTTGCAGAAAACCACGCACTGTGGTCATTGGGTTTCTTACTTCATGGCCGATACCGGCGGCCATTTCGCCGACCAGGTGCAACCGCTCCAGCCGCTCCATTTCCTTTTCAACTTTTTTGCGCTCGGTGATGTCTTCCGCGATTTTTAAAAAGTGAGTGATGACGCCCTCGGGGTTCCGAAAAGGCGAAATAGTGGCGGATTCCCAATATTCTTCACCGTTTTTCTTTTTGTTGCAGAACTCACCCTGCCACACTTCGCCTGTTTTCACCAACTCCCATAATTGTTTGAATTTGCCCGGATCATACCCGCCGGGCTTTAACTCTTTTCCGATGGCATTATCGTACGAATAGCCCGTTACTTGAGTAAATCTCGGATTAACATATTCGATTTTACCCTCGGTATCGCAAATTATAATAATGTTTGGGCTTTGCTCAACGACACTGGACAACTTCCGGTATTGCTGCTCCACTTGTTTTCTGTGCTCAATCTCCTCATTGAGAGACAATATGTTTTCTTTTAACTGCTCCTGGTACTGTACATCATTATCTATCAGCACGCCGACAAACCAGCCGACTATGTACATGATACTGATCATGATTAAACTGGATTCAAAGGCTTGAAAAAAAGGGTCGCCTTTGGCGATGATTTCATAAGCGACTATAAAAAATGAACAAACAGTGGACATCACCATGCCGGCCCGCTTGCCCATAACTGAGGCGGCGAATAAGACCGGAAGGATAAAAATTACTTTCAGGTAAAAAATATTTTCATTTTCGATGAACAAAGTTGTTATCGCTATAAACAGCGGAAAACTTATATATATAGCATTAAACAATGATAAATATTTCCCGTTCTTTTGTACTAAATGTTTTTCCAATTTATATAGCAGAATGATTAGCCATATAAAATTTAATGACATATAAAAGCAAATACTGCCCGTATTATAGGGGTTGATATTATTACCATATAATAATACGCCTAACAATGCGACAATGATGCAAAAAATATGCATGATTGACAAATGATTAATTGATTCTTTTTGTCTTTCTTCTATTTCACTAGCCATATCAATTATCACCTCTTGCTTATACGCATTAGGATGTGTAAGGAGGTGGGGGGAAACCACCTCCTTACACTAATCGGCTATCTTCTTAGCGACTCAGGCACTTCCGGTTGGTAAGCCCCTCCACCACAAGCGGAAGCTGATGTTATACTCGCGAGCAGCAGCAGCATTGTGACCGCAAAAGCAAATAATTTGTGTTTCATAACATTTCACCTCCTCCCATGCCTAGTCTAATTTTCCACGCGTCTTTATCAGGTTTTTTAAATTTTGAAATTATTACGGCGAATAGAATCATCAGAATCGCCTGCGGCAGACTGACCAATCTCCATAATAAATAATTTGACACGAAAACCTGTTGATCTAGTTTTGTGATGAAAAAGAATGATTTATTTATCACTAATTCCAACATCACCAAGGTAGTAAAACTCGCAAAAGCGGCAACAAAACTATTTACTTGTGTAGTCCTGGTGGTTTTCATAATAAAAAGAGCTAAAAGCAATGTAGCAGCAACTGTATGAAGACCAAAAGAACTTAGAGGCAGCGATCTTATTATAAAAATTATTATGGTCAGTGCCGTACCGGCTACCGTTATGATCCCCCAGCGAAGCGGCACCCTGGCCAAAGCCAGACCAAAAGCCACAACACCCATTATCTCAGGGATGCCTTGCATAAAAAACAATAATATCTTTTCCATCTTTCAACCCACTTTAAATTTTATAATTTTAGAGAAGTCAACTCATATTCTCCACGCGTCACTGTCGGGTGCTGTATACTTTGAAATTATCACGGCAAATAAAATCATTAAAATGGCCTGCGGCAAACCGACCAATTTCCACAACAAGTAATTTGACACGAAAACCTGTTGATCAAGTTTTGTGATGAAAAGAAACAATTTTTCTATAATCAATTCCAACGCTATTAAGGTAGTAAGACTCGCAAGAGCAGCAACAAAACTATACTTTGGTATAGTCCGGGTGGTTTTAATGATAAATACAGCCAATAGCACTATAGCTGCAACTGTATGAATGCCAAAAGTTATTTGTACGGATCTAATTGCATAAATTATTATGGTCAGTGACGTGCCGGCCACCGCGATGATCCCCCAGCGAAGCGGCACCCTGGCCAAAGCCAAACCAAAAGCTACAATACCCATTACCTCAGGAATACCCTGCATAAAAAACAACAATATTTTTTCCATCTGCCTATCTGCTTTCATTAATGTGAATTTTCATTGATACTTCTACAAATGCTATTAATATCCTGCCATAAACTAGATAAAATTTCTACAATATTCCAACCAATTTCGACAATATTTATTAGGCGCTATTTTTTCAATTACTTCAATATTTTTAAAGTCTAATATTAAGAAATGTTTAATTGGTTGAGTAAATGACAATACTATTAATGACTATTTGGGAAAGGAGTTTAAATTATGTACTTATCACTGGTGGAATACTTTCACGGGGTCCAGAGCCGTTTGCCTGAGGAAGCGGAAAGAGTGATAAAATCCTTGGAAGACATAGGTCCCATGAACAAAGAGGATTTATCGCTGACCGCTAAAGTAAAAAGAGCCGTGCTGGACCACGTCGTCATGCAGCTTTACGCACTTGGCATAGTGGACGTAAGCACCGAAGGAAAAAGCAAAATATGCAGCCTGACAAAGTTGGGTTATGATTTTCTCAGCTTGAAGAATGCCGTCTAAAGGCATTCTTCTTTTATTATCAGCTATTATTTTTGCACCACTTTTTTTAACGCGTCCACTATCGGCGCCGGCGCAAACTGCTCCACCTGTGACAAGGCGAACTCGGGGGACAACGCTTTGCCGGGAATGAATTCCCGCCTATTGATTATGGCATCGTAGACATCACAAGCGCCGATTATCAGCATCTCTAAAGTCGGTTCCATAAGGCCGTCGGGATAACCGCCGCCGCCGGGTCTCTCATGATGGCCACGCACAAGGGCTTTAATGTATTCAGGTGATTTTGGCCATATCTCATCAAGTATATTTACAGACACAATGGGATGAGCCGTGATCAAAGCCCAATCAGAAGAATCTATCGGGTATTTGGTAAATAATTCAGTCGGCCACGCTGTTTTCCCTAAATCATGCAGGTAAGCCGCCAAGGTTATTTTTTTATGATTGGGCACACGCAGAAGCGAAGAAACTGCGAATGTCAGATTGGCAACTCTCCTGCAATGACTCTCAACGAGCGGATAAATTGAAAGAGTTTTCCTGGCGGCATCAATCATACCCATAAAATCAATCATCTCCCTGTTATATAAATATACGCCATATATTAAGCATTACCTTCTAACAATGGGAAAAAATTAGAATATTGGTAATAGTTATCGCATTGTGTCGAGAAATATATTCTTTAGAGACGCTGTATGCTGCTTTACCATGGTGGTATAATCTATATATGGTTAATTTTGGAAACAAATCGGGGGGGGGGGGGGGGTATCTCTTTTGAGATTTCGTTTATCATTTTGTATATTTTCATGCTTCATCATAATTCATTTGCTTTTCATCGCTTCCCTCAATAACGCGGAGACAAACGACGCCGGCGAATTCACCATAGACCACATCATTCCTCACATAGGCGGCAGATATAGCTACACGTCATTTTTAAACAGCAGCCATTACTATGATTTTGTTACCGATTGGCAAGAACAGGCACCCGGAATATACCGGCAGACTCATAACAACAAAGACGGCTCTCAAGACTATGCGATATATCAAGTTAATGAAGATACTATCATAGGGTCTGAAAGCGGTTTCGCATTGGCGAACGGTGAAGGCAGTATTGAAAAAACTATAGCAGGAACCAATTTTGTTTTTCAGAGGCAATCACCCGGCGGTATTTGGGTTAGCCAATATAAAACCATAGACAGCTATAACAACATTACAGAGTATAAATGCGCTTGCCGGTACATGGGGTTGGAAAAAATAAACATCCTGGGGCAGGACGTTCAAGCGGCGAAAGTTATATGGGAGAAAGAGTCTACCGCAGCACGGCAATCTTTGTATTCCGAGTGGGGTCCGGCGCCATTCTTCAGCAAAGGGGAGGATTGGTACGTTGAAGGAATGGGCCTGGTAAAGAGGACTTGCCGCATTAGCTATGAAGATTCTCAAGAATTGTCATGCGTCGTTTTATTAACTGAAATTCTTGCCGGGGAGTAGGTTTTACATATTGTTCAAAAAGGATTTTAGCATATTTTGGAGAAGTCTCACATTATCAACTTACGAGGAGAGCAAGAATGAATATCCTAATCTTCGGACTCGGCGCTCTTGGCACTGTCTACGCGTGTTTACTGAAGCAAAAAGGACACCGGGTCACCGGTCTGGCGAGAAAGCCCGTCCAGGAAGCGGTTCGGGAGAAGGGCGTTCGGGTCACCGGCATCTGGGGCGAACATCACGCCATGCTGGACGAAATAGTAACCGGTGTGGATAAAATCAGCGTCTGTGACTTCGACCTCGTTCTAGTCACAGTTAAATCATACGACACGGAAAAGGCGGCCGCGGAAATTGCCGGGATCCTGTCACCTGACACATATGTCGTTCTTGCCCAAAACGGTTACGGAAACTTCGAAGCGGCGGCCAAACATATCCTCGAGCACCGGTTGATCCTTGGACGGGTAATTTTCGGCGCGGAAACAACCGGCCCCGGAGCTTCAAAGGTGACGGTCATAGCCGACGACGTTATTCTGGGATCACCGAAAAACTTAATTGATCAATATAAGATGGAGACGCTTGCCGGTGTCTTCAGAGAAGCGGGAATCCCCACCAGGTTTTCGGAACAGGTGATGAAGTATATATGGGGTAAAATAATTTATAACTCGGCCTTGAATTCCATGGGAGCCATTCTTGAAGTAAATTACGGAAGGTTGGGCGAAGTGGAGCACTCCAGGAAGTTAATGGAAAGCGTTATCAGGGAGATTTTCGCCCTGCTGGAGAAAATAGGTCAGGAGGTCCTGTGGCCTAATCCGGAGGCTTATCTGAAGGATTTTTATGAAAAATTATTACCCGCCACCGCCTCACACCACCCGTCGATGCTGCAGGACATCCAGAGAGGCAGGAGGACGGAAATAGACGCGTTAAACGGCGCCGTCGTGGAAATGGGGAAGAAACACGGAGTAAGCACACCGGTAAATGATTTCATCGTTTCGCTTGTAAAGGCAAAAGAAAAAATGAACTTATGACTTGCCGGCCGCGCCGAAAGCCATAAAGTATCCACCCTACGCCATTGCGGGAGAAAGCGACCTGGTATCTGTTTTTGAGAATTCATCTAACAGGCGTTCTCTGCTTATCGGAAGAACAAGCAACGCGTTTCCGCCTGACAGAAAAACATCATATACTGTATCCTCGACAGCTTTTTTAAAGATGAAAATTATTTTCACGTTGATATTGTTGTAAATAGGACCATAGTCCTGTTTATTTAGCACAACCTTTTTCCCTTCAGCTTTACGCGCTTGGCGTTGTAGACGTGAGCGCTGAAGGAAGTTCCTCATAACTTCGAATATAATTTATTAACCAGTTTACTTTACCAATTTCATTTGGTTCTTCAGTGCTATTAAGCATTTCATCACATAGAATTAATAGTTTTTCTATAATTTCGCTTCTGCAAACCAAAAGAAAATCCACATAGTATAAACCATCGTTATCTTTTTTCACTAAATGGGCAAGATGTTTTCGTTTTTTAAGATTCGGATGTACTTCACATAATTTAGGGTGTAAATATTGCATATTAAAATCATATTCTTCTAAATACTTTCTTTCAATTATAATACGCGGGTAAATTGCAGCCTTTGATTCCAACTCATAAGCTTTAACTAAAGCCGGGCCGAAAACTATATTGCCACTATGGAACAGCTTTCCGCAGACAATTCCTCCACGAAGCATGAAACCAAGAAACGCCAAATGAGCCTGCAACAACATGACATCCAACAAAAGAAAAACCATCGTTTCCTCTTTCTTGGGATATGATATGACAATACTATCCGAAAAAGCCGTTACTCTCCTGCCACTTTTAACAAACTCATCAGTACTATTACAAAAGTCATTATATTTCTTATAATCATATGTTAAAAATTTTAACGCTGAACAAATTCGAAGCGTTTTTTCATGATCATGAGAGCTCTCGTTAACTTTTTTCCGGAACCCTAATATATCAATGAAAGCTGTAACTCTTTCACGGTATTTAAATTCATCAAGCATATTTTCTTTTAAATCATTCACTTTATATACCCTCCCATATTATCTAATTCAACATAAGAGGCATATTCCCTTCAGGCAGTTTCTAACTGGCTTTAAACCTGACAAAGAAGGTTGTGCCGCTGGGACTTGTATCTATATCAATTATAGCGTTGTGCCGGTTTGCTATGCTGTAGCACGTTGCAAGCCCCAGACCGGTGCCATTATCTTTCGTGGTCAGGAACGGGGTGCCGATTTTATCAAGTATTTCCTGTGAAATGCCTTTTCCCTCATCCTGAACGGCTAAAACTATTTCTCCATTTTCGATAAATGTTTTGATTGTTATTTTCCCGCCAGGGGACATTGCCTCCAGTCCGTTACGAATAAGGTTAAGGAGCAACTGGCGAAACTCTTTTTCATCCAGTATTATTTCAGGCACGTCATCTAAAGCTGTTTCAATATTTTTATCCTGCTTTATGGCGTCGGCTTGAATCAATGGGAAAATTGTTTCGATTATTGTCTTTATATTCTCCTTTTTCATATCCACAACCTTATTTTTGGCCAACGATAGAAATTGAGTAATTATTGAGTTCACCCTGTCCAGCTCTTCTATCATAAGATTAAAATGTCTAATATGTTTTACCAATTCCTTTTTTTTGGACAGCAATTGGAGAAACCCTTTCACGGTTGTCATCGGATTTCTAATTTCGTGACCAATGCCGGCAGCCATTTCTCCAACGAGGTGCAGCCGGTCCAGACGGGCCATTTCGACTTCCATTTTCTTTTCTTTGGTCATATCTCTCATCAAGGTTATCCGGCATGCTTCACCGCTAAGGTCCATTATTACAGCTGATAATAAGACGGTGACTATATTACCGGATTTTGTCCTGATTTTATATTCAACGTTATGAATTTCTCCTTTTTCACTTAATTCTTTTAAAAGGGATTCCGTGTGATGCTTATTCTCGACCCATAGACGCAGTTTTACAGGCGTGCCGCCTAAAACCTCTGCACGGGTGTACCCGGTAAGCTCCAGGAACTTCTGGTTTACATCTATATAACGGTTATCCCTCATGCGCATAATGGCGATCGAATCAGGGCTGTTTTGGAATATCTTGCAGAATCGTTCCTCGGACAGACGGAGATTTTTTTCTGCCAACTTACGTTCAGTTATATCCTGGAAAAGTACAGAAATTCCTTCTCCAAACGGGTAGACGCTAACCTTCGACCATAACCCTGTATCTGAAGTTTTCACTTCAAAAACAAGGGGTCTATTATTGTTCATCACCTCATGATACTTATTCCAGAAAATGGAGCCCACCATTTTGGGGAACTTGCACCAGATGTTTTGCCCGATCAGGTTTCCAAAATAAGAAAACTGTTCTTGCGCCTGATGATTCACATAAATAAATCTCCATTGGTTGTCCAAAGTAAAAAAAGGGTCTTTTATGCTTTCAAGAATATAAGTTATCTGCAGGTTAGCTTCCTTCAGTTCTCGCGTACGTTCCCGCACAAGTTTCTCAAGCTGCTGCTGATGCAGCTTCAGCATTTCCTCTGCCTGTTTTCGTTCGGTGATATTCCTATGCGTGGCTACTGCTCCGGTTATTTCACCGTTACTGCCGCGTATAGGTGTGCAGTTGATCGATACATACGTACACTCGCCTGCTTCGCTGTTAAAAACCAGTTCATAATCTCTTACGACCTCTCCTTTCAAGGCACGCTGCACCGGTAATTCTTCAAAAGCAAGCACCTTTCCTTCGGCAGTTAATGTCTCAGATGCCCTCACCCGATCTGCGCAAAGATTTCTTGAAAAATCATTTGCGAAGATTCGGTTTCCAAATTTATCGTAGATAGTGAGACCATCGGGCATGGACATGATTACGGCGTCAAGCTCGTTAGCACGCTTCTCTGCTAAACGGCCAGCTTCCAGGCGAGCATCCTCCGCCCGTTTTTTCAGCAAAACTTGAACTATGGCCTCACTTAAGGCCTCTAAGATTTCCACTTCCTGAAGACTATAGCCGCCTTCCCTGTTACCTAATCCGATCATTCCGATTATCCCGCCGCTGTGAATCAGGGGCGCCCCAATAAAAGAATGCAGGAGAGGATGACCTTCCGGCAGGCCGACACTGTCCGGATGCGCGGCAGGTTCATTAGTAAATATGGATTTACCTTCACGGAGTACCCGCCCGTAGACGCCGTGTATTTCCAAGTCTTTAGGCAGTTGCCCGCGGCCACTGCCGCTGGGCATCCAGCAAGCGGCCCACCCGGGGTCGCTGATGGCAATATTGTCTAAATCACCGGCGGAGTCTACCTCACCGATAAAACCAAACATGCTCTGAGTCAGTTCCTGAGCTACTTGCAGGCAGGTCTTTCCCAGTTCCTCCCTGGTTTCACAAGCAAGCGCCTCATGAAAAATCCGGTTGATCCCATCCAGCACCGCTTTTTGAAGATGGTTTTTTTCCTCGGCCAGTTTGTATTTGGTGATGTCCTCAAAGGTAGCGACGGCTCCTATAATAGAACCTCTTTCATCATATAAAAGACTGGAATTCCATACAGAGATTTTACGAACTCCGTCGTCCCAGATAAATTCAAGCTCAAAGTCTTTTACCACCTCACCATTCCAACAAGCCCGCTGAATCGGCAGCTCTGCGGGAGTAATTTCTTTCCCATTATGAATTAATTTCACAGACCGCTCTTCGCAAACGGTATGAGAAAAGCTGTCCCAAGGCCGGATTCTAAGGAATTCAACCGCTTTTCGGTTGTGTCTTATTTCTTTGCATGTGAGATCTGTAGTGATAGTTATTCCGGCGGGAATTGAATTAATTATGTTCACAGCTATGTTTTGATTAGAACTTAATAATTTAGTCAGCGCGGTAAAATATGAACCAGCAATCACCCCTGCTGTTGAATCTTTAATCATAAAAAACACTCCTCTTGGCATTTCCAATATTAACCTTGCCATAAGCTAATTCTTTCGACACTAACTGATAAATCTCCTTGAGAGATAATGTCATGATAATGAAAAAATTTTTTGGCGTTAGTTCCTGTGATAATTCCCGGAAGCTCTTAGCCTCAACTGATGATTAGGATTCAACGGAACGTTAATAATAAAGGAGATATTGGGATTTGGGGGTTAGCAAAAATGAGGAAATATCGTTCACCCTTGATGTCGGCTTTATGGTCGATAGCCATACCTGGTTTTGGGCAGCTTTATATCGGTGATTACCTCATCGGTGTATTACTGGTTGTATTAGAGTTAATAATCAGTGTAAAAGCAAGCATAAATCTATCTATCTTGTATTCATTAAGAGGACAGTTTCAGAATGCTTCCGGCGTGGTTAATTTTCAGTGGATGTTGTTTTATCCGTGCATATACGCCTATTCCATCTGGCAGGCTTATAACAGGGCCATGGAGATTAACCATGGTCTTAGCCAGGCTGAAAAAGGCAGAATATTTACCAACACACAATATAACGGGTTTTTTGTGGGGTCTGCAATGGGAGGAACATTGGGCGTTATATATAGCTATCGGACATATAAATATATGAATCATAAACACCTTGGTTATAAAATTCTGGCGCTAGTTTCTCTATAAAGAAATCTAAGATGAGAGATGCAGCTAAATCTCCCAATTTGTCCTCCCTCTCATTGAGAAAATAGGTTTGAATTGCTGAAATCATTTCCTGTCTTTTTTCCTCGTTTATTTTAATTTTATTATTCAAATTGATTCCTCCCTCTATAATCTAACATTTACTCTCCTTAAAAACCTTAACGGTTGCAATCCAGAATAATAATATTTTACATTATATAATATTCAATAAAACTGTAGTTAAAGAGTTACTTATCATAAAGACGTTATGCATAAGTTGTTGGCGGGTCATGGGATCGCCCCGGGGAGTAGTTCGGCGGGGAGAGGAGGTTGTCCTGCAAAGGGAAGAAAAAGCCCTTCAGGAAGAGTGGTTTATAAGGTGGCTATCTCATCTTGAAGGGCTTGTAACATTTCCAAATTGGTGTGAATGCGGGCGAATACCGTTAATACTGGTTACTCCGCTAAAATAGTGTACATGCCCCCATTGGATCGGTATTGGCGGTCCGGTTTCAACATCCATCAGATGGTCATGCTTTTGCTCTGTAGTGGTCCTGTTATATATACGATGGGTATGGGATGGACCCTCTGGAGCTGGAGTAGTAGTTCACCCACCCAACCCGCTCCTTCGCCAAATCGCACACCAACCCCTGCTCCGTCTCGCACCGGTAGCGCGGCGGCTCTGGCTTACGGCGCTGTAGCCTGGAAGGCAGCCCGGCAAAACAAAAACCCGCCTTAATAGACGGGTACAAGGAGAGAGAAAATTCAGTATGTAATCCGGCAATTGGCCGGTTATTTTTATCATTCGGTTCTGTTGGTTTATATTAACACTGTTTGCTGAAAGCAAGCTGAATGCCGGCTGTGATTTCCATGAAAATAATTTGAAGGTTTTGTGAACCAAATAATAACGCCCCACCACAGAGCATAATGAAATTATTTTTTCAATATCTTTCGCTTCGCTATGAAGTAAAGCACCGCAACAAAGATTACAACTGCGAAAATTACTGACAATATAATCAGGCCGTTGTCGCCAAAAACAGGGTTACTGTTCCATTCCGATCTCACTAACGGTAGTGCGAAGAGCATAGATAGACCTCCATTTACTGAATGCTTTAATTTATTATCCCCCAAAAACAAAAACCCCACTCCGAAGAGCAGGGCTTTCATTAACCAGATAACTAATACTGATTTACCTTCCAGCAAACAATCTGATTAAAAACCAAATAATCCATTCTACTGGTGTACGGTGATATTGGGGTTTTGCTGAAGGTATAGAACGGAGCTCCCACGCCGCCGGATGCTTTACTCTGGTACCAGCTGATAAAGTTCTGGATTTCCGTCATGGACAAGTTTATCGCAGTAACCTCTGTCAGTCAGGTTCGGACAACCCGGCTGCCGGCAAGGTTTCAAGGGTCGTTGTGGCATCGAATCAACCCCAAACAAAAAGAGCCTCACGGGCTCCAAATATTAAAAAATTATAAACTATCTCATAAAAATGTGTTGACTTATACACATCTAATGTGTATAAGTTAATCAAGCGGCGAGGGCTGAAATAGCCCTCAGCCTATTACCATAAAGGAGAGTGTTGCTAGATGACAAAAGTATATCCTGTAATCCTTACCCCCACCAATTCGGGATATGTTGTAACTGTTCCTGACCTCGATATTAATACACAAGGTAAAGACCTGGCAGAAGCAATTTATATGGCACGCGACGCTATTGGCCTTTGGGGAATATGCGAGCAAGACGACGGACGCATAATCCCAGAACCGTCCACTTCTGAACCTCTGCATAAAGCTAATGAACTTGTTACGTGGGTGGACATCGACTTTGCAAAATACCGCAAAGCAAACGATTTAACCACTATGAGAATCAACGTATCAATTCCTAAATATCTCAAAGTCCTTGGTGATGAAGCTGGGGTTAATTTTTCTCAGGTCCTCCAAGAAGGATTAAAAACCCGCCTCGGAATAGAAAGGCAGCCCTAACCGGGCTGCTTATAAATTACCCCTTCACTTATAGTTTGCTTTCGTATGACAAGCTTTATTTTTTCTTCCGCTCGCTTTACAAAAACCTGTATTGAAGCCTTGGTACACATTAACTCGCAATAGTCTGTTAGAATTCTCTAAAGTGATGAATCAACTGAGAGCACTAGATAATATTGATAAAAGCATTTATGTTCAAACAGAATGGTTTGACTCGTTCACCAAAGTTTGTAATATGATGAATCTTGATTTAGTGCTTAAGAGCGATTCTTTATGATGTTTTTTAGCTCACTTACTTCCCGTTCTAATTTATTTAATCTTTCATAACAGGCTATAGTTGGTATTTAATTGAATCCCTACCTCGCGTTGGGTTTTTAAAATGGTGTCAACTAACGAGGCAATTGAAAAAAGCCATAAAAATGATTTAACGGGAGCTAATAACTCCCGTTTTTTGGGTTTTTTTTGTGTGTCACGTGTTAGTCACCGACAAAATTTTAGGCGATTTTCAACGATTTCTGAGAAAATAAAAAAACCGCCAATCCCTACAGATAGCGGTTTTACTGGTGGGGATGACTGGTTTCGAACCAGTGGCCTCTTGAATGTGAGTCAAGCGCTCTCCCGCTGAGCTACACCCCCGCAACCTATTAAACATATTCTAACATACAGGCGCCCAAAAGGCAAGATAAACAGGGTTATATAGGGGAATCAATCGGCCGCTATCGCCCGTATGCAAATGGCATGCTATAACTGGTTTATCACCAGACCTGTAATCAGTTTCGGGTAGAAGAAAGTGCTTTTTTGCGGCATCTTTTCACCGTTGTTTGCCACTTTGGTGACCTCCTCCACCAAAGTGGGGTTCAAGAACAGGGCCAGCTGGCATTCTCCTTTGTCCACCAGGGACAGGGCGGCTTCTTCTTCACGAGTATACGTAATATGTTCAGCTCTTGCCATAAGCTCGCCGCCAATACCTAAAAGCCTGTCAATAACCAGCGTGTGCAGTATGGAAACGTCCAGTCCCTGCCAGGCGGGAGACTTCTCTTGAGGCATTATTTGAGAAAGTCCTGTTTCGCTCTTTAGCTGCAATAAATAAAAAATATTATCCCCGGCATATAAGCCGAAAACATGCGGGCGAGAAGCAAGGGCGGCCTGTGTGGAGGATACTTGTCCACGCTCGGCCATGAGTTTTATGAGTTCCTGCAAACCGCTCCCGTCCGGTCCCGGGCGGTGTTCCTCCACCATGAAACTGTCCTTAACCTTACTGATCAGCCGGCTGATATCCAAACCAGCAACATTTTTTATCAGCCGGTGAGTGGGCAGGACTACTAATCCGGAGTCGTATAAATTTACCAGGGTCATCATCATGTAACAGTAGGCGGGCTCACTTTGCGCATTCGGCGCTTCTCTTTCTTTTTTATAATTCAAAGCAGTTTCGTATCGATGGTGGCCGTCGGCAATAAAGATCTGTTTATCGGCCATTATTTGCCGCACCTTGCTGATCACTGTCTTCTCAGTAATTACCCACATCCGGTGCGTCTCGCCAATTTCATCCGTAAAGTCTATATCCGGCGGCGCCCCTTTTACCGCTTCGCGCAATGCTTGTTCCACTTTCTTTTCTTTATCGGCGTACAAACCGAAAACCGGGCTGAAATTAGCCTTGCAGGCACGCATCAAGTCCAGGCGGTCTGCCTTGTGCTTGGGTATGGTTTCTTCATGAGGCAATACGATACCTTTATCGTAAGGTTCAAGCTTAACCCCGCAAATGAAGCCGCTGCGAATTTTCTTTTGCCCGCCGGCAACAAACCCTTGCTCATAGAGATATAGGGCCGGCTCAGCTTCGGAAACGAGAATGCCTTCTCCGATCCAAGCGCCAAAATCCTCAGCTGCTCTCGTATAGCGGTTATTTGCTTCATTGTCTCCCGGATAGGTTTTTCCGTACTCCAGGCGGATAATGTTGTATGAATGACGCTTGTAATAGCGGTCTTGAGCATCAGGGTCAATAACATCATAAGGCGGGGTGACCACCTCGTTCATTTTTTTAATTTTTCCTTGGTTGTAGCGTAAGCCTTTAAAAGGCATTATAGTCGCCATAAAGTAAACCTCCTCATTAAACAGGCACTGAAGCACAACGCCGGTGTCTTTATTAGCAAGAATAGCAATATTATTACGCAATACTGTTAAATTGTATTATAATAGTGATAAAAATACAACGACATATAACGACATATATATCAAGTATTGTCTTTTCTGGTCCAGCGCTCACTGTCCCGGTACCGGTACTTGGCCATCACCCGCTTAAAGGCGTCCTCCAGGTCAATATTTAATGAGTTGGAGTAGCAAATCAGGATAAACAATATGTCAGCCAGTTCAAGGGCCAGGTCTCCGATCGGCTCATCCGGTTTTTTGGTTTTTTCCCCATATTGGTGATTTATTTCGCGCGCCAATTCGCCGACCTCTTCAGTTAGACGGGCCAGCATGGAGAGTGGATTCCAATAGCCTTCTTCAAACTGGCTAATCCATTGGTCCACTTCATTCTGCATTTCTTTAATATCCATAATAGTATTCCTCCAAAGACGGTTTTTCTAATTATTTATACTATTGAACGTTTCTATGTGTCATATTCCACCGGGTTAAAAAGTATATTAAATAAATACGACAAATAGACGGGAGTTGGCGTATTGCGTCGTCCTTGCTGGGTTGTATTAAATAAAAGAATTTCTATTATTTTGCTGGCGGTATTTTTTATTTTACTGCTTTGCGTTTTGGCGCACATTACCATTAAATCCCGCGGCACCGTGAAAGCGCCTCCCCAGGAGATGCTCAAGACCGGACTGGAAAGAACAATTGCCAGCGGGAGTTTCCGCTACCAGGCAGAAACCAGGCTAACCGCAAGCGGCAAAGCAAATATAGACTTTTTCAGCCAGGTTGAAGGCGAGAGAGTAGCTCCCGACCAGGTGCAGATAAGAGGCGCCATCATGAATACACCAGTTGATTTCATCCAGGTGGGGAACAGTTCATATTTTAAAGACCAACCTTCCGGCCAGTGGGTTTCTTTGTCCGGGAACAAGCTCTCGGATATGGAGATCTTTTATGCCGAACTGAACCCATTAGCCTATTTTAATTTTAAAGATATCATTGAGCTGAAGTATAAAGGTCTCGTAAAAGTAAACGGTGAAAGAATGCTGCAAATGGAAATCCGCCCCACCCTGCAGGATCCTTTCCTTGAACTCCGGTTAACCGACTTTTTTTACAAGATTTGGTTAAATCCTGAAGATTACCGGATTCAGCAGGCATCGATACAGGCGAAGGATAAAAATAGTCCCCAAAGCGGTATCGAGATCAATTTGAGCTTTTGGGATTATGACAAAAATATATCAATAACACCGCCTGATGTAAACTAAATATTTCAGGACCCGTTACTGACAACACGGGTTCTTTTATTTTACTGAAGATATTATTTGATATCACAACGATAATTACACGATGCACACAATGCTCACGGGGCGATTGACATGACGATTACATATTGTTATAATATGCCGGATTTTAAAGCATATTTTCTCCGGGAGGTGTTGGCTTTGCATCCAGACGGTGAAAAAATATTGCTGACAGAAGAGCAATTAGAGCTGCAGGTAGCTGAATTAGGCAGGCGGATTTCACAAGACTACGCGGGCAAAGAAATATTGGTGGTCGGCATACTTAAAGGCGCCATGGTGTTTCTTGCCGACCTGGTGCGCAAAATTACCGTGCCGACTTATTTTGATTTTATCTCTGTGTCAAGTTATGGAAGCTCAACCAAATCATCAGGGGTGGTCCGGATTCTAAAAGATTTGGACCGGAGTATTACAGGCCGCCATGTTCTGATCGTGGAAGACATCATCGACACCGGCTTGACCCTGAATTACCTGTTGGAAAACCTAAGCTCCCGCCACCCTGCCAGTATTAAATTATGCGCCCTGCTCGACAAGCCGTCCAGGCGGCTCAAACCGGCGAATATTAATATTGATTACTGCGGCTTCACCATTCCCGACGAATTTGTGGTCGGATACGGCCTTGACTACAACGAGCGTTACCGGAACCTACCTTATATCATGATCTTAAGTCCGAAAATTTACGGTGGAGGAAAACAAAATGTCACTGCATGAGCAAGAAATGATCATTGTGCTGGATTTCGGCGGCCAATACAGCCACCTGATCGCGCGCCGCGTCAGGGAACTGAAGGTGTTCTGTGAAATGCTGCCGTTTTCAACGCCACTTGAAGATATTGTCGCCAGGGGGGCCAAAGGGATTATTTTTTCCGGCGGGCCCTCCAGCGTTTACAGCGAAGGCGCTCCTTCCTGCGACCCGGGCATCTATAAACTGGGCATCCCCATACTGGGCATTTGTTATGGTATGCAGCTGATGGGCCGCCAGTTGGGAGGCGTCGTATCACCTGCCGCGCACCGGGAATACGGCAAGACAGAATTGACCGTGCTCGAGCGGGACAAGCTTTTTTCAAGCCTGGAGCCAACCGAACAATGCTGGATGAGTCACGGCGACACGGTGGAATCACCACCACCGGGGTTTACTGTCACGGCGACTACCAGCAAGGCGTCTGTGGCGGCCATGGCTCGGACGGAGCGGCGCTTATACGCGGTGCAGTTTCACCCGGAAGTGGTCCATACGCCAAAAGGACAGGATATACTTAAAAAATTCCTTTTTGACATTTGCGGCTGCCACGGTCTCTGGACCATGTCATCTTTTCTTGAACAAGCCGTGGCTGAAATACGCCGGCAGGTGGGAGAAAAGAAAGTGCTTTGCGGCCTGAGCGGCGGGGTGGATTCATCCGTCGCGGCGGTTCTGGTCCATCAGGCGGTGGGCGACCGTCTCACCTGCGTCTTTGTGGATCACGGCCTGCTGCGCAAAGGCGAGGCGAAGCGGGTTCTGAAAGTTTTCCGGGATAAATTTAAAATCAACCTGATCGGGGTTGACGTGCATGAGCGCTTCCTGTCGAAATTATCAGATGTAACCGATCCCGAACGTAAAAGGAAAATCATCGGGGAAGAATTTATCCGCGTTTTTGAAGAAGAAGCCGACAAGCTGGGCCAAATAGATTTCCTGGTGCAGGGAACACTGTATCCCGACGTGGTGGAAAGCGGCACCGCCACGGCGGCTGTGATCAAGTCGCACCACAATGTGGGCGGACTGCCGGAGGAAATGCGGTTGAAATTGATTGAGCCATTGTGCTGGCTGTTTAAGGAT
The DNA here is from genome assembly GCF_022410535.1 of Pelotomaculum terephthalicicum JT. Lineage (GTDB taxonomy): Bacteria > Bacillota > Desulfotomaculia > Desulfotomaculales > Pelotomaculaceae > Pelotomaculum_D > Pelotomaculum_D terephthalicicum. The sequence continues at coordinate 259,397 of NZ_JAKNBL010000001.1, forward strand.
GAAGTGAGAGCGCTCGGCGAAGAGATGGGCCTGCCGGAAGAAGTGGTTTGGCGCCAGCCGTTCCCCGGACCGGGCCTGGCAGTCCGCATAACCGGCGAGGTTAACGCTGAAAAGGTGGCGATCTTGCAAGAAGCGGACGCGATATTTGAAGAAGAAATCAGAAAGGCCGGCCTTTACCGGAAGATCTGGCAGTCTTTCGCCATACTGCCCGACATGAGAAGTGTGGGAGTAATGGGAGATGAGCGCACCTATGCTTATACTGTGGCGCTTAGAGCGGTAAATAGCCAGGACGCCATGACCGCCGACTGGGTCCGCCTTCCCTACGAGGTGCTGGAGACTGTCTCTTCCCGCATTGTCAGCGAGATCAGGGCAATCAACAGGGTGGTTTATGATATTACTTCTAAACCGCCGGCGACAATAGAGTGGGAATAAAATGCCGTTATTAATACAACCTTTACAACCTTCTGCAAGATTAAAGCATTAAGGATAGTTCTCATGAAAATAAAAATAATTTGACGTCCGGCAACATGATTTCGGAAAAATTTACATGGAACATATCAAATAACTAGATAATATATAGCTGATAAATAAATTACAGCTTAACATTTGACATTATCACAAGACTTATATATAATAGTTTCTAAAAAAAGCAAAAGGTGGTCTATCCAAAAATGGCATTTGAAATTTATAAGCCGAGAGGGGAACGGGCTGAAAAATTACCCCTTGTATCATTGTCAAAGAATTCCCTGGTGATGAACAACAAAGCACGCGAGAAATTAAACAAACCTGAAACTGTTGAATTAGCGTATGACAAGAATAGCAACACAATTAGAATCAAATCATCAAAAGACGGGCTAAATGTTAAAAAAACAAAGGTTTTTGCCAAAGGGTTTTTCAATTATTTTGATATAAACAAAAAGGGAAGATTCGCAGCTGTTTATGATGAAAACGAAAACGCCCTTTATGTAAGTATTGATGAAACTAACCTGCAATAAAGCAGGTTAGTTTATTTTTGCACATCTGGCCGGCGAAACAATATGGAGCAAATCAAAAGAACAATGAAGCTTGCCAGCAAACCTGCGTATAACGGGTCAATACCTTGGGGAACGGCTAGCTTCCAAAACAAATCAGCCAATGGTCCTACCGCCAGGGCTAAAACTCCGCCTACGGGGCTGACAAATTTTTTAAAGAAAATCGCCCCCAGCAGTGGCAGGAATATGCAGGCTCCGCGCAACCCCATGGAAAGAAAGCTCCACTGCAGGATCATTGATTTCAGGTTTCCGGTGACAAAGAGAATGGTCAAACCTACCACCGTCACCAATACTATCCTTGATGTCATCAGCATCTGGCGGTCGTCGGCCCGGGTATTGATATATTTCTGGTAAATATCCCTGGTAAACATAGTGCTGATTCCCAAAGTAAGACCGGCGGCGGTTCCTACAACGGCCACTAATAGCACAGCCAGGACAATCCCGCCGAGCCAGGGGGGCAAATAGTTGATCACAAACATCGGCAAGGCTTCAGAAGCAGGCATATCCGGGTAGTTCAATTTCATGTACATGCCGGCAAGAATTCCCGCCAAGCCACTCGGCAGCACAAGCATTCCTGAGCACAAAGCGCCGAATCTGGATATTCTTACATCTTTGCCGGAAAACATCGCCTGCAAATAAGTTTGTGTGGACATCACCCCGACAATTAGCGAAAAGCCCGCGGCTATATCTGTTGAAAATCCCCGGCCCAAAAGACTGAACCAGGGATACGGGGGAAATGAGCCTGCGAGGCCGGCCGCTCCCCCCGCCTTGAGGTAAGCCAGCACGCCTATGACAATCAAAGAACTATAAAGGATAGCCAGCTTAACAATTCCTACAATGCCGGTACTGATCACTCCCCCAAAATAAACATAGCATATTACCAGCACTATGGCGATCAAGGCGGCGTTAAAAGAACTAAGCTGAAATATCGGCGCGATCAAGGCGATGGCCGCTAAAATTTGGGCAATGATATTTAAAAATATACCCGTTGAACTAAAAATACTGGCGATAGGCCCCGCCGCCGGGCCATAGCTTTTAGCAAGAAACTGCGGCACCGTCTCTAATGCCGACTCCCGCAGAGGCCTGGCCAATAATAAGGCAAGCAAGAAACAGCCCGCTCCGGCGCCGAGGGTAAACCACCAGGCCGACAGGCCATACTTAAAAGCCAGTTCAGCTGTTCCTACGGTTGAAGCTCCTCCCACCAGCGTTCCGGTAATTGTTCCTATTATTAAAATTGCCCCGGCTTTTCTCCCGCCCACCGTGAAATCAGCGGCGCTGGCAACCCGTCTGCCCGCGTAAACACCCACCAAGGATACGAAAGTCAACGTAAGCACGATACTGATTATATGGGAATAAGTTAAGCCATACATGAGGATCTATCCCATCGCAGAACAGATTTTGGGTCAGCGGTTTTCATGGCACCTGCGTTTTAAACTGCCCCGGGCTGATTATTTGAATTACCCCACCCCAAGCGCACATTAATTTCGATGAATTATTCAGCGCCGGCATATTTCCAATTAGCACCTGCGGGCTGCCGGGCGCCCATGGAGCAGGCGTAACCGGCACGCAGGGCATGGGGGTTAAAACGCCCAAAGCCGCCGCTGTGGCAGATGCGACTGTAGGATTAGCCAAGGAATTGCACATCCCGAACGGCATTATGTTAACCATCGGCGCAAAATCCATTATCGTAGCGGCAGGCGTAGTTGCCAACACACGGTTGACCGGCAGCACCATCAACGTGGACGGCGCGACTCCGAAACTGCATTGCAAGTTAGCCCCGTTGCAGACAAGAACGCCCATCGACCGAATCACTCCCCAAATTTATGCTGATTAAACCGAAATCCTGGAATAAGCATGCGCCATTGTTTCCAGTTCCTTTCGGACACCCGGCAGCAAATAAAGAAATTCAAAGCCGCCATAAGGAATATTATCATAATATTTCAGCCAGGCAAAGCGCACTTTAACATTAAATGAAACATTATTTATTTTAAAGCTCGCGTAGGTATCATCACCGCTCTGCAGCATTTTCGCCAGCATGGGAACCATGTAAACCATCAAGCCGCCGGCCGAAAAATCCACCAGCGAGGTTTGCACGGCCATAGCGCCGGAAGTAAACTTAACATTTGTCGCGTATTTAGCGCGCACATAATTTCTTCTTTTTTGGTCAAAATGTTCCGGTATGGCCAGCCCGTAAAATTTTGAATAATCTTTTCCTGTTTCCACTAATATTGTTTCCGCGCTGTAAAACGCATATTGCAATGGCACACTTACCTTAACCTTCTGATTTTCCTGCAGCATCAAAACTTGTCCATTTATTCTTGGAAGGCCTATCCAGAAAAGTTTTTCATCAACTTCCGTGAGCACAGCTTTAAATTCAATTTTATCAGAAACCTGCAAATTGACCTCTTGTTTCACAACAATGATATCTTTCACATTCATCACGTTAACGCAACTCCTTAAATTTATACCCCATGGAATCCTGCAAGACTCGGAGCACGCAAAGCCCCGGTTTCTTATAGAGCGGCAGGTTAAACTGTTTCGGCACCGGCTGAAATTCACTGTTATAGAAAACACGCACCAGAGGAAAAAGCGAAAAACCTTTCGGGGTGTCGACCGCCATACCAATCATGCCGTTATTTAACTCAACAAGCGTTCCGGCGGGATAAGCGGCGATGTTGTGCATAAACGCTTTGGAGATATTATCCTTGACAAAATAGTCGCCTGCGGCGGAACACATCTCGAAAGCCTCATGAGGCGGGAAGGCCTTCCGGTAGACTCTGTCCGCCGTGATCGCGTCAAACCTGTCGGCAATGGCCACAACTTGAGAGAATTCATGGATTTTTTTATCCTGAATCCCCACCGGGTAACCTGAACCATCATAGTTTTCGTGGTGCTGAAGCGCCATGAGGGCCTGCACCTCACCGATATTTCCAGCCTCGTGAATCAGCTCGTAACCGAATATTGTATGCTTTTTCATTATATCAAATTCTTCCTTGCTTAACGCTCCCGGTTTGTTCAAAATTTGGTCCGGTATTTTAACCTTGCCCAGGTCATGCAGGAGCGCCCCAACCCCCAGCACTTCCAAATCTTCGCGGCTGTATCCCATGGTAATGCCGGTCATCAGGGACAGCGTGCAGACATTGACGGAATGAGCAAAAGTATAGTCATCCTGTGAACGCAAATCAACCAGGTTAAATATTAAATTCTTCCTGGCAAGGAGCTGCTCGGTAAATTCACCGACGGTATTATAAAGGTTCTGTGGTTCGATCACCAAGCGTCCGGAATCCTTCGCGTCAAGCAGGATATTTCTTACCTGGTTTACAGCCGCCAAGCGCGTCTGCCATTTAATTACGTCATTAACCTGTTGACCAAGCGGCGCCGCATCGTCCACCCAGGCAACAGTAACACCCTGTTTGAGCAACTGTTGCACGTAGGCGTCGGTGAGTTGCTTCCCGGCCATTATTAGTTCTTCACCTCTACTGTTGTAGATTCCGCTGCTGAGTATCATTCCCGGCCGGAGAGAAGAGATTTCAATTTTACGCAAAATCGACTCATCTCCAATGCTAATTTTCAAACAATATATTTTTTGGAAAAATTAATCTTTTTTTCTGCGTCAATTTAAATAAATCCTTTAGAGATATTGTCGATTTCTGTCGATCTGGTCTTTTTTTTGTATAAAATATTTATTTTTAATAAATTTTTACTGGTGTTTTGAAAAAATCTTTATTAATTTTATTGTCGTTGGAAGGATTTGCCAGACAATACGGCGAATATATATTTTAGAAAAAGAATTGGCCAATAGGGGGAGTGTGGCATGGGAAATCTTATATACGCCAGAAAACAAGATAAAAACGGTTTATCAGGCAGCAGTCATGGATGCGAAGGGCCTTACTCGCAGGCCGTTGTGCCGACGATTGATGTATATACCGCCAAGGTGCTGTTCAGCTTGACTCAAAAAATGATCGAGGATACCGTTGACAAACGCGTTTCCGCCTTGGAAAAAAATATTGAAAGAAGAGACCAGGAAGTTATGCGAACGATCCGCAGAATTCAAGCCCAAGTGATTGTACAGCAAAACAAATCCCCATTACCGTGGTGGAAAAAAATATTTAAGAACAAATAAACTATTTAGGTATCAGAATTCAGTAGTCAGTAAACCATTAATCATTTTTCTCATTCTGACTCCTGGATTCTGACTCCTGACTCCCGAATAATTACTTTTGGTCGTCATACGCGCTGCATTTCGGACAGTACAGCTTTACTCCCTTATCGCCTTCAGGCAAAGGCTTGCCGCATAAAATGCACTCACCCTTTGATTTCCTTTTCTCTTCAAGAACTGATCCCTGTTGTTCCTGAAGTATCCTTCCCACGATTTTGTCCTGCTCACCTTTTTTAATATTTGTGAATTGCAGGCCGATCATAAAGCGTTCTTTCTTTTCACTGTCACTGTTTTCCGTAACCCTCACCACCCGGCCTTTTAAATTCAATTCTTCGCCCGGAGACAATTCTAATATCACTTCTAATTCATCATTTTGCTGAAGTTCTTCACCTGTGGCAAAAAGAATTCCGCCGCCGCTCATATTTATAACCTTTGCCCGCTTGTATTTATTGTCCTCACCGCGCGCGTAAAGCAATTCCTGCTCGATGGAAAGACGCATCCAATTTCTCTGTGCGCTGCTTTCTGAAACTGCGCTGTCAAAATAATACCTTTTTTCATTCAATTTTTGTTGAGCACGATACCGGATAATGAGCAATCCCATCAGCAGAAGAACCAAACCCAGCCATAACCACAAATAACGTTGATTCTGCGTGGTCATTTCATTCATCGCTTTGCTAAAAGCCTGCGTAAGTTTCCACGCGTAACCCTCTTCGCCGGGGCTGGCGCAGGCGGGTGCAGCCGGCATTATCCCCCCGCAAACTACCGTTGCGGATAGTAACGCTAATAGTAAACTAATTCGTCTGATAATACAGGAAATCATTTATTCCCCCCCTTTATAAATTATTACAAACCATTGCCGCAAAAAAGTAAAGTGTTTGGCCGGAATATTTTTTATGCTTCTCTTGGATTAAAAGGTTTGCTTAGATATGCGCTTGCTAAATCATATAGAAATGATATAATGATTAAAGCCTGCTAAAGATCGATATACATCTCCTGACCGGGGTTGGTACTTCGTCCATGCAGAGCACTCTTAAAGGTAAGGAGATGTTTTTATTGTTTTCAAGCAAGTTCTTAACGTGCAAAGACTGTGGGGAAGAATTTGAATTCACGGTAGGTGAACAAGAATTTTTCGCCGAAAAAGGCTTTACCAATGAACCTTCCAGGTGTCCTTCCTGCCGTCAGGCACGAAAAAACCGCAACCGCGATCAAGGCAATTGGTCCGGCAACAGGAAAAACCGCCAGATGTATGAAGTTACTTGCGACGGCTGCGGCCAAATAGCGCGGGTGCCATTTCAGCCGGACGGTTCCAGGCCGGTTTATTGCAGCGATTGTTTCCGCAGCAATTCCAGCTACGCGCGGTAAATCTGTAAAAAAGGGGCGTTGCAAAACTTCGGTTTTCGTCACGCTCCTTTTTATTGTTAGGCAATCAGGCGATAATCGCTAAAATAAAAATTGTTGGGCAAGGTAATTAAATTACTGATGCTGGCAATACTATAGGTAGTCTATTAAATAGATGGATATATTTTACAGGAGGAATTAATATTATGTTTGGCACGGTCAAATGGTTTAACGACAGTAAAGGGTACGGGTTTATTGAACAAGAGGACGGAACGGACATTTTTGTCCATTATTCAGCCATACAAAATTCCGGCTTTAAAACCCTGAGCGAAGGCCAGAAGGTAAAATTCGACATTAACCCCGGCCCGCGCGGGCAGCAAGCATCCAATGTGCAGATAGTTTAACGGCAAACGGATAGAATACAAGCAGATAGAATAATGATAAAACCCACTCTAACCTACTCTCGGCCAGCAGTGGGTTTTATCTTTTTATAACGCATCGTTAGATTCTAGGAAAAACTCTTTTTCAGCTTAAAAAGTTCTTTGAACGCTCTCAGGATCACCGTAAGCTTTGCTCCTGTCTGCTCTCCGGCAATGCGCGGGTAGTGGTTTACGCCCACTTCGGTTATGAGATACCCACGCGCCTTTGCCTTAGCCAAAATTTCAGTGTCAATGAGAGCCCCCTGTGATTCCAGGGTAATTTCGTCAAATATTTTACGGCGGTAGAGCTTGAACGCGGAATCCACATCTGATACTTTGAACTTGAATAGCAAATTCACCATTGCGCCCCATAAAAAAGCGTTTATTTTGCGGATAAAAGGATCCCGGCGGTTAATCCGGTAGCCCGAAACTATATCATACTTTTCAATTAACGGCAGAAGTTTTGTAATATCTTCTATTCTGAATTGACCATCCCCGTCGGTATAAAAAACGAGCTCTTTGGCGGCGTTTTTAAACCCGGTTTGCAAAGCGGCGCCGTAGCCTTTATTCTTTTCATGGTTAATTAACCTTATTTCCGGGTGTTCACCGGCCAGTCGCTCAGCAATTTCACCAGTGCGGTCCCGGCTGCCGTCGTTGACGATAATGATTTCAAAGTCATCTGATATCTTAGGAGCAACGGCCAGGGCTTCCAGAGCCACTCTCTCCACGTTTTCTTCTTCGTTGTAACAAGGAAAAAAAATTGAAATGGGGTACTTCTTCATAGTCCGCTCCTTTTAAGGCTTTGCATTATCAAAAGCAATATTATGGTACTCCCTTCCGTCGGGAAAGTCAAATTCAATATAGTATTCTACCGCAGCGACTCAGCGATGCTCAGAATTTCTTCAACCGGCAGAGTGCCTTCTATGGTGATCAGCAAACGGTCCTGCTGGAAAATAACAGTAAACCGTCCGGGCGGGGTGGATTCCAACAAGGCGCCGTTCCGCCCGTTTATTTTTATTTCTTTCCCCTTCGCTGGACTATCTTCTGAAACATTCGCTTCAGGCGCCAGCCTCTCTTCGATCCCGAATATCAGGTTACCGGCCTTATAATTAATATTTACCGTGTTCTCACTGCGGGAGAGGCTTTCCATCACCGTTCCCTCCGGTAGATAAGAAGGCAGCAGCGGCACCAGCTTATTATCGGCATTGACCTTGTCAATCTCTTTCCCGGCGCTGGTTGCCGCGGCATCATTCTCTGCCGCTGCCGCGCCTTCAATTTCATTCGCTCTTTTTGCTGGTTCCTCCTTCTTTAAAGAAGTCTCGGTGAAAGAACAAGGATTAATCCCGGTAGCGCTATCTGCATCGCCAACCAGCGTTTCAGCCGGCAGCTTCTCCATCACCCTTGAGGATTTCTTTATATTTGCAGATTGCTTCTGAACATCCGGGTTACTTTCACCAACGGGGTCCTCGGTAATTACAGGTTGAACATCCTCATCCGCGTCTAATTGATATACTTGGCTCTGGTCAGCAGCTTCCGGCGGACTCGCTTGCTCAGTTGCTCCAGGTAATGATTCCCCGTTCATGACATTACTATCCGGGCGGCCGCCAAATTGCTGGTGGAACATGCCGTAAGCGGCGGCAAAAATGAGCAGCGCGGCGGCAATGCCGGCGTAGCCTCTCTGCAGTCGCTTGTAGAAAGGCAACCGCCTGCCGCGCTTCTTAATTTCATCGTCAATTTTCGATTGCAGGCCTTCAGGCAAAGGGATCTCCGCAAACATGCGCCTGACTTCCAGGCGCAGAAAGTCGTCCGCCTGCTTCAACTTGTTGAATTCCCGGCGGCAATGGCTGCACTGCTCCAGGTGATTGTCGACAGCTTCCTTTCTTTCCCGGGTCAAGTCACCGTCAAGGTAGTCGTTAAACCAATCTTTTATGCTGTCACAACGCATTTTCTTGGCCTCTTTCCAAAACCTCTTTTAATGTCGCGCGGGCGTTAGCCAATCGTGATTTTACCGTTCCCACCGGTATCCTCAGCATTTTAGCCACCGTTTTAATATCCAAATCCATCTCGTAATACATCACCAGGACGGTCTTGTGCGCGTTATTCAATAACCCTAAGGCATCCCTCAATTCCAGTGCCCGGTCACATTCGCCAGTCCAGTCCTCAGTAACGGCAGTGTCCCAATCCGCCATTCTTTCGAGCAAGACTCCTTCCCGATGTTTTTTCCGCAGGCAGTCATGGCACAGGTTTATTACAATACGGGTGAGCCATGTTTTAAAAGACGACTCCAGGCGAAATCCCGCCAGTTTACGATAACAAAGCAAAAAGGACTCCTGCACCAAGTCCTCCGCGTCACTGTGGCTTTGCAGGACAGTATAAGCGATCCTGAAAGCGTAGCTCAAGTATTTGCCGGTTAACTCCGAAAAAGCTTCTTTATCGCCAGCCTGAGCGGCCCGCACCAAATCGCGCTCGCTCATAACCACCTTCGTTCCCATATGTCCAAACGCTTCTTTCTTAACTGTTAGACGACTAACAAGCAGGGGAGGTTCATATTTTAATATCATTATAATCTAAAATTGGTTCTTCAACATCCACAATATTTAATATATTTGTCATTTAATATATTTGTTTTCTAAATATCTTTTTTACTAAAGATCCGCAGTGCGAGGAGCAAGAACCCCAGGATATAGCAAGCCGCGTACGCCAGCATCCAGACACTCGGCTCCGCGCCGCTGCCGAACGGACCCAGCATCGTCATGGATAAAGACGCGCCCGGCACGGACAAGAGCGAATAAACGATTTTGCGGTAAACGGCGTCGGCGGGCATAAGCAGGCTGGACGCAATACCGATGTTCACCATCATATTGCTGCCGGCCAGGTAGCCTATTTGTTCCAGCATACCGCCGACAACTCCTACCGAGTAAAGCATAAACGCGGCGATGCCGTTGGCCAAGGTGGAGAGAAAAGTAGAGCCCAGCATGGCCACCGCCAGGAGAATTAACGGCTGCAGGCAGAAAAGACCGGCCGCCGCCGCTTTAACCGGGATGTCCAGCCCTGTATTATAATGAACGATAAGCAGTACGGCGATGTAAAACAAGGCCGCGAAGACAGTCAGCATCAAACTGTAGCCGCAGAATTTTCCCAGGATGATCGTTGAGCGCCTCACCGGCCCCGGCACGATAGCGTGCATTATTCCGTTCTCAATTTCACTGGAAATAGTGCCGACCGCGGCCATGACAGCTAAAAATGAGATTATGAAACTGCCGAAATACAGGCCCAGGGCAAGAAACTGCGGCGCGATCAAAGCCTTTAGCGGCCCCGCGCCGCGGCTCATCTCCTGGTAGCCATAGTGAACAGCGGCGCCGTACAACGCCAGAAAAACAGCGGCTAAGATGACGGTTACCAGGAGTATCCGGCGCCGGACTATCTCCTTAAAAGTCAACAAAATAATGGTCAGCATGACTAATGATCACCTCTTTGAATGAGGTCTACAAATAAATCTTCAAGAGAATTGTGCTTGGCGCCAAGACTGTAAAGCCGGCCGCCGTTTTTAACCACCGCTTCGGCCAGGGCCGGGATCTGTCCGCTGTGTTCCAGGACAACATTGACATACCGGCCTTCCACGGCAATCTTTTTGCTCAGGGCGGCAAGCTCCGCCAGCGCCGGCCTGGTGAGGCCCTCCGCTTGCATTTCCACTTCTACTGTCTGGGCAAGCAGTTCATCCAGCGTCCCGCCAGCCACTATTTTCCCCTTATTAATTATCGCCACCCGGTCGCAGATCATCTCCACCTCACTCAAGAGGTGGCTGTTCAGGAAAATGGTTTTGCCGCTGCCGCGCAATTCCAGCATAATTTCACGCACCTCACGCCTTCCCAGGGGGTCCAGGGCGGAAGCCGGCTCGTCCAGGAAGAGCAGGGCGGGGTCGTGCAGCAAGGCGCAGGCCAACCCCACCCGCTGCTGCATGCCCTTGCTGTAAGCCCCGACCTTTTGTTTCTCTTTGCCGGCCAGCCCCACCTGCTCCAGCACCGCCGGAACGCGCCGCTTCCTTTCCGTTCCGCTCATCCCGCGCAGGGAGGCGTGGAAGGAAAGCAGTTCTTCGCCCGTCAGCCAGTCCTGATAGCGAAAGTTTTCCGGCAGATAACCAATCTTGCGTCTTGCTCCAAGATCGCCCAGCGGCCGTCCCAGGATGCGCGCCGTCCCGGAAGTAGGAAAAAGAAGTCCCACCAGCATCTTGACCAGGGTGCTTTTCCCCGCGCCGTTGGGTCCGAGAAAACCGAAGATTTGCCCCTCGTTCACCGAGAGGCAAATCTTTGAACACGCGGCTTTGGCGCCGTACATCTTGGTCAGGTTTTCGGTTTCCAGAATCATTTTTTTTACCTCGCTACTGCATTGCGGAGGCCACGTCCAAGGCTTGTTCCAGGGTCAGGCTGCCACTGATTGCGTGCACAACGCCGTCCTTTTGCCAGATCAAGCTGTTATATGGAGAATGGCTGCCGCTGTCTTTTGCATCGGTGGCTGGCGTGATAAATACGCCCTGCGCCCCGGCCACGTTAACATCCAGGGTGGTGCCGCCGACATCAGGCACAAGCAAGGTATGCTGCCAATCGTTAATGGAAGCTATTTGCCCGCGCAGGCTGTCGGGCAGGAACGGCAACGCCAGCAGCGCGTCCCGGATGGTGCTCACGTCCGCGCCGTCCGCCGCCAATTCGGGACTCCGGCCCTGCATCACAAAAACACTCGCGTCACCTGAACCGGCATACCGCGCGCTAACCACGGCGGGCACTTTTACCGTGAACATCTTGCCGTTCAGTTCATCAGGCAGGAGTTTTTCACTGCCAAGAGATTTTAAAACCTGGTTGGTGTTATCGGTATTCAAGGTCAGGTTCAGGGTTCCCCCGGAGTTCAGACTAACTTCCTGCAAACGGTAACCGGCCGGCGGCGGTTCAGGCAGCTTGAGCTGGAAATCAACCGCTTCGCGCGCCTCTTCCACTGACACTTTACTCGTGGTTTGCTTACCAATAAACTCTAATTTGCCGAAATTTTCGATATCAACCTGACCGGCCCCGCTGCGAATCGCCTTTTCAATGTTCGCTAAATCAGCGGGGGCAATGCTGATAGTTTTAACTTTTTCCACCCGGAAAACAGTGAGCAACTCGCCCGCCACGGAGCGCACCGAACTGAAACTAAGGGCTATCGCCACCGCCAAAACCAATGACGCCGCGGTTGCGGCCACCCGGTATCTTGACAACATCTGCAAGACTCCTTTCTTCACTTCAACATTATTTTGCCTTTGGATCCGGCCTTTGCTGAACCGGTGCCAGGCGTTGCCGGCGTCAATACCGGCCTGGCCGAGGGTCCGCAGGTAACCGGCCATCTTGGCATCGGTAAAGACCTGGTTTTCCTTTAATTGATCCAGAGCATCGCGGCACGCACTACATTCCGTCAAGTGTTTTTCAAGCGCAGCTCGTTTACTGCCGGCAACTTCCCCATCCAGGAAAGCCTGCAGCGCGCCGGTATCATAACACACCGCCATCACTCTCCTTGAGCCTGGTGTATTCGGTCTTGAATCTGGCGCGAGCCCGCGCCAGCAGGGTGCCGATTGATGATTCCCGCACATCCAGCACTTCGGCCAAGCCGGCGTAACTCATCCCGGAAAACTTCAGAAGCAAACAAGCCCGGTCTCTCTCCGGCAGGTTCTCCAGGACGCGCCGGGTGAAGGCCGCTTCCTCCTCCCGCACCAACGCTTCTTCCGGACCCTCTGCCACTGAAGCGTCCCACTGCCGCCCGGCGCGGCTTTCCCGCTGTCGCCTGCTGTTCTCACTGCGCAACTGGTTGTAGGCCAGGTTTGTCGCCACTTTAGCGAGCCAACCGTTCAGGTTGGCGGACTCCCGGGGCGGTGTCAGGTAAAGCTTGATAAACGTTTCCTGGGCAACGTCCTCCGCGGCGGCGCGGCTGCCCAGCAGGCCGATCAGCCTCCTGCACACGGCCGGGTAATGGCGGTCGAAAAGCACCTTGAAAACAGCTGGTTTTATTCTGTGTCCATCATTTTCCGGCGAGTTCATCCGGGTCCTCCAGACTGGGTGATTTCATTATATATAACAGAGACAAAAGTATTTTTGTGACAGTTATAATTATAACACCACTCCATCAAGGTGTGGTTACCATAGAATATTTTACCAGCCAGGCAGGAACTATCCTATCCCTATTTGCCTGCATGACCGTCCTTATTTGACTACTGCTGACAGTTATAATAAAATTAGCAAATGAAAAAATAGGTTGCGGCGGAGGGCTTAATTGAAGGAACGTTTGAAAGAGTTGGATTTGTATCCAATATTGCATAAGCTTATCAAGGAACATGAAAAGCTAATATTAGCTGTTTCGTTCGTGGTAACTTTTTACTTTCAATTAGCTGATTATCTCTATGGTTATGAATTATTCCTGCTGCCCAAAAGCGGATTTAAATATTATTCAATTTTATTTTTCCCCTGGCTCTTTTATTTCGTGCTCGGCAAAGAACGTGTCGTAAAAATCATCAGCATGTGGTTGCATTATTAATAAAGGCGCCGCCGTTTATTTTCTTCCCGTTTACTGTGACAGAAACAACTAAGGCCTGTTATTGTTTTTATTTTTTAAAAAACCCAACCAGTATATCAACTGCTTCTTCAAGAATATCCGCCGGAGCTTTTTCCTTAAACCTTGCCTTCCTGGCGAGCATGTCTAATGCCTTTACCTGCTCGCACATTATAACACCTGTGGTGGCAGTTCTTTCATCAAGGGGCACATGCAATGGAAACCCGCGACTGGTGTTTGTTATCGGACAGACAACCGCGATTTTGGTAAAGTTGTTAAAAGTATCATTACTGACCACCAACGCCGGACGCCTGCCTTTTTGTTCATGTCCCGCCTGTGGGTCAAACTCAAGGGTTATGATATCTCCCTGTGCAGGTGTGTAGGGCATTACCTACACCTCTTTTCCCCTCGGGTTGCCTGTATCCCACTCCCTGCTCCTATAATCACCACTATAACCGGCCAAGCGTTCTTCTATCGTTTTATGTTTTTTATTTGCACGACTAATAATGATACATCCTTTTTCCGCTCTTATTTCCACCCTGTCGTTCTCGCGCATGGCGGCATCCTCTAATACAACTTTTGGCAAACGGACCGCCTGGCTGTTTCCCCATTTTTGAATAGTAGTATACACGGTGCGTCACCTCCGACATAAGTATATACATAGTATATACTTGCGTCAATATATAATTAACATAGCGCGCTATAACCGTAACGGGTAATGTGGCGCATGCCCGCTTTGACTTTCCACTTAGCGCCAGTATATTTCTATGACGTCCCCTTCTTTCAGCGCGTCGGTAAACCCGGCGGCGGCGCCGTTCAGGCGCAACACCGGCGGGCCGGTGTGCGCCGCCGGGTCCAGCTCGATATGGTTAAGCACATCCACAAAGATATAATGCTTTTTCCCAGTCAGGTTGATTTTTTTCCCGTTTGCCGTGACGGAAATTGCTTCGCCGGACAACCGGCCCGTACCGCTCCCGTCTACCGCCGGGTCATCACTCTCAGAGCCCGGGAGTTTTTTTTTGACAAACGTTACATAGTCCCCGTCCTTTAAAACTTGTTCCAAGGTTGCTGCAACACCGTTAACCTTGATTGGCTGATCCGCCGGATCGGCTGTCTCAAAAAGCTCTCCCACGGTTTTGACCGTTTTTATCTCCAGATGGTCGCCATCCATTATCTCGCAATCATAAGAAGCTGTTTCCCCGTTGATAATAAAAACCGGCTCGATTGCCCTGGGTTCGCCGTTCAAAGTAATGCTGACTCCTTCCAGGCCGTCCAGGAAATCCCGGACGTAAGCCCTGGCGTCCGCACCGGTCCCGGCTTTTAAAACATTAATCTCGTCTCCGTCTTTTATAGTTGATTTCAAATTGGCCTTTTCACCGTTTATGTATATCTCCGCCGGACTGGCCAAGCTCCCGTAAACCACCTCGGGCCTGCCGTTCAGGGTAAATTTCAAATCCTTGCCGTTTTGCCCGATTAAATCCCTGGGATTGAACTCCAACAGGCTGAGGGCGTTTGACACATTAAGGTCCTTTGAATTAAAAAGGCGGAATTCCTTGCCGTCAACTTTAATAGTAACAAAATTTTGCCCCAGTTTTTTGATGGCCACTGTGGCAATCCCCACTACCGTAACCCCTTCGGGTCCGTCCAGGCCTTCCTCGTCGACAGTCAGGTTCTGGACGGCCGCTCTCCCCCGGACGGCGACTTTTTGCGCGTCTATGCCCAACTTTTCCGCCAGTTTGCCGGTCAGCCCCGGCAAACGCGAGCCGCCTCCCACGCAAAAGACTGTGCGCGGCGGTTCTCCGCCGTTGAGGTTAATAATGGACCCGGCTATCTCACCGGCCATCTTGTCCAATACCGGCTCGATCACGGCAGCCACCTCAGCGGCGGTAACCGTGTTCTCGACCCCCAGAACATCTTTGTAAACTATCTTCCCGCCTTTTTCCATTGACCGTTTAATTTTTTCCGCCCAGTTAAAGTCAACCAATAAAGCTTCGGCCACAGCCTCGGTTATTTCGTCACCGGCCACCGGCACCATGCCGTACGACACCACCGCCCCCTTTCTGGTGATGGCGATATCCGATGTGCCCGCGCCGATATCAATCAGCGCCAGATTTAACAGTCTCATACTTTCCGGAATCAGCACCTCGATGGCCGCGATTGGTTCCAGGGTCAGGTTCACCGGCTCCAGACCCACTCTTCCCAACACCGCGTAAAGCCCGTTCACCACCGATTCCGGCAGGAAAGTAGCCAAAACGTCGGCGCCGATAATCTTGCCGCGATGCCCGATTAAATTGGTGACCGGGTAGTTGTTTAAATAATATTTGACAATACTGTAGCCCACGCAATAAAATTTCTCCGTGCTTCCGGCAATAGCCGTGTCAACCTCCTGGTGGGCGCTCCTGATCCCGGTTATTTCCAAGCTGTTTACCATAGTGCCGTCTATTTCCACATGGTCATCAATTTCCATTTCCACGTGGCACTGTTTGGTTGCCAGGGACCTTCCCGCGGCGGCTATGGCCGCTTTGTTCAACTTAAACCCAACCATTTTTTCAAGAGCGCGTTTGACTTCCAGCACAGTGTCCGCGACTTTGGGGATATCGTGAATCTGGCCGTCAAACATGGACCGGCTGCCGTGCTCAGCCAGATGCTGGGCCACTATGCGCAGCAGGCCCGACTCCACCAGGGCCACGATGCCGATTACCGTTCTTGTCCCAATATCCAGGGCGAATATGGAGTTTTCCGCGGAGGGAATTATTTTTGCCATTTTACACCTCAAAGCTTGAATTTCCCTTGGTAAATTTCAACAAGAAGTATAACCCATATACTCCCGTTAATCAACTATTCATCAATATATCCCCGTCCAGCTCAACTAACTCGTGAACTTGCTTTAAATGGCACGCAGGGACACGCAGGCTCATGTTTCGGCCCTGCAATAGTCCTTTTGCCGCTCATACCGGTTTTTTTGCTTGTAGCTTCGTTCAAATTTTACGGTTCACCAATACACCATGTCCGTTGTCAGGCCCATTTTTCCACATAATGATAGCGTCTTCATTGTTGTCGGTATAATACTTTTTCCTCAGCCCTTTTTCAATGAAACCCAGAGTAGCGTAAAGATGCCGCGCGACCAGGTTTGACGGACGCACTTCCAGAGTCATCTTGAAGACCCCCATCAAAGCGGCCCGCCTGATCAATTCCATCATCAGCAATTTGCCGATATTATTCATCCGGTAATCGGGATGCACCGCCACATTGGTGATCTGCGCCTCTTCGAGAACAAGCCACATTCCCCCGTAGCCTGCCACCTGTTTATTTACTAACGCCACAATATAATGGGCGAAACTGTTTTTTATTTCGGAAGAAAAAGTCTGGCGGGACCAGGGAGCAGGGTAAGACGCCTGTTCGATTTTAAACACTTGATCCAGGTGTTCAGGACTCATTTCACAAAAAGCAACTTTCACTATGCTATCCCCCGGAACAGTGTTTTTTCCGCCAAATTACCTCAGCCTCGGAAAGCCTGATATATTCAGGCTGCAACCGCAGGGGGCTGACGCCCCTGCCGTTGTCGAACGCGGCCAAGCCCAGCTCGGCTACCACGGCGCCCCTCGGGTAGCCCGCGGCCAGCGGGGCAAATGCCGCCAACGGCCCCAGTCCGGCTATAAGCCGGAGCTCGTAAACCGGCACGCCATCTCCTAAAAAAGTCACCGGCTTTTGATAACCCGCCAACAATTCGATTAATTCCTCTATCCGCACGGCCCTTGGACTCACCAGCAAAACCGGAGCCTGGCCGGTATGATCATAAACAGCGGTGTACACTTCATTCTTTCGCGCGTTTAATATCGGGCATACTAAACGCTTATGTGCGTCAAGCGCGTAAGCGAGGGTATCAAGGGTGGAAATACCCGTCACCGGCAGCTTCCACACTTGGGCCAAAGTCTTGGCGGTACTCATGCCAATCCGCAGGCCGGTGAAAGAGCCCGGCCCGCTGGACACCGCTATGCCGGCCAGGTTGCGGCGTTCAACCTCCGCGTCTTCGAGTACCGCCTTAATCATCGGCAGCAGGTTTACCGAATGGGTTCTTTTATTTAAAACCATGCGCTCGGCCAGGATTCCCTCCCTACCGGCGACGGCAACCGCGGCCACCGGAGTGGCAGATTCAATCCCCAGCACATACAAGGTCCATCAACTCCTCAATCAAGCCTGTCATGCCCTCCCCATATGGAACAAAAGTGATCTTTCTGACGTCCTCACTCTCCGGACTCCTGTCAATCCTGTCAATGAAGACATCCAGTCTTACTTCCGGGAGCAGTTCAGCCACGCGCTCCGCCCACTCTATTACCGTCGCGCCATTGCCGTAAAAATATTCTTCATAACCCAGATCTTCTAATGCCAGCGCGTCTTCCAGGCGGTAAAAATCCATATGATACAGAGGCAGCCGGCCCTGATACTCATTTATGAGGGTAAAAGTGGGGCTGGTCACCGGCCCGGCGACCTCCATGCCGCAGGCCACTCCCTGGGCAAACCGGGTTTTTCCGGCCCCAAGGTCACCGTTCAGACAAACCACGTCACCCGCGCGCAGCAAGGCGCCTAGCTTTTCCCCGACACAGGCGGTTTCTTCCGGTGTTGTAGTCTTAATTGCAAGCAACACTTTCACCCCGATATCTTTAACGCCTCTACCCCGACCAGGGTTAAACATTAAATATTATAACAGATACTGACATTTTATACTTTTCATTATAACAAAAAGTTTGCCCAAAAAACAAAAAACCCCTCCCGCTATCGGAAGGAAATAAACAATATTGAAATTATTCAACCGCTTGCCGCGGTCTTACCAAAAGTTGGGCAATTCCTGTCAAATCTCTGCAGGAATTCTTTTAGCTCGTCCACGTCAAACGGTTTGCCGATGCAGGTAAGCGCTCCCTTTTTCATAGCTTGCGACACCGTTTGTTCCGAACTGAACGCAGTCATGATCACCACGTTTGTTTCGGGGGCCAGCGCTTTTATTTTTTCCAAAGCCTCCAGCCCCCCCATCAAGGGCATCCGTACATCCATAAAGACTAAATCGGGACGGATAGAACGAGCCAATTCAACTGCTTCAAGTCCATTACTAGCTGTATAAGCCCGATGACCTGAATCCTGAACAACAATTTCAAGCAAATAACGCACCCCGGCCTGATCGTCAACAATTAGAACATTTAACGGCTCTTGCTGCATTTCAATCACCTCCCGACAATAAATTTACATTATATAGCAATTCAGTTTAATAATTCAATTATATCATTTCGACAACTAATTGCAATATTTCTGAAGAAGTTTCTCTTGTTTCTTTAATAATTTATCAATTTAACCAACATTTTGTTCTCCGGTGAGAAACTTCTATACAATTGAATAAACCTTTACCCCGTTTATAAAGACTTTTTCCACACGGCAAAGAAAGTCAAAGGGATGCCGGTCCAATACGATAAAATCAGCGTCTTTTCCCGGTTCCAAACTACCCAGGCGGTGGTCCAGCTTCAATATCTTCGCGGCGTTAATAGTAACCGCCCGCAGAGCGGCGTCCACGGTCAAACCGCCTTTAACAGTCATGGCGGCGGATATTGCCAGGAACTGAATGGGCACGACCGGGTGGTCGGTCATTATGGCAAACAGTACACCGGCCTCTGAGAGCACTCTGGCCGTTTGCAGAGTCAGTCCCTGCATTTCTACTTTGGCCCGGTTTGTGATCACCGGTCCAATGACGGCGGGAACCCCCAGCTCTGCCAGTTTCCGCGCTACAATATGGCCCTCGGTACAGTGTTCGACAACCAACTCCACCTGAAATTCCCGGGCGATGCGGACCGCGGTCATGATATCATCGGCGCGGTGGGCGTGTACCCGCAGAGGAATCTCCCGTTTCAGCACCCTGGCCAGCGCCTCCATCTTCAGGTCTTTCTCGACAGCTGCCGCATTTCCGGCACCGCCGGCGGCAGACTTCTTTAGGTATTCCTGTCCGCGCGCCAGCGCTTCTCTCAAAATAGCCGCGGAAGCCATGCGGGTGGCGGGCGTTTTCTTTTCACGCCCGTAGCTGCGTTTGGGATTTTCACCTAAAGCGGCCTTTAAACCGGCCGGGAAGCGGACGATCATATCATCTATCACAGTACCGTACGTCTTTACCGCCGCCATTTCACCACCGATGATATTGGCGCTGCCAGGTCCTGTCACAACAGTAGTGACCCCTCCCGCGAGAGCGTCGCGAAATCCCAGATCAGCCGGGTTGACTGCGTCGATGGCGCGCAAGTGCGGAGTGACCGGGTCGGTGCTTTCGTTACAGTCATCCCCTTCTTCCCGGTATATCTCTTCAACAATGCCGAGGTGACTGTGCGCGTCAATCATTCCGGGCATAACCACTTTTCCCGTCGCGTCAACGCTATCCGCGCCCGGGGGAATTACCATCCCCTGCTCAATTCCGAATATTTTGCCTTTATCTACCAGGAGGGTTCCTCTATCTATTACGCGCCCCGCCATGGTAATAATCATGCCGCCTGCAACAGCCAGCACCTGACCGCCACCCCTTTTTGTTAAAAAAAAACATCCTCCTATGGAAATTCTTTTTTATAAATCCAACAAACCGAGACTTATTTCCACAGCCTGTTTTACTTTAATCATCATCTCGCTGTCAAGAGACGTTATCTTTTCCAGAAGCCTGCTTTTGTCTATAGTCCTGATTTGTTCCAGCAGTATTACTGAATTCTTCCCCATGCCACCCGGGTGAGACGGCATCTCAACGTGTGTCGGAAGCTTGGCCTTGGCGATTTGGGACGTGATCGCGGCAACAATAGTGGTAGGGCTGTACTGGTTGCCAATGTTATTTTGTATTATCAGCACCGGCCTTGTCCCCCCCTGTTCCGAGCCGACAACCGGACTCAGATCGGCATAAAAAATATCACCCCGGCGGATCAGCATGACTCACTTTACCTCCGTCCCCGGTAGTTCGAACTTTTGGGTTACTTCTGATTCCAAGCGATAATGCTCAATGGCAAGCGCGAGGTTTATATTAGCCATTTCAATGTATCCTTTTTTCATTTGCTCAATGAACAACCGCCTTCTCCAGTCTTCAATGTAAAGCTTCACGGCCTCGCCAACAACATCGCTCCGGCTGATCTGCTCGGCGGCCGCGATCCGGTCCACTTCGGCCAGAAGCGGATCGGGCAAACTGACTATAATTTTCTTGACCCGTGGCACCAACCGGACCTCCTTCATGAAGCGGTAATAGTTAAAGTATTCAGAATTCAGGAGTCGGAATTCGGCATTTTGGGGCGCTGCAAACCATTATCTAATTCTCTTATTTTGGGCTACCGACTCTTAAAAATATCAGTATTTCACCGCGTCGTGACCGCGCAGCAGGGCAACTTTCCCGGTGCGCACCATCTCCACAATACCGTAGTCCTCCAGCGCCGCGCAAAACGCGTTTATTTTATTCTCATCACCCAGTATCTCGATAATCATAGTAACCTTGCCCACGTCAATTATATTGGCCCGAAACACTGAAACAAGATTGATTATGTCAGACCTGCGGTCGACTGCGACATTCACCTTGATTAAAGCGAGCTCGCGGGCTACCGAGTCTTCATACTTCAGTTCAACTATCTTAATAACGTCGACCAGCTTTGACAACTGCTTCATCACCTGATCCAGGATATAATCATCTCCCTGGATAACAATAGTAATGCGTGTAACTCCGAGCTCTTCGGTATATCCGGCGGCGATACTCTCAATGTTAAATACCCTCCTGCTGAGCAGTCCGGATATCCGGGCCAGGACGCCAGGTTTATTGGTTACCAACACTGCCAGAGTATGTCTCAAATTCAACCCTCCCGCCCGATAATATGAACAATGTGAATGCTGTATAAAAGTAAGCTTTATAAGATTATAAAAGCATTCATAGCACATATTATACCATAAATAAAGCATAAAAGTCTTTCTTTCTTAAACTGATAAACAAAGCCGGTATAAAGTTAGCTTAAAGATTTCAAATGGATTTTATGTTATTATATAGCTACGGAAAGTTCCGGAGGTCATTATGATCAATTTAAATAAAATATCAATTTTCGAGGGTCTGGAGCAGAGTGAATTGGACCGGGTGGTAAAGTGGATCGCCAAGCGGACTTACCCCAAAGGAACAACCATATTCGTCGAGGGGGAAGAAACCGACGGCATATATATCGTCACTTCCGGTCATGTCAAGGTTTCAAAGCTGCACAAAGACGGTAGGGAAAAAACGCTGGCAATATTAAGCGAAGGCGACATCTTGGGAGAAATGACCCTTTTCGGCCTCGGCCTGCGCACGGCCACGGCTGAAACACTTGAACATACTACCGTACTGGTGATACCAAAAGTTAACTTCCGGTCCTTGTTAATGGAAACACCAAAAATATCCGTGAAAATTATTGAAATTTTATCAAACAGGTTAAAGCAGGCAAACAGACAAATTGAGGAACTGGTATTTTTAAACGCCCGTTCCCGGGTGATCTACAACTTAATCAGCCTGGCCAAAGTATACGGCCGGCCGGAAGAAGGGGAAATCAACATATCCCTGCAGTTGACTCACGCGGAACTCGCCAAGCTTGTCGGAATATCCAGGGAAACGATGACAAAAGTGCTCGCTGAATTGCAGGAGAGCAATTTAATCAAAGTCACCCGGAAAAAACTTCAAGTGATTAACCTGGACAATCTATACCAGCAAGTGATGTAGCGGCAATTTTTACGGATATATCCCCTTGCCAAAAATACACCGCCGGGTTAAAATAACTTAAGATAAACATGATAGTAAGATACGCTGATGTATCGAGTTGAGGCCAAAGGTGTCCTTAAATGCTATGAGATTTATGGCATTTGAGACACCTTTTACTTTAGCAAAAAAACAACAAGGAGGTTGTTTTGTGAAAAAAATCGAAGCCGTTATCCGCCCGGAAAAGCTGGAGGAAGTTAAAGACGCTCTAGGCAAGTACAACATCCACGGTTTGACCGTAAGCCAGGTAGTAGGCTGCGGATTGCAGAAAGGCAGGGTTGGCGTATATCGCGGCAATGAATACAGCATCAACCTGTTGCCGAAAATCAAGCTGGAGATTGTTATCAGTGACTATCAGGCCGAAGACGTAGTGAGCATGATCAAAGAAGCAGCATATACAGGCGCAATCGGTGACGGAAAGATTTTTATTTTACCTGTGGAAAACGCTTTTCGCATCCGTACCGGCGAATCAGGCCAAGACGCGCTATAAAAAAACAAGGTCAACGACGCCCTTGAAATGTCTATTTGGGGCGTTTTTATTTTTATGGGAGGTTTGGAACTATCTTGATGGACGATGACGATTTTAAAAAAATTGAAGGCTTGTTTGAAAAATGCTGCGATAACTGTCTGCTTACCCGTCAGCATTGTTCAAGCTGCCGTATTAGCAAATTAAGAGGCATTTTCCACCAGTGCAAACAACCGGGAACTCACGAAGTATTCCTGATTAATATCAATGATTTAAGAGTTTTATTGGACCTGGCTGAGGAATCCGCAGGCGCGCACAAGCATGATGTCGTGGATAAATGGCGGCGCGCCATAGGCAAAGAGAAAGCCGCTGCCGCGATATAAGGTATACACACGCAAATTATATTCAACAGGGATGTTGAATAGGGCGAAGGTGCTCTTTTTGACCGGTATGAATAATAACCGGTCTTAAAGAGCGTTTTTATTTTTTTCGGGAGAGTTGGAACAGGCGCCGCGTTGCAAGCCTGTGGGCCGCCGATGGCAAATTTTCATGGAAGAAATGGGAGGGGTAGAAACCAATGGCTGAAATCAATATACAGGATCTGGCGTCCGGCGTGGATACCATATGGGTACTGCTCTGCGCAGCCCTGGTCTTCTTTATGGAAGGCGGTTTCGCCTTCCTGGAAGCAGGTTTTATCCGCGCCAAGAACTCAATGAACATTGTGATGAAGGTTTTCACCGACAGTACAATCGGGATGCTCAGTTACTGGGCGATAGGCTTCGGCATAATGTACGGCCTGGACCGGGCCGGCGTTTTCGGAAGCAGCGGGTTTTTGATCGGCGGGGACTTGAGCCACATTCAACTGAGAATACCCATCTACGCTTACTGGCTGTTCCAGGCGGCCTTTGCCATGGCCATGGCCTCGATCGTTTCCGGCGCGGTCGCCGAGCGGATGAAATACGGCCCTTACATTATCTATACCGCGGTGGCAACCGCCTTGATTTATCCTATCGCCGGCCACTGGGTGTGGGGGGTCAACGGCTGGTTGGGAAAACTCGGGATGCTGGATTTCGCCGGATCGGCGGTTGTGCACGCCGTAGGCGGCTGGAGCGCTCTTGCAGCCGTGCTGGTGCTCGGCCCGCGCACGGGGAAATATAACAAAGACGGCACTTTAAATGTTTTGCCCGCTCACAACTTGCACCTGGCCTTTTTGGGCACCTTTATTCTGTGGTTCGGCTGGTTCGGATTCAATCCGGGCAGTTCCCTCTCCGGACTGGACATGAATATAGCCCGCATCGCCCTGACCACCAACCTGGCCGCGGCGGCGGGCGGTACCGCCGGTATCCTGTTCACCATGTTTAAATACGGTAAAGCCGACCCCAGCATGGCTATGAACGGGGCGTTGGCAGGACTTGCCGCCATCACGGCCGGGACAGCTTATGTGCAGCCGGCCAGCGCGGTGATCATCGGTGGGGTGGCCGGGGTACTGGTAGTGCTGGCTGTGAGCTTCTTTGACAAAATCAAGGCCGACGATCCGGTGGGCGCCATCGCCGTTCACGGGGCGGGCGGCACCTGGGGAGTCCTTGCGGTAGGCCTGTTTGCTCAGCAGGGCGGCCTGTTTTACGGCGGCGGCGCCGAGTTCCTGGGCGTTCAGGCGCTCGGCGTGCTGTCAGTATCGGTATGGGCTTTCACCGCCACTTATCTGGTGTTTACCCTATTGAAGAAAACCGTCGGTGTCCGGGTATCCGCCCAGGAAGAATTCGAAGGACTGGATTTGAACGAACACGGCATCACGGCATACACCGGACTGATGACAAACCCGCTTTACGACGTCGAAGAGAACCCGGCCCACGCCTTCGGCGGTATGCAACCGCAGAAAACGCTGGCGGTGAATTCCGCCCCCAATATTAAGCCGTAATAACATCAACGCGCTTAAAACTACGTAAAGGCACGGCACGAAAGGCACGGTTTAACAGGGCAACTTGTTGAACCATACCCCAAACTGATACGGAAAAGAAAGAAGTCACAGATTGTGGCTTCTTTTCTTGACAATACGGGCCGGGGTCAGCCCTTGACATTGGACAGCTTTGCGGACATGTCCGCAAAGCTGTCCAATGTCAAGGGCTGACCCCGTAGCTAACGATATAGAGAAAACAGGCTGAGCGAATTGACCCGCGGCCTGTCTTCCCATTTGAATGTTTTTTACTTTCGAATGTCTTTTACTTCCCCAGCAAATTATACAGCACCTGCGCCATTTCAGCGCGGGTTGTCGTGCCGGTGGGGTTAAGCCTGCCGCCGCTGCCGGATACGGTTCCGGTTTCGACAAGCAGCGTCATAGCCTCCGTCGCCCATGCAGCCACATCGCCGCTGTCCGCGAAGTCGGTCAGCGCCTTACCCAAAATTCCTTCGGGGAGCTGTTCGATGACCTTCAGCGCGTTATACAGCAGGGTGAACATCTCCTGACGGGTGATTTGATTATCCGGCGCATACAGGTTGCTCCCGACGCCCGCCGAGATACCCAGCCGCTTTGCCGCAGCGAGGTAGCCGGTGTAGTAGGTGTCGCCCGCGTCCGCGAAGTTGCCGGCCGGGTTTTCGTCGGGGTCGATGCCGTAAGCGCGCATCATCAGGACGATGAACTCGCCGCGCGTCAGCCCGGCTTCGGGACTGTAATTGCCGCCGCCGGTGCCGTTGGTTATTTCCCGCGCCGCGATGAAGGACACCGCGCCGTAATACCACGCGCCCTCCGCCACATCGCCAAACTCAACGGGATTATAAGCAACCGCATAATCGCTGAAATGCGTCGTCGTGAAGGTCACCATGCCTGTTCTCGGGTCATATTTTCCGTTCGGGACGCTGACCGCCCTGCCGTCGCCGTCGATGTACCAGACTACGATGCCCTGCGGGTTTCTAAGCTCCTGCGGCGTCGGCTTATACGGTATGGATACCGTCACCGGCGCTCCGCTGTTCTTCCAGTCGGTCTGCTTGCCGTCGATGAGAAGCGTGAGCTGGATAAGCGGCTTGTCGCCTATCTTGTTTTGTATGCCCGGCGGAAGCTTGGACTTGTCGCCCTCGCTGATGACAACCTCCGCCTTTCGTCCGTCCATATTTCTGAGGCCGGTCAGCATGTTGGAGGGAACAGTGACGCACCATTACCGCCGCCAGTAACAGGGATAATGCCTTTCTTTTAAGCGTGCTTTTCCACATTTACATTCCACTCCTTTTGCGCCAACTGGAAGACCTCGTTGGCGGAAATTTCGATTAGTCTGTTCCAGCGCACAAAGTCGCCGTCGGTGGCAGCCTGTTTGAAAAACTCCTCGTCCTTAAACCGGCCGAAGCGCACGGTGCGCAGCCTGCTGGTGAAGTCAAGCGTCACGCTGTGGCCGTTGTCAAACAGCACCTCCAGGCGGCGACCGCTTTGGGGTGTGACGCTTCTGATACTGACCATGGCCTGTCCCTCCTTTAAAAAATAAAAAACCACTTTACCTAAATGGTATAGTGGTTTTTTATGGATGTATACTACCCACCGGGTAGTTTTTATTGACGGCAAGGTCTTAATTTAGTACTATATTTGTACAGGGGGTAATAAGAAATGAATATCAAAGAGGATATCAGGCCTATTTCCTACATCAAGGCCAATGCCGCGGAGATTCTGGCTCAGGTGAACGAGAGCCGCAGGCCGGTATACGTCACGCAAAACGGGGAGGCCAGGGCTGTACTGCTGGACACGGAATCCTATGAACATATGAAAAAAGCTTTGGGTATGTTAAAGCTGCTGGCCCAGGGGGAACGGGATATTATCGACGAAAAAATAACTTCTCAGGATGAATTTTTCGCGGCCCTGGACAGCGACCTGGGCATAAATCATGAATAATCAAATATATCATGTATTCTGGACCCAAACAGCCCAACAGGATTTAAAAAGAATCATTGACTATATCGCAGCCGACAGTGAAGACAGGGCAAAAAAAAATTACCGGGCGATCAGACAAAAAGCCGCCGATTTGCAGTCTATGCCCCAGAGAGGGAGAATTGTCCCGGAACTAAAGTATTTCAGCATTTTAACATACAGGGAATTAATCAGCCCGCCCTGGCGGATTATTTACAAACTTGAAAACGACAGGGTGTGGGTACTTGCGGTTATTGACGGCAGAAGGAACTTTGAGGACATTTTACTGGACAGGTTTATATAAAGAGTTTTTAGGGTGACTTATTAATGCCGTGCGAGCCGTTCAGCCGTCATTGCGAGGGGCTTTAGCCCCGTGGCAATCCAGATCGACGATTTGCCCATATAAATCAACCCATTCGGGATTGTCTTTTTCAATCAATTGCAATTTATTCTTCCTCGAACCTGCTTTAATCTGTTTTTCTCTTTCAATGGCGTCAGTAATACGGTCAAAAACCTCATAATAACCTAACTTATCAACTCCGTATTTTTGGGTGAACCCCTCATGCATCTTGTTTTTATGCTCGTAAACACGTCTGATCAAATCAGTTGTTACTCCCGTATATAACGTACCGTTCCTTTTGCTGAAAAGGATGTACACATAGCCGCATTTTTTCTGCATTAGGGTCTCCTTTCTGGATTGCTTCCGCCACGCTACGCTCGCGACAGGCTTGCTGCACTCCTCGCAATGACGGGAGGGGTGGCCGCCCCTACACGGGCGGCAAATTTTGTTTCAGCAGTTCCCTGCCGCTGATGGACAGTTTTGCGTAGACGCTTTTTAGGGCCGATTTCACCGTGTTGGGCGATATGAAAAGCCGTTTGCCTATTTCCGTGTTGTTCAGCCCCCCGGCGGCGAGGCGCGCTATCTCAAGCTCGCGCGGGGTGAGCGCGGGCTTTTCTTCTGTGAAATACAGCTTTATCATCCCGTCCTTGCTTTTGGCGAAGGTTTCGGCGAGCCTTAATATCTCGCGGATTTCCTCGCGGTACGCTCCCCGCGCGGCGACGGTTTCAAGCAGCGGGGCGATGTAGTCGGCGTTTTCGGCAAAGAGCATGTACTGTTTGTCCGGCATGGCGATGCCGAGAGCCTTTTGGAGGCT
Organism: Pelotomaculum terephthalicicum JT; assembly: GCF_022410535.1. Lineage (GTDB taxonomy): Bacteria > Bacillota > Desulfotomaculia > Desulfotomaculales > Pelotomaculaceae > Pelotomaculum_D > Pelotomaculum_D terephthalicicum. The sequence continues at coordinate 287,181 of NZ_JAKNBL010000001.1, forward strand.
CTCCAGCGCTTCATCCTCTCTGTATATCCTGCGGTACGCCGCCGCGAGGTAGATGTAGGTGAGATATACCCGAGCAGGTTGGAAAACACCGAGGACACGGATATAAAATGCTCGGCGCTGCCGATGAGCTTCAGGTATTCGCCTTTGATGAGGAGCAGCCTGCCGTACATGACGTTGAAGAAGGGGTAAGCGGGGAAGCGCAGGCGCGGGCTGGCCGTGTCGAATTCCTTGAGCCGCCCGGGGATTCTGCCCGGCTGGTCGAGGTAGGCGTAGATGCAGCCGGTGCAGATTTCAACCGTGTGGATGAAAGCGTCGTCCGCGACCTCGTCCAGAATTCCCTGCATTTCGTTTATGCGGCTTATCACCCCCGCAAGGTCGCCCTTCATGAAGTCGATGAGCGTCTGGAAATACTGCGCGGCATAGGCGATGCTCTCGTCCCTGCCGTCGCGGGCTTTCAACAGCGCCTTCTGCGCGGCAACCGCGGCATTGTCGAAGTCGCCCCGGTTGAAGAGGTTTTCGGCTTCCATCACGTCCTCCGCGCCCGAGCCCTGCCCGCTCGTCAGGCGGGTAAAGTAGGGCATGGCGTTTTTAAGGTCGGCGATATGCTCCGAGAGCCTGCCGCTCTCGCGGTAATACAGGCTCAGCACCGATGGCGAGCCGAAGGTGGAATTGATTCCGGAATCGTAGACGGAGGTGGGCTGGTTGAGATATGCCCAGGCTTTTTTGTACCGCCCGGACACTTTTTTGAGGTCGTTGAACTCCGCGAAGCTCTGTAAAAGCTCGAACTCGCCGAGCAGGCGGTTTTTCGCCGCGGAGTCCAAGCACTTATCCTTTTCGATGTTTTCGCTCAGTTCGCCGCAGGTTTTGCGGAACAGCTCAAGCTCCTTGTGGACAAACAGGTGCATGGCGTAGACGAGCAGCGCGTAGTGGTGCCGCGCCTTGATCTCCTGCGGGCATTCGGCCATGTATTTGATGAACAGCTCGCGGCTGCCCGCGGAATAATAGACAGTCTTGTCCTTTTCGAGCGTTTCGAGCAGACCGTCGAAGTCCCCGCACTCGTAAAAAAAGCGGCGGGCGGCAGCGTAGTCGCAGATTTCCATAAACCACCGCGCCGCCTTTGCGTAAAGCTTCCGGCGGTAGTTCGTTTCTTTTTCTTCGAGCCGGTCATTCAAGAACTCCGTGAAAAGGGTATGGATATGATAGACCTTGGGCCTGCCGTCGTAAGTGACGAAGGTATTGTTTTCGCAAAGCCCGTCCAAAATCATACCAGCATTTTTGCCCCATATAAATGCCGCCTGCTTTAAGGTAAAGGCCTCGAATACGCTCATGGCGACGAGGAATTCCCGCGCATCCTCAGGCAGGGGGTTGTATACCGCCTTTTCGATAAGATTGTTGATGCTGTCGGTCGGGGTGTATTCGCCTTTGGCGATATATTCGAGCATGATCAGGTAGAGGTCGCTGATCCAGCCTTCGGTGTCGGTATGAAGCCTCGCCGCCTCGCTCTCGCTCAAATGCACCCCGCAGGCCCTGTAATACGCTGCGATTTCCTGCGGGGCAAACTCGAAGGTTTCTTTTGCGATATGGCACAGGACGCCTTTTAGCGCAAGCTCGTGAAGCCGGTTAAATCTTGCGGCGCGGGTGACGAGGACGATATGCAGGCGCTCGATTCTGCTTTCGGCAAGCTGCTCGAAAAAGCCGTTTGCGCCGGGGATGTTGATATTTTGATAATCATCGACGAGCAGCACGGTGTTTTCCGGCAGGTTGATGTCACGGATGAGCTTTACCGCTTCCCGCGCGGTTTTCGCGTTGTCCGGGAAGCGCAGGTGAATAAGACTTTGGGAGCGCTCGCTGTCAAATTCTCGGAAAAGCCCCGCGAAGCCCTCCCAAAACCCGTCGCCGCCGGCGGGGACTTCCTGCCACAAGGTGTCCGCTCCGGCGTTGCGCAGGTATTCCCGCACGGCGGTGGTTTTGCCGTAGCCCATGGGCGCTTCGATAACGGTTAAGGGATAACTGCATATACCGTCCAGAGCCTTCGTTATCCGGCCCGGAAAGTACAGGCTTTTGGTATTGTATTCTTTTGCCTTTGGTACGGTCATCCCCTCCTTTTGAGCAAAGCTTTTTACGGGTGGTATTAATATATAGTTAGTCAGTCATAAAATAAAGAAACTTTATGTCGCCAGTATACAACAATTTTTTGCAGTCTTCAAGGAAATGGCAAGTTTGCAAGTACTGAAGAATTACTTAAAAAGTGATGGCTATTGACCGCGCTTGCGACAGCAAAGGCAGTCAGCTTAATCTGCTGTCTGCCTCGCTAAAACTGCCCACGGTTCACATTATGTCCCTATTAACACGTACATAATGCCATGCCTTTTTCTTTTATGAGAATTATAAAGGCCTTTTCCGGTATTTCTGTTACTTCAGATGTTTCATTACCTGACTAACTCGATAATGCAAAGAGTATCTCCTACCTTAACCACGTCACCCTCACTTACCAGGATTTCCTTAATTGTTCCGCCAGCGGGAGAAGGCACATTGAAAATCGCCTTGCTAGTCTGCATTTCAGCCAGATCATCATCTTCTTCCACCGTGTCGCCTTCCGCCACGTGCCAAAAAGTAACGACGCATTCCTCAACACCTTCGGCGAGAAACGGCAACCTGACTTCCAAATGATAACCCTCCTTATTATACTTTATGAATCCCTTGCCTGGTTTTTTAAACTATAATTATTATATACTTCACCGGCCTGGTAAGAACTGCGCACCCATGGGCCCGCCACCACTTCCCCGAACCCCATGGACAGCCCCTTTTCAACGTAAAAATCATACGTTTCCGGCAGGACATATTCCGCAACCGGCAGTTGAATGTCCGAAGGGCGAAGATATTGCCCGATGGTGAGGATGTCGCAGCCTGCCAAGCGCAGTACGCGCATTGTTTCCAGAACTTCTTCCCTGCTTTCGCCCAAACCAACCATCAGGCCGGACTTGGTGGTGATGCCAGGCGCCAGATCTTTAATTTTTCCCAGAAAATTTACCGACCTTGTAAAATCAGCCTGCGGCCTTACCGAGGGATAGAGCCTGGGCACCGTTTCAACATTATGGTTAAAAACATCCGGCCCGGCGGCGGCCACTTCGGCAATCGCCTCCGGTCTGCCCTGAAAATCAGGGGTGAGCACCTCAACAGCGGCGTCCGGCGTTATCTTTCTAATAAACCCGACGGTGGCGGCAAAATACCCCGCGCCGCCGTCCGGCAAGTCGTCCCGGGTTACCGATGTAACCACCACATGTTTCAAATTAAGCCTGGCCGCCGCTTCCGCCACCCGCTCCGGCTCGCCCGCGTCCGGCGCCGCCGGCGTCCCCTTGCGCACGGCGCAAAAGGCGCATCCACGCGTGCAGGTGTCCCCCAGGATCATAAAGGTGGCGACTTTCCGGGAAAAACATTCCGCCTGGTTGGGGCACCGCGCCCCCTGGCAGACAGTATGCAGATGCAGCCCGGACAACAACTCCCTGGTATGCGCCACTTTAGCGGAAGCGACTATTGTCTTGCGCAGCCAGGGCGGATAACGCCCGGTCACGGTCATATTCCCACCACCTCAATCATTTCGGCCGCCGCACAACCGGCTTCAATCCGGAGCTTAAACACATCCCCGAAATGCCCCGCGGCCGTTGCCATAATTTCAAATTCCGGGATATCCCGGCCAAGTAGTCCGGTTAAAGAAGTCACTCCCTTATCCCGAATGCCGCAGGGAGTAATATAGCTGAAATACTTCATGTCCGGATTGATATTAAAAGCCCAGCCATGATAACTAACCCATTTGCTGACCCCAATCCCGACGGCGCATATCTTATCCTGACCCACCCAAACCCCGGGATACCTGTCCAGGCGGTTTGCCTTGACCCCGTACTCCGCCAGGACCCGGATGAACACCTCTTCGTACATGCGCAGCAACTTATGGAGATCGCTTCCGTGCCGCCTTAAATTTAAGATGGGATAGCCGACAAGCTGGCCGGGACCGTGGTAAGTAATACCGCCGCCCCGGTCGGTTTCAAATACTTTGATACCCTCACGCTCCAGCACATCGTCCGGCGCCAGGATATGCTCCCTGGACCCGCTCCGGCCAATCGTATAGACCGGCGGGTGGCTCAGCAATAAGAGCGTGTCAGGGATTTTCCCGGCGATTCGCTCTTTGACCAGCTTCTTTTGCAGGGTGTACGCTTTGGCGTAATCATATAGTCCCAGATACAGGATCCGGCACCGACGGGTCATATAGGACACTCCTTCAAGCAGTCAGTAGTCAGTAGTCAGTAGGAATTTCTTGCATTCCTTTAAGGTTTTTAAACCCTTGAGTTGCACCGAAAAATTATTCTGACTCCTGACTCCTATCTCCTGACTCCTGTCTTTACGTGTGTATGCTCATGCCGTGTACGGCTTCGGCGGCTTCCAGCACGGCCTCGGATAATGTCGGGTGAGCGTGAACGGTTTCTGTCAGCTGCTGAACCGTGATACCCATCTTGACAGCCAGAGCGGCTTCCGCAATCAGGTCAGTGGCGCGCGGCCCGACAATATGAACACCAAGCACCCGGTCATTATCCGGGTCGGCAAGGATTTTCACAAACCCGCTTGTTTCACCCATAGCTTGCGCTTTGCCGCTGGCGATAAAGGAAAATTTACCGGACTTAACATTGATTCCTTTTTCTTGCGCCTCTTGGGTAGTCAAGCCGACACCAGCAACTTCCGGGTGGGTAAAAATGCAATTGGGTATTACCCGGTAGTCCATCTCGCGGGGACGGCCTAAAATATTGTCAACCGCGACCACTCCCTGGGCGGAAGCAACGTGGGCAAGCTGGATTTTGCCGGTGATGTCGCCAATCGCGTAAATGCCGGGAACGCTGGTTTCAAGTTTATCGTTAACAATAACCTCACCGCGCCCACCCACGGCTACACCAGCTTCTTCCAGCCCCAAACCGCCGGAGTTCATCGTCCTGCCGATGGAAATAAGCGCCCTGTCGGCAGCAATCTCTTCACCCGATTCCAACACGGCGGCAACGGTTCCGGCAGACTTCTTCACTTCCAGAATATGCGCCTTGGTTTTAACAGTGATACCCTGCCGCTTCAGCAGTCCCTGCATCGTCTTAGCCGCTTCCCGATCTAGTGCCGGCAAGATGGCGGGCATGACTTCCAGCACGGTTACTTTCGAGCCCAGAGTATTGAAGATACAGGCGAACTCACAGCCAATCACCCCGCCGCCGATAACCAGCATTTTTTCCGGAATAGCGGCGACGTTTAACGCCTCATTTGAGGTGAGCACCAACTCCCCGTCGTAACCCAAAGCCGTGATTAGCGCAGGCTCGGTTCCAGTAGCGATAACAATATTCTCCGCTGTTAAAATTATTTCTCCGCCGCCTGCCGCCGCCACCCTGACCTTACCCGGAGCCTGCAGGCGGGCCGTGCCCCTGATCAGATCTATTTTATTCTTCTTTATTAGATAATTGACTCCCGCAACCAGCTGCGCCACAACTTTATTTTTCCGCTCCATCAAGCGGCTGAAATCAACCATTACTTCTCCCGTGGCAATACCGAATTCCGCCGCGCGGCGGATGTTATTCAGCAATTCGGCGCCGCACGCCAGTGTTTTAGTCGGAATGCACCCCCGGTTCAAGCAGGTGCCGCCCACTTCGTCCTTTTCCACAACGGCGACTTTGGCGCCCAACCGGGCCGCCCGGATCGCGGCGACATAGCCGCCCGGACCGGCTCCTATAATTACAATGTTATAGCTCATCTTACCACCTCGGAGGGGGTCAGCCCTTGACATTGGACAAACGCATAAATTTAACTTTTCACAGTAATAAATAATGGCGCGATCATACAACTAGAACCTTATTATTAAAATACAATAACCGCTAGCAGCCTGTCTAAGTATTAACAGGTAATCCCAATTTTAACTACATGCTGTTATGACAGCATCATTATATATCAACATGTTGGGTGTTCGCATGTCAATATGTAATTCTCAGACAGCCTCTTAGCATATAAAGTTGTCCAATGTCAAGGGCTGACCCCATAAATTAACCATAAATTAACCTGCCTTCATTGGCAGGTTATCCTTTAGTTTATCATTTTATTATAAAAATGTCCGGCAGGTTTTAGTAAACAGCTTACTTTTTAATTTCCCAATAACAATTCTTCGGAGAAGCTATCTTTTCCTCTTTTTTAAGCTTTTTCATAATTTTATCAACCTCTTTTTTCTCGATACCTGTCGCAGCTGCTATTTGGCCTGCGCTGACCGGCTTATCTGCAGCTTTAAAAAAGTTTACAATCAACTCATAATTATCCATATTTTTGTTCTTCCTTTATTTTTATGATATTTTATACATTTTAAAGATTATCAAATGCATTAAAGCATGTCAAGAAAATGCCATTCTAAAATAAACAATCACTGAACTACCTTTTATTACGGTGATATCTCCACAAGCTCTATTGTCTTCCACTTATCCACGTGATATACTTGATTATGTGGAGGTGATTGAGATGGAGTACCAGAATATTACTCTATCCATTCCCAAGAAGATATTGAAGAAAGTCAAACATATAGCGGTGGAAAAAAACACATCGGTTTCCGGATTATTGTCACGGCATCTGGAAGATATAGTTGCAAAGGACGACGCTTATCAAAAAGCAAAAACCAACCAAATGGAACTCATGAAGAAAGGATTCGATTTAGTATATAAGGGCAAAGCCTCATGGTCCAGGGAGGATCTGCATGAACGCAAATGAGGGACGCCAATTCGTTGACACGAATATTTTTGTATATGCGTACGATAGAGGAAATGGGGCAAAACAAAACCTGGCCCGGAAACTAATAACCAATCTTTGGGAAAACCACATGGGATGTGTTAGCATACAAGTTTTGCAGGAATTCTACGTGACGGTGACAAAAAAAGTGCCAATTCCCTTGCCGTTTGAGATAGCATTAAAGATTATCTCCGATTTGGGTGAATGGACTCACCATGCCCCTGATGTCGGGGATGTAATTGAAGCCGTTTATTTTCAGCAAAAGTACGGTATTTCTTTCTGGGATGCAATGATTGTAAACAGCGCTTGTAAAACCGGCTGCACCATCCTTTGGACGGAAGATTTAAATAGCGGACAGGTCTATGGGAACGTAACGGCTCAAAACCCGTTTGACAGGGAAGACTGAAAAACAGCTCTTGCTTGATTGAACGCACGCAAATTGAGAGTAAAAATACCCCTCTGACCTAAATAATTCTTTTTGCAACCAGGTATATTCGAATAAATTTTAAATCCACCATGCCGAATTCATCTGATTGTTCTTTTATAGCTTCTTTAACCAACATTCGAAAGGTTTCAATATATGCGTCTGTTAGCGGAACTGTATAAAAGGATTGATTCAAAAAACCGTTTTCGGCACCTGACTGGTAAATTTTATATACCTGGTCAGCTGAATACTTATTTGACTCCTCTATTAATTCACATTTTACGACGTTAAATCCGCAATCCTCAAAAATTTGCCTGTATTCCTCAGCGCTGTCCCCAAAAAACCACGGCCTGTTAAAACAACTGAATGTTTCCCTGGTGGCCGAATCAGTACGGACCTTTGCTTCAGCAGCCACAAAGGTAGGACAATACTTTGCAGTGGCAGGAGCTTGTATACCCATTCGGCCTCCTGACTTTAGTGCTGTATAGCACTGTTCCAAGACCTTTTTGGGATTTTGAAACCACTGAAAAACAGAGTTACAGAAAATAACATCAAATTGATTAATAAACCCTAGGCATCCGGCATCTTTAACAAGATAGCTTAGATTTGTCTGACCGCAGTTGTTGCGAACCGCTTCATTAATCATACCGTCGGAATTATCTATGCCCACCACCATGCCCCTTGTGAGGAGGGCTATTTTCCTGGTCACGCTACCGGACCCGCAGCCTAAATCAAGCACATCTTCGCCATCTTTAATCGACATTAAACCCAGCAAAACCTCCGAAGCCGTTTTTTGCACAAGGGCGTTCTGTTCATAACTAGCGGCTTTGCTGTTAAAACTAATATTCATAACCATTCCCTCCTGTTAACTTAAATTAACAATTATTCTTATCATTCAACACGTGCTCGAAAAGGCTTGACTTGCCGGATCGGGTGTTTATCCGGAGCGGTTCTGAGCACTGGATGCGGTTTATAGCACGGTCGTATACTTTTCTTGACAAAAAAGCAGGGTAAATCTGATCATCCCTGCTCAAATTACTATCTTTTATTCTGACTCCTTACTTCTGATTCCTTCTACTGATCATTTCAGCATGGTAGAGCCCATCAGGTAGCGGTCACACTCGCGCGCCGCGCCGCGCCCTTCATTGATTGCCCAGATCACGAGGCTTTGACCCCGGCGCATGTCGCCGGCGGCAAATACTCCTTTGACATTGGTGGCAAATTTGCCGTATTCAGCCTTGGCGTTGGTAAACTTGTCGCGCTCGACGCCGAGCTGGTCGAGCAGGGTGTTTTCCGGACCGGTAAACCCCATGGCCAACAGCACCAATTGGGCGGGCCATACTTTCCCGGTACCGGGAATTTCCCTCGGCGTAAGGCGGCCTTGATCATCCTTGATCCACTCAACCTGAATGGTATGCACTTCTTTGACCTGCCCATGCTCATCTCCGGCAAACTTTTGCGCCGTAATGCAGAAATGCCGGGGATCGGCTCCGTAAAGAGCCTCCGCTTCCGCCTGGCCGTAATCAACCTTAAATACCCGCGGGAACTGAGGCCAGGGGTTGTTGGCGGCACGTTCGAGGGGCAACGCCGGCATAATCTCAAGCTGGTTGACACTATTGCATTTGTGGCGCAAGGAGGTGCCGACACAATCCGTGCCGGTATCGCCGCCGCCAATTACGATAACGTCTTTGCCCGCGGCGGAGATATGCTTTCCGTCGGCAAGGCCGGAATCCAGCAGGCTCTTGGTATTCGCGCCCAAAAATTCCACCGCAAAGTGTATTCCCTTCAGGTTCCGGCCCTCAATCGGCAGATCGCGCGGTTTTGTTGATCCGCCGCAAAGCACTGCCGCGTCGAATTCTCGCAGGAGCTTTTCCGCAGGATAGTCTTTGCCTGCTTCCGTGCCGGTTGCAAAGGAAACCCCTTCCGCCGCCATCAAATCAACGCGCCGCTGCACAATCTTTTTGTCCAGCTTCATATTGGGGATGCCGTACATCAATAGCCCGCCCACCCGGTCGGCGCGCTCAAAAACGGTAACCCAATGGCCGGCTTTGTTGAGTTGGTCCGCGCAGGCCAGGCCGGCAGGACCGGAACCAATCACGGCAACTTTTTTACCGGTCCTGACAGAAGGCGGGCAAGGGACTATCCATCCCTCTTCATAGGCACGCTCAATAATGGCATTCTCGATATTTTTCGTCGTGACCGGGGCGCTGTATAACCCGGCGGCACAAGCGCCCTCGCAAAGGGCCGGGCAAACCCTGCCGGTAAACTCCGGAAAGTTATTTGTTTTTAACAGCCGTACTAACGCTTCTTTCCACAGGCCCCGGGAGACCAGATCATTCCATTCGGGGATCAAATTATGGTTGGGGCAACCGGAAATCATACCGCTGATCACGGTTCCGCTATGGCAGAAGGGTGTGCCGCAACCCATGCAGCGCGCTCCCTGAATCCTTAATTTTTCCTCCGCAAAAAGGCAGTGAAGTTCTTCCCAGTCATTAATGCGCTCCAATGGAGCGCGGTCGGCCGGGAGTTCCCTCTGATATTCCATAAATCCCGTCGGCTTACCCATGGTTCTCCTCCTCATCGGTTAGTTCCCGCTGACCCGCGACACGTCTTTTAGATTTTCTTCAAAAGCGACCATAATGGCTTCATCACCGCCAAGGCCCATCTGATATGCCCGGTCAATGGCCGCGAGCATGCGCTGGTAATCTTTCGGAATGACCTTGACGAATTTCGGCAGCATTTCATCCCATTTATCCAGAACCACCCGGGCCTTTTCGCTTTGGGTATATTTTAAATGCCTTTGCATCATTTCTTTAACCTCGGCAATTTCGCCGGCATTTTCCAGGGTTTCAAGAATTACCATTTCGTAGTTGCAGCGCTCCGGGAACGTTCCGTCTTCGTCAAGCACATAGGCAACCCCGCCCGACATGCCGGCCGCGAAGTTCCTGCCGGTCGCACCAAGCACGACCACACGGCCGCCGGTCATGTATTCACATCCATGGTCGCCTACCCCTTCGACAACGGCTTTTACACCGCTGTTCCTGACGCAGAATCTTTCACCGGCCACGCCCCGGATGTATGCCTCTCCTGACGTCGCGCCGTAAAAGGCCACATTGCCGACAACGATATTTTCTTCCGGCGCAAAGGTCGCCTTTGCCGGCGGAAAAACAACCAGCTTGCCGCCCGAAAGGCCTTTGCCGAAGTAATCGTTGGCATCTCCCGCCAGGGTGAGGGTAATTCCCCTGGAAACAAAAGCGCCAAAACTCTGCCCGGCGGAACCATCAAAGCAAAGGCGGATTGTATCCTCGGGCAGGCCCTCTCCGCCGTAGCGCTTGGTCACTTCATGGCCCAGGATGGCGCCTACCACCCGGTTGGTGTTTAATATGGGCAGCCTGGCCTCAACCGGCTCCCCGCGCTCCAGGGCCGGCTCGCATATTCTTAACAGCTCCTGTCTGTCCAGAGATTTCTCCAACCCGTGATATTGTTCAGTTTGGCAGTACCTCCCGACGCTTTCCGCAACATCAGGCCGCCAGAGCAGGGCAGACAGGTCCAGTCCCTTCGCTTTCCAGTGCTCAATACCTTTCTTCAGCTCCAGCACGTCGGTGCGGCCAACCATTTCGTTGACTGTCCGGAAACCGAGTGCCGCCATGATTTCCCGCATTTCCCGGGCGATAAACCGCATAAAGTTGACTACATGCTGCGGGTCGCCCTGGAAATTCTTGCGCAATTCCGGGTTTTGGGTTGCTATGCCGACCGGGCAGGTGTCCAGGTTGCAAACCCGCATCATGATGCAGCCCATGACAACCAGCGGAGCCGTGGCAAACCCGTATTCCTCAGCGCCGAGCAGCGTGGCGATCACCACGTCCCGGCCGGTCATCAGCTTGCCGTCCGTTTCCACAACAATTCTGTCGCGTAAATTATTCAGCACCAGCGTTTGATGCGTCTCGGCCAAACCCAATTCCCAGGGCAGGCCGGCATGAGTGGTGCTCGTTCTGGGCGAAGCCCCCGTGCCGCCGTCGTAGCCGCTGATCAAAACGACATCGGCCCTTCCCTTGGATACTCCCGCGGCAATTGTGCCCACGCCTACTTCCGAAACAAGCTTAACGTTGATCCTGGCCTTTGGATTGGCGTTCTTCAAGTCGTGAATCAATTCCGCCAGGTCTTCAATCGAATAAATGTCATGGTGCGGCGGGGGTGAAATCAGGCCCACCCCGGCCGTGGTCCCCCTGACCTTGGCAACCCAGGGATACACCTTGCGCCCCGGCAGCTGGCCGCCCTCACCGGGCTTTGCCCCCTGGGCCATCTTGATCTGAATTTCATCCGCGTTGGTCAGGTACTCACTGGTAACACCGAATCTGCCCGAGGCCACCTGCTTAATGGCGCTGCGCAGGGAATCGCCGTTCGGCAGGGGCTTGAAGCGGGCCGGATCTTCCCCGCCCTCGCCCGTATTGCTCTTGCCCCCAACGCGGTTCATGGCGATAGCCATGGTCTCGTGCGCTTCCTTGCTGATCGAACCAAACGACATGGCCCCGGTCTTGAAGCGCCGGCAGATGGACTCCACCGGTTCGACTTCCTCTAGCGGCACGGGCGTCCGGTCTTTTTTAAAGTCCAAATACTTGCGCAGCGCGTTTTTCTGACCGTCGACCTGCGCCGAGTACTGCTTAAACAATTGAAAGTCACTATTGCGGCAGGCTTGCTGCAATAGCGCGATAGTCTCCGGATTGAACATATGCTCCTCACCGTCATGCCGCCACTGGTAAGTGGAGCCGGGCTCCAGTGCGCCGTCACTGCCGGGCGAGAAAGCCCTCTGGTGGCGGAGCGCCGCTTCACCGGCAATTTCAGCCAGCCCGACTCCGCCCACGCGTGAGGCAGTCCAGGTAAAATATCTGTCAATTACCGACCGGTCAATCCCGATAGCCTCAAAAATCTGGGCTCCACAGTAGCTCTGAATCGTGGAAATACCCATTTTGGAAGCAACCTTGACCACACCCTTAATAGCGGCCTTGACGTAATTCTTCAGGGCTTCCTTGAGTGTTATACCGTCCAGCATTCCCTGTCGGCACATGTCTTCCAGTGTTTCAAAAGCCATATACGGATTGACGGCGCTTGCGCCGTAGCCCAGCAGCACCGCCAAGTGATGCGTTTCACGCGGTTCCCCCGATTCAAGCAGCAGGCTGACCCTGTTCCGGTTTCCCGCCCGGATCAGGTGGTGATGCAGTCCCGCTACGGCAAGCAAGGCCGGAATGGGCGCGTTTTCCGCATCCACACCCCGGTCGGATAAAATCAGCAGATTGGCGCCGCCGGCAATGGCCCGGCCGGCCTCATGGAAAAGGTTCTCCAGCGCTTTTTCCATGCCCGGGCTTCCTTCCGCCACTTTGAACAGGATGGGCAAGGTTACTGTTTTAAAACCGTCCCTCTGCAGGTGCCGGATTTTCGCCAGCTCTTCATTGGTCAGAACCGGTGCTTTCAGCCTGATCCGGCGGCAGTTGCCGGGTTCCGGCTTAATCAAGTTCTTTTCGCTGCCAATGGTGGTCTCGACGGCAAAAATAATCTCCTCGCGAATGGAGTCAATCGGCGGGTTGGTCACCTGGGCAAACAATTGCTTAAAATAATTGTACAAAAGCTGCGGTTTATCAGACAATACCGCCAGCGGGGCATCATGGCCCATCGCCCCCACCGGCTCAACCCCGTCTCTGGCCATGCGCTCCAGCACTTTAGAAAGGTCCTCGTAAGTATAACCAAAGGCCTGCTGCCGCTTGAGCACCGTCTCAAAGTCCGGCGCCGGCACATGCGGAGCCTCCGGCAGTTGTTCAAGGCTCACCAGGTATTCGTCCAGCCACTTCCGGTAAGGATGTGCAGTCACCATGCTTGTTTTCAGCTCTTCATCGCTGATAATGCGGCCTTCTTCCGTGTCGACAAGCAGCATGCGCCCCGGGCGCAGCCGTTCTTTCAGGATCACATCTTCCGGCGGGATATCAAGCACACCTACTTCCGAGGCCAAAACAATGAGGTCGTCTTTGGTTACGTAATAGCGCGAGGGCCGCAGGCCGTTCCGGTCAAGCACGGCGCCGATGATCGCGCCGTCCGTGAAAGCAATGGACGCGGGGCCGTCCCACGGCTCCATCAGGCAGCCGTGGTATTCATAAAACGCTTTCTTCGCGTCGCTCATGCTTTCGTGGTTGGACCACGGCTCCGGAATCATCATCATGGCCACGTGAGGCAGGGAACGCCCTGAGAGCGACAGAAACTCGAAGCAGTTGTCAAACATGGCCGAGTCACTGCCGTCCTGGTCGATCACAGGAAAGACCTTCGCCATATCCTCGCCGAACAGTTCCGACTCGCACATGGCCTGGCGGGTATGCATCCAATTGATGTTGCCGCGCAGGGTGTTGATTTCCCCGTTATGGATCAAATAACGGTACGGGTGAGCCCGCTCCCAGCTGGGAAACGTATTGGTGCTGAACCGGGAATGGACCAGGGCCAGCGCGGTTTCCACAGCAGGGTCTTTTAGATCGAGATAAAACTCGGCAACCTGTTCAGAAATCAACATTCCTTTATAAACTATCGTTCTGCAGGAGAAACTGGCAAAATAGAAAGTTTCCCCTTCCCGCAGGCAGTCGCGGGGAATCTCTCTTTCCGCCCGCTTGCGGATAACGTAAAGCTTGCGCTCAAAAGCCATGATGTTTTTGATAGCCGGGTTCTTTTCGATAAAAATTTGGCGTATATATGGCTGAGCCAGTTTCGCGGTTTCACCAAGCGTATGGTTATCTGACGGAACAGTACGCCACCCCAGCGGGGTCTGGGCTTCTTCCCGGATAATCTTTTCCAGCGCCTGCTCGCACTTTTCACGCATGGCGGGATCTGTAGGCAGGAAAAGCATACCGACACCATAACTACCGGCGGGAGGAAGGTGGATACCCTCCTTGGCACACTCCTTTTCAAAAAAAGCATGTGGAATTTGCATGAGGATCCCCGCGCCGTCACCGGTATTCAACTCGGCTCCCCTGGCTCCGCGATGGTCCAGGTTAAGAAGCACGGCGAGAGCTTTTCGTACGATGTCGTTTGATTTTTTCCCTTTTATGTTCGCCACAAAACCGATGCCACAGGCGTCATGTTCGTACCAAGGGTCGTAAAGGCCTTGTTTTGAAGGTAATCCATTGATTTTCATGTTCTACAACCTTTCTGTCTCTCCGAATATAATGAAAAAAGTGATAGAAAAAGAAAAAGGCCTCATTACAGGCGTGCTAAAAACACCGTACTGTAATATAGGCCTCATTGCCAAACTTTAACTTGGATACACCGTTGTATCTTAATTTTCTGTTGTTATTTCTGCTGGTTAATTAGAGAAACTATACCAAAGAAGAATGAAGAGCATCCAAACATGAAATCCAGCCGATTATCTTCTATTAGAGATCGTTTATGCCGTTATGCCATTCTAACTCAACTTTCGCTATGTGAAAGCTGAGTTAGAAATTTTTACTGCCTCATTAATTTAAAACTTGGTCAGGTACTCCTCAATCTCCCAAGGGTGAACCTCAACGCGATAGCGACTCCACTCAATCTCTTTCGCCTCGATAAACCTGTTAAAAATGTGTTCACCCAGGGCTTCTTGAATTATTTTATCTTTTTTTAATTCTTGTACAGCCCCTTGCAGATTTTCGGGCAGGCTGCCGATACCAAGCTGCTCTCTTGCAGCCGGCGTCATCTCGTAAATGTTGCGGTTGCAGGGCGCGGGCGGCTTAATCCGGTTTTTAATCCCGTTAATACCGGCCTTCAGGCAGACCGCCATGGCCAGGTAGGGATTGCACGCCGGGTCGGGGTTGCGCAGCTCAATCCGGGTGGACTCTCCCCGCTTGGCCGGAATCCTGATCAGGGGACTCCTGTTGCGTGCCGACCAAGCTATATATACCGGCGCCTCGTAACCGGAAACCAGTCTCTTGTAGGAATTAACCGTTGGGTTCACAATTGCCGAGATCGCCCTGGCATGCTCCATCAGACCGCCCACATAATGAAGACAATCCTCTCCCAAACCGTCTTCGGCGACAGGGTCGTAAAAGGCGTTCTTGCCGTTTTTCATCAACGATTGGTTCAAATGCATGCCGGAACCGGAAATGCCAAACACCGGCTTGGGCATGAAGGTGGCGTGCAGGCCATGCCGCTGGGCAATGGTGCGCACTACAAACTTGAAGGTAACAACCTTGTCGGCTATATCCAGAGCTTCTGAAAACTTAAAGTCAATTTCATGCTGGCCCGGCGCCACCTCGTGGTGCGAGGCCTCTATCTCAAAGCCCATTTGCTCCAAAGTCATGACCATGTCACGCCGGGCGTTCTCCCCCAGGTCAACAGGCGTGAGGTCGAAGTAACCGGCCTTGTCGTGTGTAATTGTAGTGGGCTTTCCTTCACTGTCAACATGGAAAAGGAAAAATTCGGCTTCCGGCCCCACATTCATTGTGTAGCCCATTTCTGCGGCTTCCTGTATAGCCCTCTTCAAAACATATCGCGGATCACCCGTGAAAGGCTTACCGTCGTGATCATAAATGTCGCAGATTAAACGGGCAACCGCGCCTTCCTGGGGCTTCCAGGGAAAAGTCACAAACGTTGCGGGATCGGGCCGCAAATACATATCAGATTCTTCAATACGAACAAAACCCTCTATGGAAGAGCCGTCAAACATCAGCTCCCCTTCAAGGGCTTTATCCAGTTGCTCAACTGTGATGGCGACATTTTTCAAAATGCCGAAGATATCCGTAAACTGAAGGCGAACGAATTTAACGCCCAGGTCCTTGGCCAGATTACGCACATCGTCGTTGGTAAGCTTAGCCACTTATATTTCACACCTTTCTCTTTGCTGTCACCACGGTGCAATAAATTACAAAAAGACCCCACCACAGGTAATAATGCTAATTTTGCCTGTGCGTGAAGGCCTCATCGCCCCGTAGCGCGGTACAACACTGTACCTTTTTTTCTTTGGAACTAGACAAAAGTATATCATATTAATTTTAAAGTGTATAGTTAAAAAGTGTCCTTTCACCCGGAAATTTGGGGAAAGGACTATGAGGATGGTACATCTTGTATAGATTAGCATAAGTTGGACACCGGCGTTATGCTCCAGCAATACTTAGAACCTGGTCAGGTATTCATTTACCTCCCACGGATGGACCTGTACGCGGTAACTGTCCCACTCATGTCTTTTGGCCTCGATGAATTTTTCATAAACGTGCGGTTCCAATACATTTTTTATGACATCGTTCTTTGCTAATTCATCCAACGCTTCCGAAAGGCTGGCCGGCAGGCTGGAGATGTTCATTTCGTCCCGCTGCTCCGCGGTCATCTGATAAATATTTATGTCGGTAGGCGGGGGCGGCTGGATCTTGTTTTTAATCCCGTCGAGTCCCGCCTTCAAAGCAACCGCGATGGCCAGATACGGGTTGCAGGCCGGGTCCGGGTTCCTTAATTCGACACGGGTCGAATTGCCTCTCTTGGCAGGTATGCGGATCAGCGGGCTCCTGTTGCGCCCCGACCAGGCGATGTAAACCGGAGCCTCATAGCCGGGCACCAGGCGTTTGTACGAGTTAACCGTGGGATTGGTCACAGCCGCCATGGAACGGGCGTGTTTCATCAAGCCGCCGACATAGTGCTTGGCGACATCGCTTAATTGATCGGGAGCGGACGGATCATAAAACGCATTCCGGCCATCCTTGAAAAGCGACTGGTTCATGTGCATGCCGGAACCGTTGATGCCAAAAACGGGTTTGGGCATAAAAGTGGCATGCAGGCCATGCCGTTGGGCCGTGGAACGGACAACCATCTTGAAGGTCATAATCTTGTCGGCGACATCAAGGGCGTCGGAATATTTGAAGTCAATTTCGTGCTGCCCCGGGGCCACCTCGTGGTGCGAGGCTTCTATCTCAAAACCCATTTCTTCCAAGGTAAGCACCATCGAGCGGCGGGCATTCTCGCCAAGATCAACCGGGGCGAGGTCGAAGTACCCGGCGTCATCGTGAGTTTCCAGAGTGGGATTACCATCTTGGTCGATCTGGAACATGAAAAACTCCAGTTCAGGTCCCACCTGCATACTGTAGCCTATTTCCGCCGCCTCGGCCAGGACTTTCTTCAAAACGTAGCGCGGGTCACCCGCGAAGGGAGAACCGTCCGGGTTATAAACATCGCAGATTAAGCGGGCAACCCCGCCTTCCCTGGGCCGCCAGGGAAACATGGCAAAGCTTTTCAAGTCCGGCCGCAGGTACATATCCGATTCTTCAATCCTGGCAAAGCCGTGAATGGAAGAACCGTCAAACATCAATTCCCCCTCAAGCGCTTTATCAAGCTGCTCAATAGTGATGGCAACATTTTTCATCACACCAAGGATGTCGGTGAACTGGAGGCGGATAAACTTAACTCCCAAATTCCTGGCTTTATCCAGTAATTGTCCCTTTGCAGTTACCTCCATAACAACCACCCTTCAGAAAGTATTTTTTATGATAATAAAGAAGCCCATAATAGCAGATCAAGCTTAACCTCTACTATTATGGGCTTCTTTGCCCGGTCCGGCACAACCACGTGCGCGGTTTAACGTATCATGTTGATAAAGCCCGCAGATATTGAATGCTTACAGGTTATGGGCCAATATTATCGCCTCGGCCACCGCGCGCATGGAAATCCGCTTATTCATGCTCTGCTTCTGGATGCGCTTAAAAGCTTCTGCTTCGGAAACACCCATTGATTCCATTAAGATACCCTTTGCCCTTTCGACAACTTTTCTTGTCTCAATCGTATTCTGAAGTTCCTGCACCTGGCCCTCAAGCTTAACTCTTTCTTGATAATTGGTCAAAGCCAACTCGACCGCCGGGATAAGGTTGAAGTCAAGTTCAGGCTTGACCAGAAAAGCAAAGACCTTAGCGTTCTTGGCTTTCTCAATCACATTTTGATGTGTGGACGAACTGATTAATACTACGGGAGCCAGTTTATCTTCATAGACAATGCGGGCCACTTCAAATCCATCCATACCTGGGAGGAATGCCTCGATGATAACCAGATCAGGCTGCCTCGTCCTGATCAGCTTTAAGCCGGTAAGACCATCCTCAGCCTCACCGATTACCCAGTAACCCATTTTAACCAGTATGGCTTTTACATTCTTTCTCCAGGCGGCATCATTATCGATTAGTATTACCCTTTGTTCTCCCATGGGCGCATACCTCCTGTTGCCGCTACATTCTTAATCTTTTCCGCCGGATATAAAAATGCCCTCTGGCAGGAATATTCACCTGATGAGGGCATCATTGCCTGGATTCTATAGATACACCCTTGTACCTATAATATAAAACAACTATAAAGTTATTATATAAAACTATGATTAAGAAGGCAACTGTTTTATTAAGGCTTAGCTTAAAATTTGCTCAACTTCTTCCGCGTCCGCGTCCATGACATAGCGGATGCCGGTAATTTCCGCGGCTTCCTTGGTCAGGGCGACAAGGTCATCCCTGGTGATATACTGGAGAGCAAACTTGCGGGCGCCGCACATGAATTGCCTTAAGCCCTGGGCCAGACGCTCGCAATAGCTGTAAACACCGATAGCGCCGGCCGGCAGGTTGTTAAAATCACTGCCCAGCTTGTTTTTCAACTCATTCGCGGCCACAAAAACCTGCTCCAGATTCGCGCCATATTTCTTGTATTCAGGCGGAACCTTGCCGCTCTTAATCGCTTCACCGACAGTCTTGCCGACCATGGCGGCGGTAAGAGGCGAACGGGCCATGCCGATCGCTTTGATGTACGGGGCTCCCATGGCCAGGCCTTTGTACATATGGTCTTCCAGGGTAAAGCCGCCGGCGATGGCCACCGGGGGAATAAAAGCTCCTTTGGCAGCCAGTTTATCAAGATACTTAACCAGGAGCGCCTGGATATATACCGTCGGGACGCCCCATTCGTTCATCATCCGCCACGGGCTCATGCCGGTGCCGCCACCGGCGCCGTCAACGGTAAGCAAGTCAATCTTGGCGTCGGAAGCGAATTTCACCGCCCTGGCCAAGTCCGCCGGCCGGTAGGCTCCGGTTTTGAGCATGACATGCTTGGCCCCGGCGTTGCGCAGGGCTTCCACACGGGCCATAAATCCTTCCTGGCTGACCATGCCAACCCGGGAGTGCCGCTCAAACTCAGTGAAAGCGCCTTCTTTATACGCCGCCTGGACTTTCGGATCTTCCGGATTGGGCAGCACGATATAACCCCGGCTCTTGAGTTGAAGCGCCCGCTCCAGCGTGTTCAGCTTGACTTCGCCGCCAATATCCTTGGCGCCCTGGCCCCACTTGATTTCAACGACATCGACGCCGAGTTTTTCCAAAGCGTATTCCTGAACACCAAGCGTAGTGTCCTCGACATTGGCCTGCACCGCGATAAAGCCCTTGCCGTTGTACCATCTCTGGAAGTCTTTAACCCGCTTTTCCAGGTTCGGCGAGTGAACAACACGTCCGTTCTTGATCTCCACATGGGGGTCCATGGCGCAGACATTCTCACCAATGGCGATACCGATACCCGAAATAGCAGCGCCGGCCGCCAGGTGATCCCAGTTGTCGGCGGCAACATTGGTGGACCCCATGGCCGCTACCACAATGGGCAGGTCCAGGCTGATCTTATTTACAGAGCCGACTTCAGTTTCCAGGCTTACGGCCGGGAATATCGCTTTATCGGAGTCAGCTTCGATACCGATCGCGCCGACAGCCGTACCCATAATGTTGAAGTGGGAGTAATCAACCGGATAATCCTTTTGCGAAGCCGAGGTAGTTTTCCCGAAAGGCTGCGGGTAGAGCACTTCTTTGCTGCGGACGGAAGATTTGCCGATCTCGCACAAACCCGGGCAGCCGTCCAGACAGGTTACACACATGCCGCTAAATTCACACTTGCTGTCTCCGGTGCGCAGCTTGGTTAAAGTAGCCGCGCTGGCATTAATGCCTTTACTGAATGTCATTGTACCATCCTCCTAAATTATCTCTCTCTTTTATTCTCTGTTCTTTGTGAAACATCGCCGGATTATAATTTGGTGGGTCCCCCTCCCTTCCAGTTCGTTAATCAGATATTTAGCTCAAGACCAAAGGTCATTTCTTGATCACCCTGTGCCTCCCTGGGAGTAGCCTGTTCCAAGCTTTTCAATAGTTGGCCAGATACTCGTCAAGCTCCCACTGGTGGACTTCAGCCATAAAGCGCTCCCATTCCTCTCTTTTTGCTTCCAGGTAACACCTGGCTATGTGTTCCCCCAGCGCCGCGCAGACAGTCTCATCCTCAGCGAGGGCATGCAATGCCTCGTTAAAGGAGCGCGGCAGCCCGTTGTTTCTGACCAATTCCCTCAGCCCTCCGCGTCCCGGGTGATTTTCCGGCAACGGCTGCGGAGGCTCAATCTTTGCGGCAAGACCGCGCTCTCCAGCCGCCAGAACAGAGGCCAGGACCAAATAAGAGTTGCAGGCCGGATCGGGACTGCGCAGAATGAAACGGGTACCGTACCCCCGCTGCGCGGGGACACGGATCATTGCGCTGCGGTTCTTTTCAGACCAGGCCACCAGACACGGAGACAGTTCGTCCGGCAGCAGCCGCTTGTACGAATTAATCAGCGGGTTGGCAATAGCCGTAATCGCCCGGGCATGCCCCAGTACGCCCCCGATATAATGATAGGCCGTCTCACTCAAGCCCAAACCGTCATTCGAGTCTTCAAGGATATTCTTTCCCTCACGCCAAAGCGACAAGTGCAGGCGCATACCGGAGCCCTTTTCCCCAGCAAGCGGTTTAGGCATAAATGACGCGTGCAGCCCGTGCCGCTGGGCGATGGTCCGCACAACAAATTTAAAGGTGGCGATTTTGTCCGCGATCGCTAAGGCACTGTCCTCCTTGATAAATATCCCGTGCTGTCCGGGAGCTATCTCGTGGTGGGAGGAAGAAATCTCAAAGCCCATTTCTTCCAGCGTCAGCACCATATCCCGCCGCGCGTTTTCACCCAAATCCACCGGAGACAAATCACAGTAACCCGCGTGATCATGAGTGATAGTGGTGGCCTTGCCCTGTTCATTGGCGTGGAACAAAAAAAACTCAATTTCCGCGCCGGCCCGCAACTGCAACCCCGTGCCGGCAGTTTTTTTCAACACTCTTTTCAGGGCGGAGCGGGAGCAGCCGGGAAAAGTTTCTCCTTCCGCGGAACAGATGTCGCAGATCAGCCTGGCTACCGCGCCGTCCCTGGGACGCCAAGGAAAGATCTCAAACGTGGCCGGATCGGGGTAAAGATAAATTTCGCTTTCTTGGTTGCGAATAAAACCTTCGACAACGGCGCTGTCAAACATGACCTGTCCTGCCAGCGCCCTTTCCAGTTCTTCTACAGTAATGGCAATATTTTTAAAAGAACCGAAAATGTCGGTAAATTGCAGGCGGATAAATTTGACATTATATTCTTTGGCTTTTTCCAATACTTCCTCTCTGGTTAAGACTTTCAAAGTAAACCTCCATTTATTTATTCATAATCTAGATACTGATAACGCATTTCTTTTCATATAAAAATAAAAAATGCCCTCCAAAGACCCGGTAATTCTACCGGTCTTCAAAGGACGCCTTTGCCCCAAAAAGTATTAAGTTACATAAACAAGTATAAACATTTACTCTTAAAAAATCAACCGGTTTACAAATAAAATATTGTATACAATCACTGGCGCTTATTATCCTTTTTGCTATAGAGTTTAATAACTTTTTTCGCGACCCTGACTATCGGCACACAATTGTCCATGCTTAATCTCTGCAAGTATTTATAAGCTTCTTTCTCACTTAGCGCCCTGGCCTCCATCAGCAAGCCCTTGGCTTTTTCCACAAGTTTTCTTTCTTCCAGCGCTTGTTTAAGCCCTTTATTTTCCTCTTCCAGCTTGATGAATTTCCTAAAGTTAGCAATTGCTATTTCTATGGCGGGAACCAGCTGCGCGTCGCTTACCGGCTTTACCAGGAAAGCAAAAATCCAGGAATCTTTGACTTCTTCCAGCATATCCCGTCCCCGGGAGTCGGCCAGCAGGATTACCGGAGCAACCCGGTGTTCTTCAATAATTCTGATAATATCCAGACCTGCCGCGCCCGGCAACATTGTATCCATAATAACAAGATCGGGGTCGGTCTGAAAGACCACCTTGAGAGCGCTCCTGCCTTCACTCACCTCGCCGACCACGAGATAACCCGCGAGGATCAGAATTTCTTTTAACTTTTTACGAGAATTAACATCAGCATCGGCAATAACGATCCTGGCCCCAAACATGGGACACACCTCGAAACGACTGTGAATTGAACTTTATTTTAACACACCATGTTCAATAAAGATACTCCCGCCGCAAGACGGGGAAATAGCCCTCCATTAATTCCCTGCCCAAACAAATCATAACCTCTGCTTTTTATAATAGATATTTAAGACAGAGCAATACGTTTACATATTAAAAACCCCGGCCAAACACTGATTTGATTCCGTCTTGGCAAGTCACCTTTTGCGACATATTAAACCAAACAAGGAGGTTTGGATAATGGCAAATGGGAAACTGACCAAACTATTCCCCGGCGGCAACACATCACTAGGCTTTTATTCTTTCTACGATCATATTATTGAAAAAGACGCCACCCGCGTCTTCATTTTAAAAGGCGGGCCGGGTGTCGGAAAATCAACGTTTATGCGCAAAATCGGCGAAACGATGTTGGAGAAAGGATACGATGTTGAGTTCCACTGCTGTTCATCCGACAACGACTCTCTGGATGGCATCCATATCCCGGCCATTCGTGTGGCGATGATCGACGGGACCGCCCCGCAGAGTGAAGTTCCCATTGTCTAATACTTTTTCACTATTATTAAGGCCGCTACCACCTGGCAAAACACCTGGTATCCGGCCCCTTATAACAACATTCCGGCCTTCAACAATAACCTTATCAACCAGTAAGCGAACTACATGTCGCTTTTCCTCGAAAGTCAGTTCTTGCAGCCTGCCGGCGAATTCATCCACAGCCTCTCTAAAAGCTAGTTGCTCTTCTTCCAGGAGTTGCTGACGGTGGGATTCTTCAATCAATTCCGCCAGTCGTTTTTCCATCCTCTCGACCCGCTCTTTAATCTCAATCAGAATCTTATCGCCCTCATCTTCAGGTATAATACCCTTTTGGTATCCACGAATAATTCGGGCGCGTTCCTCGCCAGCTGCATCAAGTTGCTGTCGCACTCCCACTATTTCTTCCTCTAATAGCTTTAAGTTTTCTCCAACACCTTGCTCCTTTAATTCCATAGCAAGCACTTGTGGGTTGGTCAGCCAACCCGATACTTTATCCCATACGATTTTCTCCAACCGGTCAGCAGGCACGCTTGAAGACCGGCAACGTTCCACCCCAGTAATACCGGGACTTTTCGCCGTACAGACGTAATATCTGTAATATTTTATGCTGTCTTTCACCCTGCTTCTTCTCGAAATACGGTTGCCGTGCATCGTATGGCCACATTCGGGAGCTCCGCACCGGACCAAACCACTTAAAAGATACTGCTCGATTGACATACCCGGTTTTATTCGTCTCGCATCCCGCAGCCGGTACTGCACTTCCTCCCAGATCTGCCGCTCAACAATTAACGGAACCTGTACGGCACACCATTCTTCCCGAGGTCTTTTTTTACGTGAAACTTTTTCTTCCGGTGCGCGATAGCGGTTATTCTTAACTCCCGTTGAGTCTTCTACCCGCAAATACAATGTACCGGTATAAGTTTCATTCGTGAGTATGCGACGCACAGTACCACGATGCCAGTATGCCTCTTTACTTTTGTCTCTCGGCCCTCTGGGAGGCGATATCTGCATGTCATTTAACCTGCGGGCGACTTCATAAGGGCCAACATACTGCCCCCGTCCGGCCTCCAGCACCCAGGAATACATCATGCATACCACACGAGCCTCCTCCTGATTGACCCAAAGGGTATCTGTTTCTTTATCATAGCCATATCCATAGATACCGGGGCTATGCGTAAGCATTCCTTTCTCGGCTTTCTTCTTTTTACCATCACTGGTCCTCATTAATATTTTAGCTTTTTCAAATTCAGCAATAGAACCCCGGAGTTGGTAAAATAGCCTTCCATCGGGAGTGTCACGCCACTCGAAATTGATAAAATCAATCTTGACTCTAGCTTGTTCAATTTTTTCTGTGATAACCAATTGATTCATAAGTTTCCTGGCCAACCGGTCAGGATCAAAGCAGATGAAATAATCTACTCCACCTTGTTGGATTCGTTCCAGTATCAATGTAAGAGCAGGACGATTGAGAATTTCACCGGTAACATCGTCACAAAAAACCTCCACCCGTTTACACCCAAGTTCACTAGCCCGCCGCCGACACCTTTCCTCCTGGACCTCCAGGCTGTACCCCTCCCGGGCTTGATCCTCTGTACTCACTCTGAGATAAATTACCGCAAGCAATAAGCCACCCCCTTAGGATATTTAACGACTTAGATTTCCAGATCGGGGTGTCTTTTTCCTGTTTGTAATTCGCGAAAGAACATATCTAGTCGCTTGTTTGATTGCCTGTTCACGCTGTCCGGGCGTGCCCACGGCCTCAACTACTACACGCCAACTACTCTCACATACCTTCTTGTTTCCTGCGTTTTTCCCTTTTTTCAAGGCACCACCCCCTAATATCTTATGAAAATAAAGTCTTGTCCTAATACAAAAAAAGACCTGGGCAAATTTAAATCCTAGAACACTAAAAAAAACCGGGAATTCCCGGTTTTTTTAGTGTTCTAGCTTTGTTATTGATATTCTGCCGGTAGTTTAATTAACTAGCGAACATTTTTTATAAATAAGCATAATGTCTGTCACCGGATGTGGATCACCCAAGGGAATGCTTTCTAGACCAGGCATGACTAGTCTAGCTACTCTCTCGTTGTGTTCGAAAATATTGTTGAGTGTTTTTTTATCAGTTTTCAACCAACTTCTTCTCATTGAATATTTAGAGATTGTCCCTATTAGAATTATTTCGTCATCACGCGGCACAATAGGTTCTTTGTCCTTCCATTCTGCATCATATTGGATTAAATTATCAGAAATTTTTCGTGCTTTTTTTCGTCTAAGATCTCTCGCCGCCGTACCTGGTTTTAGGCGAGCTTTTATTTTGCCGCTCGCGTCAGCGGCAAAAACTACTTTAGTCACCGGCGGAAAAATCAAAAGACTCCCCCCTATTCTTAACGCGTATTTACGACGCAGCCTTTTATAGTACAGGCACCCGCGCTTATTATACCGGGGCGGGACCGGGTCCACGGGAATGTAAAATAATAAAATAATATCTAAATACTATCAGTAATTCTACATTTATTGTAGAATGTGTTAACACAAATGTCAAGAAAATATTTCACAAACATTGTATAATGTGTATAATTAATTCAGGGCAGATCTCCAGGAAGATCCGGGAGGGCTACTACTTAGGAGATAATATGGAACCGGCCATGATATAAAAAACGGGTTGCCTTAGTTCAATTCACACATCACAATTCATAATTACACATTGATATAATTATCAAGAGTTAGGCTATCCAACCACAATGTAAAAAACTATGTTGAAAGAGGTATAATAATGTTCTCTTTACGACCTGGAAGCATATTAGATTTAACAGTAATTGCAAGTGATAATCATGTAACAGAAGTAGCTAAGTCTTTTGGTATACCTTATAGCACACTTACAGCCTATATATCTGGTATCCGGTTTATTCGCCCTTCAGCTGCATGGGATATAGGAACCCGTTGGGGCAAATATATAAATCAGTTTTTAAGTAACATTTTATTTGATAAAATAGAAAAGGAGACGAATACACAATCGATCCGGGAAATTCCGTCAGACTGGGTATTTGAAGATGATCCGGATTTTGAAGACATTAGGCATTATGCTGAGATTTTTAACGAAAATTTTCAAACTGAATATAATCTTCGTCAAATTGTTGAACCTGTATCATGGCAAAAATCGTTTAGTTGTTGTGCAGCTCAGGTTCTGGCTCGATTTGAGGCTAGTCAATCTGCGTCAAGTAAACTAGACGTTTTCAGCAAAAAAGATGCTATTAATCTTCTTAATATATTAATTAAAGGTCCATTTACTGAAGAAAATCTTCCTAACATGCTTAACCTTGCCCTACGATATGTTCTATGGCGTGTTAAGACAAGAGAGTATTATAAATTAGAACAATTTTACCCTATCTCACGATGTATAGAAATCAGAGATACAAGGCCTATCCTTTTACTACAACAAGAAGAGAATATATACTACCCACCGGATCACAAATTATCTCGTGGAATACAGTTACCTGATACACCACGTCTAAAAAAAGCGGCAACATTAGATGCGCTTATGTTATGTCGTTTTGTGGAAGTCAAAGCGGATCATAGTAAGTATAATTATTACTGTTCATGCACCAGTCCTCAAAATGATTCCATATATTTCACAGCCAATCCGATTGCTACTTATGAAAGCAAATATTACACATAACAAATATGTTTATTACGCACCCTTATATTTTTAAATCTTGGATCATTGGCTCGATAAGCAGATAACAAATTTACAACTTTAACATGTTCCAACATACTGTAATTTCCATATAGTAATATAGCTATTTCAGATACTGGTATTTGGTCCTGTTTTTCAAGAAAACTAAGAATAATAGATTTCTTACTAACCTTTCTTTCTTTCACTTTTAACTCATCCTTTCAGAACTAATATAATAGACCCCACGCAGGGGTCTATTTTTACTTGCTTCTTATACAAGTAAACCGGCAGGCAGGGACTGGCCGCCATTATTAAGCACGTCCAATTTAATAATCAAAATCTTTCTCTAACTCATAATCCTTAGAAGGACATCCAAATAGTAAAGCACCTGAAACCTCTCTTTTCACCATATCCAGGTTAATAAGCCAGTTACCAGCCTTCACACATAATATGGACGTTGGGCGGTTAGGCTTCGCTTTTGCCGTTACAACCGGCCACTCATACCTAAAAAGTTTTTCCCTGATTCTTTTCCCCAGTTTACTCTTAACTTGCTCTGATACTATAAAGTCAGCAGGTATTCGCATGCACATTTCTAAACGTTCCTCGCTTTTTTTATCCAGATAAATCGTATAGACCTCATTACATCGCGGCTCGTAAATGAATACAATGCCACAAAAAGCTAATTTAAGACGAAAAGCCGCTTCGTCCCTTCGAGATCCAATAAAACGACATACACGATTACTTAACATATGACTTAAAAAAAGTCGGGCAGTCTGAAAATTTCTTTTGGTTGACGGCTTTCCAAGTACGCGGCTTAAATACATTTCAGTCGCGTGAGAACTTATATAAACTCGCTTTGGGAGAACATATTTATCTAACATGAATCTCTACTCCCAGTCTGAATTCCACTGATAATCACTCTCCAATCAAGATTATTACTAAAAGTTCAACAAATTCTCCGGAGCATAGATGTAAGTTGTCTCTTTCCTGTCGTGACCAAGAACCTTCGTTGTATCCTCTCTAGCCATCGTCATAGCTCTTTCCCTGCCCATACCTGAGGAAAGGTATTCCTTAAACCGCTTAGTAATAAATTCGCGGCCAAAAGAGTGCCGCAACCCGTGAGGCGTAAGAGCGCCCTTATCATTAGGAACCAGGTTGTGGCCGGTAAATTTCCTCTCCTGATCCTGAATTTTTTTACGGTGATTGTATATAAAATTTTCAACTTTCTTCTCATAAACATGAACCCTCATGCCAGCTGGGGTAAAAGCATAGCCACCCCGGGAAGAATTCCTCAGCGCCTCTTGAAAGACAGCTACAGCTCTGTCGGTAAGAGGTACTTCCCTGGGGCGGCCACCTTTGGTGTTTTTCAAATGTAATACGCCAGACTTCAGCGCATCCTCAACTACAGAGCGCCGGAGGCTGGCCGCTTCGTCCAACCTCATTCCCGTGGACCTGATCGCTTCCATGGTCCTGTTGATGTCATACCGGCCAATTGACACAGCCCTGGCCTTCATCTGAGAAAGCTCACGTTCCGTCCATGCCCTGTCCGCCCTTCCGTCAGGAGTACTGCCCAGCCCCATTTCCTTATTTGCCGTCTTACTATCTTTTAAGCTATACCTTGCCTGCGGGATCTGCCGGTGCAGGTATCTTATCCCGCTTAGATCGTTCTTTACATACTTGTCGCTACAGCCGCGGCTTTTCATGTGCGCCGCGTAAGCTTCAATATGCTTGTCCTGGATGTTTTGAAGCTTTTTCAGCTTAAAGTGAACTCCCACAAAACCGATAAACCTATTGGCGGCGGCGATATAACGGTATTTCGTTTCAATGCTCCCTTGACTGGCTCCCCTGATCACTTTTTCCAACTGTGCACCGAGATTATCCACCACACCAACACCAGTTTTTTTATACTTATACTTAATGATGGAAATACAAATCACCCCCTAAAAGATTAAAACCGGCTACACAGCCGGTAAATATTAGAAGGCATCCGGATTATCGTGTTGTACTATAATTCGAATGCCCATAACTTTAAATATGAGTTTATGCAATCTGCAAAATTCGCCACACTACCTATCCCTGTATATAGCGTAATCTGTTAATGTTGTGCAACAATAAAAGTTCTTTTTGTCATGGATATTATTTAATTATTTGGTTTATTATTTTTTGGGGGAAATAAATCTCCTTTATAACCATTATGCTTAATGGTAACATCACTGATAACGTTCCCATACTGATCGATCAAATGAACATTTCCATAATGATTAGTTAAATAACTTGTGACTGCATCAAGTTTAGTATGATAAATATCTTCTTCTGTAAATCCTAAAGGTTTCAACTGCTTATATATAAAATAGGCTAATTCTTTTTGTTTAATATCTGCAAAATATTTACCAGTAAAAGATGAAAGCATTGAAACTATCGAACATTCATCTTCAGAGTTAACAAAAATATATGCCGGTGGAACCTGTAATATATATTTCTTGTAAAAAACTCTACCAATAATTTCACGAAATTGTATTGGGTGAATCTTTATAGAGTAAAATGGCTTCAAATAGTTATCCAATGATTCTTTAATTATTCCATCTTCGCCAATACAACAAATTATTCCAGTGTCACCCACTTGAATGGCAAGCTGCAAACGGAGCAAATCATCTGAAAAGAAAAAATCCAATTTGTTATCATTCTTAGGATTTGTATGTACATTAAAAACAAATAATGAAAAAACATTTCCTGTAAATTTTACTTTTGGCTTTACGGATTGAAGAAAAACATGTACTATCTTAAATTTTGAAAGCATCTCGGGTTCCATTAAATGTCCTTTTTGAGGATTTGCTCGATCTACAGATAATGATAAGTCCTTGAACAATAATCCGTAAAATAATTTAGTCATCCATTTAAAGATTGTTATTTCATCAAGCTCCATAAAACTCTTATAACCATGTTCTATAGCAGACTTTATATCATTTTCCAATTTAGATAAATAAACTCCATTGCAATCATTGCAGCATGGAATTGTAAGGTTTTTATATGGAATTAAAGTTTCATTAAATAAACACAAACGTTGGTTCCATAAATCATACTTATGTAAAAGCCATTTAGGAAAGACATGTTCATCGCTTACATTGCTATCAGTTAGTAATCCTCCACACAAAAAACAATGCTTATAATCAAATGTTATACTTGAGAATGGTGAATAAATTATATTCCTCTTTTCCATATTTATGTCCTCTGACAATCATATTTACTTGTTTTTATTGCCTCATCTTATTTAACCGTGTTTAGTGTAGATAACATTAATAAAAGTTACTATAAAAATCAAAAAAGGTTCAGATTTTATCCGACCCTTAAAAAAGAATAAAACTAATCATCCCTGATGCCAACTCTCGCGGTTCTCTTTTTAAGCGAACCCTGAAGACCTCGCGCTCCGCGAATTTGCCGGGATATTTCTGGCCGTCTCTGTCTTACTCCGCTCCTTTAAAAAATCGCCTCAGCGATTTTTAAATCGCTCCGTAAGACAGAGACGGCAGCGGGTGTTATGTTGTCAAAGTTCTGTTCGTTGAACACCGGGGTGCCACATAACCCAAAGGGTGGAACTCACGCTCCAGTGGCGAAGGCACTTACGTCTTTTTGAGACTGCTCGATCATCGTGCTGTGCCTTTTTAGCCGTATTTTATGGGGTCAGTTGCCAAATCCCCACTCAACCAAGCATCCACTTGGTTTGGTTAAATAAACCCGGCGCGCTTTAGCGCGTCCATGCCGTCAGTTCCCGGTCCGGCAAGTAACCTTCAAATACCCGAAACACACGTCTCCAACGTGGTTTTTTTCCGGTGGACCCGTTTTCGTCCAATACTGGTGAAACACATCTTCGCCTTCAGCAGTCGGTTCAGATGTACCGCATCACATTGTCTACACACAGCTCCTTGGCTCTTTTCCGCACAGCCTTGCTCTTCGCTTCGGCCTTGCTCTCCAAGTTGTGCCTCGCTTTTCGCTTGTTTTTACCTGGAGCCAGTAAGATTCTTCAGCAGTTGCCGCTTATCGCCCTCAACATGCTCCGGAGCTTCCATCCGCACTATTCCTGGAGATAAAATAGTGGAAGAATCCCATAAATGTTACCCATCAGATATGCAATATGCCAGCATCACGCTTGCATCTGATGTTTTCCTTCTTGCCGTTTAGCGTCACGCATTAAGCATGAAGGGTACGTAGTGTAGGATTAAATAGACAATACAATAATACCATAGGCACCATAAAATGCAAGGTCTTAAAAGTATTATCCCAGCGGATTGAGTGATTCGTATTGTGCTACCCACTTACCACGGTCTAAATATATTTTTTTGAGGTTAACCCCCTTTGCAAGTTCCAACAGAGCATATCCTTCCAATTCACTGAAACCGGTATCAAAGGAATGCGGCAGGTATTTCTCCAGAAAATACATCTTCACTATTCTATTTTTTACGACTCGGTACTGGAATCCTTTTTGCTTTAAGTCTTTTGGCGGTCGCAAGTCCTCGCCAGTGGCTTTTTTTCGCCATCTGCCAAGGGCCTCTCTCAAGCCCTCTTCCCGCCTGGTTAATATTTCTATCTGTTTTGTAAGCTCTTCTGTTATTTTCTCCTTTGCCTCTACTTCAGCATTTATCTGCTGACGGGCTTGATGTTTTATGTTTTCCACCACTTCAGGATGAACAAGTGTGTTTTGCAGTGTTTCAATTTGTTTTTTCTGTTTTTGGTTTTCCTGCTGTAAGGTATTGATCATAGCTACGTTTTTGTCTAGTTGAGCCTCATAGCTGTTAATGAGGGTGATATATTCTTTTTCCGTCATTTCCACGTTAATACTACCCTTACGGCCTTTTTTATCGAATATGTTTTTCCTCGCTTCTTCCAGGGTGTCATAATGACTGCTACCAAATAGGCTCAGACCGTCAATTCGGAATTTCATATTCTCCCTCTTTTTCTTTATCATTGTTAAGTTGCAAGTGTAAAAATTTTTACACTTGCAACACTTCCCACATATTTAAATGGCAGTGGGGAAGCCCTACCCGCTGCCATTTAATGGACCTGCTTATATATTATCATCAATCATACACACTATCTTCCTCGTTGTCCCAGTCGTCAAATGTCGATTCGGCTATTTTCAGCCATTCAATAAGGGTATCGTCCGCATCGTCTGGTATATTGACCACCAGCTTTCAGGATGTTTTTAGATCAGGAGTAGGGAGCTTGCTACTTGTCCCAATGCACCACCAGTGCCTTGCCGTCTATGGCCTGGCCGACATGATTAATATCAGCCTTCGTTTTCAGTTTTCAGCAATTCGCGGTACATCACCGGCGCTGACAACCCCTTGCAGTTTGTTTCAGTATCATTTTCACCAATGCTCACCTGCGCCGCACCGACAAAGGCGTTGTTTTGTACAATAGGAGATCCGGAATCGGAATAGGTTAACTTTCTTCCTTCTGGAGTGGTGAAAGAGAAATTATCACCCGATACTTCCGTAATATTAACGTTATATCCCTTTGCATCAGTATCTATACCATCAGCAGTATACAAAACAGCGGAACCTACATTCGGGGATTTCACCAAAAATCCACCTCCAGAGAAATCTTTTTCGTCTCTATCGGCCTCTACCAGTGGATAAGCCTTGATTCCATAATTAGTTGCATTGTCAAACTTTAACTGGTCATAAAAAATACTTTCATAAGTATTAGAAGCAAGAGAGACATAACCCGGTCCGGATATATATCCGGACCCTGAGCGATCCTTTATGCCTTGCGCAGACAAAACAGCCTCCATAGAACGTGTATAAAAACACACTGTTGTTTTAGCCGCATACGTTGCCGTCTCATTTGGATCTACTCTAACAAGAGCCTTCTGACCACTCACATAAACATATGGACCTTGAAAACTAGTG
Source organism: Pelotomaculum terephthalicicum JT (assembly GCF_022410535.1). Lineage (GTDB taxonomy): Bacteria > Bacillota > Desulfotomaculia > Desulfotomaculales > Pelotomaculaceae > Pelotomaculum_D > Pelotomaculum_D terephthalicicum. The sequence goes on from NZ_JAKNBL010000001.1 coordinate 319,788, forward strand.
TAAATCATAGGTACTAGAAACATCGCCAGAGAAATTAACACCATAATAAATCGGATCATAAAAACCATCCTTTCGAATTAGTAATACCAGGGAACTGGCCCGCCTGGTTCACCGGGATTAGGGACCAACCGTGTTCTGAATTTTGGCGGGTTATTAATACTGCCAACCATTTTCCATCCATATACATCTACGGTCTCATAAGTCACTCTTTCTTCCACCACTTTCACAGTCACCTTCACAGAGTTTTCCCCATGGTATTCTCTAGAAGGCGGCCGGGTCGGCGTAATTCTAAGAACGTTATCACTGTACGTTGTTTCAAGTCTATCAATATGATCGTTTCCGTGATACTTTTCAGGCACCCAGCTCCCCCCGCTGTAATAGCAGTTAACAGCAGCAACAATTGTATTAGTGGTAGTATAATCAAATTTTGCCGAAACAGAGCCTTGAGCCGAAAAGCTATGAATGGCACTGTCTTTAAGCTCCAAAGAACCGCTGCTGTTCTGAACGTAAAAACGTATTACGGCCGTACCAGGCATAGTAAATGTGCTGTCGAAATCAGCCGTTGTCTTACCGTCATTGTAACGAATACTGGTGCCGGATATATTGTACTGAGAAGGCTGCGGTTCTTCCGGCGTTTCACCACCACCTCCCACCGTGATATTTAATATCTGTTCGTTGTTGGTGTATCTTTCATTTTCAGCAATCGCATGGTTAGAATCCCCCGGCACTTTTCCGCCGTTCACCTTCAGGGTAATTAAAGAACTACTAATACCACCCGGGCATGTCCAGGGGATAGTGACAGTTTTTTGCCCGTCAGTGTTTCGGATAGATAAATTGCCGGAATAAAATTGATAACCGTCCCTGTCCGCTTTTAATGAAACAGTTTTATAGTCCGCAAACTGCGGATCGATTTGGCTAACATTAAATGAGATATTACAGGTTTTTCCAATTTCAATATTGGTTGAGTTAATAGTGGCATTTGTTATAGCATAGTCAGGGTACTTAGGTGTAGGCTGCGAACCACCTGATAAAAGTTCCGTAGGCATAAGTGGCACTGTTAAGTACCAAAGATTACCACTTTCATCGCGGTGCCACATCCTGCCAATTCCCCAGGCGTATTGGGTTGAGGGGGCAAGGATGTGGACATACTGCACGATGTTGTCCCAAAAATTCGGATATACAGCCTCGCCAGCAACATTATAGCCGTTGATGTTTGTGCCACCCTGATAATACATGTAAATGCCATTCTTAATGTTTTGATAATACTCCATTGAGCCATCGTATGGGTTTGGTTCAGTAATACCAGTAGCACCATTTTTCCAAGGTTCTGGTATCCACTCTTGCCCGTCTAAATATGCCCCGTTCGCGTAAGAGTCGGGAGGGAAACCTATGTTAGTATATTTATCACCATATTTCGTGTAACCAAGATAACGATACTGACCATTACGATAATCGTTTCCCGGTACATCTTGCGGACTTCCGTACACCAAAGCTCCAAAGTAGTTGTTTCCTACTTGATAATTTGTCAGTGTTGAGACAGGAACATAATTGATACTTTTACCATTGCTTTCCTGTGTATAGTAACCACCAGCCAGAGCATTGGCTATTGCTAGATCGGGATTGTATAGTTCGGCGTAACTATACCTACTATATGCAGCGAACAAAAAAAGAAAGATCGCCGCCATAGCGAACAATCTTTTAATCACGAAAAACACTCCTTATTATTTTTAACTAATAATTTTATTTAGTTACCTGATATAATGTTTGCTGGCTGTGGAACGCTCCAAATCGTTATATTAATTACAGTATCACCAAAATTGGAGCTTACGCGAGAGGATTTACCATTAGAAGAATTCCAATACCTCCCTGGTAATTTCTGATTAATATCTGTTTTCTGCCTAGCATAGTCCATCAATTCGCTGACCGTCTGATTGTCCAGACCTTGGGATAGAATTGCTTCAGCTTCATTCCATGAACCTTCTTTGGTTATATCTAGCCAGAGATACATTTCACAGTGATTAGGGTCGTTTGGTTTTATACCCCAATCAATACGTAGACTCGTATTTATCGGTATCTGATAATTATTCAACGTTGACGTACCAGTTACCGCCTCTTCCTTTTGCCAGCTTAACCAGTTTGCCGCAACCCTCACGTCCGGCTCCGGTGTTCCCGCAGGCCAGCAAACCACGGTCTGTGTTGCTTCGTCCCAAGTTACTTGAAATTTTAATCCCTCGGCAACGTACCGAGCTGGCAGGAACGTCCTCCAAGTTGGCGAGGACATAAGCACCGGCGTCACATCCATAGCCTGGCCGTGTTTATCCCCGTTGACATTCATCCATAGGTTTCCAATAGTCATTTGCAGTGTTGCACCAGCCCCCTTGATGGTTGCCATCTGACTATCATCGTCCCAGGTGATATTCTCATTGCTCACTCCCAAAGCGTTGCCCAGAAAGCGCACCGGCACGTAAGTCCGGTCGTTCTGGATGAACGGGGATACATCCATCTTTACTCCAGGAGTTTGCAAGTTTACAACGTAGTAGGGCACCCCGATTTTGAATACTACCGAAATGACAGGTTGATCCTGGCTTGCCTGCTCTGCGTGAACCGTGCGCAGCCAGGGAACCGAAATAGTAAACATGGTTAGAACAACAACAAAAACAATAACTCTCTTCACTTTAAAAAACCTCCTTAAGTCTGTTTTTTAGACCATCAAAATCCAAGAGTAATAATTTTATACTACCCAAGCCCCTTTCTCTTCCCAAACGCCAAACACACGCGCCTGAGAAAAGATTACTTGACCGGGCACATTCCTAATCTTGACAACCCCCATAATCCGGATATATTATTTACTTAAAGTTATCACTCCTTAAATTAATGGGAATACTGAAACTGAGGAACGGCGTAGGTGCCTCGCTTGCCGGGGTTTCGTCTTAGGCCCTTGAAACTGTTACAGCAGCTTCAAGGGCTTTCAATTACTTCCGCCGGTCAGCTATTAGCACGACGAGGGTTAGCAGAAGAGTTACGGCTATTACGATTTGAATTGCGTCTGATATTTGAATCATTTCTGCCTCACCCCCTTTCGGATTATAATCCCCGGCAGGTGAGGCCCGCCCTCAGTTCCGTATACCCAACATTATTTTACCATTTCTGACAAGCCGCACAAGAAATATTTACCGCTATTGCCAGGCATCACCCCTATTTAAATGTGCGATTGTAAATACTTTGACACTATCACATTACCCAAATGTCAAAAATTTTACAGGTAAGTAATAATATCTCACCCTATAAACACCATTTATGACACTCTCCTTTTCACAGTGCCACTGCAATCACCTAATACGCTTTGCTGCTTTTCCGTTCCCTTGTCCTCACAAATAAGCTTTTTTGCAAGCTCTAGACTAACAAGAACCACATCATTTGATAACTTAGCAAAATCCACCTCTAAGCCATGCATAATTATGATTGTTTCACTAAATTCCCTTACTTCATGCGCCACTGCGTTCACCTTCCCTTTTGTCCGCCGCTTCGCAAAGGTCCCTGATAAATTCGAGAGCTATATTTTTAACTTTGTCATCTGAATCATCGTTAAGTTCTTCCACCAGAACAAGGAAATTTCTTCGTTCTTCAGCCGTTCTGTTCATAAACCTTGAAGCAAAATCAATTATCCTGGATTCCACGTAAGTATATTGCTCCAAGCCAGCGCCGCGCCCGGCATCCTGAGCCGGTACAACCATCAAATTTTCTTGCGCCACCTGGTACGCCTCCTTTTAATTTTTAGGATTTACCCAGGTAGCGCAGGTGGCAACCGGCATGTTATAATTGACCTCACCGGAGGCCTCCGCGGCCCCTGGGTTGTTAGGTTTTGAGGGCTGTTCTACCGCTAAGTAACCAGCCCTCAAGCTATTTTGAGCACCTCCTTCCCAAAGCTTTTCTTAAAAACATGTCCGGTCCCTGGAACCGCTCCGCTTGCGGCTACGTCACCGCTCAGACTCCCACCGGCTCCTGTGTCCGGTTTCGACCAGGTCAGGTATTCCCAGCGGCTGCACGGTTAAGCACCAAGGGGCCAGACATTATAAGTCAGACTCATATCCCCATTTTCTGGTTTGGATTGCCCAAATTCTTCTTAGCACAACCGGAAGTATTTCGCTGATCGCTTTCATGCTTAAGCCTCCCTCGTCAGATATACAAAGTTTTGATAAATTCTTTCTTGCGTTCCTTCTCTAGTGTCTTTTTATGTCTATTACCTCCGGGCCCATCTCTGGAGGTTATGTTGTTGTTTTTATCCCCACTTTTATGAGTTATACTTGGCTTTGCCGGCTGGTCCGGCTGGATATCGTTTTCCAGCGCGTAGCGCAGCCAGGCTCCCACTCCCCGGATCTCGGCTTCCTGTGAGAGCTGGCGGCGCAGTTCGTCAAGGACTAAAGATACTTTTTCCGGAGGGTGTTTCTTTTCAATCTCCTTTGCGAAGCTAACGGATATATCAACTCCGGCCACTGCCCTGACTTTTGAGCAAATCTGTTCCCATGCCGGAGGTTCTTCAGGCTTTTCTTCTTCCTTGCCATTTTCCGTATAAGTTTGGTGGTTGATTACTTGATTAGTTTCATCGGTATTTGCCGGAGGCAAAGCAAAAGCAGCGCCGTCATTCTCAACAGTGCTGCTTGCAATTTCATGATTTGTAGTTTTTCCCACACCGGGCTGCTCAACAACAACAACAGATCTTTTAACTGAGTATTCTTTGTCGGAAAGCTCTTTCCGTTCTTGACCGGAACATCCTTTCCGGTCCGGAACGGAAAGAGCTTTCCGGTCCTTGTCGCTCAAGGCTTTCAGTCTCTGTATTTTTGAAGTATCATGGATATAGTAGATGTTGGTCTGATTAAGCCCTCGCTGAACCCACGAAATTAAATCGAATTCCCTGAGTTCATCAAGGTATTTACGAATTGTCCTGTCTGTGCAGTTAGCTACTTCAGCTAGTCTTTCTTGTCCGGGAAAACACTCGTCCTCTTGCCAGGCAAACATTAGCAATATTGCATAGATGGACTTTGCAGGCAAAGACAGCCTTGGTGCGGTTAAAACCGAATTAGGTACTGCTGTAAACCCTTTCTTCAAAACTGGATCAAGAATAACAAGGGTTTTTTCTTTCATCACTGCTACCTCCATTTTAACCTCTATAAAATAAAAAAGCCGCAGGTATATTTCATCCTGTGGGTACTCAGGCGCATTAACGGCAATGTTATTATTTTGCTGTTTATAGTGTTTGTCGTTACCATTATATGGATTATGCAAATTTGTTATTGTAATTTTCCTAAGTGATCGTACCTTTTTTTATGTAATAGTTAATATTGTTTTTTTTGCAAAAATCAACTACTATATCAACCTGCTGATTATAGAACGCCCTATGGGTTGTGAATGACGTAACTTCTTTACTGTAGTTTGTTCGGCCAAAGATAATTTTATTGGCGAACGAAACAGTATTTAATATATTAACCAAATCCTGTTTTATGAGATTCGGCGTGGGATAAGGTTCAATACTCACCCACGTCCGGGATCCTTTGTCGAACAGAGCTTTTAGTGCGGCAATCCTATCCGCATATGGGGACGCACCGGGTTCGATTCTTTGGCGGTAACTCTCGTCAAGAGAAATAAGAGTTATTCCATATTCATTTGCTGGAGATTGTTCTGTCAACTCTATGGGTAACAGTCCTTTTGTGAGGACTGTACACCGAATGCCAGCCGCATTGAGTTTTTTTATTGCCGCTATACTCATTTCTCCAACTTTTTCATATCCGAACATAAACGGGTCGGTGGTAAAGCAAAGCTGGACGGATTCAATCTTTGATTTCAAGCGAGGAATTTCATGGTCGAGTATTTCAAGCGTGTTGCTCACCAACTTAGGCGCACACCACGTCTCATAGTTGGCAATCTTTCCAAACCTCTTAGCCATCAAAAACGCATAGCAGGGGTAAAGGCATCCGTGGGAACACCCTAACACATGGTTCATTGTATAATCTCCATATTCGACGCCCGTTTTGTATAACATGGTCTTTCGCGTTATGATGTCCATTACAATCACTTCTTTCTTAGCATAAGGGTATTGCCTTTGCCTTCTTGCCAAAATTTCGTGGGTTTGCCCTTATCAGTAAAAGCTGGATCTCTCGAAACGATAATTTCTCCGTTCTTTTCAAAGGTCTTAAGTATAGAACCTCCGCGACCACTACTTAGACGAGATAAATCGCATAGCACGCCGTGCTCGTTATAAAAGTCTGCTAAAAACTTGTTGAGGCGAGTAAATTCTGTTGTTGTTGAAAGCAGTTCGCGAACTTTCTCCTTAAGAATGCTATCGTCAATTATTTCATTTTCAGCCGTCTGTGTCATTAAGGAAAGTTGCCCACCGCTTTGAATATCAATAACCAGACGGTCCGTTCGTTTGGCGATATTATCGGCCATAAGTATACAGCCGTCAGGATGGTTGGTCGCATGAACCATTCGGTACTTCGGATGCTGTCCTGCTTTTAGACGGATTGGCATATCCAAAACATAGTTATATTTTTGCCGTAGGTGGAGTTTATATTGTTTGGCAAACTCCTTCTCAGCTTGGTAGCAGTCGATTATTCCTCTGCTGTAATCGGCAACAATCGAAAACCAATAGTCATCGCCCGCTATGGCAGTGAGTTCGTCTATAGAATCCATCACGGAACTGTCGTACTCTTCTATGTCTCTGAAAATCTCATCTTCTCTTTCACGAAAACCCACTTTCATGACCCGGCAAGCCTCACGAATAAAACCGAAGGAGTTAAGGTTTATCAGTAATTCGGCGGTACTGAATGAAATCGGCAGTGAATCAAATAAAGCAGCGTTTAACACCTTCACTCCATAAGGATCAACATAAAGAAATACGTTGGGATTGCGATACTTTTTATTTGCCTCCTGCAGCAAGGATATAATATTATCCTCAAATTTGCCGTCGATAATCTCACAACGCCCCGCAGGTTGACTCGCAAGGTTTGCCTCTAAGTCCTTTGCATGATTTAATTCTATAAATCGCATACAGATTTGAGGTGTAGAGCTACCATAGGGATGGGCGGCGCGATAATGCGCAATACTCCTGTCCAGACTGTCCAACGCAGTTAGCGGTGAGCCGTTCTTGCCGTCATCAAACTTTCCTTTGCCCGCAAAGCAATCCACATAAAAGATTGGATTATTCATGGACATCATCTTGTTGAAATACGGAACCAAATAGCAACCGAGCAACTCGTCTTTAACTTCAGACCAAATTTTCTTCTGTTTGAAAAAATCACGGTTGTTTTTAGACATTATATTCGCTCCCTTGATACACTGTTGTTGAGTTCCCATCAACAGACTTGCCTTCAAAACACAATCCCAAGTTATTCTCTCTTCTAAATAACATTTATACTGTAAGCCAATATGCTTCTAAACTTCCTATAATTGCTATAACCGCATATTGCAAACTGTCGATTTTTAATCTTGAGGATATACAATCATTTTTTAGGAGTATAAAACTTAATAACTTGATATGGCAGATTTCAATCGTTTTTTACTGTTCAGTTAGATAATGTATCTTTAGCATTGATTATAAAAATGAAAAAAAGAGACTTCTTCACCTATACCATTTTCGCAAGGATTAATTGTACAAAATAGCCTTTTTAAGGGAAACCCACATTGAGAAAACCACCATGTAATTGTTTTTGCTTTTTCAGAAAAATCCCCACTATAGATCCAAAAGACATTGGGAATTTTTAAGGCATTAGCGTTCATTTTTAATTGTTCAGATAGTGCACCGGCTATTAAATCTGGTATTGCTATAAAATCTTCGATTTGTCGTGTTCCATTATCACAACAACTTGTTCCACAACGTAAATGTCCTAAAGGGAAGCTAATATAATCATTAATAATCCAAGCAACTAAATTAGTTAGTTCACAAACACGTTGATCGTTAGCAGCAATGTTATCTTCATCAGTAAACCAATATATATTTTGTCCTTGTTCACATAATCCTGCTATTAGAAAGCTTAAAAAATGAATTATTGTAAAAGCTTTAACTAAAACATCTGGTTTCCACTTCCTATATGGAATAAAATCTGGGTTTTCTAGATCTAAAGGAGAATCATGGGAAAATAATGATTTACATTTTTTATTAATTGCTATTGAAAAAGATAAACCATTTAAAGAATTTGCCGCCTCAAGAAAAGGTATAAGTGCCTTTCTTCTCTGATTATCGCCGAGATTTTTGAATGACATCCGTCTGGAATCCGAGAATATTTTTTGTCTTATTATTAGTCGAGCATATTCCCATTCTGACCAATTCTCTAAACTAGTAATTAAATAAGAAAAAACATAATAAGGAGCATCTGGCGATTCTCCACTATAATCTGATCCTAATAATAGATCTTTTGAGTTTCGAAGATTGGGAAAACTATCTGGGTGTTTTTCTTGTAGTTGCACAAAAGACTTATTTAAAATATCAAAGATTGTCCTAGGGTAAGGTGTAACATCTCTCCAATTATTCTGTGTCACTGTAGTTTTCACCCAACTTCATTTTTCTCCTTTAAAATATTCGGCACAACGATAAGTGGATGAGCAGACACAACGAAGCGCAATGTCCGCTTATCTATGGTTATTACACACCTGGTGCGGGGATATCTCCTTCACCTGAAATACATTCTGGTCAAATTAACAATCAGCTTCCCAGTATAGACATTTGTATTATCAAGTGAGGTAGCTCAAACTAACCACTAACAGAATGCCATAGGACTTCGCGAGGTGACGATCGTTAATATCGGTATCAGCCGGGGGGGCGACTGACTATGCATTTATGAGAGAGCTGAACGACTAAAGTTTTCATATAATCGAAAATTCATCTATATTAAGGTACTCTGGATTATAGATAATTTTTGTAATATTTCCACGTTGAATTATGTGACTCCTTCTTTACTTTCAATTAATAACAAAAAATATCCAAATTGTTGCACATTCCAAAAAAATAACAGACATTTCAGGAATATCAAAAAGGGCTGTTATACTACTCAGCCCTTTACTTTCCAGGTTTTTTTATATATGTGGGTGCATCTACTAAAATGACTCACATTTAAGCAGCCACCGACTTGAGACCAGTCATCCCAAAGGAAAATCAATGCTCCGGAAAATTGAAGCATTTCAATCTTAAACTTTTCTTACTGCATTTTTATAAGCTTCAGGTAGCAAAGTAACAAATTACCTTGGATAGATTTTTAAAAAAATGATAAAAAGAACAACCATTTACATAAAAATGATTGAGCAATAAATCCAATAATACCAAGGGTTAGCCCACATGAAGAACTGTAGAAATAGCCTTCACGCTCTTCTAACCCATAGTTGTCACTGAAATCAGCATACTGCTTGGTTAATATTAATAGTTCACAAACGAAGATCGTCTATTTTTACCATCTGGCTAATATTGACATTCAACCATATCGTAGTTATACTTCTCTCAAGAAATATAATCCTTATTTAAGGGTGATAAACAATGGCAATTGACCGTTTGATTGAAGAAATCAATAAACTTACTCCTAAACAGAAAGAAGAATTATTCCGTAGATTAGGAATTTTCAATTCCAAAAACGACGTGCAACTAAGAGGCGGTCCAGACGATCCCCTTTCAGAATTAATTGGTATGATAAAAGGACCAGGTACAGGCTCCCAACACTACAAGGAGGATTTATATGGAGGCAAAAGACCTTTATAAATGTTTCATCGACACAGGGGGCCTAATTGCTCTACTTGATGTCACTGACCCCTACCATAAAGAAGCCTCAGCTTTTTATAACTCATTAAAGAAAAGCACTTTACTTTTCACCAGCACGCTGGTCATATCAGAAACATATACCTGGTTACTTTACCACTGTGGTCATTCATTAGCCAACCGTTTCCTTGGAATAATTGAAAATGCAATAAAAACAGATTATATTAGATCTGTAATTCCTGATACCGACCTAATAAACAAAACCCATGCTGTTCTCAGAGCTTATGAAGATCAGAATTTATCTTACCCTGATGCTATGAGTTTTGTCATCGTTGAACAGTACGATATTCAAAATATATTCGGATTCGATAATCATTTTTATATAATTAAGCGTAGCCTTTGGCCGCACATAAAGAAAAGATAAATTAGCATTCATAATAAAGGCAATTTTTATTGCCTTTATTTTTCTTGATCACCTCCATTTCAATAGAAACCGGCCTATGGTAGTAGCTACCAGTAACATGACTCAGGACGAACGAAAATATTACCGGAGGCTTACTGATGATGAGTAATGAAAATAAAATACCCGACTTTGCCACTCTCCAGGAAGCTAGGGAATTTTGGGAAAAGCACTCTCTGGTTGATTTTAGCAAAGACCTTGAAGTGGCAAAGGAAGTTAAGTTTAAAAGAAAGGGCAAACTGGTTGTTTCAATAGCCCTTGGAAAAGAAGATGAAAATCTTCTGCACCAATTAGCAAAGAAAAAAGGTGTCAAGTACTCCGACTTGATCACCTTATGGGTTAAGGAACATCTCCGTGAAAGTTAACTATCACGAAGATGTCCCTAAAACCCCGTCTTTACTGGGCTTGTACCCTTATACTAAATGTTTTGCAACCGCAACCGCACTCCACGTGGTTGATCCGAAAAATCCGGGGGCGGTTGATGAAATTATCCACCTCGGCGACTTCTGGGATGAAGAAAAAATACAGGCCGTCAAGCAGCAGGTATTGCAGACAAACATCCGCGTCGGCCGCCTCTTCAAAATAGCTTACCACCAACTGGCCGAGGCCAAAGTGATCAAAGACGAATTGGACAGCTACCTGGAAGAAGCCGCCAACCGGTCCCGGGTGCATGAAACCGCCTGGAAAATAATCAAGAGCGTCACTGAAGACGCCCCGGTCCAATATGAAAGAGAACCAAAAGCCAGGCACTTGTTCGCCACCGCTTTTACCCCCGGGGGGCAGTGGCACTATCTCGACACTATTCTGCAGGATACCAGGAAGCTTTACCTGGTGACCAGCGACGCCACCAGCCTGACCTCCTACGTTGTCGGCGCCGTCGCCAGGGCCGCCCACACGAGAGGCCTGGATACCGGTGTATTCCACTGCCCGCTGGCGCCGGACAATATAGACCTCGTTTTGATTCCGCGGCAAGGATGCGCAGTTATGAAGGATATCCCCGGCATTGAGTTTAAGGCGCAAAATGTTCCTGCCATCACCAAGGTTAAATTGTACAATCTGAACCAGCACCTGAACGAGTCGATCCTGGCGGTTTACGGCAGTGAGATCGACAGCGCCCGGGAACGTCTCTCCGCAGCCATCAACAGGGCGATCAGCTACATCGCCAAAGCCAAGGAGGAGCATGACCATATGGAGACTTACTACATCCCCGCCATGAACTTTGACGCCATTAACGCCAAGCGCGAGGAAATCCTTGCCCGCGTGCTGAAATATGCGGAGGAGTCCGGCAGTTAAACTGCCAAACTCTTCCATAAATACTATAGACTTTTTAGCAAAAAAAGGTGCAAGTATTCCAACTGATCACCTCATCGTTCAAAGAACATCTTCGTGAAAGTTAACTTTTACAAATTGTCCTAAAATCCGTATCTTTACTGAGCATGTACTTTTATACTAAATGTTCTGTTGTTTATATGCAGCACAAACGCGATGCTCAAATATTAAGCCATACCAGGAACATTATAGACTTAATACCATATGATGGTATTAAAGAGGTGTTTCTTCATGGCTGACCTTCACAACAAAGGAAATGTGAATAAAGGTGAGAACGAACAAATCCAAACAAGCGCGGTAAATTTTAATTGTCCTTCCTGTGGCCCGGGAACCAATCCATTGCAGACTCCGTATCCGGGATACCCATGCATTAATTATAAATATTACCCAACCTACATGTATGTGCCGGAATATGCTTATCCGGAGGCTCTGAGGCTAATCGTCGAATCGGTGGGCGGCGAGAGAGAGGATGAATTATTCTACAATTATATGCTTAATATCGCCCCCTCCGACCAAAAAGAAATTGTCGCATCCATTCGCGATGATGAAATCAAACATAATAAAATGCTGAGAGAACTATATTGGCAACTGACAGGACAGGAGATTACCACAGTCCAGAACGGTGCTTTCCAGCCTCCCCCCAGTTATTGCAACGGAATTACCAAAGCCCTGTTCGGAGAGCTGGCCGCAGTGGAACGATATCGCAAAATTTTATTCGGACTTAAATTTCTGCCGTATAGAAACATGATTACGGAAATTTATACAGATGAGTTAAAACACGGGTCTAAATGGAATTACCTGTTTGCGGTAAACTGCAGTTGATTAAGGTGTTAATTGGGGTCAGCCCTTGACATTGGACAGCCGGAGAGTATGCAGGTATTATGTGTCTTTGTCCAATGTCAAGGGCTGACCCCTTAGTAAATGCAACGCCCGGCAATTCGAATGCCGGGCGTTGTTAACCTTATATATCGTAATAAAGCATGAACTCGTATGGGTGCGGTCTAAGTCTGATGGCGTCAAATTCCCTCGTTAGTTTGTAATCAATCCAGGCATCCAGCACATCTTTATCGAAGACTCCGCCTTCCAGCAAAAATTCGTGATCATTCTGCAGCGCTTTCAATGCCGCGTCAAGTGAGCCCGGAACTGAGCGGATATCCTTGGCTTCTTCAGGCGGCAGATCGAAAATGTCTTTATCCATCGGTTTGCCCGGGTCGATTTTATTCTTCACCCCGTCAAGGCCCGCCATCAGCAAGGCGGCAAAAGCCAGGTAGGGATTGCAGGAGGGGTCGGGCGGGCGGAACTCAACCCGCTTGGCCTTGGGGTTGTTGGAGTACATGGGGATACGTACCGCCGCACTTCTGTTCCTCATGGAGTAAACCAGGTTTACCGGCGCCTCGTAGCCCGGCACCAGCCGCTTGTAGGAGTTGGTGGTCGGATTGGTCAGACCAGTCAGCGCGTGGGCGTGCTTCAACAAGCCGCCGATAAAATACAGCGCGGTTTGACTTAATTTGGCATATCCCTTCTCGTCAAAAAACAGGGGGATTCCGTCTTTCCACAGGCTCATGTGGACATGCATGCCGGTGCCGTTGTCCTGGAAAAGCGGTTTCGGCATAAAGGTCGCAGTTTTATTATACTTTTTGGCAACATTCTTCACAATGTACTTAAACATCATCAGATCGTCGGCCATCTTGACCAGCGTGTTATATTTTATGTCGATTTCGGCCTGACCCGCGGTGGCCACCTCGTGGTGCTGGCACTCAATATTGAGCCCGGCCTCCAACATGGTCATAACCATGTCTGTCCGCATGTCCTGCTGAGAATCGGTGGGGGGAACCGGAAAATATCCTTCTTTATAACGCGGCTTATAACCGAGGTTGGGACTTTCCTCGCATCCCGAGTTCCAAATGCCTTCCACGGAATCAATATAGTAGTAGCCTGAATGCTGGTTCTGGTCAAACCTGATCGAGTCGAAAACAAAGAATTCCGCCTCAGGCCCCCAGTAGCTCTCGTCAGCAATTCCGCTGGCTTTTAAGTATTCTTCGGCTTTCTTGGCGATATTGCGGGGGTCGCGGTTGTATTTCTCACCAGTCAACGGGTCAACCACATCACAGATAATGCTGAGGGTGGGTACTTTGTTGAATGGATCCACAACAGCCGTTGTCGGGTCGGGAATCAGATTCATATCGCTTTCATTAATAACCCTGAAACCGCGTATGCTGGAACCGTCAAAGCCGAAACCTTCAGCAAAAGCACTCTCGTTAAATTCGGAAACAGGCACCGAAAAATGCTGCCAAATACCCGGCAGGTCGATAAATTTCACATCAACCATTTTTACATCTTTATCCTTGATGTAAGCAAGAACATCCTGGGGTGTTTTCATAAACATACCTCCTGTTAGATATAAAATAAAATTAATAGAACTGCCAGAAGAGAAAAAACCTCCTTTCCAACGCGGGCATAAAAAACAAAAAACCTCATACCGGCCATCTTTAAAAGGGCCGGTATGAGGCGTCATTACCTCAAGGAAACTACCCAGTTTCAAAAAAGAAAAAACAACACTGTTTTCAACTTGGCAATATTATATTACATTATTTTATTTATTACAATGGCTATTGGTCCATACCCCGCACGCAAGATTAAAAAAATTTAATCCGTTAACCTAATAAGTACCACAATATACAACTATTATTTTCTCCTGGAAATGTTAAAATAAAATGATCAATAATGCAAGAGTTCCCGCACAGGCAACTTAATAATTTTAAATTACAGCAAAGGAGGTGCATGACTGGTTATCACGCGGAACCTTGGCAAAATTAATATGGAGGTAGCCTTATGAGAAGAAAGTTTATCGTTGTTCTGGCATTCACGCTGCTGATAATATCCGCAGCCTTTCCCGCTTTTGCCGCCGAAACCGTTCAACTGCAAGTAAACGGCGACACAGTTCCGACACCCGGCCTGTATATGACGGACGACTGCAGCATGGTTCCGGTGGATACCTTTATCAGTATTGTAGGCGCCGACGTCAATTGGTCCGCTAACGACAACTTTGCCGTAACGGAAAACGGAGTGACTCTGAATCTGACCGTTGGAAAAACTGAAGCTTTGCTTGGGGACAAAACTATCACGCTGCCCGTCGCGCCGGCAAAAACAGGTGACAGCATTTTCATCCCCCTTCGCGCCGTCAGCAACGCCTTTGGCTTCACAGTTGACTGGGACGGAGAACAGTGGCTGATTAAGTTGACCAGAAATGAACAAAGGAACGGCATGTCGGTTTCTGACTTGCTGACGAAGTCCACAGTAGCAAGCCAAGTATACAATACGTACTCCATGGAAGGCCTTTTTAACATTGACATGGACATCCAGGAAGACGGAAAAGCTGTGGAACAAGCCCCAAAAAACGTTACCTCGAAATTAACCGGACAAATTCAGAACGATCCTTTCCAGGTATATATGAAACAAACTGTCGTGCCAGAAGCCGCGGACAATAACACTGAAGCGATAGATGAAGCGATTGTTGAAACATACATGAACCAGGACAAAATGTACATCAAAGCCCCGGGCCAGGACTGGACCGTAATGGACATGCCGTTTTCACCGGAATTCTGGAAACAGCAGCAGGACATCCAGTCAGATCCCCTGAAGGCTGCCGAGTTGATGAAAGAAATGGGCATCTTACTGAACTTCGGCAACGACATGACAATCGCCAACAAAGATTACTATGTCGTGAACGCAACCATCGATATGAACAAATTTATGCAGGGTTACCCCAAAATCATCGCGCAAGCGATGCAGGGAGTACCGCAAGGCACTGCCTCCGGGAATCCGGCCGACTTGCAAAAACAAATGGAGGAACTCCTGAAAAACGCTACGCTGGATTATAATTACTCAGTTTTAATCAACAAGGAAACAATGCTCAGCGAGATTGTCAAGTATGACGCCCGGCTAATCATGTCCTTTGAAAACCCGGTGTCTGAGGAGGCAAACGGGGCTGAAAAAGACAACGCGCCCAAAGTGATGAAAATTGACATGAAGCTCACGGGCGACATCAATATCACCGACATGGGCGGCGCCTTCAACGCCCCGGACGTTAGCGCCGCTAAAGAAACGAGCAACCCGTAACAGCAGCCAACGATAAAACGCCATTTAAACCGCCGTCCGTGTGCGGCAAGCTAAAACGCCTGGTGGCTAACTGCCAGGCGTTTTTCATTCACCCGCTATCAACGTTTAGATGACACTCTGAAGAATAACCAACAAATCCTCAATGCTATTTTTCACGTTTTTTAAAGTAGCACCCATGTTTTTTACCAGTCCCTCCATCCGGGCCCAATCCAATTCAAACCCGTAAAGATTGCGAAAACGGTGCCGAAAGCTTAAGTATTGCTGCAACTGCGCGGCAAGATTAACATCAACAACGGCGGGTCTTTTGGAAGGAATATCCAAAGTCATTTGTTCCAGCAACTGCCTGTGCCAGCCTTCAGCTTTAGGTACTGCTTCGTCAATTTCACGGGCTATATTGATAAACATTTTTTCTATTCCGGAATAAAAGTCATGTAAAATTGAGGCATAAGCTCTTAACCGGACGCTCTCAACTTTTAGCTCTTTAATCTTGGCAAGTGCTTTAAGTTCGTTCTCCAAATTATCCAACTGAAAAAGTTCTTTCCGTAATCTGGCTTCTAGTAAAATAATATTGGGGCTCATAACTCTATCCCCCTATTTAAAATATGTTCCCGTACCAGCGGGTCAATTCTCTCCAGTTCAACCAGATCAAACTCAAATGGATGTAGCGCATTCATTACAGCCGCATACAACTCCCAAAAATTTACCTCCGGAGCCAAATCAGCGACAGCTAAATCTATATCGGAATGCTCCATGAACTTATCTCGCCGCAGCAGGGAACCAAAAAGAAAAACTCTGCCATTGTACCGCTGTTTAATATGCCCGGCCGCCAACCGCGCCTTGGCAATAGCATCATCGTACCGGCTCGTCAGCTCCTGTTCCTTCCTTCTTTTGTATTCCAGCCAGCCGGCCCGGTAACGGTCAAGTTGCTTTGTAGTGCTCACATCCGTCCCTCCTGCGAATATTATAACATTTTGGAACGTCAATACATATCAATTCCAGTACCTTTCATAATCAGATGAGTGAGAAATTACCAATTGCGGCTTGTAACAAAGCGAAAATGCCAGACGTAAGATGTAGTGTCTCCACCTAAAACAGTATATTTCCGCAAACCTATTACGGTTTTGCATATTACTTGGTTTGAGTTATGAGACATTCAATAACTAATCACTCAATTGTTAGCCAATGCTAAATTAATTAAACAAAAGAAAACCGTGCTACAAGGAGTTATGCATATGGGAAACAGGCAGCTTGATAATCAGGCGGACAAAATCATCAGCCTGTATGATCTGCCCGTCGGCAGGTCAGCCACGGTAAGCTCGATCCAAGCTGAAGGAATAATCAGGCGGAGAATGCTCGACCTGGGCCTGGTTCCAGGTACCAGGGTAGAAGCCCTCCGGATCAGCCCCGCGGGCGACCCGAAGGCTTACCGGATACGCGGAGCTGTCATAGCCTTTCGCAAGGAAGAGGCATACCAAATCCTGATTAACTTATAAAGGAGCATAAAACGATGAGCTTAACACACCAGTCCTGTGGGGTGATCCTAAGTGGGTAGTTTAGTAATCAAACAACCCGCCAGGACGGATTACGTGATTGCCCTGGCCGGCAACCCCAACACCGGTAAAAGCACCGTTTTTAACGCGCTGACAGGGTTAAACCAGCATACCGGCAACTGGCCGGGCAAAACTGTTCTCCGCGCGGCGGGACGCTTCATTCACCATGGTCTCACCTTTAAACTGATTGATTTACCCGGAACCTACTCACTGATGGCAAATTCGGTGGAAGAACAGTTGGCAAGGGATTTTCTCTGCTTTGAGAGACCCGATGCGACAGTGGTGGTATTGGACGCCACCTGTATGGAAAGAAATTTAAACCTGGCGCTGCAGGTGCTGGAAACAACCCCCCGGGTAGTGCTCTGCGTTAACTTGATTGATGAAGCCGAGCGCAAAAAAATATACATCGACTATCGTGCTCTGGCTGTCAAGCTGGGAGTGCCGGTGGTTCCCACATCGGCCAGAAATGGAACGGGTCTTGACAGGCTGGTTGAAAATATTTCCGGTGTCGCCACCGGGCGCATCGAAACCAAGCCTTATATAATACAATACAAGGAAGAAATTGAAGAGGCCGTTCGCCGGCTGGAACCAAAGCTCAAAAAGCTTGTCGGGGATGCCTTCAATACCCGCTGGCTCGCGCTGCGGCTGCTGGATAAAGACCAGGCGGTGATTGCAGCCGTGGAACAATGGCTGGCCCGGCAGGATGACCCTGCCGCCGGTATGGCAGAGGTGATCCTGGCATGAGCAGGGGATCCCTTTCCGCAGACCTGAATGAGCTTATGCAAGAAGTTAACCGGTTAAACCCGGGAAGTTCCCTGAAATTAAACGATTCTATTGTCTGCACCATCTACAGCAGGGCGGAAGAAATCACCGGAGGGATTGTGCTCCGCCGGGGAAAACCTAAATTCGACTGGGATAAAAAACTGGATGATGTTATTACGTCAAGAGTGTTCGGTTTTCCCTCCATGCTTCTGCTGCTGGCCGTTATTTTCTGGATTACCGTGGCCGGCGCCAACATCCCTTCCGAAATGATGGCAACCGCCTTTTTCTGGGGACAGGAGCGGCTGACGGCACTTTTGCACTGGCTGCACGCCCCCGCCTGGGTCAACGGATTCTTCGTGGAAGGAATCTACCGCTGCCTGGCCTGGGTCGTATCGGTGATGCTGCCGCCGATGGCTATATTTTTTCCTTGCTTTACCCTGCTGGAGGATATGGGTTACCTGCCAAGGATTGCTTTTAATCTCGACAACCTTTTCAAGAAGGCGGGCACTCACGGCAAGCAGTCCCTGACCATGAGCATGGGCTTCGGCTGCAACGCCGCCGGCGTGATCGCCTGCCGGATTATTGAATCGCCGCGGGAGCGCCTGATTGCCATGCTGACGAACAACTTTGTGCCCTGCAACGGCCGTTTCCCCACTCTGATTGCCCTTGCCGGCCTGCTGGTGATGGGAATGGCCACTTCTTTAAGCGCCTCGTTCATTGTGGTCGGCGTCGTTTTGACCGGCATCATGACGACCCTGGTAGTGTCCTGGCTTCTGTCCAAGACCTTGCTGAAAGGTGTTCCTTCTTCCTTCACACTGGAACTGCCGCCTTACCGCAAGCCCCAGCTTGGCCGGATTATCACCCGCTCGATTTTTGACCGCACCCTGTTTGTGCTGCGCCGGGCGGTACTTGTGGCGGCACCGGCCGGGGCTGTCATCTGGCTGCTGGCAAACGTTCATATCGGGGGTGTGAGCATCCTGGCGCATGGCGCCAACTGGTTGCATCCCTTCGGGCAGTTGCTGGGAATGGACGGCTATATTCTCATGGCCTTTCTGCTGGGGCTGCCGGCCAATGAAATTGTTATACCCATCTTGCTGATGAGCTACATGGCCACAGGAACAATGATTGAATTGGACAGCCTGGAAGCATTGCGCCAGTTGTTCGTGGCGGAACACGGCTGGACCTGGCTGACGGCTGTCTGTATGATGCTGTTCTCCTTGCTGCACTACCCGTGCGGCACAACCCTCTGGACCATTTTTAAGGAATCCGGCAGTCTCAAGTGGACCGCCCTGGCCGCCCTGATCCCCCTGGGTATTGCCGTCATTGTTTGTTTTGTATTGGCCCAGTCTGCAAGATTATTGGGATGGGTTTAATCGAAAACAAAAGGAGCAGCCCATGCTATGGCTCTCCTTTTGTTTTTCGATATGCATGAAACTCCCGGACGATTTCCGGCCGGTTTTCAAAAAACGCAACAAAATCTGCCAGGCAGTCCAGCGTCTGGGTGCTGATGGTATGTTCGATTTTTTCGGTTTCTTCCAGCACATCCCCGGAAATACCCAGCAAGTTCAAAAAATCCTCAATGATTTGATGACGTTCAAGCAGAGCCTGCCCCTGCTTCTTTCCTTTTTTGCTCAATAAAATAATACCGTATTTTTCGTAATTTACGACTCCCACGTCCGCCAGCTTCTGCACCATCTTGGTGGCTGAAGGAGGCTGTACGTTAAGCGCGGCAGCCAGATCGTTGACTCTGGTGAATCCGTTTCTTCTGGACAGCCTGTAAATCATTTCTAAATAATCTTCCATGGACGCGGTTAGCAGGGAGTCATCTTTTTTCATGTATTCCCGAAAAGTGAAGAATTCATCGGACATTCCCGAAAACACCTGCTTACTTAATCAAATTTATTTTATTTTATGCGTCGCGAGGCGGGAATATAAAGTGTATAATTATAAATAAAAATTGAATATTCCACTAGGTGTTCGGGATATCCTCGAATGAAAAGGGAAAGCGGTGAAAATCCGCTGCAGCCCCCGCTACTGTAAGTGAAGATGCGCCGATAAAAAAGCCACTGGGGAACCGGGAAGGCAATCGGCTGCAGATGATTCACAAGCCAGGAGACCTGCCTAGCAAGGGAAAAACTAAGTTCCTTCGGAGGGAAGGGGTGGTTATATGGTCTGGATATAAGGTTAATGCTTGTGTCTGGGGATTTTTCCGCGTGCCATCTTCCTTAAGCTGCTTAGGGGAGATTTTTTATTTGAAAAGCTCATGTATTTTCCGAAATAAAACTCAGGGGGATTGCAAACGTGAAAAGCTACGCCTACGGCTTTCCAAGAATCGGCGCTAACAGGGAGTATAAACAGGCGATTGAAGGTTACTGGCAAGGTAATGTTTCCGCAAAAGAAATGAAGGATAAACTGGACGAACTTCAGCAAGGGATGCTCCTTACTTATGAAAAATACGTTGATTTCTTTCCGGTAGGGGAGATGACCCTTTATGATCATGTTTTTGATACGGCCTGCATGGTCGGACTATATAAAGCTGAAAATGTTGACCGGTACTATGATTACTGCAGAGGTAAAAATACTTTGAAGATGACCAAATGGTTCAACACCAACTACCACTATCTTGTGCCGAATTTTTCCGGGAGGCAATACGCTGATCTGCAATTGCAGTGGAATAAGGCCAGGGAATACAAGGAGAAGTTCGGCAAAGGGCTCCCTTATCTCCTGGGCCCCTTTACTTTCTTAAAGCTGTCGGAGGGATTCGGCCGGAAGAACTGGGAGGAATTCCTCATGTCTTTGGGCGAAGTTTATAAAAAAGCGCTGGAAAGCTTGGGGGAGGTTCACATCGATGAACCGGCGTTTGTTACAGATGTTACCGGCGAAGAAGTCGCGGCCGCCAAAAAAGTATACCATCTTCTTGCGTCAAGCGGGTGTCAAATTAACCTTTTTACTTATTATGACGGCGTTGATTTCCTGAAGGAGCTTTATGATTTTCCCGTGAAAGCGATTGGACTCGATTTCGTCCACGGGAACGAAAATCTCACCTTTATTGAAAAACACGGTTTTCCGGAAGAAAAAATATTGATTGCCGGTGTAGTCGATGGAAGAAATGTCTGGCGGACAGATATAAGGAAAACAGTGGGCATGCTGCAAGAGTTGTTAAAAAAAGCAAAAAGAATTGCCGCTTCCAACGCGGGACCGCTTTACCATTTGCCGCTGACTGTCAAGGGTGAAAATCTGCCGCAGGGCTTGCTTGATCAATTGGCTTTCGCCGAAGAGCGCTTATACGAACTCCAGTTGATTGCAAAGTTTAATGGGGGAAAAGAAATACCGGAATGGCGGGTTGCTTCAAAGTTCGGGACGGACGAAGCGGTAAGAGCAAGGGTGAGTCAGCTCAATGAAAGTGATTTTAAGAAAGCTGTCCCTTACCATGAACGGATCGAGCGGCAGAAGGAGCTCCTGAAACTGCCGGCATTCCCCGCGACCACTATCGGCAGCTTTCCCCAGACTGCCGAGCTTCGCAAGAAAAGAGCGGATTTCAGAGCCGGCAGAATTTCAGAGGATGATTATAAAAAGTTTATCAAACAAAACATCTCGGACTTGGTAAAGCTCCAGGAGGAATTGGGTCTCGACGTGCTGGTGCACGGAGAATTTGAGAGAACCGACATGGTTGAGTTTTTTGCCGAGAAAATGGATGGTATCGCCACGACGAAAAATGGCTGGATCATTTCCTATGGAACCAGAGGCTATAGACCGCCTGTCATTTATGGCGATGTAAGCAGACCGGAACCCATGACGCTGGAGGAAATAACTTTCGCGCAAAGTTTAACCAATAAACCGGTGAAGGGAATGTTAACCGGCTGCATCACTATTATTGCCTGGAGCTTTGTGCGTGAAGATGTGCCTGAATCAGAGGTAGCCTATCAAATTGGCTCATGTTTGCGTGATGAAGTTAAAGATTACGAGATTGCGGGCATTAAAATTGTCCAGGTCGATGAGCCGGCTATCCGGGAAAAAGCGCCTATAAAAAAAAGAAATTGGGACAAATATTTTGATTGGGCGATCAAGTCTTTCAACCTGACTACCAATACAAGTCCCCAAACCCAGATCCATACTCACATGTGCTATTCGGATTTCAGCGAGATCATCAATCAGATTGTCCAAATGGATTTCGATGTGATATCCATAGAAGCAGCCCGAAGCAAAGGAGAAATTATCGAGAGTTTTGCGCAGGTTGATTTTGCCAGACAAATGGGTATCGGCGTCTGGGATGTCCACTCGCCTGTTGTTCCGTCGACAAACGATATGGCAGAAATCGTCCAACGGGTGCTACGGGTAATGCCCGGGAAGAATGT
Source organism: Pelotomaculum terephthalicicum JT (assembly GCF_022410535.1). Taxonomy (GTDB): domain Bacteria; phylum Bacillota; class Desulfotomaculia; order Desulfotomaculales; family Pelotomaculaceae; genus Pelotomaculum_D; species Pelotomaculum_D terephthalicicum. The sequence goes on from NZ_JAKNBL010000001.1 coordinate 342,099, forward strand.
TTGGATAAATCCGGATTGCGGATTAAAGACCAGACAATGGGAGGAAACATTACTAGCTTTAAAAAATTTGAGCAATTTGAGCAGACATTTACGGCTAAAGGTAGAGTAGATAAAAACTTTTGAAAGAGCCCGACGGGCTCTTTTCCATTGTAGCTTATAGATTCTTCAAATATTGCCAATTTCAGTCGGATATTGTCGGAATAAAATTACAGGAAATTCACTATTTATGCAGAAAAATTAAGTTTATAGACTTATATTCCAGAGGAGTTAAATTCATGAGCATGACAAATATATATCAAAATACGATACCAGGTGATCATACTTTTTTCGAGAACATCCCTTGGGGTACTCATATTTGTGGGTTTTATCAATCACAAAACGATTTAATCAACATGTTAGTGCCATATTTTAAATTTGGTTTAGAGAATAACGAATTTTGCATGTGGGTTACTTCAGAACCAATAGATGCTGATAAAGCAAAACAAACACTGAGAGAATATATACCAAATTTTGATTATTACCTAAAAAAAGAACAGATAGAAGTACTTTCTTACTCAGAATGGTACTTAAACCATGGCAAATTCAATGGTGCTAATGTTTTAAACGCATGGCTCAAGAAGATAGATGAAGTTTTAGCCAATGGTTATAAGGGCATTAGAATAAGCGGCAATACAACTTGGCTCAAAAAAGCAGATTGGCCGGCATTTCAAAATTATGAATCAAAGGTTGACCAAAGAATTGACCGTCTGAAAATGATCGCAATTTGCACTTATCAAATCAGCAAGTGCAATAACTATGAAATTATTGATGTGGTAAAAAATCATAAGTATTTGTTCGCAAACAATGATCAAAGCTACAGCATCGCCAGCGATATAACCAGGCTGGAGCGACTAGATTTAATGTCAAAAATGTCAGCAGGTATAGCTCATGAAATAAGAAATCCAATTACATCTGTCAAAGGCTTCCTACAATTATTAAAGGAAAAGAGCGAATATCAAAAACATGCTGAATACTTCAATATTATGCTTGAAGAAATAGACAGAGCCAGTAGTATTATTAATGAATTTCTCTCCTTGGTCCGAAATAAAGAGGCCAATTTTACAAGAGATAGTCTTAATAATATTCTTAATATGATTTATCCCTTGCTTCAGGCAGATGCCGTCAAAAATGGCAATAACATAATATTAGAATTGGAAGAGATCCCCGAAATGCCGATAATCCCCAAGGATATACGTCAGTTAATACTTAACCTGGTTCGGAATGGGCTGGAAGCAATGCAGGCAGGGGGAAATTTGACTATTAGAACATACGCTCAAAATGGTGATGTTATCCTGGAAGTAGCAGATGAAGGCATTGGCATTAACCCGGACATTACTGAAAAAATCGGTTCTCCTTTTTTTACGACAAAAGATACCGGCACTGGATTAGGTCTAGCCATCTGCAATAATGTTGCTGCTCAACATAACGCAACTTTAAAGTTCAAAAAGAATCCTGCGGGGATTGGGACAACCTTTTATGTTCAATTTAAACTAAATTAGCCGTGGCGTTCGACTCCATTGTTTTTTTCATGTCGATTAGTCCTTCTCGAACATTCATCAGGCGAGTAGTGGTCGCCGAGCAGACCTTGCCTACTTTCAGCCCGCCGCGCAAAGGCCGGGGCGCTTGCTGCCCCAGTTCTTCAGTAGTGGCCGGCACGATCAGTCCGCGCTCCAGCCCGAAAATTTCCGCTGCGAGAAGCGCAAAATCATACCGGTTCATTAATTCCGGGCCGGCAATGTGGTAAGTTCCTTCTTTGTCTCTTTCGACCAACTCTTTAATGATGGCGCAAAGGTTGGGCGCGTAAGTGGGTGTACTGAGCTGATCGATAGGAGCTTTAACCTTTTCCCCTCGCCGGAGACGCGCGCTTAAACGCACGACAAAATTTTTCCCCTGTTTTTCATAACCGTAAACCACACTTGTGCGAACAATCAAGTGAGGGCATGCCGACTGCCTGATCAGTTGTTCCGCCTCGTTTTTAGCCTTGCCGTAAATATTCAGGGGTTTGGGCCGCTCTGTCTCAGCGTAAGGGCCGGCTGCACCGTCAAAAAGGTAATCCGTGCTAAAAAAAACCACTTTCGCGCTGATCTCGCTGGCGGCCGTCAGGACGTTTCGTGTCCCGTCCACATTAATCCCGTAGCACAGCGCCGGGTTTTTTTCACAGGCTTCCACGTCCGGCATGGCCGCGGGAAGGAAAATAATATCGGGGTTTAACGCGGCGGCAAAATCTTTGACTGCTCCCGGTTTTGTCATATCCAAGCGATACATATCCGGCACCGGATAAGAAAAATAAGTGCCGCTGACCTGGTGGGAACCGGCAAACGCCTGGTAGAGATGGAAACCGATCTGTCCCGACACGCCTATGATTAAAATTTTCATGCTTACCTCACTTTAACAGGAGAATCATAAATAAGTTAATGGGGGCAACGCCCCCAAATTAACATTTTCTTCAGCCGGTGCGCGTTCTCACTCCCACTGATCTCATTATTGCCGTTAACTTGCTTGGAATTACTACAGTAGGGTCGTAAACAATGCTTACCCGGTCGACCCCGGTAACCTGCACATCCTTTACCCCTTCCATGGCAAGAAGCTCTTTTTTCATCAAGGCTGTTCTATCCGCATCATACAAGCCGTCCACTGTAAAATGCATCAGATAGTCCATCAACTTCTCCTCACGATGTTGTTGTCTTATTGTTAATCACACTGAGGCCTGCACGGCTGCGGGAACAGTTCCGGCGGGCAGACAAACGGGCCGACCGGCGAAACACTTTCACAAAGATGGGGGACGCAGAAACCAAAACTCGGCACCAGGAGCTTTACCACGGCCACAGACTGAATTATGATGCACAGGTCGAAATTGCAGCAGACCTGATGCCCGAGGACCAGGCAAGGCCCGCAGGCAAAATTCGGCACGTCGCACACGACGGTGGTCGGGAACGGCGTTGACGGGGCGCAAAGCAATACGGTTTTAGTGAAACCGAAGCTGAGATCGTGCAGAGTGCCAACGACATGGCCAATGGCATTCTTAATTTTAATGTCAAGGGTCACCTGAACCGCTATAACCACATTGGCACGGCCATTTTCATCCGGGTTGGAGCGGGGCATTACTTCATTGCAGGAGACATGCGTTATTTTGCACTCGGCAGACACTCCTTCACTGCAACGATCCGGCAATTCGAAACAGACGTTTTCACGACGCTCGGCCTGAAAACAAAAATCATAGACTTTGGGCACTTCGATGCAAACAGTTTCTGGAAATAATTTTCTTACATCTTGTTCCGTTTCCATAAGAAAAGCTTCCTCCTTCAAGGTATGCGGAAGTTGGACCGCAAATTACCTAATTTTAGTACAGATTATGCCTTTTTTATTGGAATGGTGAAATAATCTTGTTAATTTTAACTAGAATATTAAAAAACTAATTCAACCAGCGTTATTAATAATTTATTGCCAATTATAGAATTAAATTCCAATCAAAATGAATTATTTGCCTTGTTACCATTTATTGCTCTAATTTGGTTAATATCGGAACGATTTTAAGCTGCACCCCACGGTTATAAAAACCTGTGACCAATTCATTAGGGTGCATCTTTTGATTGATTTTTAAGTTTATGTCGATCCTGCCATATCTGTTTAAACATCAAAGCAAAAGCGCTGAGAGCAAACAACAATAAAAGGCCAAATACTACGGTTCTCACGCTGCCGGCCAGTATGTCACCAACGTAAGAATAGACGATGGTGGCCGGAAGCTGTCCCAGTCCGGTAGCCCAAAAGAACTCCCAGAAGCCCATTGATGTAAGACCGGCGGCATAGCTGACCACGTCGAAAGATACGAAAGGCAATAGGCGGGCAATTAATACAGCCCACTTGCCGTACCGTTCAAAAAAGACATCCACCTCGCGCAGAGCGGACCGGGTGGTAAGCTTCTCCACCACAGACCGGCCATATACTCTTGCGATCGCATAACATAAAACAGCGCCGGTCATGGCGCTGGACCATGACAGGACCGCCCCTTTGACCCAGCCAAACAGGCCGGCGTTGGCAAAAGTAATAATAAATGCGGGCAACGGTGCCGCCACAGACTGTAATACCATCAGCAAAAAGGAGATAATGGGAGCCCAGATGCCAAATGATAGAATGTAATCTTTGGCAACCTGAACGTTGACCTTGGACAACATCGCCACAGCCTGGTTAATAGCGTTATGAAAGGGCGCCACCGCATAGTAAAGACTTACCGGCACTAGAATCAGCAATAATTTGAACCACCAGGTATTCCACCAGTTTTTTTTCATCTTCCGCACCCTCCTTAGCAGGGAATAAAGACATATTCCCATTAGCCATTAGCCATTAGCCATTAGCCATCAGCTATCAGCCGTTCCCCTGGCAGGCTTATGGGGATACCACCGCTATTTGCCTATTGGTTATCTTTACCAATTAACCCTAGTCGAAGTGAAAAACTTTAATGCTTACTGGTTGGTCTCCATATCCAGATTAAAATCAGACCTAAAGAAAAGAATAATATTAGAACCTGGTTAATGACAGGAAAGCCAATGCTTGTCATTCTTATACTTTCTCTGATTATGGATGCAGGTACAACAGTCAATCTTTTGCCCCCCAGCACTAAAAAAGCCAGCATGAAGCATAAAATGAAATTCACCAGAGTAAATCCTCTCGATATAATCACTTGCTTTTTGGCTAATAAACCAGCAATTACGGAGATTAATATTGCTATCGGAATAATCAGACCAACGCTGATTCTCATGTCAAGCCAAAAGCTGTTGATAGCTATAATAGCTACAAGTAAGCCCCATATAAATCCATTATAGATTATCACAAAAAATTTCATAAAACTCCTCGGTCTAATAAATATAAGGCAGGCAAGAAATGCTATCCCTTGCCTGCCATTTATCAACTAATCTGCAAGTCTGAATATTACTGCAACCTTAGTGCCGTCCTTCGGAAGAACATCGGGGTTCCCAGTGATTTTAATCTGTTTTGATTCAATTTCATTGGCTTTATAAGCAGCGTTGCTTGTGATGCCAACCGCACAGCTATCCAGACACAAAATGCACCCTGTTTTAAGGTTCGTGGCATTTTCGAGGTTTCCGCCAAATCGTATATCCGCAGGCCTATTCTCACTTGCCTTTAATATATCGGTGAAGGGTATTTCTTTTCCCAGCCCGTCCCAAGTAACAAACACATTAAGCTTAGAACCTTCAACGCTCTTTTCTGCCTTTTTCATGTCATCCAATGAAATGTTGTTTCCTGGTTTTGCACCTATTTCAATAAGAGCGTTGTAGAAATCAAACTGATTGGAAAGTCCTCTTAAAACCGATTTTTCACCGTTGGTTCCATCCTTAAAAACTACGCCATGCCTGGTTGACTCTGTTAAGTACTTTCCATTTACTTCTGCGAGAATTTGGATTTCTTTCTTATCCTTATTTACTACCATGGTCTTTGCGTCTGTTAGTTCACCTAATTTGAATTCCTTGTTTGCCGTTGTGCTTTGGTTCGGTGACTGGGAATTACATCCTGCTGATAATACCGTAATAAATAAAAGCGTTAAAACCATGGATAATACTTTTGCCCTTTTCATCCTTTTGTCCCTCCATTAATTTTAAATTTTTAACCCTTCACAACAGCGCCGCCGCAGCTGGAGCCGAAACCCGCGGTGCAGGCGTAGCAATGATCGCCCAGCATAATCGGGCGCTTTTTCAGCGACGCCCAATCAAAATCCTGAATATGTCCGGGCACTTCCGGCGCGCAGGGCAATCCCAGCGCCTGGTTGAAATCACAGTCGTACAATCTGCCGTCCCAGCCGGCGGAAATCTGGTTCCGGCACATGACCCCGGCCGCGGCGGCAGGATTAAAGGCGTCCGACAACCGCTCCAGGTATTTTTCCAGGTTTCCGGAATTCTGTAAAAATCCTAAAAAGCGCCCCGCAGGCACGTTCGTAATCGTAAAGAGCCGGTTAAACGCAACCCCGTGGCGGCGCATCAATTCCCGCCGGAAGTCCGCTTCCAGGGCGTGCTGAACGGGCGGCAGGAAAGCCCCGCCAGGGTTATAAACTAAATTCAGCCGCAGTTTATCTTGCTCCAGGCCGTAACCCAGTTTGTTCAGCCGCTTCAGAACACGGACGGAAGCGCTGAAAACACCCTCGCCGCGCTGCCGGTCTGTATTCTTTTCCCGGTAGTACGGAAGCGAGGCGATCAGTTCGACCTGGTGGGCGGCGTAAAATTCTGCAAAGCAAGCATAGTTGTCCGCGTCCAACACGGTGAGGTTGGTGCGGACAATTACCTGCCGCCCCAGTTTAACGGCTTCTTCAATAAACCAGGGCAAATATGGGTTTAATTCGGGCGCGCCGCCGGTGATGTCCAAGGTGGAGATATTTGTGCCGCGCAGCACACCGAGGCATTGGGAGATGGTCTCCCGGCTCATCGATTCCGTCCTGTCAGGACCGGCATCCATATGGCAGTGTTTGCATGACATGTTGCAGGTCCTGCCTACATTCACCTGCAAGGTGGATAAACCGGTACTCATGAGAGGGAACAGGCCGGCTGCCTGAAGCTTTTGATAAAATGGCGGAACCGTTGCGGCGGCCCGCAAATCGTACATTTGATTGGTGCTACAGCTTGATTCCATCAATACCTCCGGCGGCTTAAAAGCCAAGCTTATCGGCAACATTTTTCATCTGCACACCATGGACCAGGGTGGCCCCGCTCCTGATGGCGGCAGCCACATGAACAGCCTCCGTCATTTGTTCCCGGTCCGCGCCCTTTTCCAGGACATCCCGGGTATAAGCGTCGATGCAATACGGGCATTGCAGGGCATGGGCCACCGCTAAGGCAATAAGCGCTTTTTCTCTCGCGCTTAAAGCTCCTTCTTGAAACACCGCGGTGTAGTAAGACATAAATTTTTCCCAAAGCTCCGGGGCATCCTCGCCGACAGACGGAAATCTGGCCAGGTCGGCTGGATTATAATAGCTATCCATATTAATTCATCCTCCTTGACAATTATATAGCCTCTCGGCATTCGCCGAGTCAGATGGTACTAGGCTTAGCTTGAACCATCGTTTTTGAAATCCTCCTACTTTTCGTAGGGGGATTTTCATTTAAATCCGTATCCAATTGGAAATTCGGATCTAAAATTTTATTGAGAAATTCGTCGAAAACACTTGACTTTTCAAAACAACCCCCAAAATCGACTATGAGGAATATTTTTCCTTACTAATTGCGATTGGGGTGTTTGTTTTGAAACCTGTCGTTAAACTGCATGAAACGTACCAAAGCTTTGTCATCGAACAACTGCAACAACACTATGCCGGTGGGCTACTCGTTCTCGTCAACAAGGACTGGCCTCTTATCACTAAGCTCTGGATCACGAATCTAGCTGGCATCACAACATTACTTCGCGATCTATACTGTGCCAGAGGTCCTGCTCCCCGTGACCCTGCCTCTATGCTCCGTTCGTTTCTGCTCTTTTTACTCACCAAACCGGAAATCGGCATCACTGCATGGGTTGATGAACTGTACCGTGTTCCTCTCTATGCTATCCTCAGTGGTTTTGAACCCGGTGATGTTCCCGGCGTTGGCACGTTCTATGACTTCTTTGCCCGCTTATGGGCTGCGTCTAAAAATAACATTAAGCCTTGTAAGAATAAGCGCAAGCGGAAACCAAAGAAGGGAAAGAAGGGTGAAAAAGCCCCAACTACAACACCCGGACGCATTATGCGCTTAGCCAACTGGATGATGCGCCATATGGACTCCAAAAAGGATTTGCCAATGGATCGTCTATTCCATTTCTTCCAATCTCAATTTCTTGCGGTATCAGCAAGGCTCGGATTGCTCGGGGAAATAGGCGCGCTCAATATCGCTGGTGATGGCACCCCTGTCGTCACCGCAGCCTATCCCCGCAGCAAACCAACCTGTAATTGTCATGCCCAAGGCCTTGCGAAGTGCAACCATCCCCGCATCTATTCCCAACCTGACTGCAATTCCGGCTGGGATAGCGCACGGGAGCGATACTTCAATGGATACCACCTGTACACACTGACTGCCGCAAACAGTCCATATGACTTACCGTTGTACCCTCGTCTACACCCTGCTTCCCGACACGATGCAGTAAGTTTTATCGTATCTTCGGTTGAGTTTTCGCAACGTTTCACCTTGGGCATAGTGGATAAGATCCTGCTTGATGCCGCTCATGATGCCGGACCCATCTATGACCTCTTGATTCACCAGAACATTGAACCCTTTATTGACCTTAATGTACGCGGCAAGAAGAACCTGGAAACCAACTGTGATATTCAAATTTCGCCCGAAGGCATCCCGATTTGTCCTGCCGGAAAGAAAATGAAGCATTACGGCTTCGACCACTCCCAGAAACGGCATAAGTGGAGATGTCCGATGATGAAGAAGCGGACAACAAACACCTGCAAAAAACCATGTTCGACTGCTAAATTCGGAAGAACGTTCCATACCTGCAGTATAGACAACCCCCGACTGTTTCCGAAAACACCGAGGGATTCGGAAAAGTGGAAACTTATTTACAAGCGACGTACGACCGCCGAGCGAACCAATAAACGGGAGAAGATTGATTACAAGTTGGAATCCGGTCGTCACCGTTCTACTAAGATGTGGTATATACGCATTTACGGCATTATGATGTGTCAGCACATGGACGCATGGTATACCCACCAGCAAGAAGATCTGAAAAACCTAAAACAACTTATTTCCCCAAAAGCTGCTTAACTTAACCCTAAGGCTGTTTTTTTTATAGATGCCGTTAGGCTTCTTTGACATGCCCTTTTTTAAGAGCGTCGTGAAAGGACAGTCTTTTTAGCCTGGCACACCAGAATTTCCAGTTGTTTTATACTATATTTTACAATTCCCCCCATCTAATACCGAGAGTCTATTTATTTTAAAAGTTTTTGTAAAAATTTTACGGTCCTCACAGGTACGGACTCCTTCTCCATTTGCTTCAGCTCCTCAGCTAAAGCCAGCAGATCGGCCGGACGATCCACGTCCCTTAAACAGCCCAGCAAGCCGCGGGTCAGGTTATGACGGTCACAAACGGCCAGCGTGTCTCGTAAAACACTGCCGGTACCCCAGGCGATATGCTGAAAAACCCTGTCGTCCGGATTTCGCATGCCGATCAAATAGTAGCCCCCATCCATTGCCGGGCCAAAAACCAAATGGTAACGTTCGAGCAGTTTCACGGCCTGCAGCAAAGACGCCGGCGGCAAGGCAGGGACATCCGCGCCAATCAGTATGGTGGGGGAATAGCCAATCTGAAACAATTGACGAATGACAGAAAGCATGCGCCGGCCTAAATCGCCCCCCGGCTGAAGAAGAACTTCCACTTCCGGGCCGACAGCCGCTTTCAGCTTGCCGGCCCGGGCCGCCGGGGCGGCGGCGACAAAGCAGGCAAACCCGGGCAGCCGCTTAATCTTATCCAGCGTATCCAGCAAAAAGGCCCACTGCAATTGCTCCCGCTGTTCCGGCTTTAATAATTCTTTCAGGCGGCTTTTTCCTTCTGCAGAAGGTACCCTGGCCATAACCGCCAGCGCGGGCCTAGCCATTTTTTCACCCCGTTTAGCCGTTAGTTGGCCATTAAACATTTTTTACTTTTATGTACAGAAAGGATAAAGTAAAAAAATAAAGAACATATTGAAATATGAAAGAGCCCTTGATTAGTATTGTCATTCCAACTTACAACGAAGCCGAAACCATCGGCAGCACTATTGAGCACCTGCGCCCCTGGTCCGACATGATCGAAATTATCGTGGTGGACGGCGGCAGTTCCGACGGCACCGCCGGCTTGATCCCCGAAGGCATAAAATTAATCCAGTCGCCCAGGGGCAGGGCTGTCCAAATGAATGCCGGCGCCCGGCAGGCCACGGGGAAAGCGCTGCTCTTCCTGCACAGCGACACCCGTTTGCCCCACGGCTTCTTGCGGCAGATTGAGCTCGCCCTGGCCAATCACAGCGTGGCCGGGGGCGCGTTCAAGGTAAAATTTGATCATCCCGGCCTGTTTTTCCATATCGCTGCTCTGGGCTCAAACTTGAGGGCGGGCTTGGCGCGCATCTATTTCGGAGACCAGGCTATTTTTGCCCGGCGAGAAACCTTTAACAAGCTCGGCGGCTTCCCGGCCGTCGAACTAATGGAAGACTGGGAATTTTCCCGCCGCCTGGGGCGGGCGGGGAAAACCATGCTTTTGCCCGGCCCGGTAACCACTTCCGCCAGGCGCTGGCTTCTTTATGGCAAGTGGCGCACCGCCTGGCTGATGCATAAGCTTAAACTGCTTTACCTGCTAGGAGTCAGCCCCGCGGCGTTAAAGAGGATGTACACCGACAGGCGCTGACGGCAGCTGTTTTCCGGACAACAGCAATTCCAGGGTGATGGCGGCTGCCGTGACGGTTATTTTCTTACACCGGCTATTCTTTAAAGGTGAAGATCTCCTTCGCAGCGCCCTGCAGCAAGTAAGGCCAAATTCGCCGACAAATCTCTTGTGCAGTTCCGCCGCTGCCTCAGCGATTCCCCGGTCAAAGCCCGCCGCTTCCGGGCCGGCAAGCAGCAGGCCGATAGCCATCACGCCGCCGGTAAGGGCGCCGCAGGCGCAGCCGGCGCTCATACCGTGCCCAAAGCCGGCGGCCATCTGCCTGACACCCTCCACAGGTCCGTTAAAAACCTCGACATTGCTCAGCGCCACGGCCTGGGCGCAGTTATAACCCCGGTTAAAATACTCTCCGGCTTTTCTGCGCACTTCCTCATTAATATCCCGCATTTTCAATCCTCAATCCTTAAGCGTTTCCAACATATGATAATCTATGGTTTTCTAAATCACTATATTATCATAAACTCGTTTAGTATAATAAATAAAATATTGTTATGATGTTGCTACCATGAATAAGATTTATTTATTTTTATAGAAACACCTGCGCAGATCTACCACCTTATAACCAATATCAGCGGAAAGATAAAAAAATCACAAAAAAATTTTGACTTGCATAACTTGATCTGGTATATTTATTTTGAAAATAATATTATTTGATATTAAAAATATTTTATTATCAAAGTATATAGGGGAGGTACCCATGAGCGACAGGCTGATTAACGAGTTAAGCCATGAATTGCTGCATTTTTTCAACGGACTCTCTTCCTGGGAAAGCTCCGTCGTCCGCAACAGCGACTTATCCGTCTCCGAGGCCCATGCCCTTGAAGTATTGGGGCAGTTCGGCCGGATGAACATGAAGAGCATGGCTCAGAAACTGGGGGTAACCACCGGCACCACCACGGTCACCGTGGATCGTTTGGAAAAAAAGGACTATGCTAGACGGGAATCCATCAGGGAAGACCGGCGGGTTAACCTCATCAGCCTGACGGAGAAGGGCTGCCGGGCCTTTGACGAACATAACAAATTCCACCTGACCCTTACGGAGCAAATGATTTCCGCGCTTTCAGAAGAAGAGAGCAATCGACTCCTCACCATCTTAAAAAAAATAAACTCTGAAATATTTTAATGAAGCGAAATCCAGTATATAGGGAGATGAATAAACATGATCGGACGTTTTGCCGCCCCACGTCAATTTCGTGAGCTCCTCAACCTGAGAGAATTTTACCTGACCTTTGCAGGCGCTTTGCTCATCGCGGCCAGCTTTATTCTTGAAAAGTCAAGTCCTGAACCCATCCTCCCCGCTCTTCTGGCCCTGGCGGCCCTGGCCGTCCTGGGAGGGCCGATTATCTGGGGAGCCGCAACGGGCTTGTGGGCAAGAGAGCTGAATGTGGACGAGTTGGTCAGTCTGGCCATGGTGGCGTCGGTAATGATCGGGGAATACTTATCCGCCGCAGTGGTGGCCTTTATCATGGTCCTTGGTTCACTGCTGGAGAAGTATACTTCCCAGCAAGCGCGAAACGCCATTCAAACCTTGGTGCGCCTCAAACCCCAAACAGCCACCGTTCTCCGTGAGGGAATTGAAAGCAGCCTGCCGCTTGAAGAAATCCAACCGGGCGATGAGATCGTCATTCGCCCCGGGGAAACCATCCCGGTGGACGGGAAGGTTGTCCGGGGCGCGGCGGCGGTGAACCAGGCTTCCCTGACGGGGGAATCACTGCCCGTGGACAAAACTGCCGGTGATAGCGTCTTTGCCGGTACCGCCAGCTATTCCGGCATGCTGGTGGTCAGAGTAAAACAGGTGGGAGAGGAAACCACCCTGGGCAAGCTGATCCATCTGGTGCAGGAAGCGGAAAGCATGCGCGCGCCTGTTTTGCGGGTGGCTGACAAGTATGCCCGTTACTTTACCCCGCTGATAGTCGCAATAAGTATTGCGGTATACCTGTTTACCGGCGACAGCCACCGGGCCATAACCGTCCTCATCGTGGGCTGCCCCTGCGCATTCATCCTGGCCGCCCCGACAGCCGTCACCGCTTCTCTGGGAAATGCCGCCAGGAACGGGGTCATGATCAAAAGCGGGGCTTTTTTGGAAGAACTGGGCCGGATCAATGCCGTGGCCTTTGATAAAACCGGCACCCTGACCACCGGCAAGCCGGTGCTGACGGATGTCGTCCCGGCCGGAGGGCTTTCACCGGAACATGTGCTCTGGCTGGCCGCTTCGGCGGAAAAATACTCTGAACATCCCCTCGCCCGGGCCATCCTGGAGGCCGCTTTAACCTGTGGTTCTTGTCCTGCCGAGCCGGCGGACTTCCGCCAGATCCCCGGCGCGGGAATAGGCGCCACGGTGGAGGGCCAAAAAGTGTTTGTGGGCACCGCCTCTGAAGCGGCGGAGAGACCGCCGCAGGTGATGACGGACGGCGCAAAAACCCGGCTGGTGGTCAAGGCAGATGACCGGGTTGCCGGCTGGCTGTACATAACCGACCAAATCCGCGCCGGGGTCGGGGAGACGGTAGTGCCTGAATTGCACCGGCTGGGAGTGATTAAGACTCTCCTGCTCACCGGTGACAGGGAGTCAGTGGCAGCTCATCTGGCAAAAGCCAGCGGCATCCAGGATTACGAGTCCGGCTTGCTGCCGGAACAAAAATTACAGCGCATCAAGGCGCTGCAGGAGCAGGGTTATAAGGTCGCGATGGTGGGCGACGGCATCAACGACGCCCCATCCCTGGCAGCCGCGGATATCGGCATCGCCATGGGCGCCATGGGCACCGCCGTGGCCGTGGATTCAGCGGACATCGCCCTCATGACCGACGACCTGACCAAAATTCCCTTTGCCCTGCGCTTAGGGAGGTCAACGCTTAAGACCATTAACTTCAACATTTTATTCGCAATTTTCTTCAACCTCCTGGCCATTATTCTGTCGGCTCTGGGCTGGTTAAACCCGGTCACCGGCGCCCTGGCTCATAATATCGGTTCGGTGCTGGTTGTCCTCAACTCCGCCCGGCTAATCCGCAAACGATTTGCACCGTTGGCAGCAAGCAGCGCCGCACCGCTTTCAGCAGAGTCATATACCTCCGCAGGATGACATAATAAAGGATATGCTTAAGTAGATGCTGTAAATAGTAATCCCGCACCACTTTGATAGTGATGCGGGAACTCCTTTCCCGCTATTTTTTTGTCCTCTCCGGTCCAGGCTGTTCCCGGCGGACACCGGGACTGCAACCGCATGAACACCCGCCCGCCGGTTCGGATCCGCAGCAACCGCTCCCTTTCATCGCCCTACGAATTCCCTGAATGGTCAGATAGCCAATCCCGGCGACCAGAATTGCAGTGATTAAAGTTTCCATTTTCTCCTCCTTTCCAGACCGTCCTGTTTAACCAAGACCCAGCAGCAACCCGCCCCGGTATACCAGCAAGGAGATCAACCAGGCCAGCACAAAGGGATACAGCGCGGAAAAAAGCGTCCATTTCCATGAACCCAGTTCCTTTTTAAAGGTGCCGATTACAGCCATGCAAGGGGTATACAGCAAGGTAAAGACCAGGAATGCGTAAGCTGAGAGGCCGGTAAACACCGCGCCGATGGAAGCCTGCAGTTGCGTTGCCGCCTCCACGGCCTCTTCGGCCAGTTCGGCGACGCCGTAAACGACACCAAGGGTTGACACCACGGCTTCCTTGGCCAAAATACCGGTGAGCACGGCAACCCCGGTTTCCCAGGAGCCAAAACCATGCAAGGCAAAGATAGGCGCGATGATCCCGCCGATGGCGGCCAGCAGGCTTTCGTTTATTTCTTCCGCCGCCCCGCTGAAATTATAACTGCTCAAAAGCCAGATGATCACCGACATGCTGAAAATAATGGTCCCCGCCCTGACCAGAAAACCCTTCCCCTTTTCCCACGTTTGCAGCAGGACCGTTTGCAGGGTCGGTATGCGGTAAGGCGGCATTTCCATCAGGAAGGGCTCGGCAGCCCCTTTAAATAAAGTGTTTTTGAAAACAAGAGCCATGATAATAGCGATAAAAATGCCCAGAAGATAAAGGGACAGGGTCACGACACTTTCACTGCCGGGGAAAAAGATGGCGGCAAAGAGAGCGTATACCGGAAGCCTGGCCCCGCAGGACATAAAGGGGGCAATCATGATGGCAATCCGCCTGTCTTTTTCCGAATCCAGCGCCCGGCACCCCATTACGGCAGGCACGTTGCAGCCGAATCCAATCAGCATCGGGAGAAAAGCCTTACCTGACAGGCCGATCCGGCGCATGGCCCGGTCCATGATAAAAGCCACCCTGGCCATGTAGCCCGTGCCGTCCAGAATACTAATCAACAGAAACAGCGTAAAAATCAGCGGCACAAACACAATGACACTGCCCACGCCGCCGATAATCCCGTCGATCACTAGGGAATGCAGCCATTTAGCAGCCCCTACAGCCGCCAGCGCCCCGTCCGCAGTCTCCGCCAGCGGGCCGTTGACAAACCCGTCCAGCCAGTCGGAAACCGGCTGGCCCACCCAGGCAAAGGTGAGCTGAAACATAAGATACATGATCCCGAGGAAAATGGGTATACCCAAAACGCGATGGGTTATTATCTCATCCAGCCGCTCGCTAAAGGTTACTTTCTCCTCGTCCTTTACCAACGCTTTATCCAGCATCTTATTAATGTAATGATAGCGGGCCTCAATAATCTCTTCTCCTTCGGGGTCGCCGTCCTTATGAGATTTCTTCAGACGCGCCAGTTCCTCCAGGTACTCAGCCCAAAGGCGGCTGCCTGTTTTAGTGGAAGCTGCTTCACTGGCAGCGTCCAGCAAGTCAGTCAATTGACTGATACCCTTTTTACTGGTCGCTACCGTGGAAATTACCGGCACGCCCAGGTATTCCCCCAGCGTTTCAATATTGACTTCATATCCTTTAATTTTGGCTTCATCCATCATGTTTAAATTAACAACCGTGGGAACATTTTTTTCCAACAACTGCAGCGTCAGGTATAAATTGCGCTCAATGTTGGAAGCATCGACAATATTTATAACAAGATCGGGCTTTTCTCTTAAAAGGTAATCATTGACGATCTTTTCTTCCAGGGAGTATTCGTTCAGGCTGTATGTCCCCGGCAGATCGATGATATTAATCTGCCTGCCGCCCTTACTGACCTTGCCGACCTTTTTTTCCACGGTCACCCCCGGCCAGTTGCCGATGTGTTGTCTGGCTCCCGTTAAGGCATTGAAAATAGTAGATTTGCCTGTGTTCGGATTACCAGCCAGGGCTACGGTAATAACTGACATTTTAAATAAACCCCCTTACATTGGCGCACTTATTGGCACAACCACTATTTGTTCCGCTTCGGACCTGCGGAATGAAAGATTATAAGATTTTACTTGCACCTCAATGGGATCACCCAGCGGCGCCACTTTTTTCACTTTGATTTGCGCTCCCTTGATGACTCCCATGGCCATGAACCGCAATCTGGCCTGGCCGGTCACCTTTACATCGTCCACCAAGACAGTTTGGCCCGGTTTGACTTCTTTTAACGTAATCATTTCCTTCCCCCTATAATTCACACCGTACCACTATTTTTTCCGCTACTTCCTCTCCAAGCATGTATTTCCCGCCGCGGATCCTGACCACCATCGGCCCCTTGCGCCTGCTGTCACAGACAACGAGCGAGGCGCCGGGGGTAAAGCCCAGTTCCTCCAGCCGCTTTCTCCCATCCGGATAATCATCAATGCTGTGCAAATACACCCTCTCGCCTTTTAACACATTATTTAATCTCATGAACATGCTCACCTCCTCCTATAAGCCAAGCACCAGGCACCACTCTCCACTAATCATGATAAAGATAATCATAATCAATTAAAACACAACCGCCCCCGTAAATTTTATAAGCAAACCAATATTCTCCGGAACGAGGAATGATAACGATAGTTATTATCACTAAACAGTTATAAAACGAGAATCATTATCAATTTCATTTTAGTTCCTGTTTCAAATAAAGTCAACCATCATATTAATTTTTTCTTTTTAGCTGCCTGCAAAATTTAATTTGCATATCTTATAGCCGCACGCTCACGCAATGCACCTGGTTTCGCCCTTCGGACTTGGCGCGGGAAAGCGCGCTTTCAAGATTTTTCAATAATTCCGTTAATCTATCCGCCACCAGGAGAGCGGTCAGACTGCCTGCATTAGGCAAAAAAATTAAGCATCCTTCACCTCTGTAACGAACTACGTTATCTCCTTCCAGCAAGACACGTTTGATCACTTTGGCCACTATCCCCTGGACATGCTCTCTCGCCTGTCTTCCCCAAGGATTATGGAACGGCTGCAAAAGCTCTATGTCTATCAGGACCAGGGAAAAACGCTTGCTTTTTCGCCGTGCCTGCACCGCTTCGCTTTGAAGCATCCTGCATCACCTTTCCCATTAATTTTTATGAACGGACGTCGGCTTACTATTATCCACTTCTCTCCTTGTTAATAATTTTTATAAAAATATTTGCCATTACCGGATCGAATTGTCCGCCGGTACCTTGCCGTATTTCCAGGATGGCGGTTTCCGGGGAAAGTGCCCGGCGGTAAGCGCGATGGGACGTCATGGCATCCCATGCGTCGGCAATCCCCACAATGCGGGCGGCGTAAGGTATGGACTCCCCCTTTAAACCGGCAGGATAGCCGTTGCCGTCGTAACGTTCGTGATGGTAACGAACAATGTTCAGCGCCTCTCCGAGAAAATCTATGGGGGCCAGAATACCGGCGCCGATGGCGGGATGCGCCCTGATGGTCTGAAATTCCTCCGGGGCGAGGCGGCCCGGTTTGTTTAAGATAACCTCCGGAACACCTATTTTACCTATGTCGTGCAAAATGGCGCCATAATGTATATTCAGCAGTTCTTCAGCCGAAAGTCCCAATCCCTTCCCCAGGGCCACGGCATACCTGGCCACATTGCGCGAATGGTTGCGCGTATAGGCATCCTTGGCGTCAATTGCCGCGGTCAGGGCTGTGATGGTTTTTAAATACAAGTCCCGCCGTCCGTATTCAATCTTCAGCCGGGTATTGTCCAATATCAACGCAGCCTGCCCGGCAAAGGCCATGACCGTGAAACGTTGATTTCTGGTGTACTCAATCCGGTGATCATCCCGGCCACGGTGCCGGTGCATCAGCAAAAGAATGCCGATAGCCCGGCTTTCCACCACTAATGGAACCGCCATCAAAGAGCGCAACAGGGAATCCCTGTCCTGTAAAGGTTTAAACGCGGCATCACCATGAGTTAACACCACTGCCGGTGCAGAAGCGCACATTTGAAAAATAGCCGTATTGTTTTGCAAGTATTCCCGCAGAGCGGAATCAGCCTCTCCCCGGGCCGAGATTATCTGGAGACTGCCGCACTTCCCGGACTCCAGCAAGACATAGCCCGCTTCGCTGTCAGTTATTTTAATAGCCATGTCAAGAATGGCTTCTATGGTGCCTTCCAGGTTGTAATTATAGATTAAGCCGGTAAGCACCTCGTGTAAAAAACTAAGTTCCCTGACCCTTTTTTGAAGCATTCTGTTTAAAGAAAAAAGGGCTTCGTTTTGACGTTTCAGTTTTATAACATTCAAATTGGCGTCCGCCAATCTTTTTTTTGGGTGATAACCACGAAACATCAAAGACATTTTTTTCACCCCATGTTTATGATAATTTTTCAACCATATTCAATTTTTGTGACAGGTAAGTCCAGGACCGCTTGGAAAATATCACCGGAACGGATAAGTTCTTGGCCGTGCTCCTGATACAACGGGCAATATTGTGGTCAACATAATCGGTCATTACTAAAACCAGGTCTGTTCCTTCGGGGATTTTCAATTTTCGCTTGTTAATATTTTTACGGCCTTTTAAATGCGTCAGGGAATGACAGCCCAAATTCTTTAAATTGACAGCGATGTCTCCCAAATGATCCGCGCCGATTACTAGAATGGACATATCAAACCTCCTATATGATAATGGTTATCATTATCATATAGGAGGTTTGATAGCTTGTCAATACTAATTCAAGGAAATATAAATTAATCGCGGCAGTCTGCAGCAGGGGCGGCAATTAATAGTAAACCGGGTAAATATAAGGGTTTTGAGGCGCCGGCACCTTGCTGAAAGCAGCAACCTTAATTATGGGGACGGTATTGCCTTCGTATTTTCCCAATTGAATGGTTCCCCGGATATTCAGCCAATCGCCTTCCTTAAAGTGTGCAGCATTTTTATATTCACAGATAAAACCATCCGGCATGGCGTCAGCGGAGCAGCATGTTATTACATAACGGGCCAGTCCGAATTGTTCGGCTGAAAACTTCTTTTCTTTTAATACAAAACCGAGCATGGTTATTTCCTTGCCGACATACTGCTCGGGATATATGTTTACTTCATTGGTTACCAAAGTAAAATTATCTTCGGTCACTTTAATAAGGCCGGCCTTTTGCAGTTCATCAATTTTCGATCGCACAAGGCTTTGCGCCTGTGCGGCGTATCCCTGATTGTTTGCGTTGCTGTTGTCGGTCTGCGCGTTTGGCGCATTTTCCTGAACGGCAGGAGTCGGGCTGTATCGGCCGGAGGGCGCCGGCCGCGCGCCGAGGTTCATTCCCTTATTGTCGGCCATGCTGGGATCAAGAGCATTGTTTGGCAGCAGAAACGCCATCAAAAGGGTGATAACAAACGGGAGAAAAGTCAATTTATTAATGCCATGGCCATAACGGCGACAGCTATGGGCGCCGGACGTCCGCCGCAAGGAGCTGCCGGCCTGCGCCAAAAACATGAGCAAGATCAAAACCGCTGCCGCCTCGGTAAGCTTTACGAAACGGGGGTTGATATAATAAATAATATTATTGCTTTTTACCAGCAAAAAAAGAAACGCGCTAAATCCAAGAAGAATTAAAGATTTATAAAGAGCTTCCGCGTTAAGCGAGAAATGCCTCAGCAATCACTTGCCCCCCCTACCGCCGCAAAATTGATTAAATAAGTGCTGACGGCAACCAAAAGGCTGACGATTATTATCAGCACAGCCACAAAGCGAGCCTGAAAAGCGTTGAGCATCATTAAAATATTTTTTATGTCAATCATCGGGCCGAAGACCATAAACGCGAGCAGCGAGCCGGCAGTGAAATTACCGGCGAATGACGCGGCGATAAAAGCGTCTGCCGACGAGCAAACAGAAATCCCGAAGGCGAAGGTCATCATGGAAGCTATCGATGCCAGGGAATGATGTCCCACATTCAATATAATGTCGCGCGGCACAAAGGTTTGAGCAAGCGCCGCCAAGGCGGATCCTATGATCAAATACTTGCCCATATCAAAAAACTCATCACTCGCGCTATGAAGGGTATAAAATATTTTAGCTGTAAAAGCTGACGGCAAATGGTGATGATGGTCATAATGGGCATGCCCGCAGCCGCATCCGAAGTCATCTTGCGCGGCGCCCCACTTTACCTCTCTTCCGTCAAACCAAAAGCTTAGAAGATACCCGGCCGCGAACGAAACGAAGAAGGCCAGTCCCAATCTAAACCAAACCATTTCAGGGTTAGCGCCGAAGGCGACTGCGGTTGACGAGGCAACAACCGGATTGATAATAGGCGCGGCCAGCATAAAGGTTATGGCGCTGTAGAGAGGAACTCCCTTGCTTACCAGCCCGCGGGCGACAGGCACAATCCCGCATTCGCAAACGGGAAAGACTATTCCCAGAAAGCCGGCCAGGAGTATATTGAGAATTCTGTTCCCGGGCAGGAATTTACGGATGGTTTCCTCGGAAAAGAAATTTTGCAGGAGGGCCGACACAAGAACACCGATGAGCAGGAACGGCAGCGCCTCAATGATAATGCTCAAGAAAACCGTCTTAAAATTTAAAAAATCAGACCAGGTTATATTTGGCAAAAATTTTAACAGGTGCCAGGCTATATAAGCGGACAATAACAGAAATAACAGGGTAATCGCTTTTTTTTTCATATTTATAACCATCATCTTTTATCGGACTTGCCTTATAAACAATATATATTCTTATTTGCAACTCAATATTACTTATATTACTTTACCACGCTGAAATACAGCACGGCAATACCGATAATTATCCGGTAATAACCAAACGGTATGAAATTATTTTTCTGAATATATTTCATAAAGGCTGCGATTACCGCCCATGCGACTAAAAAGGAAACAATAAATCCGACGGCGAGGATCTGCCATTCGGTATAACTCAACATTGTACCTGTATTTAGTAAAGAATAGGCGGAAGCAGCCATCATGGTCGGAATCGCCAGGAAGAAGGAAAACTCCGCGGCAACAGTTCTCGATGCTCCTAACAGCATCGCTCCAATAATGGTCGCCGCGGATCTCGATGTGCCGGGAATCATTGCCAGGCACTGAATCAGGCCGATCATGAACGCTGTTTTGTAATCCAAACAGGCCATGGAATCAATAGAACTTATTCTATTGCGTTTCTCAATAATGATTAAAACAACGCCGCCGATCACAAGAGCCAGCGCTACGGTTAAAGGGTTGAAAAGCAGTTCCTCCACATGCTTCCCCAAAATACTCCCGATCAGCAAGGCAGGCGCAACCCCGACAACAGTCTTTTGCCACAAACCCCAGACCTCTCTTTTCTCTGCAATTGTTTTACTGCCGCCGAAAGGGAAGAGTCTGCGCCAAAAATATACCACCACCGAAAGAATGGCCCCCAATTGTATTACCACGTCAAACATGTTCGCAAAAACGCCTGTAAAACCGACTAAGTTGTTCACCAAAATCAAATGGCCGGTTGAAGATATAGGCAAAAATTCCGTTATCCCTTCGACTATTCCCAATATGATCGCATTAAAAAAACTATCCATCAGCGCCTCCATAAGTTTTATTCACAGTTAACGAGTAAGCCAAAAGAATCAATCCGCAACAGACGAATCTTTAATTCACACCTCTTTCCAGGTAACTCAAAATTTCCCTCATCAGATTCCCAATATTAGTGTTCGCCAACCGGTAGCAGACCATTTTGCCATCCTTCCGGTACTTGGCGATCCCCAGGTGGTGCAGCAGCCGGAGATGGTAAGAAGCGGTCGCCTTACTGCTGTTGAGCAGGGCTGCCACATCACAAACGCAAAGCTCGGCTTTGCTGAGAGCAAATATAACCTTTACCCGGGTGTCATCAGCCAACGCCTTAAAAGCAGCGGCAACACCATCAATCCGGTCCACCTGGGGCTTCAGCCGGTTTACGATCTCCTGATTAATGCAATTAACCAGGCATACCGGGACATCATGCGCCAGTTTATCTTCCAACGAATTTTGCAGCATTTTCCCTCACCTCATAATCAAATAGTAAAATGATCTTTTGACTATAATATTATATTATCACCCTTCAGCTCATCTTGTTTATATCGTAGAGCGGCTCATAAATCCTCCAGTCCGGTTATGGCAGGGCCGCCCCGCAAACAGGGCAGTCGGGGTCCTGCTTGACCCGAACCTCTGTAAATCTCATATCCAGGGCGTCATAAGCAAGCAAGCGGCCCACAAGTAAATCCCCCTTACCCAGCAGGTATTTCAAAACCTCAGTTGCCTGGATGACGCCGATTGCCCCCGCAAGAACCCCCAGCACGCCGGCCTCTGAGCAGGACGGCACTGAGCCGGGCGGCGGCGGCTCACGCAACACACAGCGCAAACAGGGTCCTTTGCCGGGCACAATAGTAAAGATTTGGCCGCTAAAGCCGAGGACACCCCCGTGCACGAAAACTTTCCCGGCCATGACGCAGGCATCGTTGACCATATAACGGGTTGGGAAGTTATCCACCCCGTCAACTATTACATCATAATCACGGATAATTCCATCTATATTTTGAGCCGTCAGCTTCTCCCAATGGGAGACAACGTGGCAATCAGGATTCAGGGCAGCCAGTTTTTCTTTGGCCGAATCAACTTTAGGCCTGCCGATGTCTTTGGTGGTATGCAGGATTTGCCTTTGCAAATTACTTATGTCAACTACATCGCAATCGATTATACCTATTGTTCCGACGCCGGCGGCCGCCAGGTAAAACGCCGCCGGAGAGCCCAAGCCGCCCGCTCCGGCAATCAGCACTTTGCCGTCGTTAATTTTTTTCTGACCTGTGCCGCCTACCTCGGGAAGGACAATTTGTCTGCTGTATCTAGTGATTTGCTCTTCTGTAAAGTCCAAGCATGCCATCCTTTTAAAACCCCTACTTCCGCAACTACTTTAGTTAAAATGCAGTGCCTGCGACAGGCGTATCACCCCGCATGGCGAATTTCAAACCTGACACCTTCTCTAACTTTTATAAGTTATTGGGATTGGCAGCCAACTTGCCCTGGCTGTTTTTATAGTCTTCAATGGCCTTGTGCAGGGCGTCCGCCGCGAGGTTGGAACAGTGCATCTTCTGCGGGGGAAGCCCGTCAAGCTCGTCAGCCACAGCTTGTTTAGTGATTTTCAGGGCTTCTTCGATAGTTTTTCCCTTAGCCATTTCCGTGACCATACTGCTTGTCGCGATAGCCGCCCCGCAGCCAAAAGTCTTAAACTTGATATCAGTAATAATATTGTTTTCAACCTTAATGTCAATCTTCATAATGTCGCCGCAGACGGGATTGCCCACTTCTCCCGTGCCACAGGCGTCAGGTATTTCCCCAACATTCCTGGGATTGCTGAAGTGCTCCATAACCTTTTCGCTATACATGCGATCATCCCCTGTTTTTAAGTATTCAGGAATCAGGAGGCAGAATTCAGAATATCTCCAGACGATAAACCATTCCCTTATCTTATTCTGACTCTTGTCTCCTTATGCTTTATTTAACGCCTGATCGAGATCCTCCAACAAATCGTCAATAGATTCCAGCCCGACAGAAAGGCGGATCAGGTCTTCAGTCACCCCGGTGGCGAGCCGCTCCTCCGCAGACAGCTGCTGGTGAGTGGTTGAAGCCGGATGAATCACTAAAGATTTGGCGTCTCCGATGTTGGCCAACAGCGAGAATATCTCCAGCGCATCAATAAAACTCCGGGCTTGCTCACTTCCTCCTTTTATCCCGAAGGTTAACAGAGCGCCAAAACCGTTGCGGTAGTACCGCCGGGCCAACGCGTGGGACGGGTGGCCGGGCAGGCCGGGATAATTCACCCAAGTCACCTTCGGATGCTGTTCCAGGAACTTTGCCACCTGCAAAGCATTCCGGCAGTGGCGCTCCATGCGCAGCGGCAATGTTTCCACCCCCTGGAGCAGCAAAAAAGCGTTAAAAGGGCTCAGGCATGGGCCCAGGTCGCGCAGCAGCTGCACCCGGGCTTTGGCAATAAACGCGGCGGGGCCGAATTCCTCACTGTAAACCACACCATGATAGGTCGGGTCCGGTTCAGTGAACTGCGGAAAATTGCCGTTGGCCCACGCGAATTTTCCTCCGTCTACGATAATGCCCCCGATGGATGTGCCATGCCCCCCTATAAACTTGGTGGCGGAGTGAACCACGATATCCGCTCCGTGCTCCAGCGGGCGGCAGAGGTAAGGTGTCGGCACCGTATTGTCCACGATAAACGGGACTCCGGCCGCGTGAGCGATACCGGCCACCGCGTGAAAATCAATTACATCCAGTTTTGGGTTGCCGCTTGACTCGGCGAAAAGCGCCCTCGTCCCGGGAGTAATAGCCCGCCTAAAGTTATCCGGATCGGCAGGATCAACAAATTTGACGTCAATTCCCAGACGCCTCAGCGTGGCGTTGAACAAGTTGTAAGTACCGCCATACAAACTGTTCGCGGAAACTATTTCGTCACCCGCTCCGGCCAGGTTGACGACAGCCAGCAGTTCAGCCGCCTGTCCCGAGGCGGTGGCCAGGGCGGCCAGCCCGTTTTCCAGGGCGGCCACCCGCTGCTCCAGCACGTCGGTAGTGGGATTCATCATCCGGGTATAGATATTCCCGCTTTCCTGCAAAGCAAACAAGCGCGCCGCGTGTTCCGCATCATCAAACACATATGAGGTTGTTTGGTAAATAGGCACGGCCCGCGCACCGGTGGCCGGGTCCGCCTGCTGCCCGGCGTGAACAGCCAGGGTTTCAAAACCTCTGCTCTTATTAGTCATGAAACAATCTCCTCTTTTGTCCGCATAATTTATAGCAGTTGCTCAAGAGTCAGACTCCCATGAAGCCTCGCTTCACCATCACATGGATGAAAATGGTAACGATTATTTTCAGGTCAGAATGAGAGGATGTCTTATCGTCTTGAAATACTCTGAATTCCGCCTACTGACTCCTGGCTCCTGACTTCTGAATAATTATCTGCCTTCTAGAGTTCTTCCTGGAACAACGGCGTGCTCAGGTACCTCTCCCCGGTGTCGGGCAGGATGGCCACGATTAACTTTCCGTTATTTTCCCCCCGCCGCGCCACCTCCAGAGCAGCATACACCGCCGCTCCGGAGGAAATGCCGGCCAGGATTCCCTCCTCCCGGGCCAGCCGGCGCCCGGTTTCAAAGGCGTCCTGGTTGCTTACCTGGATAATTTCATCGACCAGCGACAGTTCCAATACTTCTGGAATGAAGCCTGCTCCAAGTCCCTGAATCTTATGCGGCCCCGGTTTCCCCCCTGATAAAACAGGCGAATCGGCCGGTTCCACCGCCACTATTTTCAACCCGGGCTTCCGTGGCTTCAGCGCCTGAGCGATCCCGGTAATAGTACCGCCGGTACCCACACCGCCAATAACCATGTCCACCTTGCCGTCAGTATCTTTCCAGATCTCCTCAGCCGTGGCCAGCCGGTGAATCTCCGGGTTGGCCGGGTTTTCAAACTGCTGCGGGAAAAAGGAATTCGGGGTTTCCTGCGCCAGTTCCCCAGCCTTCCGCACCGCCCCGCTCATCCCCTGCAGGCCGGGCGTCAGCACCAGCTCGGCGCCATAAGCCTTCAGCAGGCTCCGCCGCTCAACGCTCATGGTATCGGGCATGGTCAGGATCAGCCGGTAACCGCGGACGGCCGCGACGAAAGCTAATCCAATGCCGGTATTACCGCTGGTGGGCTCGATAATCACCGAGCCGGGTTTCAACAACCCTTGTTCCTCCGCCCGGAGTATCATATTAAAGCCGATACGGTCCTTGACACTGCCGCCCGGGTTAAAAGACTCCAGTTTTACCACCAGATCGGCGATGAGGCCTTTCGATAGACGCTGGAGACGCAGCAAGGGCGTATTTCCGATTAGTTCTGTCAGGCTATTGGCTATCCCGGACATTAAAATTCCCCCTTTTCGTGATACGAACTAATAAGAATTGAGCAGTTTATTTTACTAACTAGATAAAAATAATAAATCCGATATAATTACTATCCTTTAACAAATTCTATTTCAGTAATAAGCGATTGTCAATAAGTCTATTGTAAATTCTATTGTGATTTTTATCCATATTAAATTGCATTAACCCGCCGCTTAAGCTAAGATAACAATTAGACATCCAATAACCGCTTAAGGCGGCGCCGGCGGAGGACCTAATATCCGCATTCAGGAGCGAACCGCGCCGCGCGAGGGAGGGAAAACCTTGAACCTGGCTGATAAAATCAACTCTGTTAATTCCTTAATTTCGAGTTTTGAGAGCGTGCTGGTAGCTTTATCCGGCGGCGTGGACAGCTCCGTACTGTTGAAGCTGGCGGTAGATTGCTTAGGCCCTGCCCGGGTACTGGCCGCAACCACCCATTCTGAGACTTCCACCCAGGAAGAAATAGAACTTGCGTCGCATATAGCCAGGATATGCGGGGCGACTCATGAAGTAATCCCTATTTCGGACCTGTCGATTCCTGAATTCGCGGCTAATCCCGCCAACCGGTGCTACTACTGCCAGGGCAATCGCTTCCGGCTGCTGCGTCAAACGGCGGACAGCAAAGGAATTAAAGAAGTATTAGACGGTTCCAATCAGTCCGACCAGGGCGACTACCGGCCGGGCCGGCAGGCGCTTATTGAACTGGGTATACGCAGTCCCCTGCGGGAATGCGGCTTTACCAAAGACGAAATCCGTCAATTGGCCAAATCCTTCGCCCTGCCGAACTGGAACCGGCCCGCCAATGCCTGCCTGTCCTCGCGCTTTCCCTACGGGACACCGATTACCGTGGCAGATCTGGCCCGGGTGGCCGCCGGAGAAAAGCTATTACATTCCCTCGGCCTGACTCAATGCCGGCTCCGCCATCACGCCCGGATTGCCCGGATTGAGGCGCCGCCTGAAGAGTTCTCCCTCCTGCTGGACGACGCCCGGCGCAGGTGGCTTGTAGCCGGCATCAAGGAACTGGGCTACACTTATGTCACCCTTGACCTCCAGGGCTACCGCACCGGCAGCCTCAATGAAGTTATTACAACCTAAACCAGCTGTTCCCTTGATTTTTCCATTACCATTCGGTATACTTCCTGAAGGGGCAGTCCCGCTCTTATTGCTATTTCTTTACAATCTTCGTACTCCGGCGCGATTTTCTTTGTGTCGCCTTTTGATGCGACTTTTACTCTTACCGTCCCTAATCCGGTATTAACATTTTTAATTTCCCTATTCATGCAATACCTTGTTACCACGCTTCTGCGGATGCCCAAGGTTGAGCTTTCCTTTAAAATAAGATCAGCGAGTTTTTGTTCGTTGTCTTTTCCCGCTAAGACGGTCATCATTACCGCCGGCCTGTTCTTTTTCATATGGACGGGAGTATAAAAGACATCAAGCGCCCCGTTTGCGAGCAGGCGATCCATCATATACCCGGTAATTTCCGGACTCAGATCATCCATATTGGTTTCCAGGACCACAATTTCCTCCATATTACCATTATTATCGCCATTATTTTCTAAAAGCGTTCCCAGCACAATCCTCATCGCGTTAAGCCTGCCCGTTTCTCTTTTGCCCATGCCATAACCGACTTTTTGGATAATCATCGCAGGCATGCTCCCAAAACCAGAGGCAAGGCATTTAATAATGCCAATGCCGGTAGGCGTGACAAGTTCCGTATTAATGTTTTCGGTAATGACCGGAATGGGAATCCTGCCGCCGGCAAGCATTTCCATGACAGCGGGCACCGGCACGGGAAGCATTCCATGCAGGCATTCGATAAACCCCTGTCCTTCATGCAGCGGGGATGAAAATACTTTTTGCGCGCCAAGCAAGTCCAGACATATTGACGTGCCGACAATGTCCACAATTGAATCGACGGCGCCCACTTCATGAAAATGAACTTCATCAATACTTTTGTTATGCACCTTTGCCTCAGCCCCAGCGATTTCCCGAAAAACTTTCCTGCTGAAACACTTCACCTGCTCGTTCAGCCCGCTTGAGTCGATCAGCATTTCTATATCCCGCAGATTACGCGAACTATGAGCATGGTCTTTACTTGCATTAATCTCGATATCCGTTCCGGCAATACCGTGCTTTACTTTTTTTTGAATCGTAATTTCATAACCGGTAAGATTCAGTTTATGCAACTCGCCTTTAAAAAGCTCAACATCAATTCCCAGATCAATCAGCGCTCCCAGAGTCATATCGCCACTTATCCCTGAAAAGCAATCAAAATAAAGCACTTTCATGTTAACACACCCTTCGCTTTCTGATCATGCCTGTGTATTTCGGCACTCCATTACGAAACTATTGACGCCGGGACCATAAATGCTTTTTCTTCACCACATATTGTATTACGCAATGGAATTTAGACAGCAGAGCCAATGACAGCGTCATGGCCTCCTTCGCCCAGGAAGTGGCCGGGTCATAGCGCCCGTTGGGTACGCAGACTGCATTGCCACTGCCGTCGATGTACCATATGACGATACTTTCAGGATTATCCCAAAGTCTGGCAAGCCGCGCACAGGGAAATAAGGGTGCAGAGCACCACCTTCATTGTAAAAGATAAAAGACCGACTACCACCAAAATAAAGATTCTTAAAGAAATTTTTTGAAGAAAAAGGGGCGTAAAAAGCACGGGGATTTGTCTCTCCTGTGCCTTTTCCTGCCGCTGTTTTGTCTTCTGCCGACGGCGGGGTGAAACCTGGTTATCCAAACAGATCGCTGTGGGTTCCGGTACGAGTCAGAGTCAGAATAAGAATGTCCTTTTCCAGCTTGTAGATCAAGAGCCAATCTGGTGTGACGTAGCAT
This sequence comes from Pelotomaculum terephthalicicum JT, assembly GCF_022410535.1. Lineage (GTDB taxonomy): Bacteria > Bacillota > Desulfotomaculia > Desulfotomaculales > Pelotomaculaceae > Pelotomaculum_D > Pelotomaculum_D terephthalicicum. Next base: position 370,577 of record NZ_JAKNBL010000001.1, read on the forward strand.
TCCCTGTGCTTTGACCAGACGCCGCTCAGGGCGTGATCCTTATGTTTCTCCGCCAGAGGCTCCCCGGCAGCCAGCGTTTGGATAACCGCCGTGAGCAGGCGAAGGTCATAACCTCTGCGCTGGATACTCTTAAGATCACGCATGAAACGGCTGGTTGGCTTTATCTCATACATCAGTCAAAAGCTCCTTCATCATTTGCGCGGCGTCGGTATAACCTTTGACCGAAGGGTCGCGGCCGATGCGCTCGGCCTCCTCCAGAGCGGCGATTGTCTCAGCGTTGGGCACCTCCAGAGCGACGTCAAACGGGATGCGCTGCTGACGAACCGCCTGACGCAGAAAAATATTGAAAGCCGTCGTCATGTTCATGCCGAGTTCGGAAAAGAGCTGTTCCGCTTGTTTTTTTAGCTCCACGTCCAGGCGAATGCTTATATTCGTTGTATCAGCCACAATTATCATCTCCTTTGCTTTAATATATTCAGTATAGTACAAAATATGTGCTATGTATATACTATGCACGAATGCAATTCAAGTTTTTATTGATAGCTCAGGCCCGTGCAGCGCCTTCATCACGAACCGGGTCAGCTCCAGGGCTTCACGCAGGCGGGTGGACAGGGTCAGGTTGTGGATTTTCTCCATCATCACCAGGTAGCCGTCCTCCAGGGGCGTGTCCTCCGGCAGGGGCAGCAGGCTGTTGAGAAAGTGGCCGGCAGCTTTCCGCTTCCGACCACTTTTGTCCGCATAGATATATATGCGATGGTTATTTAGTTAGGGTGATCAGCCAGCCATCCCCTTCTTCCGCGATACTGACAGACCATTTTTGATTTCCCGCCAATCTTGAGATATTTTCTTTGGCAGCGACTGTATTTACTAAAACTTTAATTGTTCCACCGCCTATTTTATCAATTTCGTTTTTTACCATTAATACGGGTTCAGGACAAGCCAGGCCCCTCGCATCCTTTATTTCCGCCATCATACGTCACCTCCCGCCGGGATGTTTTTCGTGTTTTAAGATTAAAATAAACATTCCAGAAAGCAATCGCTCCAACCACGATAAGACCTATGACAACTGCAACCTGTCCAGGCACGGGAACTCCCTTGGCGCTGGCAGCCAAGCCAAAATTATGGGCAAACGCGGCTCCCGCCAGCAGCCCGGCGATCGTTACCGCGGAGTCGGTATTGCCTTCCGACGCTGAAATTAGCTGACGAAGCGGGCAGCCGCCTAAAAGGACGGAGCCAAAACCGGCCAGCACCATGCCAAGAAAGTTCCAAACGCCGTCATTATGCGCTATCGGCTGGCCCGCCAGACCTAAATTAAAATTGCCCACAACTAAATTGCCGACCAGCGCGACAACAAAAATTGCTATAAAACCATAGAGCATGTAAAGTTCCTTGAACAGTATCAAATCCCTAATGCCGCCAATTAAACATAACCTGGTGCGCTGGGCCAGCACACCGGCAACAATCCCGGCGCCGAGCGATACAGCCAAGGGCGCGTGCATTGAGCCCGGTCCCTGCTGGCTGAAAAAGATAAACGCCGGCGCTGTCAGTAATAGGATAAGCAAGACTAAAATAATTGCCGGAAACATATAACCATTCGACTTATTCTGAATAACAGCCTGACCGAGCGTAAAACCTTTCCTTAAAAAAACTGCGCCCAAAGCCACCCCGGCAACCAGACCGAGTAATCCCACCAGGGCGTTTAGGTCGCCGGCCGACATTCTCAAAATCATTCTCAGCGGACATCCTAAAAAAACAAGCATGCCGAACATTACAAAGAAACCCAAGATAAACCTGGTAAACGTGCTTGAGCCGCCCCAAACACGAAAATCTCTTGTAACAACGGCAGTTGCGAAGGCCCCTATGACCAAGCCCAAAATTTCCGGCCGTATATACTGAACTGTATTAACCTGATGCAATCCGAGAGCGCCGGAGATATCGCGCAGAAAACAGGCTATACAAACACCCATGTTTTGGGGATTTCCCAATTTAACAAGCAGCACCGCCAGCACACCGACTATCGCTCCGGTAATAATTATCAAAGCTTTGTTATTCAATTGATGACAACTCCTTTCACTCCCCAATAATAAGGCCCCCTTAATCAACAGCCGTAAATAAAAATATACAAAGTCACTCCTTTCTTTATTAAGAGATTAATATATATATTTGGATATACTTATTTCAACCACACGACATGCAATACCTTTATTTTATTTATAAAAATTATTTATATTAATTTTTCTCATAATAAAAAATATAAATAATTAAAGATTATTTTTTGCCATATAAAAGCCAGGAGAACATTGAATGTTTCCTGGCTTTGGGACAATGTGGTATTCATCTAAGGCAGCGGCCAATAATTATCATTAGATTTAATGACTATAGATGTTCATGTCCATCGCAGGCGTGGTTACACCCTATCGAACTGGTAGCCAATTGGCCGCTCAGAAAATCGGAAGCCACTTTTTCCGCATCGCCGGAAGCGCCTGTGACAACCTCGAACCCCACTGACTGAAGAGCATTGAGCATAGGGGGTCCTATGCCGCCGGCAATAATCACCTTTACCCCTTCCCTGGTAAATAAGTCTGCCAAGCCGCCATGATTATGCTGGAGAGTACTGCTTGAAATTACTTGTTTTCCGTTAATTTTACCATCTTCAACGTTAAAAACAACAAATTCCTGACTGATGCCGAAGTGCTCGTTGAGCCTGCCGTGATTATAGGGCATCGCTATTTTCATTACGCCAAACCCCTTTTTCATTATATTTTTAAGGTTAATCTATTTTTTCCATACCTTCCCGCAAATACTGATGAGCCAGGTTAACATAAAGCTGCTTAACCCATGTCCAAAATTCCACGTCTCTGGGTTCAGTGTTTCTCACAATACGGGCCGGGTTGCCAGCCACAACAACTTTTTCGGGAATACGCTGTTTGTTCTTTACCACACATCCCTCGGCAACAATAGCCCAGGAACCTACTCTGGCATTGAGACTTAAAATAGAGCCCATACCGATTAACGCATAGTCTCCAATTTCATCCGCGTGAATTATCGCGCCGTGCCCCAAGGTGACACTTCTGCCAATACGGCAGGCACCGTCAGGCGGGGCATGAATAACCGTACCTTCCTCTACGGCAGTGCCCGGACCAATTTCAATAGTCCCGTAATCGCCCCTGATAACAGTACCGTGGCCTATATAGCAGTTTTCACCAATTCTAACGTCCCCAATGACCATAGCCAACTCACTCACGTAACTACCCGCGCCTATTATTGGTGTTCTGCCGGAAAAACGATACAATGACATTGTCTTCCTCCAAATAATAATGTGTCGCGCCCTCATTATTTACGGGAGAATCCTCACTTCATCGCCAACTTTTACTTTTCCGCCCTTGACTACACGCCCAAACCTGCCTTCCCTGCTGACTATATACGGCCTTCCGGCCTCTTTATATTCTTCTTTTCCGATATGCGAAATTTTAATTTCAGCCTGACCCAGCTTTAATGCAGTCCCTACAGTCATCTGTTCGGGGGGAACGCCCTTAATGGTGAAATTTTCAGTGTAACCCCCATTTAAAATCTCTTCAATTTTATCTTCCGGAACTTTATCTATGGCTTCTAGAGGCAATATACTTACCTGCCTGTCCCAATCGCCCCCGTGCGCGTCTCCTTCCAACCCCCAGCCTTCGATCACGTTAACTTCATTGACCCTTGTCTTTACAATGCCCTTTTCAGCGCCGACGTTAATAGAAAGAATTTTACCTACAGTATAGCGCCTCCTTTATAAAACATTATTGAACCAGCTTTTCAGGGATGAGGTTCTCAAAAAGATTGCTGTCATACTCTTCAATTTTACCTTGATCGCAGAGTTTTGAAAGGTGCGGGTCAATAGGCAAACCACCGATAAACGGAATCTTGAATTTTTCCGCTATTTCTTTGCCCCGGCTGGGGCCGAACAACTCAAATCGCTCGCCGCAATGAGGACAAACGGCGGAACTCATATTTTCCACCAGACCAAGAATGGGAATATTCATGTGTTGGGCCATCTTTATCGCCTTGCTCACAATCATGACGGCAAGGTCTTGCGGTGAAGATACAACGATCAGCCCGTTGAGAGGCAGGGATTGCATCACGGTCAAAGGCACGTCGCCTGTGCCGGGCGGCAGATCGACAAAGAGATAATCAAGATCACCCCAGGCCACATCAGTCCAAAACTGCTTGACTGTGCCGGAAATTACCGGCCCGCGCCAAATAACCGGGTCGTCTTCATTGCTGGTCAATAAGTTTAGCGACATTACTCTTATTCTATTATCGCTAATTGAAGGCAACAACGCGGAGCCGTTGCTTTTCACCCCGCTCTTTATCCCAAACATCTTCGGCAGGCTTGGGCCGGTGATGTCCGCGTCCAACACTCCCACTGAATAGCCTTTTTTTCTATATTCACAAGCAAGTATGGATGTTATCGAGGATTTCCCCACACCGCCTTTTCCGCTCACGACAGCGATAACATTCCTGATATGACTTAATTCGTTTTCAGGCAATTTCTGAATGCCGCTTTTGTCTGCATGGCCGCATCCGCCGTTTTTTTCAGTTTCATCATTATTTTGCCGCATTATTTAGAATCCTCCCGATATTAAAGTCTAACATAGCTGACATTTAAGAGGTAATTTGCCGCAGCGTTAAATTATTTTCATTTAATTTTCTCCCGCCGGGTGCTTTCTACTCTCTTTCTTGAATGGAGTCAACCATGGACTTAATTGTATTAAGGTCATCGGCACATAAACATTATAGTTTATACCCGAACAAATAATCAATAACTATCACCAGTTATCTTAAATATTTATTTATAAATTATTTATATAAAACGGATCAAATAACAGCATTCATGGTATTGATTACAGATATATCGCCAAAACCATATCTCTTATAATATAAAAAATCTTTTAAAAGTCTTTCAATAATTAAACATCAGTTATTTACAAAAACCATTAGTACATATATAATAAACTTATAAATTATACTTATAAGGAGAGCAATAAAATGTCCGCCTGGGATGACGACAAACCAATGTTAAACATTGGCATAGTGGCTCAATTTCTTGAAGTCCACCCTGAAACACTACGCATATGGGAAAAAAATAATTTAATTCACCCGGCAAGAAAAAACAAGCAGAGATTATATTCGAATAATGACCTGAAACGGTTGAAGTTTATTCACAACCTGATTAATGTAAAAGGTCTGAATATCGCAGGCGTGCAGCAGGTTCTCGCCATGTATTCCTGCTGGAAAACAAAAAGTTGCCAGGACAGCCTAATCAGAAATAAAAGCGGGGCGGTAAACAAGTCCAAACCTTGCTGGAAGGAAGATGAATCATATTGCATAGTGATTGAGGATCAGGCTGACCTTTGCAGCAATTGTAAATATTACATGAATAGTAATGAAATTACTGACTAATCATTGGCTTGGAAATACAGGAATGAATGATAAAGAGGAATATTATTTCAGCAATGGGCACTTGCACCGGAAACAATAGTCATCCTGTATGTCGTTTAAACTGGCGCAGGCGTTGCAAAGATTGAAAACAAAATGACTTCAAAAAAAGCTCCCGCATCACTATGAAAGTGGTGCGGGATTGTCATTTATATCCATATCATTATTTTTGCAGTTTCGCAAAATGTTCTGCATAAAATATAGTAGTTTAATTTTGCCATGTTAAATTGAGGAGGGCGGCATGCAAAAAGAAGAGTTTTCAAAAATATGTCGTGAGCTGTCGTCCGGCGGCAGCCACGCCCTCTCCAGGGCAATCCTGCCCGCGGTGAAAGAACACCTGGCCTCCCACAATAAAAAGAAGCTGCCGGTGATCTGGCTTGAGACCAACGACAGCGGCGACAACAATATCGCTTTTATGAACACCGCCTACCCCTACCTGGACCGGGTTTTCACGGAAATGCTCGACCTGCTTTACAGCAACACCTTCATGGCCGCCCAGGGCAGGGACGCGCTCAGCATTCTGGAGCAAGTTTCTGAAACATACAAAGGGAAATTTACTTTGGTTGTTGAGGGAGCGATACCGAAAAAGGACAACGGCCGGTATAACATCATCGCCCGCACCGAAACCCGCTGCATTACCGCCCTTGAAGCGGTGACCCGGCTGGGCGGGCCGGCTGAATACGTTGTTGCCATCGGCACCTGCGCCGGCTTCGGCGGACCTACCGCAGCCAGGCCCAATCTGACCGGCAGTGTTGGCGTCCGTGACGTGCTGGACAGGGAAGTGATCAACGTCAGCGGCTGCCCGGTCAACCCCGATTGGTTCGTGGGAACCCTGGCCCACCTCTTGATGTACGGCAGGCCGGATCTTGACAAACTAGGCCGCCCCACCCTGTTTTACGGTTTTACGGTGCACAGGCACTGCCAGCGGCGCTCTTATTTCGACAATAAAGATTTCGCCAAAGAGCTTGGCGAAATCGAGTGCATGTTTTTACTCGGCTGCATGGGTCCCCGCACGGGCGCCGACTGTCCGTACAGGCAGTGGATAAATCATGTAAGCTGGCCGGTCAAGGCCAACACCCCCTGCATCGGCTGCACCAATGAGGACTTCCCGGACGGCTCCTCGCCGTTTTTCACGCCGATGGCTGAAAAGAGCAAAGGTCAAGAAGGCGGGAAGAACGCTTCGAACCAGGGGGGAGAGCAAGCATGAGCAAAGTACGGGTTATGTTCAGTCCCGTCACCCGCCTGAGCGGCCTTTTATCCGTGGATGTCATTCTTGAGCAGGGCCGGGTTGTCGAAGCAAACGCCGGCGGCACCATGTTCAGGGGCTACGAGTGGATTATGCGTGACCGGGCCGTCACTGACGCGGTGTATATGACCCAGCGGATTTGCGGCATATGTTCTACGGCTCACGGAGCGGCGGCAAGCTACCTGCTGGATGAGCTGTATGACCATGAGTTGTCTGAAAACGCCCAATACCTGCGTAATATAATATTTGCCGCCGATTTCTTGCAAAACCATATCCGGCATTTTTATTTCTTCAGCCTGCCTGACTTTGTGAAAATGCCGGAGCGCCCTCCCTTTCACGGGCAAAACCCCGCTGACATCCGCCTGAATCCTGAAGACAATCAGCGCCTGGCGGGGCATTACTTCGAAGCGGTCAAAGCAGCCCAGGAAAGTCACCAAATTCTGGCTTTATTCGGCGGCAAAGTGCCCCACCAGCACAGTTTTGTCCACGGCGGCGTCGCGGCAGCCCCCACAGCGGATAAAATCGAACAGGCGCTGGCCCTGCTCGGTAATATCAGTGAATTTGTGAAAAGCAGGATGGTTCCCGACACCGAGCTAATCGCGCGGGTTTACAGCGATTATTTTAGACTAGGAATAACTCCCCGGCAGTTTTTCTCTTTCGGCTTATTCAGATTCGGCGTTAAAAATGAAAAGTTTTTGTGGCGAAGCGGCGTATTGGCGGATGGCCGGCTTTACCCTCCACGGCTGGAACTGATCAGCGAAAACATAACCAGTTCATGGTTTGAGCAAACCGGCGCCGAAGATATAAAGCCGGATCCTCTTAAACCGGGCGCTTACACCTGGGTAAAATCAGTGCGGTACGCGGGGCGCTATTTTCAAGTAGGGCCGCTGGCGCGGATGATGATCAACGGATTTTACCAAGGCGGCGCCGCGACAATGGACAGAATCTACGCCCGCACCATGGAGACCCTTCTGCTGACGGAATTGGCGCGGGAGTGGCTGAAAAACCTGAAGCCCGGCCCTCCCCCCATCAGCCAGAAAAGCACCCCGGTAAAAAAGGCAGTGACAGCCGCTACGGACGCCATGCGGGGCGCGCTCCTTCATGCCGCGCTTATCGAAGATGAAAAAGTCGTCAAATACAACATTATTACCCCGACGGTTTGGAATTTCTCGCCCAAAGACGGGCTGGGCGGCCGCGGTCCGCTGGAAAGCGCGCTGGCGGGAACCGAAATACCAAGCCAGAACATGCTTTTTACCATTCTCGGCCGGACCATCCGTTCATTTGACCCCTGCATATCCTGCGCGACCCATCTCCTTGACTGCAAGGGCGGTGTAAAAGCCGAGGCAGTTTTTTAATCTAAACTATTCTATTTTGCTTTGCAGCCCTAATAAAATAATTAAAAGAATTAAGGTGGAGGGGATATTTTTGGTAAAACAAAATCATCCGTCGCATATGTTCCGGTGCGCCTACCCTGCTCCTTACCCTTCCGTGCGCGTGACGGCGCCCAACCGTCAGTATGCTGAACTTTTGCTGGAGGATTATGCCGGGGTTGTAAGTGAATTTACGGCCATAAACCAGTACCTGCACCACTACTTTACGCTTGCAGGGATAAATGAAGAAGTGGCTGAACTGGAGGAATGCATTTCCTTGGTGGAAATGCACCATATGGAACTGCTGGCGGAAACAATCAGGCTTTTAGGCGTGGACCCGCGCTACCGCGTAATCCGAAACAGCCAGGAAATATACTGGAATGCCGCTTATGTCTACTACGGCTTCAGCATATGCGACAAGCTGGCGGCCGATATCACGGCTGAATGGGCCGCCATTGCCGCCTACCGCGATCATCAGCAGAGGATTGGCGACCCGCACATTAAAGGGCTTTTGGAAAGAATCATCCAGGATGAATACCACCACATCCGTTTATTCAACGAAGCAATGCAGAAATACTGCAAGTAATCTACATAACCACCTTCTCGGGATGGCTGTAGATATTCATCCTTTCACCGCGCGCAAACCCCACTAAAGCAATACCGAACTCGCCGGCTAAATCAACCGCCAGGCTGGTGGGCGCGGCGCGCGACACAACTAAGGGGATACCGCTGTGGCCGGCTTTAATCAGGATCTCCGAAGACACACGCCCGCTCAGCAGCAAACATTTGTCGTCAGGCATTAAATTGTTTAATAATGCATGACCTAAAACCTTGTCCACGGCATTGTGGCGGCCGATGTCATCGAACATGGCCAGTAGCCCGTTATCATCACCCATAGCCGCGCTGTGCACACCGTGAGTCTTGCTGTGAGTAACGGATCCCTCTTCCAGCATGCCGATCAAACGTAATAGATGCGGGGCGGCAAACCGCTTGGAAGACTTTACCGGCTCCATCTGAGTAACATCGTTGACGAAATACAGGCAGGCCCGCCCCTTGCCGCAGCAGCTGGCAATCTGCCGCTTCAAAAATGTTTCCGTTTGCTTCACCGGTGCAGTAGTTTCCACCCACATCAAACCATCAGTTTCATTAAAGGTAATATCCTTTATATCAGAATATTTTTTAACTATTCCTTCGTTGATTAAAAAACCAATCGCCAATTCTTTAAACGCGCCTGATGAACAGATTAAAGTAGCTAATTCAGTATCATTCACATATACCGTCAGCGGTATCTCGTCGACAATTAAGTCATGAGCAGGCTTTGCTTTGCCTTGATCATAGGTGACTATTCCCCGTTCCTGATAGAGAGAAATTTGGGACACCCTGCGCTCCACTCCTTTCTAAACCCCTTGTCGTTTGATTATCTCAGACACAACCTTTCGGTTTGGGCAGGCCGGCCAGCTTGCAGGCCCCCTTGGCCGGACCGGCGGGGAAAAGCTGGTAGATACGCTTTAATGTGCAGCCGGTCTCTTTGCAAAGCTCGGATATCTTCGGGGCCACCTGGAATTGCTCATGATAATTACGCAGGTAGGCGATCACCCGCCAATGCTCATCGTTCAGCTCACCGATCCCTTCAGCGGCAGCTAAACCTCTGGCAATATCCTCACTCCAAGAGGCCGGGTCCAAAAGAAATCCATCCTCGTCTATTGCCACCGTTACACCGCTCAGCTCAATTTCAGGCATATCATTCACCTCCATCTTCGTTTAAAGGCGACATGGCACGCAGTCTTTCAACGATTGGCCCCATGGCATTCAGGAAATAATCCACATCTTCTTCTGTATTGTCCTTACCCAGGGTCAAGCGGAGAGAACCATGGGCGTCCTCGTGCGGAATGCCCATTGACAATAGCACATGTGAAGGTTCCAACGAACCTGAAGTACAGGCCGAACCGGTGGAAGCCGCGACACCTTTCATGTCCAGGCTCAACAGCATCGACTCGCCTTCGATATATTCAAATATGAAACTGGCATGGTTCGGCAGGCGAATGGCGGGATGCCCTGTTAATCTAACATGGCTGAACCGTTTTGTCACCTCTCTGATTAATTTATCACGCAAGATCAACAGCCGTTTATTTTCAACTTCCATATTTTCCATAAGCAGTTCCGCCGCCTTACCCAGACCCACAATACCCGGAACATTCTCAGTGCCCGCCCGGCGCAGGCGTTCCTGCGCGCCCCCGTGGAAAAGCGTTGGCCTCCATCGCGTTCCTTTGCGGACATAAAGAGCGCCGACACCTTTAGGACCGTATATTTTATGTCCTGAGACAGTCAACAAATCAACCCCCAGTTCATCCACATTCACCGGGATTTTTCCAAAACTTTGCACAGCATCAACATGGAAGATTATTCCGCGCGCTTTCGCTATTTTACCGATCCCGGCAACAGGCATGATCGTGCCCACTTCATTGTTGGCGTGCATGATGCTAATTAATATGGTGTTGTCTGTTATGGCATTTTCCACATCATCGACACTAACCATCCCGTATTGATCGACGGGAAGCACCGTGACGCTAAAACCCTGTTTCGCTAATGCCTTTACCGCGTTGAGCGCCGCGTGATGCTCCACCGCGCTGGTAATTACGTGGTTTCCCTTCCCGATATTGGTTAAGGCCGCTCCATGAATCGCCATATTATCCGATTCTGTGCCGCCGCTCGTAAAAATAATTTCGTCCGGTTTCGCGCCAATGGCCTTGGCCACCTTTTCGCGCGCTTCGTCCAGAGCCTTGCGGGCGATTTGTCCGAAATAGTGCAGGGTGGAAGGATTGCCGTAATTATCATTAATCAAGAAACGGTAAACCTCCTCTGCCACCAGAGGGTGGACAGGGGTAGTCGCACTATAGTCAAAATAAACTCTCCGCATCAATGAATCCTCCTTAACACGATCCTTATATCATAGCTAACTACTATACTTTAAAAATCATACTAGCACAACGCTGGGATATTGTCAATTAGATAAGGTGTTCTCTTAAATCATGGATTTGTAATTAATAATTGACAAAAAAAAATTATTATTATACTATCTGAATTAAGCATATAATTATTATAAACTTAATCTTCTTATCGAGAGAAGGGGAGGGCAGGACCCGAGGAACCTTCGGCAACCTTCAAGCCTTTGCGTTTGAGATGGTGCCAATTTCCGCCGGACGCACCGGGAAGATGAGAAGGAGAGGCTTTTAAAGACCCTCTGCTTCATAAAGAGGGTCTTTAATTTCGCAGAAGATTCAAGGAGGCTTTTATATATGGATGCGGGGAACGTTGGTTGGACAGTGCCGCGCAAGGTGCGGCTTGCGGATATAAACAATCCGCTTCCCCTTGATTGCGGTAAAAAAATTACTCCTGTCGAGGTGGAATACGAGACTTACGGCAAACTGAATGACACGCGCGATAATGCCATTCTTATCCTTCACGCACTCTCGGGTGATGCCCACGCGGCCGGCAGGAGCACAAAGGCGGATGAAATGAACCGCCCCTGGCTAAAGGATCGTCCCGGCTGGTGGGACCGGATGATCGGGCCGGGGAAAGCCTTCGATACCAACATATATTTTATTATATGTTCCAATATCCTGGGTAGCTGTTACGGCACAACGGGGCCGGCCGACACCAACCCGGAAACCGGCCGGCCCTATGGTCTCGCATTTCCGGTTGTCACAGTGGGAGACTGGGTTAGACTCCAGGAGAGACTAATCAGCCATCTCGGCATTAAACGCCTGCGCGCTGTGGCAGGCGGTTCCCTGGGCGGACAGCAAGCCCTGGAGTGGGCACTGGCTTATCCCGATCGCGTTGAGTCAGCCATCGTCATTGCCTCGTCAACCCGTTTGAGCGCCCAGGGGCTGGCGTTTAACGCTGTGGCCAGACACGCCATTACCACCGATCCGAATTTTCGGGAAGGCAATTATTATAACGATTCAGCCCCTGACCGGGGACTGGCGGTCGCCCGGATGCTGGCCCATATTACCTACCTTTCAGAAATTTCCATGAGCAGGAAATTCGGGCGCAGATATCGCAACGGGGATGGACCGGGATTTCACCTCGGCACAGATTTCGAAGTCGAAGGGTACCTTCAACATCAGGGCAACAGTTTCGTAGACAGGTTTGACGCCAACAGCTATTTGTACATAACACGCGCGATGGACTACTATGACGCCTCAAGCTGGGGGGACGGAGACATTAATCAAGCCTGTCGCAGAATTGAGAGCAGGATGCTGCTGGTTTCATTTTCTTCCGACTGGCTCTACCCGCCGGAAGAAACGAAAGAGCTGGCGATAGCCCTGAGCCGGTGCGGGAAACATGTCAGCTACGCAAATATTCAGTCATCATATGGCCATGACGCCTTTTTACTGGAAGTGGAAAATTTATCCCGGCTCGTACGCGGTTTTTTGAAAGCGAGGGGTGCGCAATGACCCAGAAAAGGAGCAGCCGTTTCGACCATGACGTCATATATGATATTATTTCCGAAGGTTCTGCCGTGCTCGACCTTGGCTGCGGAGACGGCGAGCTTTTAATGAAGCTAATTAAGAACAAAAATGTGCGGGGTTTAGGGATCGAAAAAGATATCGACCAGGTAACAAAAAGCATAATTAAAGGAGTACCCGTCCTGCATATGGACCTTGACGAAGGACTGACCGGTTTACCTGACCGCTTTTTTGATTTTGTTATTCTGGAAAAAACTCTTCAGGCGGTGAAAAAACCGCTTTTCGTCCTTGACGAAATGCTGCGGGTGGGAGGCGCGGGCATCGTCAGCTTCCCTAATTTCGGATACCGGCAGGTCGTTGACTCTCTTGTTTCGACCGGCAGGATGCCGGTAACATCAACCCTGCCCTACCAATGGTACGACACCCCGAATATTCACCTGTTTACGGTAGACGACTTTCTTGATTGGGCACACAAAAATCAAGTCACTGTGGAGCAGGGCTTGTTCCGGGTGGATGATGCAATAATCCCTTTTACAGAAGCTGTCGCGTCGGAAGCCAGTGAGGTATTGTTTGTGGTAAAAAGATTATCCTCTTGAACTCCCGGTATATTATTGCATGCTTTTCAATAAGACTTCCCAATGAACAACTGTGTCACAACAACGCCATAACGTGTTTTGCAGACGCCAACCCCGATGCTGTCATGCAGGGTGTTAAGAACATTTGGCCGGTGATCGCCGCTGTCCATAATCATTTCATGCGCCCGCCGGGTAGTAGCGGCCTTGGCGATATTCTCCGCACCCATCGCCCTGGCCGTAACGCCGGCTTTCCGCAGCATATCCAGCGGGAGGCCGTAAACAGGCGACCTGTGATTGAAATAATTGTTTATAAACATATCTTCGCTTTTTTTGCGAGCCAGATCTACCAAGCGCATATCCAAAAAAAACGCCGGCAAGCCTGCCTTTTCCCGTTCCTGATTAACCAAATCGAACAATAGCTTTTCATCGGCGGAAAGGTCTGACACATTGCTTCCCGTTGTGAAACAACCCCCTATAACATATAGTGTTCCCCAAGAGGCATACGGCAGAATAGATTAATTTAGTTCCGATGGATGCCGGCTTTACTGCTGGCAATTATTTTTAAAACCTATATACTATAAAATATCAATGTATTCAGAAGAAGGTGACATTATGCCAGACATGGAAAAAATAAAAGAGAAAATCTCCACGGACCCTTTTGCCGGCATGCTTGGGGTCAGATTCGACGAAATGGGGGAAGGTTACGCAAAGCTGAGCATGCGCGTCCGTGACGATATGCTGAACTTCAACGGCTCTTTACACGGCGGCGTCATTTATTCTTTAGCCGACATCGCTTTCAGCGCCGCCAGCAATTCACACGGCACCGTCGCGGTTGCCCTGCACGCCGACATAACTTATTTAAAGGCCGTACCGCCCGGCAGCACACTGGTGGCAACCGGCGCGGAAAAAAACAAGACCAGGAGAACAGGTCTTTACAGTATCACTATTGATGACGCGGAGGGAAACCTAATTGCCGTGTTTGAAGGTGTTGTTTATCGGAAGGACCAGCCGCTGTTTTAACGGAAGGGGGGGCTGACAGATATGCCGCCAATCAGCGACCAGTCTCTCATCTACAGGCGCCCGGCTGAATTGCTGCAAAACCTGATCCGGTTTAATACAACCAACCCGCCCGGTGATGAGGCGGCGTGCATTACCTACATTAACAACCTGCTGACTGAAGCCGGGCTTGATACAACTATTCTTGCCCGCGCTCCCGGCCGTCCCAACCTGATCACCCGCCTCGCGGGAAAGGGCGACGCCCCGCCGCTGCTGCTTTACGGACATGCGGATGTCGTTACCGCGGCAAACCAGACCTGGCGCCACCCGCCCTTTGCGGGAAAGATTGCGGACGGCTGCGTCTGGGGCCGGGGCGCGCTGGACATGAAAGGCGGTCTGGCCATGATGCTGGCCGCTTGCCTGCGCGCCCGGGCTGAAAACCTGGCTTTGCCCGGCGACGTTGTGCTGGCCGTTTTAAGCGACGAGGAGAGCGGCGGCGATTACGGCGCCAAGTACCTGGTGAACAACCACGCGAACATTTTCAAAGGCATCCGCTACGCCATTGGGGAACTCGGCGGTTATACGCTGTATCTCGGCGGAAAAAAATTTTATATGATCATGGTCGCGGAAAAAAAACTGTGCTGGATGAAGGTTACCGTGCGAGGACCAGGCGGTCACGGCTCTATCCCCCTGCGCGGCGGCGCCATGGCTAAGCTTGCTCAATTGCTGCAACAGCTTGAGCGGCAGCGCCTGCCGGCGCATATCACACCGGTGGTGCGCCGGATGATTGAAACAATGCGCACCGTTTTGCCTGATTCAACCAGCTCGGCCCTGCGCCGGCTGCTCAACCCGGCCTTGACGGACCACACACTTGATCAGCTGGAGCAAAGCTGGCAGTTTCTTGACCCGCTGCTGCATAACACGGTCAATGCCACGATTGTGCACGGAGGCAGCAAGATTAACGTGATTCCAAGCGAAATCACCCTTGAACTGGACGGCCGCCTCCTGCCCGGCTGCACGCCGTCGGACATGATCAATGAACTCCGCGAGATTACCGGCGGCCAGTTCGAATTTGGGATAATTCAGCACGGCGCGGACCCCGGCGGCCCGGACATGGGTTTGTTTGACACCCTGGCTGAAATCCTGCGCGCGGCAGATCCGGACGGTTTTCCCGTGCCGCTGTTGCTGAGCGGCTGCACGGACGGACACTTTTTCGCGCAGCTGGGCATCCAAACCTATGGCTTCATGCCGATGAACCTGCCCCCGGAAATAGAAGTCTCCAAGCTGATCCACGCCGCCGACGAGCGGATCCCGGTTGAAGCGCTTACTTTTGGCACAGAGGCGATTTATCAAGCCCTGCAGCGTTTCGCGACCCCAAATTAGGCTGTGTCTGCCCGGACACACAAAAAAGGGGCGATATATTTACCGTCCCTCTTGTTTTTGCCTGGCTGGCGACAAGCACATACTCATCGACCGTTTTCTATCAATTGTCACGAAAGCTCGCCATTATTCCTTACCGGCCGGGTGTCTTCCAGAATCTCGTATAATTCCGCCGCCATTTTTGCCGGCACATTTTCCCGGACCGATACTATTCTTAGTTTAAGGTTCCTGTTTCCAAAACCAATCGTGATGGTGTCGCCCTGTTTCACTTCCGCTCCGGCTTTGGCCGTGCGGCCGTTAACCGCAACCTGGCCGCGGTCGCAAACCTCTTTAGCCAGGGTGCGCCGTTTGATCACCCGGGAAACTTTAAGGAACTTGTCAAGGCGCAAGCATATATACCACCTTTAGCTTATACATCAGGTGCCAGGCTAACACAAAATTTAGCATTTTCAGATAAATCATAATACTGTCTTGAAAATCAGGACTTTTCAGGTCCGATAATTGATTTTCACAAACAATTACTTGCCCACAGCGTCGCGCAGAGCTTTCCCGGCCTTGAAAACAGGCACGCGGGCAGCCTCGATGTTAATTTCCTCACCGGTCTGCGGGTTTCTTCCCTTGCGGGCAGCTCTGTCCCTAATTTCAAAAGTACCGAAACCCACCAGTTGGACCTTATCGCCCTTTGACAGCGCCTCTTCGATCGCGCCAAGCACCGCACCCACGGCTTTTTCCGAATCTTTTTTGGTTAATTCCGTCTTTTCGGCAACGTTTGAAATCAACTCGGCCTTATTCATTTGAACCCTCCTAATATAAAATAGAGATATTAATTTATAACTTATTCGCTAAAATCCTCGTAGTTCCTTCCGCAAAGAAAATGTTTCCTAGGTTTTTTATTAGTTTTTTTACTTTTTTTCCTGATTTTTTGCCTCCTCCCACCAAGCGTCCAGTTCGGAAAGAGAACACTTTGACAGTATTTTCCCGGTATACCGCGCTTTTTTTTCAATATAGCAAAACCTTTTGACAAACTTTTCAGAGGTTGACGTCAAAGCCGTTTCCGGTTCCACATCCAGCAACCTGGCCAGGTTGACCACTGAAAAGAGCAGATCGCCCATTTCTTTTTCAACTTGTTTTTTATCCCCGGCTAAAAGGGCATTTTTAAGCTCGTCCAGCTCTTCATGGTATTTTTCCATGGCGCCCCGGTAATCCGGCCAGTCAAAACCCACGCCGGCGGCTTTCTTCTGCAGCTTCACCGCCCGCATTAACGCCGGCAAGGCCGCTGAAACACCGTCAAGCAGGCTTGCAGACTTGCTCCCTCCCTTTTCTTCAGCCTTTATTTTTTCCCAGTTAAGCGTCACTTCATAGCTGTTCCGGGCAGTAGCCGAACCAAAAACATGGGGATGCCGGCGGGTCATTTTTTCACTGATACCGCCGATAACATCGTTCATGTCAAAAAACCGGTTTTCCGCGGCAATCTGCGCGTGAAATACTATTTGTAGTAATAAGTCTCCCAGTTCTTCACATAATTTATACATATCTTCTTCATTAAGGGCTTCCAACACTTCATACGTTTCCTCCAGAAGATACGGTCTCAAAGTGAGGTGGTCCTGTTCCCGGTCCCACGGGCAGCCTCCTTTGCCACGCAGCCTCGCCAGCAGGTCAACCAGCGGGTCCAAAGGAAAGCGGCAGGCACGCCGGCTGACGTGCAGCGTCCGGCGCCCGGCATTAACAACCTCCACGCCCCCGCTTTCGCCAGGTTCTTCCCCACTCCTGAACGCTTGTCCAGCCGACCCGTCTCCATCATCCATACCTGCTTCGTTCTTTCCTTGCTCTCCGCTCTCCGGCCTCTGACTTCCGACCGCCGGTACATACAGGCTTGTCAAATGGTCCACCCAGGCCAGCCTGTCCAACCCCCGCAGGGGTATATTTTCAATTCTTTCCTCACCCGGTATGCCGGCTCCTCGCACCACGGTGATCAAATGCCCGGGCGGATAATATTCGAGAAGCGATATTTTAACGTCTGCCGCCACCAGCCGGCTGTATACCTGAGTGATTACAGCGGGCCTGGCCGGCAGCGGCATATTATCGTCAATACGCAGCCCGTCGACTACCTGTAATCCGGCGCCGGTATTCAGTCTGAGCGCGGCGATAATAACGTCAAGAAAGCTTAAGGCCGGCTGGATACGGATACTGACACCTTCCCGCTCCGCAGCCTCCACAATCAGGCGAACCGACTCCTCAGCCACCAGCGGGTGGCCCGGAACGGCGTATAACACGGGTACGCGGCGCGCCGCCGCGATCACCGCCCGGCAAATACCCTCATAGACATCCTCAAAACCGGGGGACTGCTCGTACAGATAATCAAAAGTGGAAAATGAAATCCCTTCCTTAACGAGCCAACTGACTACAGGATGTCTGGCCGTCCGCAGAAAGGTGCAGGTGGAGGATCTCAGCGCCTCCCAGGCGCTCATGGTAATGTCACCCGGCGCTCCGGGGCCCAGCCCCGTAATGGTTATACCGGCTTGCAGAGGCATATTAACGGTGCTCCTTTCACTAACTCTCAAGAACGACTTCACTATCGGCGGCCTTTGGGCATACAACGCGCCAAACAGCAAAAAAGTGGCCCTTGTAAGGCCACATTGTCTACTGCTCCATTTGTTTAGCCAGGAAACCCGCGGCGGTTTCAGCCAACTTCAACTCCATTTCACCCATTTTCAGCTCTGGTTCCCTAGTGGCCAAAATAACCGCCCCGATTGGGTCTCCCTCTGCAATAATCGGAGCAATAACTTCGGAAGAATACCTGCACTCACCTTCTTCAATGGTCAGGCAATCTTTGCAAAACGGGTCTTCCCCCGGGTTATTGATCACCACGGCCTTGCGCTCATCCATTACCTTTTCCACAGCGTTCCCGATCGGTTTGTTTAAAAATTCTTTTTTGGAGGCGCCGGAAACAGCAATTATATTGTCCCGGTCCGCGATACAGGCGATGTGTCCCAAAGCTTCATACAACGAATCGGCATATTCTTTGGCAAAATCTCCCAATTCACCTATCGGTGAATATTTTTTTAAAATTACCTCACCTTCCCGGTCAACAAAAATTTCCAGCGGATCGCCCTCACGTATTCTCAATGTTCTTCTTATTTCTTTAGGAATAACGACTCTTCCCAAATCATCAATACGGCGTACTATGCCCGTAGCTTTCATAAGCTTCCCTTCCCTCCTTTGTCTGCAAATGCTCACGGAATAACTTTCAATGATAGTATATATCGGAAAGGAAACGTTTATTCATTTTTTTCCAATAGCTAATCATAATTTTCAAATCTTGTTTGTTTTTACTGCTGGGTTATGTTCTCTTCATTATCCGTGAGCTTATTTGTGATCTTAGCATTATTTTTAACTTCCTGCATCATGTCGCTAAATTTTTTACTTATCGCTTCTTGATTTAATTCTTCGGTGAGACGTTGCTTTACCTCCTCGAAGGAATACTGCCCCGCGGCTATTTTTTTCTCCCTTTTAATTACGTGGTAGCCGTATTCAGTCTTCACCGGGGCCTGGGTGTATTCTCCCGGGCCGAGCGCGGACGCGGCGTCTGAGAACTGCTTGTCAGTATTACTATCCGCGCTGAAAGTATACAGCCCGCCGCCGCTCTTCGTGCCGCTGTCCTCCGATTTCTCCTTGGCCAGTTCGGCGAAGTCCTTTCCTTGCTTTAACTGGGCAATGACGTCTTCAGCCATTTGCCTGGCCTCAGCGTCGCTGTGCTGAAACGGGTAGCCTTTAGTTCCGTCGTCGACAAAGAACAGGATGTGGCGCACCTGCAGTTGATCAGGATGAGCAAACTGTTCTTTGTTATCATCATAATATTTTTTCACTTCATCTTCGGATACCGGCGGGACGTCTTTGGTCACCTGTTCCTGCAGGTTTAAAAGATAGGCCACGTCTTCTTCGCTCATCTTTAATTGAGCCAGATACAAATCGTACTCCTCCGCGGTCGGGAACTGCGCTTTTAAAAGTTTTATTTTATCCTGAACCTGTTCCTCCGTCAGTTCGCCGAACTTTTTGGCTTCCTGCAGCATCAGTTTGTCATTAATCATCTCCTCAAGGGCTTGCTTCCTGAGATTTTCCGTTAAAGTCTGACCCTGGTCCCCGCTGAAATCAAAGCCTTGCTTTTCCAGGCTGGCCTTAGCTTCGTCAACCCGCTGGGACAGTTCGGCGCCGGTGATTTTCTCACCGTTGACCGTCGCCACCACATCCTGGTTACAACCGGCTAAAGCAAAGACTATCAGCATAGCCAGCGCCAGCAGCAAAATTTTTTTATGCAATACTCCATCTCCTTTCAGATAATGAAATTATACATTAACACGCGTGCTCGTGACAACCTCCGGCGAACCCTCGGCAGAATGGTTATACTCCCGTCCGCAACCTCCCAAAACCGCTAAAAAGTCTTCCAGCCGTTTAAGCAGAACCAGAGCATCACCGTAACCGCGGTCGGCAAATTTTAGTTTTATTTCAAATTCTTCCCCCACGTTGCTGAACTTTACCTCGTTCAAGTGACGCCGGCCGGCCGCCACCAGCGCTTCGCCGGTCAGAGGATGATCCCGGCCGAACAGCAGGCGGTACTGACCCGGCAGCAAGCTGATTTTTTTCACCTTCAGCCGCCCGGCCAGTATTCGCACCTTTGCCACCGCAAGCAGGTTCTGCACCACTACCGGCGGGTCACCGAAACGGTCGACCAGTTCATCCTCAAAATCAGCCAGAGCGGCGGGGGCGGCTAAAGCGGCGATTCTCTTATAAATCTCCACCTTCTGGTTGGTATCCGTTATATACGTGTCTGGAATGTACGCCTCCACCGGCAGCTCAAGGGTGGTCTCCGGCACCTGGGTGACATTCTCGCCCTTGGCTTCCCTGACAGCCTCGTCAAGCAAACGGCAGTACAAATCAAATCCTACCGCCGCGATATGCCCGTGCTGCTCGGCCCCCAGAATATTGCCGGCCCCCCTGATTTCCAGGTCGCGCATGGCAATTTTAAAACCGGAGCCCAGTTCCGTAAATTCCCGGATGGCGGTCAGGCGCTTTTCCGCCGATTCGCCCAGCACCTTATCCTTTTTAAAGGTAAAATAGGCGTAAGCCAGCCGGTTGGAACGGCCGACCCTGCCTTTGAGCTGGTATAGCTGGGCCAGGCCCATCATATCAGCCTCCTTGACCAGAAGCGTGTTCACGTTGGGAATATCCAGCCCGTTTTCAATAATGGTCGTGCAAACCAGCACATCGTACTTGCAGTCCAGAAAATCCATCATCACCTGCTCCAGGTCATCTTCCTTCATCTGACCGTGGGCCATGGCGATTCTGGCTTCCGGCACAAGTTCCCGCAGCCACAGCACCACCCGCTCCATATCCAAAACCCGGTTATACACGAAAAACACCTGGCCGCCCCGCCCTAATTCCCTGCGGATGGATTCCCGAAATAAAACCGGATCTTCATCCAGCACATAAGTCTGAATCGGGTAGCGGTCTTTAGGCGGGGTTTCCAGGAGGCTGGTATCCCGCAACCCGACTAAAGACATATGCAGGGTGCGTGGAATAGGCGTGGCGGATAAGGTAAGCACGTCTACATTCTTGCGGATAAATTTCAATCTTTCTTTATGGGCCACTCCAAACCGCTGTTCCTCATCTATGACCAGCAGGCCGAGATCCTTGAAACGCACATCTTCCTGCACCATCCGGTGGGTCCCGATGACAACGTCAACAGTACCCTGTTCCAATCCCTGCAGTATTTGGCGCTGCTCCCGGGCGGCCCGGAAGCGGCTGAGCACTTCCACTTTGACCGGGTAGCGGGCAAACCTTTCCCGGAAGGTGTTGTAATGCTGCTGGGCAAGAATGGTGGTGGGCACCAGCACGGCCACCTGCTTGCCTTCCATCACTGCTTTAAAAGCGGCCCGCAGCGCCACTTCCGTCTTGCCGTAGCCCACGTCCCCGCAAAGCAGCCGGTCCATCGGGCGGCTGCGTTCCATGTCCATTTTTACTTCTTCAACGGCGCGGATTTGGTCGGGAGTTTCCTCATAGGGAAACGATTCTTCAAATTCCCGCTGCCAGACCGTATCCGGCCCGAAACCATGTCCCCGCACCGTTTCCCTGGCCGCGTAAAGCGCCAGTAGTTCCTGGGCCATCTCCCTGACCGCCTCTTTAACTCTGTTTTTCGCCCGCGCCCATTCACCGCCTCCCATACGCGACAAGCGCGGCGCCTCACCTTCGCTGCCCAGGTACTTTTGAATTAAGCCAACCTGGTCGACCGGCACGTACAGCTTATCCTCACCGGCATACTTGACCAGCAGGTATTCTTTCCGGATATCCGCGATGGTCAGGGGCACAACACCCAGGTAGCGGCCGATGCCATAATTAACATGGACCACGTAGTCCCCTACTTTCAAGTCGACAAAAGGAGTCAGCCGCTCAAGCTGTTTTCTTTCCTTGTGGCTCTTTTTGCGCTGGCCGTACATATTGGACTCGGTAACCACCACCAGCCGGCAGACAGAAAGTTCAAATCCCTCCGCCAGGCTGCCGGCTGAAATCACCACATTGCCGGCCCGCACGTGGCCTTCCAGCGAGCCCGTATAAAAAGCGTCAATTTGATATTCTTTTAAAGAGGCAAGAAGCTGCTGCGATCGCTGGCGGCCTGACACCAGCAGCACCACGGCATAGCCTGATTTACGCCATTCTTTTATTTCGCCGGCCAGCATTTCCACGTTGCCTAAAAAGCTGGGCAATGTCTTGCCGTGAAAATTAACCGTGTTCTGAGGCTGCATAAGATGGGTAAGACGAGGCAGCAGGGAACCGTAGACTACCTCGCGGGAGGAAAGCTCATTAACAATGCCGTCCCAATCGACGTGGTTCATAAATTGCGAAGGCAGCAGGCGTCCTTTCGCCAGCAGTTCCTTATTAACCGCAGCGCGCTCCCGCTGCGCATTTCGCGCCACTTCTCCGGCACGCACCGGGTCATCGACAAAAACCAGGGCGCCGGCAGGCAAGTAATCCAGAAGAGTCACCGTCTCATCATAAAAAAAGGGCAGGTAGTTTTCAATTCCATTAAAGTAAGCGGCGACATCTTCCAGCAGCTTCCCGGCCAATTCGTTGAGTTGGCGGACTGCTTCGGCGTCACCGGCCCGGCTCAGCTTACGTTCCTGATTCTTGTACTCGCTCATTAGGGCGCGCCGGGCATGCCGCCAAATCAATTCGCTGCCCACGATCAGTTCCCTCGCGGGGTATATTACCAGTTCCTCTATTTTCTCTTCAGATCGTTGCGTCTGCACGTTAAACCGGCGGATTGAATCCACCTCGTCATCAAAGAATTCCAGACGCGCCGGCCTGTGCGCGGTCATGGGGAAGACATCCAGAATCCCCCCCCGGAGGGTAAACTGGCCTCGCTCCTCCACCAGATCAACCCGTTCATAGCCTAAGACCATTAAACCGGACAAAAGTCCTTCCAGACTTGTCTGCTCCCCTACCGCCAGGCGCAGAACAGGCGCCCGGAAGTCATCCGGCGGGATCAACCGTCTTGACAAGGCTTCCACCGGGGTGACCACCACCATACGCTCACCCGCGCACAGCCCCTCCAGCACCTGCAGGCGTTGTGCCGTCACTTCTTTGCTCTGTGCCAGCACATGATGAGGAAGCAGTTCCCATGCCGGGAATTGCCTGACGGACACACCTGGTAAAAGCCCGGCCAGCTCATCCGCCAGCACACTTGCCTCCCGCTCCCCCGGGGTGATTACCAGCATCGGCTTCAGCGCCGTCTCCTCGGCCAGGCCGGCCAACAGGTAGCTGCGTTGGGAACCCGACAGGCCATAAACCAACTGTTTTCTTAATTTTCTTTTTATTCCTTGCGCAAGGCTGACAAATTCCGCAGAACGCTGCAAAGGTCTTAAAATACCACGCATACATGTCCTCCCTTGAAACCCATCACAAAAAGAGCTTTAGCATACCCATGGCTAAAGCTCTAACCTCTTGTCCCGATACTTTAAAAAAATAAATTTATCAGTTAATAACAGGCTGGCCATAGAAGGTTTTGTCATATCCGCCAAATATTGTTTCATGACAGTCATCACAAACAGTATTTACCGTTATTATATCTTGCCGCACACCACCCGTCAAGGCGGCGCCCGCGGGTGCGGGACCGGGCAAATCCAACTGTCCGGCAATAGCGTCGCGGCACTCGCAAACAAACATAAGGATCACAACATTCCCCTTCTTCCAATGACCTCAATGATAGTTGACCAAGCTTGCCACGGTGAAATTCCAGGCCGCGTGCGCCAGATACCCGGCGAAAAGCGCGGGGGCCACCGCGCCATAACGCTCATACGCCATGGCAGTGATAAACCCGTAAATCGAGTGGCCGGCCAGCGCCGCCAACCCGGCGTAAAGACCGTTGCGCCGCCGGGAAAACAACTCCCAGACCGCTTCAACCACCCCGAAAAACACATGGGTAAAAAACAAAGAGGCGCCAATTAAAACGGCCGGGACCGTTTTGGCAAATTCCTCCACCAGAGGCGTATAATAAACCATATTCAAGCCGGGCAAATACGCCCTGCAGCGGTTCAACTGCCAAGCCAGCCCGGCCGCGAATAACGCGCCGGCTAAAGACAACAGGACAGGACCAGAGCCTTCAATAGAATTCAGCGATACACTCACCTTCTGTTGAAAAGATTCATTGCCCGCTCCATACCCTCGCGCACCGCGCAGATGGCGGCATCCGACGCCAAACCGAGCGTTTCTTCCAATGCCTCTGCCTCTTCACCGCTGAAACGCCCCAAAACATAATCCACTGTTTCATACCCCGGCTCCGCCGGCCTGCCGATGCCGACCCTCACTCTGGGGAAACTATCAGTGCCAATCGCCGCGATAATCGATTGCATACCCTTATGCCCCCCGGAACCGCCACCTGCCCGCAAGCGCAGTTTTCCGCACGCCAGGTCCAGATCATCATAGATGACCAGCAGGTCTGCAGCTGTCAGCTTAAACCAGTTCAGCAACGCTCCCACCGCGTCACCGCTTAAATTCATATAGGTTTGGGGTTTGGCCAAAACAACCTTTTCCTCGTTTATTTGCCCCTGGCCAACCAGCGCCTTAAACAATTTCTTCCCGACAGTCACGCCCAGTACCGAGGCCAGGCGGTCAACAACCATGAATCCAACATTATGTCTTGTTCCAGCGTATTCTCTTCCCGGGTTACCCAGGCCGACAATCAATTTCATAACCAATCCCCCGCATCCAAATCTACCACCCTATTGTAACCCGGTGTGACTACGGAGGAAAGAGCATTTAACATCAATATACATACATATAAATTCCCACTGTTCAGGAGTCAGCATGAAAGCATGATTTATCTATCGTCCTCTTTGTTATTATTTTTCCCTGTTTTTGTCATAATCATTCTGATCCACGAATATGGATTAAACAAGAAATTTTTTGGGAAATTGAGGTGCTAGAAAATGAAAAAGAGTAAACGTTTTACCTCCCTGTCAGTGATAAGCCTGGAAGAGGGCCAGCAGATCGGCACCGTGAAAGGATTAATAGTTGATCCTGCCAGTAAAAAAGTAGCGGCGTTGATCATTGAACAAAAAGGCTGGTTCAAAGAGCAGCGTTTTATTCCTTATCATAAAGTGCACAGTGTCGGCAACGACGCCATCACCATAGAAAAAAACACCTGCGTGGAAAAGGCGGGCAGCCTGTCGGAAATAGTTAAGCTGTTAAAGGATAAAATAGGCGTCATCGGTTCGAAGATCGTGGCAGAAAACGGAACTGTGCTGGGATACGTGGACGAATTTTATGTAGACTTGGAAACAGGCGCCATCACCGGCCTGGAGTTTTCAGGAAACCTGTTCAACAGTGTGCTCAAAGGGCATGCCTTCCTAGATATTTCCCATGTGCGCACACTCGGCAAAGAAGTAACGATTATAACAGATGAAGGTGTCGATAATATCTTCAAGCTCGAAGGCGGTCTGCAGGAAACCGTTAAAAATATCCGGGAATCCACCGGCCAGTTCTGGGACACCACAGTCCAAAAAACCAAGGAACTGAGTACCAGCATCAACAAAAAAGTAAAGAAAGAGAAAAAAACCGATCCCGGACCCGCTGCTCAAACGAACGATATCCATGAAGACGCCACCGGCGACAACGAGGCTGAACAACCTGATCATAAAGAAGTCGTCCAAGAAGAAAATCCCGTTGAAATCGCTGTTCCCGCTTCCGGGGACAATAACAGCGGTAAAGATGCCTCACCGCCCGCATAAGTGAACTCGTTCAGCTTCCGCCTGAATCGGTAACCACATTCGCGGGGGACATTCCTCCGACCCCAGAGTTACATTATTGGGGATATTCCTCTGCCCCCCAGAATTAGGCTTTATAGAGAGGTGTGTCCCCCTTTCCTTTAACAAATAACCCGGCCCAGCCAGGGTTATTTGTTTGTAGCCCTCTTTAAAATTTACTGATTACCCTGCAAAAAATTTATTTAAAACGTATAACAATTTAAGAGATAAGTTCCAGGATTAGACTGTCCCGAAGAGGAGGGATGCAAATTAAACTGAGTTGTTTTCTTTACTTTTTGAATACTTAATCCGGAGGTGTGATGATTGTTTAAAAAGAATTTGTTTACTTTGCTATTAACAATGCTTTTAGTCCTGGGGATAGCGGCAACATCCTATGCCGATCCCGGAAAGGGGAAAGGGAAAGGACACTGGAAATTTACTAACTATGGCAAACGGCAAGCTGTTCAACTGGTTGATATTAATTCGCACTGGGCGGCAAATCCGATTCAGGTAATGTCTTCGTACGGGATTATTAATGGATATGCCGACTTTACTTTTAGGCCAAACGCCAATGTAACCAAATATGAGGCCATCATGATGATTTCGAGAGCGTGCGGTTTTACCGGCACTTTTGACTCGGGCAGGGACTGGGACAGCGATGTTCCCTCCTGGATGGCCGACTGCCTTGACTTTGCCGTAAACGAGGGAATATTGACGGAAGAAGAGGCGGAAGACTTAAATGGCTGGGCGCCTGCCAAAAGGTACGAGGTGGCCATATGGGCCATCAGAGCAACCGGTTTGGAGGAGAATAGCGAGTTCTCGTTCCAGGACATGGACGAAATCCCCTACTTCGCCAGGCCTTATGTCGGGGAAATGTATAAATGCGGTTACATGGTCGGTTATCCGGGCAATTTCTTCCAGCCCAACAAACCGGTGACCAGAGCGGAAATGGCAACCGTGCTTTACAGGATTCTATTGGACAATACCGATAACGGCGAGGCTGACGACAACGACGGTGAGGAAGAGGAACTGGAAATTGCGCGCCTGGAGCCCGCTGACGGCAGCTACGACGTGGACGAAGATACCGCTGAGCTAGTGGTCAAGTTCAATATGGACGTAAAGGCCGTAGATAACACGGAGAGTGTCCTGGACGGAATCATTGTCGAGAACGTGACTGACGATACGAATGTGGATATTGACGAGGTGTCCATAGAGGGCAAAATCCTTACCGTAAAACTTTACGAGTCCCTCGAAAGCGGCAAAACATACCGGGTTACCATTGAAGACGATATTATCGAAGCAGAGGACTCCGGTGAAAACTTCGACGGAATCAGCGGCGGCGAGTGGGAATTCAGCACGGATGAAACCTTTGGCATTGTCGGGTTGACCCCTGAGGACGGCGAGACTGTTAACGAAGACACTTACGTCCTCGAAGCGGAATTCAGCGGCGATATCCGGGCAATCTCCGGAAAGAAACTGCTGAATGCAGTAGAGGTTTATAATCAGAGCGACGACGAATATGTGGATATCGAAGATGTTGAAACTGACGGAGATACCCTCATAATCACTCTGGAGGAGCCCCTGGAGAACGGAGACACCTTTGAGGTAACCATAAAGGCGGATTATATTGAAGAAAAAGACTCGGGTGTAAATTTTAAGGGTATTGACGGTGCTGACTGGGAACTTACCGTTGAGGAATAAAGAGAAAGTGGTTAAGACAGGGGACGGTTCTCCGGTCTAAAAGGTAGACAACAGCGGCATGAAACAGCTCCGCGATGACCTAAAACGACCCGGCTCAGCCGGGTCGTTTCGCTCTGCTCCACTGCTGGAAGTTACGCCTTTGTCATATTTTCCTGTTCTTCATGCAAATTGTCAATCCTTTTGCTCAAAACCCTGCTTCATGCGGTGGTATTCTTCTCTTGTAATGCCGTCATTCTTCCAATCCACATACAAATGGAATCCACTCTTTAAAAAATAAATGTAAAAAGTTCTTGACATTATCTTTTTGTTGTGCTATTTTAAAAATGTAAAAAATGTTTTACATTTATTGAGAGGAGTGATTGCTATGAAAAAAGCGGATGAAATGGAAATGACAATAAACTTTAAGTCTATGAGGCTATCGTCTCAAAATATCATTTTCTTTGGCAGCAAACTTTATATGACTCATAAAATGGTCGGAAATAACAATGAAGAATAAAATAAAAACTCTGCGCAAGGAATTAAAATTGCGTCAAGAAGACATTGCAAATCAGCTTGATGTGACAAGACAAACAATTATAGCCATTGAAAATGATAAGTACAACCCCTCCCTGGAATTAGCGATGAAACTGGCAAGACTGTTAAATACCACTGTCGAAGAATTATTCTTTCTTGACAACCCAACCACTACCGACTAAAGCCGGCGGGGGATTTGCTGCTGAATTTAGTTGCTTTCTTTCATGTCGGCTGCTCCTTTCTGTATGTTTTCGGACAACAGAAAACGCCGCTTCGGTCGGCGCTTGTACCTTCCCGTGCTGGCGTTCCTGTGTGATTACAGATGTGTTTAATGGTATTTAGATTTTCAAAAGCCGTGTTTTAATGGCTTTGCGGGTGTTGTGCTAAAATACATTACTCCACAGCGTCAGCCAGGCAAAATGACTTAACAGATATCCCATCAATTCTCTTTAAGTCATTCTCCAATGCTTGCCTCTCATTATCATCGGCCTGCATGGTCAGGGTGATAATACCCCTTTGGCGCCCGGGGTCGGGAATACCGTTGCGGCTTAAAATTTGTGAGCCGTGCCTCGTCAGCACCTGCTGCACTTCCGGCGCCCGGTTCGCCCTTTCATCCACCAGAATGCCGACAATACAAACGTTGCGCTTCATGTTCACACCCCTTCCCCAATATTTAAACGCTTTTTCTTTCTTTTGCTGCTAAAAGGAACATTATATATCAGGCGGGCCGGTTGTTTTTTATCGCCAACCCGCCTTGACGCAGGCGTCTTGAGATCCGGCAGCCTGCCTTCGGCAGCATGGCTGGTGTGCAATAATTCTTTTGCTTTCTTGCTTAGCGGGTGTCCGAGAAAATCTTCATAAATAACTTTTACAGCGGGATTTTCGTGGGATTTTCTCAGTTTTTCAGCAAGATCAATTTTATATAACGCTTCGGCGCGTTTACGCCGGTACTCCGCGGACAGCTCCCTGTGTTCGGGGGTTCCGAAAATTGGCTGGCCGCCTCCGCCGACGCAGCCGCCGGGACAGGCCATGATTTCAACGAAATCAAAATGTTCGCCCCTCTTGATTCTTTCCAGCACGCGCCTGGCATTGCGGGTGCCGTGCACAACGGCTACCTTGATTTTTCCGCCTTTTTTCAAGTCAATGGACGCCTCTTTTATGCCGCGGACGCCCCGCAACTCCTTAAGTTCAATAATAGGCTCCCTGGCACCGGGATTGGCCACGGCGAAAGCCATCCGGACGGCAGCCTCGGTCAAGCCGCCTGTTCCGCCGAAAATATTTCCCGCCCCTGAAGAAATACCGAGCGGCTGGTCATAATTTTCATCCGGCAATTCTGAAAAGTTCAAACCGGCCTGACGGATCATCCTGGCCAGTTCCCGGGTAGTGACAACGTAGTCAACATCCCGCAGGCCCCTGGTGACCATTTCTCTCCGGGCAGCCTCGAATTTTTTGGCGGTGCACGGCATAACGGCGACCACGACTATTTTCCCGGGATCGATTCCCTCTCTCTGGGCAAAATAAGTTTTAATCAAAGCCCCCATCATCTCCTGAGGCGACTTGCAGGAAGACAGATTATTCAAAAACTCGGGGTAAAAGTGTTCGCAAAATCTGACCCAGCCCGGGCTGCACGAGGATATCAGCGGCAGCCGCTCTCTCTTTTTCAGCCGCTCCAGAAGTTCGTGCGATTCTTCCATGATAGTTATATCCGCCCCGAAGTCAGTTGAAAAGACGCGGTCGAAGCCCAACCGCCTTAACGCCGCCGCCAGCTTTCCGGTAACCACCGTACCCACCGGCATGCCGAAGGCCTCGCCAAGGGTGACTCTGATGCTGGGAGCGGTTTGCACCACGACAAACTTTTCCGGATCGGCCAGCGCCAAGAACACCTCGTCGATACTTTCTTTTTCTGTCAGCGCCCCGGTGGGGCAGGCCATCACACACTGCCCGCAGGCTATGCAGGCGGCCTCGGAAAGGTCCTTCATAAAGGCCGGGCCGATCACGGTCCTAAAGCCGCGGTGCTGCGCCGCCAGTGCGCCTACCCCCTGCACGTTCTTACAGACGGCCTCGCACCGCCGGCACTTGACACATTTGTTATAGTCCCTGACTATGAAAGGATTTTTGTCATGAACCAAATGCTCAAGCCGTTCCCCCTGCAAATGGATTTTCCGCACGCGCATCCGGTCCGCCAGCCTTTGCAGTTCACAATTCAAGTTCCTCACACAACTGGTGCACTCACGCTTGTGTTCGGACAAAAGCAATTCGACCATACGTCTGCGGGCGTGACGCACCCGGGGCGTGTCGGTAAAAACCTTCATCCCTTCCTCAACAAGGCTGACACAGGAAGCCTGCAGGGTCTTTTTTTGATTCTTTTCCACTTCCACCAGACATACCCGGCAGACGCCCGGGGCGCTAATATCTTTTAAATAGCAAAGAGAGGGGATTTCGATACCGGCGCTTCTTGCCGCCTCCAGAATATTGGTCCCCTTTTTCACCTCGGCGAGGCGGTTGTTGATCCAAATTTTTATCTTTTCCATTGTATACTTATTCTTTTACCGATTGCCTTTTTTAATACTCAAATAATGATCTTTATAAAACCGCCCCGCATGTTAAGCGCCGATAATGGTGACAACGATCTCTCTGCCCGGCCGCGGCCCGTCGAATTCACAAAGAAAAATATTCTGCCAGGTGGATAGCCCAATTTCGCCGTCAATAATGGGGATAGTTTCACTTGGACTAATCAGGCCTGACTTCAAATGCGCGTCCCCGTTGCCGTCTTGCCGATCATGCTTCCAAACGCCTCTTGGAATCAAATTTTGCAAAAAACTGACCACATCGTTTTGGACGCTTTCATCCCAATTTTCCTGAATCATTATTGCCGCCGTCGCGCCACGCGCATATACATTTACGATCCCGCTTTTCATTTTTGCATCAATGACGATTTTCCTAACCTCATCGGTGATGTCAATAAGCTCTTCACGATTACGGGTTTTAACGGTAAATCTCTTTTGCATTTCATTTCCCCACCTTTTTGTTTGGCATATTGCCTATACTTCGCTTTTTAAATTTATAATTTATTGCCGCCACCTTAGTTTAACAGATTTTCAGGCAACTTAAATATATGAACCTGTGCCGCATGCTTGTAATCTTACCGCCCGCTATTGTAAACTGGGTAGGTAAAAGAGGTGATTAAAGCTTGATCTTGTTGCAGGCGGTCCGCATTGACAAATCTTTTGGCGCCCACCGGGTGCTGAATAACGTGAACTTAATCATTCAGGAAGGGGAGCGCTCAGGTATTGTGGGTGTCAACGGAGCGGGCAAATCCACCCTGTTGAAAATAATCACCGGCGCGCTGTCGCCGGACGCGGGCGAAGTAATCAAGGCGAAAGACCTGTCGGTTTCTTATATGGCGCAAGACGGCGGGCTGGAATCCGGGCAAAGTATCTGGAACGAAATGCTCTCAGCGTTCACTCACCTAATTTGTATAGAGAAGCAACTTAGAAATATGGAAAAACGCATGGGTGACCCGGCCGTCGTAGCGGACGGCAAAGAATACCGGCAACTGCTCCGGGACTATGACAATCTTTCCTCAGAATTCAAAAACAAAGGCGGATTTGAGTACGAAGCCAACATACGCGGTGTACTGCACGGGCTAAATTTCCGGGACATGGACTACAACACCCCGGTGAACATACTGAGCGGCGGCCAGAAGACCCGCCTGGCCCTGGCCCGCTGCCTGCTCGGCGCGCCGGATTTGTTAATCCTGGACGAACCGACCAATTACCTGGACATGGACAATCTGACCTGGCTGGAGCAATATCTTCAATCATACCGCGGGGCTGTACTTGCAGTTTCCCATGACCGCTACTTCCTGGACACTCTGGCGAAGGTGATTTACGACCTGGACAAAAACGGGATTACCCGGTACACCGGGAATTATACCAGTTTTGTCCGGCAAAAAGCCGAGCTGCAGGAGCAACAGCTGAAGGCGTACAAAAAGCAGCAAGAGGAAATAGGCCGCATGGAGGAATTCATAAGGCGCAACATGGCCGCCAAGGACACCACCGGGCGCGCCCAAAGCCGTTTGAAAACACTTGAAAAGATGGAGCGGGTGACCCGGCCGGAGAAAGAACACAGAGTAAAAGTATCTTTTCATGTTGAGCGGCCAAGCGGACGGGAAGTGCTCAAGGTGCGTGAATTGACCATTGGCTATCCCGGCGCGGCGCTGGCCACGGGGTTAAACTTTGATATTGAGAAGGGGGAACGGGTTGTCCTGATCGGACCCAACGGCACCGGCAAATCCACCCTGTTAAAAACCATCGCCGGCTTGCTCCCGCCCCTGGCAGGACATATCAGGCAGGGCAGTCTGGTGCAGATCGGCTACTACGAGCAGGAACATCAGGGGCTGCACCGGGACAAGGATGTGCTGCACGAATTGTGGGACCGGTACCCGCACATGAACGAACTGGATATTCGCAAAGCGCTGGGCGGTTTTTTGTTCAGCGGCGATGATGTGAACAAAAGTGTGGCGGGGTTAAGCGGCGGTGAAAAATCCCGCCTGGCCCTGGCCGCCTTAATGCTGCGCAAAGCAAACTTCCTTCTGCTGGACGAGCCGACAAACCACCTGGACCTGCCGGGCAAAGAAGCGCTGGAAGACGCCCTGGCCGGCTACCCCGGCACCATTCTTTTTGTTTCCCACGACCGGTACTTTATCAACAAAGTAGCCTCCCGGGTACTGGAATTATCCCATGGCAGCGTAAACAGCTATCAAGGAAATTATGACTACTACCAGAATAAAAAACCCCGCCTGCCAGGAGCGGCAAAATCCGGGCCGGACCGCCCGGCGGACAGTGAGGAAAAGAAACAGAAACAGTACCTGCAAAAGAAAGAGGAGGATCGGCAAAAACGCAAGCACCTACGCGAGATCGCCAGCCTGGAACAATCCATTGCCGACCAGGAATCTTTGATCGTCCGCCTGGAAAAAGAACTGGAGCAGCCTGAAGTCTATCTGGATTACCAGGCCTGCCAGCAACGGCAGAGCGAACTTGAAAAAGTCCGGGCGGTCCTGCAAGATAACATGGAAAAATGGCTTGCCCTGGTGGAAGCTGAACAAATTAGGACATAAAGCCGGACAAGACTTGACTTGGCTAATTATACAGGTCGAGCAAGAGCCCAGCTATTTCATCAATTTTACCGGCAATCTCAAGATTTGCTTTCTGCTGCTCCAGCAGGGAGGCAGTCAGCTCATCGATCTTTTCATTTATTATCTCAATTCTAATCAGCAGCCGGCCCAATCCGTAATCTTGTTTTACCCTGTAATACTTCTCCAAGACGAAAGACAGGTATTCTTGTATTTGATTTTTATATTCGATCACATCTGCTTTGCTTTTTGTCCTCTTTAACTTTTCTCCCGCGGCTTTTATTTTGTCCAGCATCTCTTCAAGCTTCCGCTGTTCTCTTTTAGCCATATCCAGGGTGCTGGAAAAGTCTTTGCCGTCTCCCGCCTTTAGCACGGTTGGTTTGTATTTTCTACCCGGGCTCCGATCAACCGAAGATATTTTCACCAAGATATCCCCATTTCGGCCTTCAATTATAACCGTTGCTGCCAAGTTAGTACTTTCTTTGCCTTGGTGCCTATTCCCTTCTATATCCTTCTATGCTAGAGAAAATATTTTCATAGAACCATAGGCGGGGTCAGCCCTTGACATTTGACAGCTTTATCGGTTAACGGTCATTATACTTTAATTATTAGGGCTTTCGGTGTCTTATCACCCCATTATTTGCTATGCGCTTGTCCAATGTCAAGGGCTGACCCCTTCTAAATTCTCGGGGCCGATTATAAGCGATTCCATTATTTCTCTGACGGCTACCGGCCTCCAGTCTGCCATTTCTTCTTCGGTGCAGTTAAAGCTGCATAGCAGGGCTTTGTTTTCCAGTTCTGTGAAGAACATCAGGCTGTATATTTTTATATCCAAGAAGGGGTATAATGAATCAACGCAACCTATTTTTTTCCCGTTTATTTCTTTTACGCCGTCTTCGAGCCACGGGGCGGTAGGATGCGTCTTTTTAAGGATTTGGATCATGGCGTCTTTAAATATGTCTATATCTGTTTCTTTAAGGGGGTTTTGGCTATGTTTGAAGGTAATATTTACTGAAAAGCTTTCATTTGAGTAAATTAGATCCGGCCTTCTCTGGAAAGGATACTTTAAAGCGGCGGTTTCGGGTGACATTTTTTTAAAATTCTGAGGCAGGCGTATTTTTATTTTATTTCCCAGCAGGCTTTTTTCTACGAATTCAATGGTTTTACCATCTATTACAGCGACACCTTTTTTGGCGCTTTGCGGCAAGTCGTTTTTGGGTGGATTTCCTCCTTCCAGGGTTTGCGCTGTTTGGCGCCGCGTTTCTTTCATCATTTCTATGCTCTTTTCACCCATGTATTCCACGGTATTTCACCCCTTTATATCATTACTGTTGGAATATTTATACTGTTTAAGAAATATTGCACTATGTAAGTTATTTTAGACTCGCATACTGTATTTTGTCAATATAATTATTTTTTTAAAAAACAAAACCTGCCGTACTTTGCAGTAACGGCAGGTTTGTAACGTAGCATCATCATATTCAGGCGATTTTAACGGTGATTTCATTATCGGCGCCCGTATCAAGCAACACCCTGTTGCCCCGCTGGAAGGTCCCTTTGAGGATTTCCTCGGAAAGCCGGTCTTCCACCAGGCGGAGGATCGCCCGGCGCAGCGGCCTGGCACCGTACTCTTCATCAAAGCCTTCCTTGGCCAGCAAGTCTTTGACAGTCTCGGTAACGTTGATCTCAACCTCGTTTTCCTTCATCCTTTCGGAAACTTCTTTCAGCATCAGGTCGACAATTTCCCTGATATGTTCAGCGCTTAAAGCATGGAAAACGATAATTTCATCAATCCGGTTAAGGAATTCGGGGCGGAAAGTGCGTCTCAGCTCCTCTGTGACCTTGCTCTTCATATTCTCGTAATTTGCCTCGCTCCGGTCACCGGCGCGGAAACCGAGGACCGTCTCGCGCTTAATCATCTGCATGCCGACGTTGGATGTCATGATAATTACCGTGTTGCGAAAATCCACCTTGCGCCCCTTGGAGTCGGTCAGCCGGCCGTCTTCCAGCACCTGCAGCAAAATATTGAAAACATCCGGGTGGGCTTTTTCAATCTCGTCCAGCAGGACTACCGAATATGGCCGCCGCCGCACCGCTTCGGTAAGCTGGCCGCCTTCTTCGTAACCCACGTAGCCGGGGGGCGCGCCAACCAGGCGGGACACCGCGAATTTTTCCATATACTCCGACATGTCAATGCGCACCATGGCATCCTCATCGCCGAATAGAACCTCCGCCAGCGCCCTGGCCAGCTCGGTTTTACCCACCCCGGTGGGACCAAGGAAAATAAACGAGCCGATGGGACGCTTCGGGTCCTTCAGCCCGGCGCGGGCGCGCCGCACCGCCCGGGACACGGCCAAAATAGCCTCATCCTGCCCGATTACCCGCCGGTGCAATATTTCTTCCATTTTCAGAAGCCTTTCCGATTCTTCTTCGGCAAGCTTCTTTACCGGAATACCGGTCCAACTAGCCGCGATCTGGGCGATGACATCTTCGTCCACCACCAGTTCCGCCCCGCCTTTGCGCTGTTTCCACGACTCCCTGAGCTGGTCCAGTTCATTCCGGATCTTCTTTTCTTGATCCCTTATCTCGGCCGCCTTTTCAAACTCCTGGCTATTAACCGCCGCTTCTTTTTCTTTTTGCAGTACTTCTAATTTCTTTTCCAGATCTTTCAAATCCGGCGGCGCGGTAAAAGCCTGCAGCCTTACTTTAGAACCGGCTTCGTCCACCAGGTCTATGGCTTTATCAGGCAGGAACCGGTCGGTAATATAACGGCTCGATATCTTGGCGGCCGCTTCCAGGGCGGCATCAGTAATCCTGACGCGGTGGTGGGCTTCGTATTTATCCCTCAGCCCGCGCAGAATCTGGATGGTCTCCTCAACTGTGGGCTCCGCGACGGTAATCGGCTGGAAACGGCGCTCCAGCGCGGCGTCTTTTTCAATATGCTTGCGGTACTCATCCAGCGTGGTCGCGCCAATGCACTGCAACTCACCCCTGGCCAGCGCGGGCTTTAATATATTGGCCGCGTCTATAGCCCCTTCAGCCGCGCCCGCTCCCACCATGGTATGCAGTTCATCGATAAACAGGATGACATTGCCGGACTGGCGAATCTCCTCAATTATTTTTTTTAAACGCTCTTCAAACTCGCCCCGGTACTTGGTACCCGCCACCAGTGAACCCATATCCAGGGTTACCACACGCTTATTTTCCAATATTTCCGGTATGTTTCCGGCGTTGATCCGCTGGGCCAAGCCCTCGGCCACGGCGGTTTTACCCACACCCGGCTCACCAATCAGCACCGGGTTGTTTTTCGTGCGCCGGCTTAAGATTTGGATAACTCTTTCAATTTCTTTTTCCCTGCCGACCACCGGGTCAAGTTTCTCTTCCCTGGCCAAAACGGTCAAGTCACGCCCGAACTGCTCCAAGGTCTTAGTTCCGCCGCCCTTCGCCTTGCCGGCCGGCTGCCCTTCGGCGGCGGCGCCTGACTGCCCGCCCAGCATGTTGACAACCATGGCGCGGACCTTGTTGCTGTCGGCGCCATAAGCATTCAATATATGGGCCGCCACACCTTCTCCTTCGCGGACCAAACCCAGCAGCATATGCTCGGTGCCGATATAATTATGACCCATGCGCCTGGCTTCATCCACCGACAGTTCCAACACCCGTTTTGTCCGTGGAGTCAGCGCCGGTTCACCCGTCGCCGTCCCTTTGGCGGCTTCCACTATTTGCGCCACCGCCGCCCGCACTTTATCCGCATCCAGCCCAACCGCAGCCAGCACTTTCGCCCCCACACCCTCGCCTTCGCGGATCAGGCCAAGCAGCAGGTGCTCCGTACCTACATACGGGTAGCCTGAATTTTTCGCTTCTTCCTGGGCAAGATACAATGCTTTTTGCGCCCGCTCGGTAAATCTTCCGAACACGGCAGTCACCTCCAATAAATACATAGTAGTCAGGGGACAGTAGTCAGTAGTTAAAAACTCTAAAGGAATGCAAGAAATCTCTACTGAATTCTGACTCCTGACTCCTGTCTCCTAAACTATAATTCTTTAAATTCATTCCTGATTAATTCCGCCCTGAAAACATCCCTCTGGTGGGCGGACATCTCCCGGCCTGCCACCTTGATTAAATAAGCCGGTCTGATCCTCACCATTAGTTCATTTAACAACTTAGCTGGTATGCCCGACAACAAATTCATTTCAATGCCCAGCCTCAATTCGGAAAATAAGCGCATCGCCTCTTCCGAAGACAGAATATGCGCGTTCTTTAAGATGCCGTAAGCACGGTAAACACGGTCTTCGACAAAATCCCGCCTGTCTTTGTAAAGGGCTTCGCGAGTGGCTTTTTCCTGGGAGATTATTTGCCGGACTATCGCGGTAAGATTGCTGATTATCTCCTCTTCGGTCTGTCCAAGAGTAATTTGATTGGATATTTGATACAGATCCCCGAGAGCTTCCGTGCCCTCTCCAAAAAGGCCACGCGCCGTAAGGCCGACTTTACCGATAGCGTTCAGCACCCCTCGCAGCTGCTTTACCAACCCCAAACCAGGCAAGTGCAGCATTACCGAGGCGCGCATGCCGGTTCCCACGTTAGTGGGACATGCCGTGAGGTAGCCAAGCTGCTCGGAAAAAGCATAGTCCATAGTCTTTTCCAATCCGTCATCGACCTGATTAATCAAATCCCATGCCTCATTAAGCTGCAAACCTGAAAGCAGGCATTGGATCCGTAGATGATCTTCCTCGTTAACCATAATGCTGATTACTTCATCATCCCTCAGCACAACCGCCTTGCGCTCAAAATTGTCTATCAGATCCGGGCTGATCAAATGCTTATCTACTAGTATTTGTCTTTCTACCGGAGACAATGCGCTTAACAAGCTCAACTCCAGTACACCGGCCTGTTTTGCCAGTTCCTTGTCCTCCACCGCCAGTCTCACCGCGTGGATCACATCTTCGGCCTTGGCATTATTCAACAAGTGCGGGAAAGGTATGCCGGCCAAGTTTCTAGCCACCCTAACCCGGCTGCTTATCGCTATGCCCGACTCCGGGCCGTCCGCGTCCATCCAGCGGCTGTGGGAATCGTTCACTGTCTTTTTGAGCGGCATCAAACTTCGCCTCCCTCATTCATACTCTTTTCCAATTGATGAATTTGATCACGGAGTTGAGCGGCCTGCTCAAAATCCTCGCGGCTAACCGCTTCTTTAAGATGGTTCTTCAAAATACCGATCTCCTTCGCCAAACGGGCGCGTCCTCCGGTGCGCTCAGGCACTTTACCGGTATGCCTGGTGCTGCCGTGAATCCTTCGCAAAAGGGGAAGCACCTTGTCTTCAAAGAAAGGATAGCAATCGCCGCAGCCAAGCAGTCCCTGTTTAAGAATCTGTCCTTCAGGCACCCCGCACTTTTCACATCTGTTTCCGGTTGTTTCCGCCTGATCGTGCTGCTCCCCGCCCAGTTCGTGATTTAAAAGACCGGCAAGGAAATTGTGCAGGTGTATCTGCGGGACAAAACCAAAACCCTGGGGCTGGATTTCCCTGGCACACACCTCACAAAGATGTGTTTCACTTTTATGACCGTTTATTATTTCTGTCATATGCACCGTCGCCGGACGCTGTCCGCAGCGCTCGCATAACATATCAGCTTCCCCCTTCAACTTGCCGTTTATCAGACTCACTCTCTCAATACCGCCGTTACCATCGCTTTTAAGATCAATGCCCTCAATCGGTCGCGCACAGGCAAATTTATACGCAGGATATTGCCGTCCACCGCGGCACGCATCAAGCGGGCCTCTCTCTGGGTAATCAACCCCTCCTCCAGCAGTCTCCGGATTAAACCTGCGGCGTCGTTTTGAGATATCGAATCGCCGATTAAATTGCTGATATCAAGTACGAGATCCACCCGCTGATCCAGGGGCAGCTTGACGATCCTGATAAATCCCCCTCCACCTCTTCTGCTCTCCACAATATAGCCCCGGCCCGTTGAAAAGCGGGTTGTCAGCACATAATTGATCTGTGAAGGAACACAATTGAAGCGGTTCGCCAGTTCACTGCGTTGAATCTCAATAAAATCCTGAATGCTTTCCGCCAGTAGTTTCTTCAGATAACGCTCAATGATATCGGATATATTATTCATTCAAGTCACCATCCCATACGCCGCCGCCTGTTTGACTTTGATTGACCTTGACATTATTATAACCTAATCGCATATCATTATCAATACCTTTTATCTATTACTATTTTAGCCTTAAAACGCCGGGCTAAAACATAAATAGCAAAAACATAACCACACTCGCATATGAAAAGAACCGGTGATATAATCCCCGGTTTTGACTTATAAAGCCCTTTAATGAAAAGGTTTCCTTTGGTTAATTTAGTCCTCCATATACACCTTGGCGACCGCTACCACGAAATCCCCCGGGTCAAGGCGCATCAAAGTCACTCCCTGGGTTGAGCGGCCTATGGCGGAAATACCCGCGACGCTTAAGCGAATAATGATTCCTTCGGCGCTGATCATCATTATTTCTTCTTCATCTTTCACGGCCTGGACGGCTACCACCGGCCCGTTCCGATCGCTTGTCTTAATATTAATAATCCCCTTGCCGCCGCGGGACTGCAGGCGATACTCGGCAATATGAGTGCGCTTGCCGAACCCGTTGGCCGTCACGGTAAGCAAATAGGATTCCGGACGAACGGTCTCCATCCCGATCACCACGTCGTTTTTCCTTAAAGAAATTCCTTTTACGCCACGGGTAACACGGCCCGTGGAGCGCACTTCCTGTTCTGAAAAGCGAATGGCCAGGCCTTTTAGAGTGGCTAAAAAGATTTCTTCTTTGCCGGTAGTGAGCTTTACGTCAATTAATTCATTTTGTTCGTCTAAGGTGATGGCGATAATTCCATCCCGGCGGGAGGTATCATACTCGTTCAACGGGGTTTTTTTCACAACCCCCTGCTTGGTCGCCATAAATAAATATTGATCCGGATTAAACTCGCGCACCGGGATAACCGCCGTCACTTTTTCATTGTTTTCGATATAGATCAGGTTCACCAGCGCCGTTCCCTTGGCCTGCCGGCCGGCCTCCGGTATTTCATGCACCTTAAGCCGGTATACCTTTCCCCGGTTGGTAAAGAACAATAAAAAGTGATGCGTCGTGGTGATAAAAAGATGTCTGACAAAATCTTCCTCTTTGGTGCCCATGGCGGTAACGCCGCGGCCGCCCCGCCGCTGGCTGCGGTATGTATCAAGCAGGGTTCTTTTCACATAACCCTGGTTGGTGATGGTGAGCACAACTTCTTCATCCGGGATCAAGTCTTCATCTTCAAAAGACGCTTCTTCATACGATATGGTGGTGCGGCGCGGATCGGCGTATTTTTTCCTGATAGCGGTCAACTCACTTTTGATAATGTCCAAAACTTTTCGCTCATCAGCCAGTACTGAGCGAAGGTAGTTTATTTTTTCCATGAGTTCCTTATATTCCTGCTCCAGCTTCTCCCGCTCCAAGCCGGTAAGCTGCCGCAAACGCATTTCCACAATAGCCTCGGCTTGTTTTTCGGAAAGACTAAATCTTTCCATCAGAGATGCTTTGGCAATTTCCGTTGTGCGGGAAGACCTGATAATTCTGATTACCTCGTCCAGATAGGACAGGGCGATACGCAGGCCTTCAACAATATGCGCCCGCGCTTCCGCCTTTTTCAACTCAAAGCGGGTGCGCCTTACAATCACGTCTTTCTGGTGCTCAAGATAGTAAAATAAAGCTTGTTTCAGATTTAAATAACGGGGTTTGCCGTCCACCAGCGCCAGCATGATTACCCCAAAGCTCTCCTGCATTTGGGTGTGTTTATAAAGCTGGTTAAGAATTATCTGCGGGTTGGCGTCTCTTTTTAGTTCAATAACAATACGCATGCCCTTGCGGTCCGACTCGTCCCGCAGGTCGCTAATCCCTTCCAGTTTCTTTTCTTTTACCAGTTCGGCTATTTTTTCAATCAAGCGCGCTTTATTCACCTGATATGGTATTTCATTAACGATAATGCTGCTTCTTCCATTCGCGTTGTTTTCAATTACCGCCTGCGCGCGGACTTTAATGCTGCCCCGGCCGGTGCGGTAAGCGTTCCAAATGCCTTCCATACCCATGATTTTGCCGCCGGTGGGAAAATCAGGTCCTTTAACCGTGGTTGTCAGCTCTTTAATGCCGACATCCGGGTTGTCAATGAGCATAACTACTCCGTCGATTACTTCACCGAGGTTGTGGGGCGGAATATTGGTCGCCATTCCCACCGCGATACCGGCGGAACCGTTGACCAATAAATTAGGGATTCTGGAGGGTAGAACAGTCGGTTCCTCAGTTTTTTCGTCATAGTTGGGACTGAAGCTGACTGTATCTTTTTCAATATCAGAGAGCATTTCCGTCGCAATCTTGGACAGCCGCGCTTCCGTATAGCGCATGGCCGCCGCCGAGTCCCCGT
Organism: Pelotomaculum terephthalicicum JT; assembly: GCF_022410535.1. Lineage (GTDB taxonomy): Bacteria > Bacillota > Desulfotomaculia > Desulfotomaculales > Pelotomaculaceae > Pelotomaculum_D > Pelotomaculum_D terephthalicicum. The sequence continues at coordinate 412,186 of NZ_JAKNBL010000001.1, forward strand.
CAACGGACCCGAAGTTGCCATGCCCGTCTATCATCGGATAACGGGCGGCGAAGTCCTGCGCCATACGCACCAAAGCGTCGTATACCGCCACATCTCCGTGGGGATGATATTTCCCCAGCACATCGCCGACAATAAACGCCGATTTACGGTACGGTTTTTCAGGCGAGAGACCAAGATTGTGCATCGCGTAAAGAATACGGCGGTGCACCGGTTTTAACCCGTCACGCACATCAGGAAGCGCTCTTCCCACGACAACGCTCATAGCATAATCCAGGTAGGAATGCTTCATCTCTTCGTTAATATTCACCGGGATCACTTTTCCAGTTAATGACGGCAAACCGCTCACCTCTGCCTATTTTCTCTGCCTTAGGAATTATACCAAAATAAACTAATTAATGCAATTTACCGAATAACGGCTCTGACAGTGCTGTAAACTTTACAGCCGGGTCTTTCATGGTTTCATAAACCAAGGTTAATAACTCTCTCTTACCTGTTCAACAAACCCGCTCGCCGTAAAATTTACTTGTTATTTATAAAACGTTGATTGCGAATTAACTTATATGTTTAGCGCCTCCTTTATTCAATGTCCCGACAGCATTTCATACAATCATAACACACCACCTCTAATCATTTTTTATTGCTGTTTTTTATTGGCAGCTTGCCAATGGCCCGTGCATACAAAAGATATAATTTTTGCCGGTACTTTTGCATTATCGCCTGCGGCCATTTTCTTGAGATTAAAATAATTTTAGTTTCGCTCAATTGAACGCACCCCCCGTTTCATATATTTTTTAGGGCCCTCTAATCAAGCCGGCCAAGCTGCGTTCGAAAATTGAAAGCGTAATTACCGATCCCCATTTAAGACAGCCGACTGTTGAGTTAACTTTGATAAAAACCTGTTCACGGAAAAATGTCTTCACTTCATCGAGCACTACCGGCGCAATCGCATATATGTCTTGCAGGAAATTGTCTGATCTCTCAAGCATCGCGCCGGATATAAAAGATATTAACAGCAATAAGGCGGTTAAAAATATTGTTTTGGTTTTATTAAATCCCACCGCCTTGTATTTTAAAACAGTTCTCATTATCCTTGCCCCCTTTGCCGTTCGTTTTTTGATTTATATGCTACCATATTTTAGCAAACCTAATATTTAGCTATATTAGGCCAATAATTACCAATATATCAGCATAGCTTCTTCTTGCTTCTTTTTTTGTATGGATTACGTGCGCTGAAAATCGCCTTAAACAGTTCCCTCGTTTATCTTCGGGATCACTCTTGCTCTTTGAATCGGCTTTAACAATTTAAAACCCCTGCCGTTCCTGGCAGGGGCTGCACCGCTATAGATATTTAATTTCAAGACAACACCTTATACGTCCAGGTTTCTCACCGCGAGAGCGTTTTCCAGGATAAAGTCGCGCCGCGGCTCCACACGGTCGCCCATCAGCATTGAGAAGACGGCATCCGCTTCTATAGCGTCCGTCATATCCACCTGCAAAACTGTTCGCGTATCCGGATCCATGGTAGTGTCCCACAATTGTCCGGCATCCATTTCGCCCAGACCTTTATATCTTTGAACATTCACTCCGTCCCTGCCGATTTGCTCCAATAATTTATCCAAATCAGCGTCATTATAGACATAAACGTCTTTTTTACCTTTCTTTACTCTATAAAGCGGGGGCTGGGCGATAAAAACATAACCGGCTTCGATCAACGGCCTCATGTAGCGGTAAAAGAAAGTGAGCAAAAGCGTTCTGATATGCGCGCCGTCAACATCCGCGTCGGACATCAGGATCAACTTGTGATACCTGGCCTTGCTGATATCAAAATCCTCCCCGACACCGGTCCCGAGAGCCGTAATCATCGCTCTGATTTCTTCGTTGGCCAAGATCTTGTCTAAACGCGCTTTTTCCACATTTAAAATTTTGCCCCTTAAGGGGAGGATCGCTTGAAAGCGCCTGTCTCTTCCCTGCTTGGCCGAGCCGCCCGCGGAGTCTCCCTCAACAAGATACAATTCTGAAACAGACGGGTCTTTATCGGAACAGTCGGCCAGCTTACCCGGCAGAGTAGAACTCTCCAGAGCGCTTTTCCGCCTGGTCAACTCTCTCGCCTTCCGCGCCGCTTCTCTGGCTCTTGAAGAGTTTAGCGCTTTTTCCAGAATGCGTTTGCTAATCTGGGGATTTTCCTCAAGGAAAGCGCTTAATCCTTCAGCGACGACCGCGTCTACAATGCTTCTGACTTCGCTGTTGCCCAGCTTGGCCTTAGTTTGTCCCTCAAACTGCGGCTCCGGCACTTTCACACTGACTACCGCAGTGAGACCTTCCCTGATATCTTCCCCCGACAGGTTGCTGTTGCCATTCTTTAAAATATTATATTTGCGGCCGTAGTCATTGACTACCCTGGTCAGCGACGCCTTAAAGCCCGCCTCGTGCGTTCCACCGTCAACGGTGTTGATGTTGTTGGCGTAAGATAGTATGTTTTCCGTATAAACGTCAGTATACTGCAAAGATATTTCGACCAGCACATTATCCTTCTGTATTTGGAAATAAATCGGCGCATTATGCAAAGGGGTTTTATTTTTATTAAGAAACTTGACAAAATCAATTATGCCGCCCTCATGCTGCAATACTACTTCCTGGCCGGTCCGTCCGTCTTTCAGGACTATCTTGACGCCCATATTCAAGAAAGACAGTTCTCTCAAGCGCTGGCAAAGGGTATCATAACTGTAATCAAGTTCTTCAAAAATATCGGGATCGGGCTTGAAAGTCACTTTTGTTCCGCTAATTTCACTTGGCCCGATTATTTCTAAATCTGTTACAGGGACACCACGTTCATATTTCTGCCGGTAAATATTCCCTTCCCTTCTTACTTCAACTTCCAGCCACTCGGAAAGGGCGTTAACCACAGAAACCCCCACGCCGTGCAGGCCGCCTGATACTTTGTAGCCTCCCCCGCCGAACTTGCCGCCGGCATGCAGCATCGTCAAGGCCACCTCAACCGCGGGGCGGCCAACCTTTGGTTGTATACCGACCGGTATGCCCCGTCCGTTATCAATAACTGTAACCGAATTGTCATCATTAATTGTCACTTCTATCTGGTCGCAATAACCTGCCATCGCCTCATCAATACTATTGTCCACAACTTCGTATACCAAGTGATGAAGACCTCTGGCACTGGTGCTCCCAATATACATGCCGGGACGGCGGCGAACGGCCTCAAGTCCTTCCAGCACTTGAATTTCTTCAGCGCCATACCCGTTGCTATTGTCATATCCATTCAATGCCAGAACAACTCCTTTTTTAGACTAGACATATATTATTATAACACACAGGCAATTCACCCTCAACTTATAACCAAAATTAATAAATTATGGATTATTTTAGAGTATTATTATGATCTAATTACTCGTCAATGATACTATCGGATCTTTTCTTTAAAGTCGTACATGAAATAGGGGAAAAATATATTTTATCAGTGGTAATCAAGTAAGATTTTTCTTTATTATTTCCCGATACGTGTTCAATAAAGCCCTCATCCCGGGCGATTTCAAGAAATTCCTTGGTGATTGGAGATGACTTCGTCTCTATCTCTAAAATAGCTATAATATCTTTTTTCGGCACCACCACATCAGCCCCAATATGTAGAAACATAATCAGACCTCCTTTTCTGACTTTATTATTTTGCCTTCGCGAACAATAAAGAGCTTCTTGCTCAGTCCATCGCCCGCACCTATATCTCTAACAGTGCTGGATGTAATAAAAGTCTGCACATTTTCCTTTATTTTATTAAATAAAGCTTTTTGCCTGGCATTATCCAGTTCAAACAAGACATCGTCAAGCAATAAAATAGGGTGCTCGCCAATTTCATTATGCCACATTTGCATTTGCGCTAATTTTAAAACCAGCACGATCGTGCGCTGCTGTCCTTGAGAACCATATACCTTAGCTTCTTTCTTGTTAATTAAAAAAACAAGATCGTCGCGGTGCGGCCCGATTAATGACTGCCCGCGCGCGATTTCTTCGTTTTTCGCGGCGGACAAGGCAGCGTTAAAAAGATTAATAATCTCCTGTTCGCTGGTCATGCAGTCAATTTTTAAAGAAGACAGGTAGCGTATGCTAAGCTCCTCCAACCCACCCGTCAATTCATGGTAAATACTCCGTATAACAGGATTCGCTTTTTTCAATAATGCCAGTCTGAAAAAAATTATTTGCGCTCCGTATTGGCAAAGTTGTTCATTCCAGGTTTGCAGTAATTCGCTATCACGCTTCCTGTCCCTGATCTCACGCAATAAATTATTACGTTGGGTCAAAATCCGCTGGTAACGGCCCAGACAATACGCATACCGGTTGTCGAACGGGCCGATCTCCGCATCTAAAAAACGCCGCCTTTCTTGTGGCGATCCTTTCACAATAACCATGTCGTCCGGAGTAAACAACACTACTCCCGGCCACCCCAGAGGATAACCGCGGACCGGCGCGCCATTGACCTTTATTTTCTTCTGTCCGGGTGTCAGCAATACTTTTAACTCCAGCTCACGCCCCGCGGATTCGAATAAACAGCTTATTAAAGAAAAATCGTTCTGCCAGTTGATTATTTCACTTTCTTTGATAGTGCGGAATGACTTGCCCGTACAGGCCAAATAGACAGATTCCAAAATATTTGTTTTTCCCTGGGCGTTTTCTCCGTTTAAAATATTCAATGAAAAGCCTGGTCTGATATGCTCATGGAGGTAGTTGCGAAAATTCATCAACTCCAGGTTTTGCAGGCGCAATAATTAAACACTCCCAGTTCCAGATGTTTTATTCCTCTTTCACACGTACGGGCAGGAGTAAAGAAAAATAGTCTTCCTCACCTACCGGCCTAAATATTCCCGGACTGAGCGGACCGGCAAATTCTATATCAATTTCTTCATTCCCGATTACTCTTAACAACTCACTTAGATATTGCGCGTTAAAAGCGACTTTAATTGGTTCACCTTCATAATAAGCGGAAATTTCCTCATAAACCCGCCCGGCCACGGTGCTGGCCGAGATAACAGAAATTTTATCTTTTAAGTCAAGTTTGATCACGGATGATCCCTCTGTGGTTAATAAAGCGGCCCTTTCCGTCGCCTCCAAAAGTTCTTTTGTTTTTAAACGAACCCTTGACAGCAACTCTTGTGGAATTACCTGATGGAAAGGAGGAAACTTGCCATTAATTAAACGAGAAATAAAAGATATGTTCTCCGTAGCGAAAAGAACCTGGTTTTCTGTAATGGTAACCTGCACCGATTTTTCCGGTCTGCCAATAATTTTACTTAATTCATTTAGAGTTTTTCCCGGAATGAGCACTGATATGTCAATAATGCCGCAGTTGTCCGCGTTAACCTTGCGCCAGGCCAAACGGTGCGTGTCGGTAGCCACCATCTGCATCTGTCCGTTTTTCAATTCAAGCATGGCGCCTGTAAACAGCGGCCTGTTTTCATCCGTGCCGACGGCAAAAATAACTTGTCTGATAGCTTCTCTGAAGATATTTTCCTGAATATCAAAGCCGGTGTCACGCGAAGGTAAAGCGACTTCGGGAAATTCCTCCACCGGGAAGCCGTTAATATTGGTCTCCGATTCACCATATTTAATTATTACGCTCTCCGTCAAGGGATCTGATTGAAAAGAAATCGGAACGTCAGGCAACTTTCTGATTAACTCAGAAATATATTTGGCGGGTAAAACCGCCGCGCCTTTTTCAATAATGCTTGCTTTTACGGAACACTTGATCCCTATTTCTAAATCTGTGGCTGTAACGATGAGCAGATCGTCTGCGGTCTCAAATTTTATTCCTGAAAGGATTGGCAAGGGGCTTTTTGAGGATACGGCGCGCTGAACGGTCTGAACCGCAAATAAAAGGTCGTCCTTACTGCTGATTAAATGCATTTTTTTACTCCCGGTTAATAATATTATTATAAAATAAATTATTATTTTTTATTAATAGTAGTAGTAGCTGTTATTATGTGGATATGGTGGTTCCGCTGAGATATTTCTTAAAGAAAAAGCTGTTGATAAAAAAAAGATAAATTTTAATAAAATATTTTTTAAAAATAATTATCCACAGTTTGCAATTAAATAACAGAGTTATTTATTAACTGTTTTTTATTTTTTTTACTAGTTCAGAGACAACGTTCTGCAATGTATAATCCTCCTGCAGCTTGTTGCTTATTTTGTTGCACGCGTGCAGCACGGTGGTATGATCACGGCCTCCAAAAAAATCTCCTATTTTGGGCAGGGAAAGATCCGTTAGTTCCTTCGTCAAGTACATGGCTATTTGACGGGGAAAGGATATGGCGGTAGTTCTTCTCTTAGCCTTAAAATCCTCCTGACGGAGATTATAATAGTTGGAAACAACCTGTTGGATCAGTTCTACTGTTATTTCAGTCGGTTTTTCCGGCGGCAGTATGTCTTTTAGAACTTTCGCCGCCAGTTCCGGAGTTATTTCCTCGTTATATAAAGAAGCGTAAGCAATCACTTTGATTAAAGCTCCTTCAAGGACACGGATATTCGATTGAATTTTATCCGCAATATAAGAAATAGTGTCATCAGGCACCTGCAAGTTTTCTAATTGCCCTTTTTTTCTTAAAATAGCTATGCGGGTTTCCAGATCGGGCGGTTGAATATCAGTGATAAGGCCCCATTCAAAGCGGGAACGGAGACGATCTTCCAATGTCGGTATTTCTTTTGGCGGACGGTCACTGGATATGATTATTTGTCTGTTGTCTTCGTACAGAGAGTTGAAGGTATGGAAAAATTCTTCCTGCGTGCTTTCTTTTCCCGCCAAAAATTGAATGTCGTCCACTAGCAGGATATCCATATTGCGGTATTTATTTCTAAAATCGTTGGTGTTATAATCTCTTATAGAATTAATTAACTCGTTTGTAAATTTTTCGGATGTTACATAGGAAACTTTCATTTTGTTGTGATTTTCCAGAATAAACCAGCCAATAGCCTGCATTAAGTGGGTTTTACCCAGTCCGGCGCCTCCATATATAAATAAAGGATTATAGGTTTTTGACGGAGATTCAGCCACTGCAAGACAAGCGGCATGGGCAAACCGGTTGCTGTTGCCGATTACAAAATTTTTAAAACTATATTTTGGATTGAAATGCGTTGAAGATAAATCATCAGTATTTTTATCGTTTTGTTTTTTATTGGAAGATGCTATATCTGATATTTCGCTGGATATGAGAAACTTTACATCGATATCTTTGTTCAAGATATTTTGGAAAACTTCTTTAATTAGAGGAGCGTACCGGTCACTGAGCCAATCACGTGTAAAATAGCTGGGGGCTTCGATAATAATTGTATTTTCATGGCATCCAAGGGGTTTAAGTGATTTAAGCAAAGTCTCAAAGGAATATTTGTTTATTTTTTTTTGTAAAATCTGAAGTGATTGCTCCCAAAGATCCTGGACTTCACTTTTAATCATATAAACTCCTGGTTACCTCCTGAGAAAGAATTTTGTCAAAATTGAAATTTTTAAAGAAAGAAAATTAAACCCCAAAAATTCTCTCTGCTTTAAAAAGAGACCTTTTGAAGGTTTAAGTTAAGATTTTAGCTAAAGAAACTATTAATTAATGAATATATTTTGAAGTTTATTACTGTATTTGTAAATGGCTAATTAATCATACCAAGATTTACTTTATTAAGTCAATGCCTATTTTATCTCGCTTTATCTCTCTTCTTGTTATTCTTGACGTTAAAAAATGATTACTATATAATAGGTAGTGTGTGCCTAGCTATAGCGGCATTTTGCTTTTATTCCAAGTATAAAAGGGGTGTATTTGATGAAGCGTACCTACCAGCCGAAGTCACGCAAGCATAGAAAACTGCATGGCTTCTTAAAGAGAATGGCTGCACGGTCTGGAAGAAATATTATTAAAAGAAGGAGAATTAAAGGTAGAAAGAGATTAACTGCGTGAGGCCGCTGTATATTAAAGGTGGCCTTTCTAGCTATATGAACGTTTTAAGAGTATAGTTGGTGTTAATGGTTGGATATATTAGATAGCAGGAGAATTAATGACTGTTATTAATAAAATTAAAAAAAATAAAGATTATCGGAAAGTATATAGCTGTGGAAAATCAGTGGCTGACCGCTATCTAGTTTTATTTTTTTGGGTGAATAACTTGGAAACCAGCCGGTTTGGCTTTACAGCAAGTAAAAAAATTGGCAATGCCGTAGTAAGGAATAGGGTAAGACGCCTGTTTAAAGAAGTCTGCCGTTTAAATATAAATAAATTTCCAGTTGGCTTTGATTATGTTTTACTGGCGCGTAACGCCATCGTAGGGCGAAAATATCAACAGGTTGAAGAAAGCCTGTTAAAATTGTTGAAAAATATTACTTCTCGCAGAGGGCAGACATGAGGAAATTGTTAATTTTGTTGATTCGTTTATATCAAGTGTTTATATCTCCTTTAAAAATGCCTACCTGCCGTTTTTATCCGACTTGCTCACATTATGCTTTGCAAGCTGTACAAAAATATGGAATAATAAAAGGCGTCTGGATGGCAGTGAAAAGAATACTGAAGTGTCATCCTTTTCATCCCGGTGGATTTGATCCGGTATAAGTGTGGATAATTCTGTGTAAAAATGCTTATGCAGGTGGAAGGTAATTTGATCATATTTTTTTATTAACCGGTATTTGTTGGGAGGCATTGAGATTTGGAAATATTTAATGCACTTGTTGATGGTATGACCGGTTTAATGAATTGGTTATATCAGTTGACTGTACAGGCAGGGGTGCCAAGTTATGGTATAGCGATTATACTATTAACTGTTTTAATTAAAATGCTTCTTTATCCACTGACCCAAAAACAAATGAAATCTATGGTAGTTATGCAAAGGCTGCAACCGAAAGTAAAACAAATTCAAGATAAATGGAAGAATAAAGATCCGAAAAAAATGCAGCAGATGATCATGGATTTGTACAAGGAAAATAACGCCAATCCAATGGCCGGGTGTTTGCCGTTGTTGATCCAGTTGCCGATTTTAATAGCGCTGTACAGGTCATTGTATGCTTTTCCATTTATTAACGAGGCGCACGCGAGTTTTATTTGGGTACAAAATTTGAGTGGTACGGATCCTTATTATATTTTGCCGTTACTGGCCGGCATAACTACTTTTCTTCAGTCAAAAATGACTACATCCATGACAGATCCTACCCAGAAAACAATGCTTTATATGATGCCTCTTATTATTGTCTGGATATCGGCTACTGTGCCTGCGGGTCTTGCTTTGTACTGGGTTGTTTTTAATGTGGTCGGCGCAATACAGCAGTATTTTATTAATAAACAGAACATGCCGGTAAAGGAGGGAGCTAGTGGAAGGTGAAGGTTGTAGAGAAAACAGGTAAAACTGTTGAAGAAGCTGTTGGACAGGCTCTTCAGAATATGGGTGTTTCCATAGATGATGTGGAAGTGGAGATAATTGAGGAACCGACAAAAGGAATTTTAGGTCTGTTTGGAGCAAAGCCGGCAAGGGTTAAAGTAATTTTAAAAGAAGGGGCCTCCGAGAAGGCTGTTGATTTGCTGAATAATATCATCAAAAGCATGAATCTGCAAGTTGAGTTGGATGTGGTGGAGAAAAAAGATTTTCTTACTATAAACCTGAAGGGACCTGAATTAGGAATATTAATTGGCAGGCGAGGCGAAACACTGGATGCGCTGCAGTTCCTGGTAAATCTTTCAGTTAATAAAAATAAGGAAGTTAGAAGAAAAATAATTATTGATGTGGAAGGTTATCGTCACAGAAGAGAGGAAACGCTGCAAAAACTTGCCGTAAAACTGGCGAATAAGGCCAAGCAGCGAGGAAGAAGCGTAGTTTTGGAGCCAATGAGTTCGCAGGAAAGAAGAATCATTCACACTGCTTTGCAGGGAAGGGATGACATATATACTTTCAGTGAAGGTGACGAACCTTACCGTAAAATTATTATATCCCCGAAAAAATGATGATAAACCCAGCGGGCTGAACAGCAAGCTGGGTTTATAAATAGAAATCGGCAATGGGAATGAAAAGATTATTGTTTACCGGAAGGTGGTTGTATTGCAAGAAGATACAATTGCTGCTATTTCAACACCTTTGGGTGAAGGCGGTATAGGAATCGTCAGAATAAGCGGCCCTGAAGCTTTAAAAGTTTCTGGAAAAATATTTAAGTCAAAGAGAGCCGGTTTAAAGGAAATAAAAAGTCATAGAATGATTTACGGACATGTCTGCGACCGTCTGACAGGGGAAGTTGTTGATGAAGCGCTTTTTTGCTATATGAAAGCGCCGCATTCTTACACAAGGGAAGACATAGTGGAAATAAATTGTCATGGCGGCATGGTTCCCTTGAGAAAAACGCTTGAACTTGTCCTGGCGGAAGGGGTAAGATTGGCCGAGGCTGGTGAATTCAGCAAGCGGGCTTTTTTAAACGGCAGATTGGACCTGGCCCAGGCGGAATCTGTTATTGACCTGATCCGGTCCAAGACTGAAGCGGGGTTAAAACTCGCGGTTTCCCAATTAAAAGGTGATTTATCCAAGAAAATCAGAGAGATACAAGATAAAATACTTGGCATTCTGGCGCAGGTGGAAGTTAATATTGACTTTCCGGAAGATGATTTAGAAGAAGCAACCGGTAAGGATATTATTTGCGCCGGTGAAGTGTTGCTGGAACAAATAAAAAGTTTAATTAAAGGGGCGGACGCAGGTATTATTTACCGGGAAGGTGTCAAAGCGGCGATCGTCGGCAAGCCGAATGTGGGGAAGTCCTCTTTGTTAAATGCTCTGTTAAGGGAAAAGAGGGCGATAGTGACAGATGTGCCGGGAACAACCAGGGATGTTATCGAGGAAATAATTAATATTAAAGGAATTCCTTTAAGAATTATTGATACGGCGGGTTTGCGCGAGACCGAGGATTTAGTTGAAAAGATCGGCATGGAGCGGACAAGAGAGGCGACTGACCGGGCTGATCTGGTCCTGCCGGTGCTTGACGCGACAGAGGGATTGTCAAGGGAAGACTTTGCGGTATTGGCATTGGCGGGTGCTAAGAAATGCCTGGTTATAGTAAATAAAATAGATGTTCAAGATAAAAAAATAGATATGGAGGATTTGAAAAAGCTAGCCGGCGGCAGAAAGATAATCTGTATATCAGCCGAACAAGGGACCGGACTTGCTGAGTTGGAAGATATGATCGCCGATCTGTTGCTTTGTGGAAAAGTCGATCAATCCGACAGCTATATGGTTACAAATATCAGGCATAAACAGGCGCTGGAAAAGGCGGCGTTTCATTTAAGCGAGGCAATTTCGTCAATAAAAGGCATGGTGCCGGTGGATATAGTGGCCATAGACTTGCGTGAAGCCTGGGAGGCTTTAGGGGAAATTACCGGCATGTCCGTTACTGATGATTTAATTGAAAAGATTTTTAAAGATTTTTGTGTTGGTAAATGAGGCGGAAGATGATGGAATATTTTGCGGGAAATTATGATGTTATCATAGTTGGCGCGGGACATGCCGGCTGTGAGGCGGGGCTTGCCGCCGCGCGGATGGGCTGCCGGACGCTGGTTGTCACGCTGAATATGGACAACGTTGCGTTGATGCCCTGCAACCCGGCGGTTGGCGGGCCGGCAAAAGGACACCTGGTGCGGGAAGTAGACGCTCTGGGCGGGGAAATCGGCCTGAATACCGACCGGGCTTCTATCCAAATGCGCCTTTTAAATACCGCAAAAGGGCCGGCTGTTCAGGCTTTGCGCGCCCAGACGGATAAGAAATGTTATCAAAACGGAATGAAGCAGGCGCTTGAGCAGCAAAACGATCTAGATTTAAAGCAGGCGCTGGTTGAGCGGCTGTTAGTAAAAAATGGAAAAGTGTGCGGGGTGGCCACCTATACAGGGGCTGTATTTACGGCAAAAGCAGTTGTTTTAACAACAGGCACATATTTAAAAGGAAAGATTTTTATTGGTGATCTTTCTTATCCGGGTGGACCGAACGGGCAATTTCCATCTGTTGGATTATCAGGCAGCCTGGTCGAACTTGGCATCAAATTGAATCGTTTTAAAACGGGGACGCCGCCACGGATTGATAAAAAAAGCGTTGATTTTACCCGTATGAATATCCAGCCGGGGGATGAGAAAATGAAGAGGTTTTCCTTTTTTTCGCCTCCTTTTCATAGAGAACAGTTGCCGTGCTGGCTGACTTACACCACTGAAAAAACACATAGCTTAATCAGAGAGAATTTACACCGGTCGCCGTTGTATACAGGCGTGATTATGAGCCAGGGGCCGCGCTATTGTCCTTCCATCGAAACAAAGGTAGTGCGTTTTTCGGATAAGCCTGCCCATCAGGTTTTTATCGAACCAGAGGGCAGGGATACCACGGAAATGTACGTGCAGGGCATGTCCACAAGCCTGCCGGAGGACGTTCAATTGGCCTTGCTGCGCACCTTGCCGGGTCTTGAGCGGGTGGAAATGATGAGGGCGGGCTATGCTATCGAATATGATTACATTATTCCGGGTCAGTTGAAGCTTTCACTGGAAACAAAAATAGTGCCGGGGCTTTTTTCGGCCGGCCAGCTGAACGGCACATCCGGCTATGAAGAAGCTGCGGCGCAGGGCATTATTGCCGGTATTAACGCCGCACTTTATGTGCAGGAGAAAGAACCGCTAATTTTAGACAGAGCGCAGGCTTATATCGGTGTGCTGATTGATGACCTGGTTACTAAAGAGATTGACGAGCCTTACCGGATGCTGACCTCCAGGGCAGAATACCGGTTGCTTTTAAGACAGGATAACGCCGACTTGAGATTAACTGAAATAGGTTATAAAATCGGATTGATACCCGCTGACAGATATGAAATGTATGTGCAAAAAAAAGAACTTATTGAGAACGAAAAGGAAAGATTGAATCATACTGTTGTGCCGGTGACAGAGAAAACTAAAAAAATATTGGATGAAATAAAAAGCGCGGGTTTGCCGCAGCAGGGAATCACTCTGGCGGGGTTGCTGAGACGGCCGGAAATCAGCTATGAAAACTTGTTGATGCTGCCTGTGGGTCACCCTGATTTAGATGAGGAAGTGCGTGAGCAAGTGATGATTCAGATTAAATATGAGGGATATATAAAAAAGCAGCAGGCGCAGGCGGAACGCTTTAAACGTTTGGAGGAAAAAAAGCTTCCCGCGGATCTCGATTATGGAAAGGTAAAAGGCCTTTCTTTAGAAGCTAAAGAGAAAATGGAAAATATTAAACCCGCCTCAATTGGACAGGCTGCCAGGATTGCCGGGGTCACGCCGGCTGACTTGTCGGTGCTGTTGATTCATCTGGAGCAGAGAAAGAGACGGAAAGAAGATAAAGTTGAATAGTAAATATGGTAGCAAAGTTGCCTGGATTGGAGTGCGCTTGCAATAAGAGCGATTTTGAGTTTTGAGTACTAATTCAGGGAACGAGTGAGCCTGGGGATAAGAGAGGGAACTGTTTAAGCGAGAGTAGCGAGCGAGTTTGAACGAGTCCGAAGGCTAACAGTTCATACGTTTATAAGGGGCGAAGATATAATAATTTTTTAATTACAGGTGGACGGATGAGTGAGTTGCTGGAGACTCTCAAAAAAGGTTTAAAGGAAATGGGTATTGAAATAACGGAAAGTCAATTAGAATGCTTTCAATTATTTTACCGGTTGATCGTAGAAGAAAATAAGAAAAACAATATTACCGCGATAGTGGATGAGCAGGAATTTGCCGTAAAACACTTTATTGATTCTCTGACCTGCTTGAAGGCCGGTATGTTTAACGATGGCATGAAATTAATGGATATAGGCACAGGGGCCGGATTTCCGGGTATACCTCTAAAGATTTGCCGGCCTGGACTGGAAGTCGTTTTGATTGAATCTCAGGCTAAAAAAGTGAAATTTTTATTGAAAGTGATCCGAGCTATGGATTTAAAAAACATCTCCGCCATGCACACAAGAGCTGAGGAAATTGGCAGAAAGACGTTTTATAGGGGGTATTGCGACCTGGTCACGGCGAGAGCTGTTGCTGAATTGAGAGTTTTAGCCGAATATTGCCTGCCGGTGGTGAAGATTGGCGGGTTTTTTTTGGCGATGAAAGGGCCGAAACTTTTTGAGGAATTAGCGGCGGCGGAAAAAGCAGTTAATATACTTGGAGGGGAAATTGCAAAAATTATTAAATTAAATTTACCTGTTACTGGTGATGAAAGAAACCTGGTGGTTGTTAAGAAAATAAAGCCGACCCCTGAAAAATACCCGCGGCGTCCCGGAGTTCCCTTGAAAAAACCTGTTTAAAATTTGTTTTGCACTTCACAAATTCACCCTTAGGTTGACGCAACAAAGCAATCCATCAATTTAAATTAAGGAGATCTTTTTCGCGGCAGGAACCAGGATAGAAAATGTTGAATTATTAGGTTTATTCTGCTGGAATAATAGTGGGGGTGGAAAAAGTGGGGAGAATTATCGCCATTGCCAACCAGAAGGGAGGAGTTGCCAAAACGACCACGGCGGTTAATTTAAGCGCATGGCTTTCCCTGATGGGGCAGAAGGTTTTGCTAGTGGACATCGACCCCCAGGGAAATGCGACGACCGGCGTGGGAGTAGACAAGGAAAAAGTTAATCTTTGCATATATGATGTTTTGATTAATCAGTTAGATATTGAGAAAGTGATAGTTACGAGCGCGGTGGAAGGTTTAGACTTGGTTCCGGCCACTATAGAGCTTGCCGGGGCGGAAGTTGAATTGGTAAATGTGGCTGAGCGGGAGAAGATCTTAAGAGCATCTTTAAGCGTAATTAAAAACAAATATGACTTTATTTTTGTTGATTGCCCGCCTTCATTAGGTTTGCTTACATTGAACGCCTTAACAGCGGCCGGCTCCCTGATAATCCCGATACAGTGTGAATATTACGCCCTGGAAGGCTTAGGACAGCTGTTAAATACTATCGGCATGGTGCAAAAAAATTTAAATAAGGAACTGGTCATCGAGGGTGTGCTGTTAACTATGTTTGACGGGAGAACAAATTTGGCCATACAGGTTGTTGACGAGGTGAAAAAGCATTTCAGGGAAAAGGTATACAGATCTATTGTGCCGCGAAACATCCGTTTAAGCGAGGCGCCGAGTCATGGTAAACCGGTGATGGTGTACGACAAGCGCTCAAAAGGCGCGGAAGTTTATCACGAACTCGCTAAGGAAGTGATCGGCATTGAGTAAGCGCAGAGGTCTTGGCAAGGGTCTGGAAGCGCTCATTCCAAGTATAGAGAGAAGTATGGCGAGTCAAAAAGAGAATCAAGAAGAATATAAAGAAATTAACATTGACGATATTAAGCCGGCGCCCGGTCAGGCAAGACAGTTGTTTAATCAAGAAAAGCTGGCGGAACTCGCCGCTTCAATTAAAGAACATGGTGTTATCCAGCCTGTCGTGGTCAGGCCTTCGAAAGGCGGCGGGTACGAGCTGATTGCCGGGGAAAGGCGATGGAGGGCCTGCCGGCTCCTGGGACATAAGGTCATACCGGCTGTGGTGAAGGACTACCACGATTTAGAGGCTATTGCAGTATCGCTTATTGAAAATGTGCAGCGTGAGGATTTGAATCCTTTGGAAGAAGCGTCTGCATATCAGCAATTAATAAAAGATTTTGGGCTGACGCAGGATGAGGTTTCCGGCCGGGTTGGGAAGAGCCGGCCTTTTGTGGCAAATATGGTAAGGCTTTTGGAATTGCCGCCGGAAATAAAGGAAATGCTTGCCGGGGGGCAGTTGAATACAGGTCATGCCAGAGCCCTGCTGGCGATACGGGAACCCGAAAAACAATTGGCTGTGGCAAAAAAGATCTCCAAGCAACAGTTGAGCGTGCGTCAGGCGGAAAAAATGACAAAGCATATCAGCGAAGGAAAAAAAGATATTAATAATAAAATTGTTATTAATAATTTTGTGCGAGAATTAGAAGCAGCTTTGAAGAATTATTTTGAAACGCCTGTAAAATTAAAAGAAACTGCCGGCGGGGGCGGCAGGCTGGAGATAAATTACCGCAGCAAGGACGAATTAAAACGGATTATTGAAATGATGCTGGGCAAAGAAAATGTTTCACGTGAAACATTTTCTGCTGCCGTGAACAAGAAAACTTGATATTTCGCATAAACTTGATAAACGCCTGGGGCTAAAGACCCCAGGCGTTTATCTTTTTATACTCGGGAATGGCCCTCTTGAGTCCGTTTGCTATGACATCAGCTATTCTCATCACTAAATTCAACCTGGTATTTTGCAGCACCAGGTACTCCATGAACCCGCCGATGTTCACTATCCCAGTAATATGGATTTGTCCCACCGGTGGAAGATTTTTGTTGACACCCGCGCCTGGAAGCAAGGAGCCGTCTCCTAGATTAACATAACCGACATTTTCCAGCTTGCCAAGTGACGCGTCGATAGCAATGACAAAAGGATCCTGGTAATTTTTTTGAATTTCTTCGATCGTTTCCCGCAGGTTGCTGGCATGTATCGGCTTTTCCAATGTGCCGTAAACAATATAAAAGTCTTGATCGCCCGAATCGATAATGCTGCCGACTAAAGGTCCAAGACAGTCGCCGGTGGAGCGGTCGGTACCAATGCATAATAATACTTTCGGGCTCTCCGGGCGGACTGCGAATCTTTTAAGTCTTATGGCGAGATCCGTGGCAAACTTATTAACCGCGGCAGTATCTTCAATATTTATACAAGTCTTCTCTATGTTCGTTATCGTATTTAATTGACCTATGTTTTTCATTGACAACCCTCCTGAAGTGCAAACTAATATAGTTATTGCCGCGAGGGTGGTCAATTATTCCTAAATAAAAAAATTTTTTAAATGCATTAGTTTAGCTGATTGGCATAAAAATTCATATACGGAACCTTAAGATGAAAAATTAGCCCGGAGGAAGGGCGCCAATGCCGCGTTCACAAAGCAATTTATTGCTGCTGGCCAAAGTTGTGACTGCATATGTCGGCTCTGTGATAGGGGCAGGTTTTGCCTCGGGGCAGGAAATAATGCAGTTTTTTATTTTACATGGCTGCAACGGGCTATTAGGTGTTGTCCTCTCGACGGTATTGTTCGCATACCTGGGCGGCCTGGTGATGTTCCTTTCGGTAAAGATGCGCGCAACCAGTTATAAGGAACTGATCATATTTCTATTGGGAACCAAAGCCGGAAAAATAGTGGATGTGTTAAATCTGTTAATGCTAATGGGCGGCCTGAGCGTGATGATGGCGGGCAGCGCCGCTGTTTTTGGCGAGCATTTCGGTTTGCCGGCCCGCGCGGGGGTATGGGTGGTGATTGTTTTGACATCACTGGTGATCATGGGCGGGCTGAATGGAGTGCTGACGGCTAATGTCTTCCTTGTTCCCTTAAAGCTGCTGGCTGTCGTGTTGATCGCGCTGATTGCCATATATAAGGCGAAAGAAGCAATTTTTCTGATTCCGCAGGCGACGCCTCTGGGCGGTGTGGCCGATTCCTGGGTGTGTGCCGGTTTTCTTTACGTATCATATAACATGGTTGTGCCGGTGGCCGTGCTTTCATCGCTGGGCGGCAGCATTCCGCTAAAGATTGGCGTCGCCGGCGGAATAACCGGAGGCTTTTTGCTGGGTTTATCTGTGTCCATAGTAACGGCGGCGGGTTTATTATATCTTCCCGAAGCCGCGGCCTACGAAATTCCTCTTTTATTTCTCGCCAATAAACTCGGGCTTGTTTTTCACTGGTTGCTCGGGTTTCTGATCTGGCTCGCCATTATTACGACCGCGATAGCTGACGCCCATGGGATTGCCAGCCGGCTTGCACCCCACGGAGGCGTTAATTACAGGTTTTTCGGCATATGCGCCTGCCTGCTTGCCCTGCCGTTCGCCGGCTGCGGCTTTTCCAATTTAGTGCGTCTTTTATATCCCCTGTTCGGATACGCCGGTTTAGTATTGCTAGTGTGCCTGTTAATAATTCCGCCTATTAGATTTTTGCGCAATTGCAAAAAAAGTTTCATATCTTAGAAAGATTCCGTATAATTGTTATGTGGTGTGATGATTTAGATATTTAAGCGGAGTTGGTCAAATGAATTGGTTGGATTGGTTGATTGTAGCGATCCTCGCCTGGTCCGCCTGCCAAGGACTGCGCCGCGGTCTTTTCATTAGTGTGGCGAAAATGGCCGGGCTGCTGGCCGGTTTAGCTGCAGCCTATTTTTACCACCGGCCTTTAGCTGATTATTTATCTGCCCGCTGGCACCTGGAGGAACTAATGTTTCCCTTGACCGGGCCTTTATTAAAGTTTTGGCAACCCGCCGCGGATGTTGTCAGTCCTTTCGCTGCGGGAAAACAGCTGTCCGGTGATTACGTCACCAGGCTGGTTGCCGGCACCATTCTTGAAGCGCTGACCTTTTTAGCGCTGCTGGCGGCCACTGTCTGGCTGGTAAACGCCGCCGGGCTTATTTTAACAAATTTTGCCGGCTTTAGCCTGCTTGGGCCGCTAAATCGCCTGGGCGGACTGTTATTCGGATTTTTAAAAGGTCTGCTGTTTGTGCTGATTATTCTCACACTGCTTTCACCGTTTCAACAACAGAACCCGTTTTCCGGCGGTTATCGGGGCACACCGGAGACTGCCGTTCCGCAGGGTAAAGCTTTTAGGGATTCCGCACTGATAACGTACTTTAATCCGCTGATTAATGTTCTTAACAAAACGCTTCCGGGAGGTATGCCGGGTAAAAATATGCTGCCCTCCGGACCGGCTAATAGCATTTGACTTGCCAAAATGGTGATAATAAATTGAATATCAGACACGGGAGGATTTGAACTGTGACAGCATCCAAAGAACAGCACCCCGCTTCCAAACTAGCCTACCGCAGACAAAACGCCTGGGACTGCCTGGGCGAGGCGGAAAAAGCCGGGGTAATGGCCTTCGCCGGTGATTATAAAAAATTTTTGGACGCGGCTAAAACGGAAAGAGAGGTAATTGGAGTAACAGTAAGGCATCTCAATAATATTGGCTTCCGTCCGTTGAACAGTATGATGAAATTAAAGCCGGGCGACAGGATCTACACGGTCAACCGGCACAAAGCTTTAATCGCAGCCGTTATCGGAAAAAGGTCCCTGGAGTATGGTTTGCATGTTGTCGGCGCGCATGCCGACAGCCCGCGCCTGGACCTGAAACCAATGCCTCTTTTTGAAGATGAGGAAATGGCCTTTTTTAAAACGCATTATTACGGAGGCATAAAAAAATATCAGTGGCTGTCTATTCCGCTCGCCCTGCACGGAATAGTGGTAAAAGCCGATGGGGATCCGGTTCAAGTGACGGTTGGAGAGAGACAGGGCGACCCTGTCTTTACAATCCCCGATCTCCTGCCTCATTTGGCTAAGGACCAAATGGATAAGAAGATGGCGGACGCCGTGCCCGGGGAAAACCTGAACATCCTGGTGGGAGGCATCCCCCTGCCGGGGAGCGAATTAAAAAAACGGTTCAAGCTGGCCATTCTCGAATACATGAATCGTGAATATGGTATTGTGGAAGAAGATTTAATCAGCGCGGAACTGGAGTTGGTTCCAGCCTGGCCGGCTATGGACGTGGGTTTTGATCGCAGCTTTGTCGGGGGCTATGGGCAGGACGACCGTGTTTGTGTTTACACCGCTCTGCGTGCTCTGGCGGAAACCTCTTTGCCTGAGCGGACTGCGTTGGTCCTGCTGTCTGATAAAGAAGAGATCGGCAGCAGCGGCAACACGGGGATGGAATCTGTTTTTTTCACGAACACGGTAAGGGAAATCGCTGCCCGCTGCGTTTCAAATTACAATGAATTGACGGCTCGCCGTGTTTTGGTTAATTCGCTCGCGCTGTCCGCCGACGTTAACGCCGGTTTCGACCCGAACTATGGAGATGTCAGCGAAAAGATGAATACCGCCCGCCTTGGCGCGGGAGCAGTCCTGACCAAATATACCGGAAGCAGGGGCAAGTATGAGTCTAATGACGCGCATGCGGAAGTGGTGGCACTGGTGCGCAAGTTATTTAATGAGGCCGGGGTGATCTGGCAGACTGGCGAGTTGGGCAAAGTAGACCAGGGTGGCGGCGGCACTATCGCCCACCTGCTGGCCGACCACGGTATGGATGTGCTCGATTGCGGGGTGGCCCTGCTGGGGATGCATTCGCCTTTTGAGGTGGCCAGCAAGGTGGATATTTTTATGGCTTACAAAGGATATAAGGCGTTTTTTTCTGGATAACCAATATTTTCATGTTGATTTTTCTATTATATCAGGATAAGGTTTGAGCAGTTGTTTGCAAAGCAATGATTAGAGGTGTCGGATTTTGCCTCCATTGAACATTGATTATCTGAATACTCTTGCCGCTGGTTTTAATTATCACAAATTACTGGGAATTCTGGCTATTATAGCAGCCGCTTTTATTGTTGTCCGCTTAGGCAGCTCGGCAATAACCAAGCTGTTTGCCCGCGAGGAAGACTCACACCTTGGCGGCAGCAAGAGAGTCCGCACCATGGCGGCGCTGTCAATCAGCATTTTACGGTACAGTGTTTATTTTATCGCACTGGTGATGATTCTTGGTATTTGTGGGGTGCAAACCGGCGCCTTGCTGGCAGGGGCGGGGGTAGTCGGGCTGGCTGTCGGATTCGGCGCCAAGAATCTGGTCGAAGATGTCATCTCCGGTTTCTTTATTCTTTTTGAGGATCAGTTTGACGTGGGTGATTATATAACCGCCACAGGGGTGTCAGGTATTGTCGAGGCGCTTGGCTTGCGGGTTACGCGGCTGAAAGATTTAGGCGGCCAGGTTCATTACATTCCCAACGGTAAGATTGCGCAGGTGACCAATCACAGCCGCGGCAGCCTCCAGGCGGTTGTAGATATCGGGGTTGCTTATTCTGCCGACCACAACCAGGCCGTCAGCGCGCTTGAACAGGCTTGCCTGAAGCTGGCGCAGGAACATTCGGATTTGATCGCCACCGGCCCCGAAGTGCTCGGTATTGTCGCTTTGTATGCGGATCATGTGTTAATCCGCATAACTGCGGGAGTCATGCCGCTCCAAAAAGCGAAGGTGGAACGGGAAATAATGAAGCGATCCAAGGAAGCCATGGAAAGCGCGGGGATTAACCCGGGCTAAACCTAAACCTGCGGGATAAGTGGAATAACACCTTACTTGACAAACCGTTCACTACTTAGCTATACTAATTTAGATATCATTAAAGTCATATTGGATAAAAGTGCTTAATTGAGTTGCTAGTATACTTTCTGGGGGGATAGTTTTGTTTAAAAACCTGCTGGCCGGATTGGGGGTCGGCGCGGCGAAGGTCGATCTTAAGATTAACCGCGCTAAGGTAGCTTTGGGTGAAGTAATCGAAGGCGAAGTAAAGATATCCGGCGGCAATATTGACCAGCAAGTGGAAAAAATCAACATTACCCTGGTGTTGGACTCTCGTTACAAGCATGATGATAAGTATGTAAATATAAGACGTGAAATTGGGACTCTCAAAGTGGCTGACAGCATGCTGATTAAGGCTGGTTCACCGGAGAAAACTATTCCTGTCCGTTTGCAGCTTCCTTATGATATCCCTGTTTCCAGGGGAAAAACAAGATATTACTTTGTAACCAATCTTGATATAAAAAAAGCCGTTGATCCTAAGGATATTGACGATGTTGTTGTTCTCCCGAACGCTTATATGCAGATGGTGTTTGACGCCTTGTCAATGCTGGGTTTCCGTGATAAACCGTCATCCGGGGATTATAACGGCAGGTTCCAACAATTTGAGTACAAACCGACCAAATTCATGGCGCGGGAATTAGACGAGCTTGAGCTTTATTTCGTCGCGGAAGAGAGTCAACTGTATATAGTGATGGAAATTGACAAGAAAACACGTGGTTTCTTTGGTAAGATAGCTGATGATATGGACCTTGACGAGCGGCGCTTTAGCTATACCCTTCCTTACAGCGATATGCATGGTGTGGAGCAAGTAGCCGCGACGTTAAAAGAAATTATTGAAGATGAATACAGAAAAATTAATTGTTAATCTTTTATAAAAATGATAAGCGCCCGTAGCTCAGGCGGATAGAGCAGCGGTTTCCTAAACCGCGTGTCGGGAGTTCGAGTCTCTCCGGGCGCACCAGATAAATCAATCCCTTCGGGGTTTTTATTTTTTTATAAAAGCGGTTTTGTGGGACATTTGTGGGACATTTCATTTTAGGAATCCGCTTCCTAAATTATTTTACTATCTCTTTCCTTCTTGTCTGCCTTCCTGGTTAGTATGGTAGCCATAATGTCAGCGTTGGCTTGATCGTCCTTCTGGTAGGTGTGAGCATATACCGCAAGGGTTACGTTCGTGTTAGAGTGGCCTAAACGCTTTGCAACGGCTACAGGGTTTTGACCTTTGGACAGTAACAGGTCGGTCGAAGAGATTACCACCGAGGAGAAAAAGAATCCCATCGGCGAGGAAACCGAACACCGGCAGGTGCTTCAGAATGGCTGGAAGGGTAGCATCGAAGGGCAAAGTGTTAATACCGCTTATGACGACATTGTTGACAAAAAGAGCAATTACCAGGACCAGACGGGCGGGACGCTCAAATTCTTGATCTTCACCACGGAGACTTACAAAGACGGCACTGTCCGCAAATATAAGTACGAGGAAGTAACCTTTGACGGTTACAAGAAATCTGTGGACGGAAATAACAAGCCGATCAGCAACACTTTGAACTGGCAGGCTGCCAGGCGAAGCAAGGTTTCGTAAATAAAAATATCAAATAAATTCATGGAGGTTATCATGGAAGACATCACCCTGTCTACCGGCAAAATCGTAACGCCGCGGGAGAAAAAAGGACAACATCACTTTATTGAGCGCCGACTGCTGGCTACTTGCATGAGTGAGGGCGGACAGAACATTGGCGGCATCATGTCCACTGTCACAATTCAAACTGTGGTGGGGGTCGCGGCGGTCAATGGCGAAAAGATGGACGTTCCTGAAGGGTTGGCTGGTGTGCTGGAATTAATGAGTGAGTTTACTTATGATGAGTGGAACGAACTCGAAACTAAAATAGTTGCCTAAGGCCGCCCAGGAGAAACTCGCTGAATTGGCAAAAAACTCGCAGATCAGCCCTGGTTCAGGAACCGCGTCGAGTTAACGCTGGCTTCCGGGGCTGGTATAAGTTTTACCGAGGGCATGGAGATGGACGATGTGACGTTTGCGGCTACGGTAATTGTGGTTAATGAGTGGAACGAGAGGAATCCCCCGGTCTTTTGATCGGGGGATTTAAAATGTATCCTTTGCAAGCAGATAAATTTACATAGCTCCTTGTTCGGGAGCGTTAAAAGAAACTGAAATAATATGGACATGCCACATGGGACATGTTACAATATTTCTAAACAAAGAATGACATATACTGGTTATGCTCCTGACAGACTGGGCATAGATATTCTATGAACGAGATGCCGGGGGTGTTAATATGGACGAGTCTCAGAAGAATCAAAAAGGAGGGAGAAAAATGGCTACACAACTTCAACCAACGCCCATGCTTTACGGGAAAGATGCTGATGCTGTTTTAGAACAGATTAGAAGGAAGCCGACTCCCGAACAAATTCGTAGAGCAAAAGAGCGTAATAAATTTTTCAAAAACATAAAGAAAAAAGGATTGTAATATTTAAACCATGCCTGACATTAACCTAAAAGCAGTTTTATTAGTGAGGTTGTCAGAAGCAGAGTTGCCCGATCTCGAAGCATTTGATTGTGGCGATGCTGAAATGAACAGTTTTTTAAAGGATGAAGCTTATTCAGAGCAAGAATCTGGAATGAATAGCACAATCTTATTGTATTATCAAGGTGAGTTAGCAGCTTTTTGTTCGGTGTGTTGCGATTCGATCCCTTTAAGCAAAAAAGAGCGGGAAGAGGAAAAAATAGAAGCAGCATATAAAGTACCAGCGATTAAGATTGCTAGACTTGGAAGAGCTTTTAAATACAAAGATTATGGCGTTGGTTCTTTTTTAATTGATTATGTAAAAGATATTGCCTTTGAGCTTAGCGCCTCAAAGGTGGGAGTAAGATTTCTGACCCTGGATGCATATTCTGGCAAGGAACAGTATTATTCTGATAAGGGGTTTATACGAAACGAGGCAATGAATAAAAGGATGGATGGGACTGTTAGTATGCGGGCAGATGTTTTTGATTAAAAGTTAACATTACTTATTTGAACGAACAAAAGCATCCTCTTAAGAGGGTGTTTTTGTTTGGATTAAAAATTATTGTGAAAATAAGGGAGGATTGGTATAGTATGAGTATAAGGCTCTAAGAGGAGTTGGTATGATTGTTCGGAAAGAAAAAAGAAGAGGGTCAAAGCGAGAAAGCGTGTCCGTTTACTTTTTCTGTTTTTGCACCAAATAGGGATAAAAGTAATTTTTCAAAATGCATAAAAGAGGCCTGTCAAATGTGGGATCCACAACGAGAGGTGAATAAGTGAGTTCAATTCTAGATTTAGCGATTGCGGTATCTGTTACTGATTTTGCAACATCAGGAGTTAAAAATATCATTAGTCAATTTTCTTTATTGCAAAGCGCAACCGAAGAAACAAAAAAGAAGATTGAAGGTCTTAAAAATATAGCCTGGGGTGGTGGAATAGCGGCGGCTATTGGTACGGCTGGAGTTATAGCCACCACCATGATCGGTGCTCAAGCAGTAAAACAGGCAGCCGACTTGCAAGAGGTCATGTCTGGAATAAAATCGCAGACATTTGGCAAGGACTTATTTGATCCTGAAAAAGCGGTTGAAATTGAAGAAAAAATGAAGTCGATTAAAGATTTGTCAAATCGTCTTGGTCTTGAAACAACCTTTTCAAATATTGGTGCCGGGCAAGCGATCCTGGAGCTTCAGAAAGGTGGCGTAGCTCTCGAAGACATCCTTACCGGAGCAGGTGAGGCCGCAGTAAAAATGGCTCAATTATCCAAGGTTCCACCCAATACAGCGGCAGAGGCTTTGGTACAAGCAAGGGCAGGTTTTCAATTAACAGGTGAGCAACTACTTCAAGCAGCGGACACAATGGTTAAGGTTGCTGCTGCATCGTCTGCAGATGTTGGCGATGTCATGAGGGGCTTGAGAACTTATTTATTGATACGGCGGCCGACGCGGCAAAGCTGAAAGATTCATCGTTTTTGGACGGACTGGCGAATGAGATCGCTTACGGCCTGGTGGTGGCACTGGGATTGCAGAAAAAGACAGTAGTGGATACGGATAAAATAACGATTAAAGTTGCCGGGCAGATCCTGGAAGGAAAAGAGATCGATGACTTTATGCAGATGGTTTACGGCCGTTATAAATCGGTTGGCGATCAGTATACTTCCGGCGCGTGCCTTTCTGCCATTGTGCACGTTATCAGCAATATTGAAAACTCCGGCCTGGCTGTTGAATGTACATGGGTATCCGGATCCGAGCAGGAATTGGATTTTGACCAGTACACTAAGCTTTATACTCACCAGATCGGAGCTTTTCAACTGAAGCCCAGTGCTGCCGGTGACGGCTCCCTGGCCTGGCGCATGGCTAATGATTATACTTTGGCGAAAACCGATATCGAAGGCAACGTAATAAGCGACGATGAAAACCGCAAAGTCAATAAGCGGCGCTTGAACAGCTGGATTGAGAAGGCGCTGGAGGCTGTAGCGGCTCCCTGGCAGGGCAATGCCTTAATCCTCATATGGGGATGCTTTTGTTTTGAGGAAATAGGGAAGGAGGCTACAAGCCTCCTTCTACTTAACCGGATGTCCGACGCTGCGGGCTAATTGATAGTTGATATATTGATTGAGGCTAACATTCTCTTCCTTGGCCTTTGCAACCAAAGTGCGGTGAAGGGACTTGGGCATACGGATATTAAACTTGCCTGAGTATTCTTCCATTCTGGCTGGTTCGGGAATTGTTTCTCCATCTTGTAAGGCAATATCAAGCCAGCCTTTTTTTGCATCCTGTATCATTTCATATGCCTCTTCCAGGGTTTGCCCCTGGCTGATGCATCCGGGAAGCTCCGGGATTTCAACGGCATAGCCGCCTTCTTCGGCGGGGTAGAGGACTACCTTATAAGGTAGTTTAAGGTAATATTCAAGGTCTTTCTTAATCATCTTCGCCCATCCTTTCAAGGAGTTTTATAGCAGCCACAACATAAGTAGTTAATATGTATGGTTGGCGGTAAGGGATGGATACCTTTAAAGCTCCTTTAGTGTAATAATAATGGCTTGAGCCGCCTTTTGGCTGTCTTTTTTCAAAGCCTGCTCTGGTCAGTATTTTATCCAGTTCTTCGAACCTGACTTGTTTGGGGTTGTTTTTAATTTTTTGTAGGAGCTTTTCAAGCTTACTCATAGCCTGCACCTCTATATGATAGTACCGTATATAGTGGCATATGTCAATGGATTATCAAGGAATTCTTTTGCTGGGATTTAGAATATGTTGCAGGATATGAAAAGCACTCTCAAAGTCACCTATAAGGGGTTTGACAGGGGATTACACTTGAAATTTATGTTAAAAAATGTTTAAATAGATATAGGGCAATTCGGTGTCCTGGGGTGAGAAGTGCCACTAAGACTTCATGCAGCGTGGTAACGCTCACCAAGCCTCCGCCACAAGGTGGGAAACCCCTGGCTTGGATTCCCTTTCTTTGGGAAGGCGGAGCCAGGCAGCCACAAGGTTGGAACGTAACAATATGTTGCAAATAGCTACCCATATGATGATTTGAAAGTTAGTAACAATATGTTGCAAAGTATGGTATACTAAATTTAGAAAATGCGTAAAATTAAAAGAGGAACCATGTTTGCGCATGGTTCCTCACAACAGCCGCTTTATGGGCGGTCGGCTTAAAGGTAACGGAATAGACCGCTAGCCTTTGAAACTGGGCGGTCTATTTCCGTTTAGGAAACGAAAGTACCAAAACGACTAATGTCGCAAATGAAATCATCAGCGCCAAAGCCTGGTATACTTCCATAGGCATCACCTCCTTCCGGAGGAATGCCGACCGCCCTGAGCCTTTCTGTTGTAGAATTATTATAACACAAAAGGAAATACTTAGGTAAAAATTAAGAGGCATTGTAAACACTCTCACGCGAGGGTGTTTTTGTTTTGCATAAAAATATTGTGAAAATAAGGGGGGATTGGTATAGTGTAAGTAAAGGTTGGAAGGAGTTGGTGTAATTGTTTGGGAAAAAGCAAGAAGATAATAAGGAAAAGGCTTGTCCGTTTTCATTCTCAATAGCAGTACAAAACAGAGCAACAAATCCTCATATAAAATGTATAAAAGAGGCCTGTCAAATGTGGGACCCGCAGCGAAATGATTGTGGATTGAAAGAAAAGTAAGATAAATAAGAAACTGAAAGCACCCATAAGGGTGTTTTTGTTTTGCTCGAAAAGAGGTGAGGCAGTGTCAACGGTTTTGGATTTAGCGATTGCGATATCTGTTACTGATTTTGCTACATCAGGAGTTAAAAACATCATTAGTCAATTTTCTTTATTGCAAAGCGCGACCGATGAAACAAAAAAGAAGATGGACAGTCTCAAGAATTTCGCCTGGGGGGGTGGAATAGCAGCGGCCATTGGTACTGCCGGGGTTCTGGTCACGACCACAATTGGAACCGAGGCTGTAAAGCAGGCTGCCAACCTCCAAGAGGTCATGACTGAGATAAAGGCCCAATTCGGCAAAGATATAACGGACCTAAGCAAATATGATGAAGTCGCGGCAAAAATGGAGGAGATAAAGGACCTTTCGAATCGGCTAGGTTTACAGACTACTTTTTCAAATATAGGCGTAGGTCAAGCTATCCTTGAATTACAGAAGGGCGGCATTGATTATCAGAATATCGTGAACGGGGCGGCTGAGGCTACGGTTAAATTCGCTCAGCTAAATAAAATGGCACCTGAAGCGGCTGCTGAGTTGATGGTGCAGGCGCGAGCGGGATTTCAACTTACCGGCCAACAAATGCTAGATACTGCCGACATAATCACAAAAGTCGCCGCTGCATCAAGTGCCGAAGCAGTTGACATTCAGCGCGGTTTGGGTAATATGGCCGGGGTAGCGGCCCAGATGTGGGGGACGAGAAGCAAGAATGAACAAGTGCTTGATTCCTCCATTCTAGTGACCTTACAAGAACACAGACACCTGAGGGGGGAGCGGCGGGAACTTATGTTAGGAATTTCTTAGAGCGCCTAGTTCCTCAAACAAAAGTACAAGCTGAATATATGAAATCCGTCGGATGGTTAGATAGCCAAGACAAATCGATTTTTTTAGACTACAGCAAAGATCCCCGAGGTCAGCTGAAATCAGCATTAGACATTGCAAAGATATTGCGGGAAACCGTTGGCGGCGGCGCGATAATCTCCGATTCCAAAGAGGTAGAGCGACAATTCGAACTATTATAACCTGTTAAACCAGGTGAAGCAGGAAGCGCGAGTTTCTGCGGCGGTAGAGTCAATTCCGACCCGTGAAACTGAATACGGCTTGGCAATAGATCCTTCGCTGACCATAGCAACTCGACGCGCAAATATATTAAATAAAATGAAAAAACGCGGCGGGCCAATAAAGAAGGAGGATCTTATAGAAGCACTCAGGACGTACGGTATTGAAGCTACTATTCAGAATTTTTACAATCTGCATGTGATGAAGATAAGGATTTCAGGCGTCCGAGGGGTACCGGATGATTTTGAAAAAATACAGTCTTTTGTTGAAAGTATTTGCCGGGCTCATGTGGGTAAGGGGTGGGAGTTTACTTATCCACTATGCTAGAGCCTTCGACTACCGTGGACTTGAAGTTGGAAGATTACTTAAGTTTAGTAATGATACAGAAGGCTTCGGACAATTCACCACTTGGGTAGGTGCGATTAAAGAAAAAAACATTAAAGACAAAGTTATGGTAGGCATGGAGCCGACAGGGCATTACTGGTTCAATCTAGCTCAGGGTGAGAACGGCGCACAGCACCGCCATCATGCGAAATTTTTTCATTCCTCATTTTCCTCCTTGTCTGTGTTGTTGGTGGACTTCGGGCCAAGTTGGCCCGAAGTGAAAGGCGCTCCGTTCTGTTCACGGAGCGCCTTTAAGATGGCCGGGAGGTCGGTCAGCGGAATATTCATCCCGCGCACGGCCTCCACAATTTCAATGTTTTCAAGCTCGGTTTTCTGCTTTTCCAGTTCCCGCAGCCGGGCCTGAAACTCGCTGATTTTTCCCTTGATTTGTCAATGTCCTTGTTGACGCGCTCGATTTTCGCGTTCAAAATAGCACCTTCCTTTCCGTTAATTCAGCCGCCCGAACCCTTATAGATAGCGTACCGATTTATTGCGCGTACAACGAACTTGCCGACATAGCAACACTGGTCCCAAACCCGCGCAACCCGAACACGCACCCGGACAACCAAATACAACTCCTGGCGAAAATAATCAAAAACCAGGGATGGCGCGCACCGATAACCTTTTCTAATCTAAGCGGTTTTATTGTTCGTGGACATGCCGGCTCATGGCAGCGCAGCTCCTGAGGATAAAATATAAAGAGTTAATCCCCTTTAACCGAATAATAAATGGAAAGGGGATGTTAGTTTGGGAGAATATCTACCAGTTAGTGAAATTATATTAATATCTAAACCTTTTATTGTAATTGGTTTAATTGCCATTGCTATACCTGTATTAACTTCATTTATTTTTAGTGCTTTTTTCTGCCCGGTACTTTATTCATCTGCCTTAATCTTGCATTCTTTTAAGATATTAATATCATCACTGTTTATAATCTTTGCATTATTTTACGATCCTGAAACAGGTAAAATAAAAATGTGGGCACTCTTAGATAAATATTCAGTAACACAAATGTTTGTTTAATAGCCTTTTATGAGATATGTATTAGCTTTATCGAGGTTTTAAGAAATAGGATTAACTAGATTATTTTTTTGTAAGAAGGTGGAGGTGATGGGCCGCACAGCAGCACATAACTGGGCAAAACTATTTCTTGAATTCAATCAAGGTCGATATAAAAGCGCCCGTCAGTTTGCCGAGGCGAAAGGATTAAACTATGACCGCCTGAAAAAGGAGTTTAAAAAGCTCAAAGACCAGGGGCAAAATGGGGGCGAAAAACAACCCCAAAATGGGGGCAAAAAGGGGCAGAAAAAAGGGGCAGAAAAATCGCCCCCAAAAGAAAAGGGTCAAAATAATAATGCCTGGGTAAAACTGAAAAAGCAGTTATTGACTGGCCTCCTGAAAAACTGGAGGCTTATTTAGTGCAGTTAGAAGCGCGCCTGGCCGAGCTAAAAGACATCTCCTTCGAGAACCTCACCCAAGCCGAAGTAAAAGAACTGGGTCAACTCCGCCGTGAGCGCCGGGCGATCCTCTCCGACCCGGATCCGGAAGTGATATGCGGTGCCCGTAAGCACGACGGCAGCCCGTGCCAGAATCCCGCCGAGCGGGGCAGCGCGTGTGCTGGGTGCACGGGGGAGCTCCGGGGAGTGGGACGCAACCGGGGCAGCAACATGCGCTGAAGCATGGCTTTTCTGCCCGGATCATGCCCGACGACCCGGAGATAAAAGCCATCATTGAGGAGATAGATATTAAGAGCCCGATTGACATCCTTTGGGATCAGATCGTCATTCAGTATGCGGCAATTGCCCGCGCCCAGCGGATTATGTATGTTACGGATAAAGGCGAAATGATTAAGGAGTTGAAGCGGTCCTACGAGAAAAGCACCGAGAGAAGCACCACAAAGACAAATTCCAACTCCCAAGAGTGCGAATATGAGTATGAATTTCAGTTCTCCTGGGATCGCCAGGCGACATTTTTAATAGCGCAAAGCAAGGCCATGGCCACCCTGGAAAAGTTGATCGCCCGGTACGAGGCCATGGCCACAGAAGAGCAGAAGCTGAAGGTCGCCAAGCTGAAGCAAGATATGGAGATTAGCCGAGAGCGGCTTAGTCTCGAAAAGGCAAAACTGGAATCAGGTGAGCCCGGAAAGGGTAATACCTGGGCGGATTTGACGGCCGGGGGCGATGACGATGAGTCTGAAGAATCTTAGTCCCGAAGAGAAGAAGCGGCTCAGGCGTAAAGGTAGAATCCGCCCGGTCTGGTGGGTTAGGTGCATCCTTGGTGCAATCCCCTGGTCAAAACAGCAAGAGATACCGGGAGTTATTCATATGGGAGTGGCAAGACGTAAGCCAGGTTCCGTTGATTTATTTTTCTCTTTAGATCGAGATACCGATGTGAATATGGTTTACGAAAAAATATCCAGGAGCATGGAGGCAGAAAAAGGATTGAATTTTGAGTGCCGGGCCATACTCCTGAAAGCTGTAAAAATCGGTATTATCAGTGGTGGTTAAGGGAGTTCTATTCGCATACCTAAAGGTACAATTTCATGGAGGTAGTCTCTTATAAACATCTTTTCGATGTCAGTTAAAAAGATGTTATCAGAAACACTAAACCTAACCACGTCATTCTCCACTGTTACCATTTTCATATTTAGAAACGGAAAGGCTTTTATTATGGATTCTTTAATGCCCCGAGCGTCTAATTCGCCGTATAAGGCGATATGTTTAATTTCAGGAGGGGGTTCGCTAGCTGGTGGTACATTGTCTTCTCTTATAAAGAAATAATGTTTTACAATGTGCTTGATATGAGCCGCCCCCTGATTTTCAAGGAAGATACTGAGTTGCTGTGCAAGAGAATTAGATAGATTTAAATTTTCATCACATGCGTACACAACTACTTCGAAATATCCAGATGAATAGACACGTAACCAACGAATTTCAGGAAATTTGTCGCGGATCATTTTTTCATAGCGGAGTCTCGTTCCCAAGATTCTCACCTCCCCCTGCCGTATTTGGTGGTCCATAACTGCTAGTTTCGACGGGGAGGAGGACGATCCTTCACAAAATAGTTAAATAATAGCTTTTAAGGAGGCGATCTCCATGGACATATACCTCAAGGACCCAGCCGGTCCAGAGCTCCACATCCCGGTCAACCCCAGCGAGATAACGGCCAGGGGAGCTAAGAAAATAGAGACGGTCAATGTCATCAATATCGGCGACATAGACTTCCCTACGGGCGACGAGCGATCCGGGATTTCTTTTTCTAGTTTTTTTTCGGCCGAACATGACAAAAGCTACTGCCGGACGGACGATATACCTAAGCCGGACGATGCACTGAACATGCTCATTAACTGGCGCATTGCCGGTAAGCCGATCATGCTGCTAATTACGGAAACGATTATAAACGCACCGGTACTGATAACCGAGCTAAGTTACCGGTACGTAGGTGGTGAGCCTGGGGATACAGTGATGAGGCGTGATGCAAACGGCAGGTCGCAGGTTGCCGCTCCATTAGGGTAAGGAATTTAGGAAACATATAGAACGTTAAATTTTACAAAAAAGTCTTATTACATTCCTCACCCCGCCATGGGGCCTGAATTATTTTTCGTGAAATATTTACCGCCGCGGGGCGGTTATTTTTATGGGGGTGAAGGAAAATGGAAATGGAAGGTTACAAAATCAAGGCAACCGTAGGTTTGGTCTGCGCGGCAATCGGCGGGACTGTCTGCAGTGTTCTTGGGGGATGGGATATGTTATTAAAGGCTTTAGTAATCATGGTGGCACTTGACTATGCCAGCGGCCTACTGGCAGCGTTCGTGGAAAAAACGCTTAACTCGGAAGTAAGATTTAAAGGGGTGGCTAAAAAGGTCCTCATTTTCATTTTGGTTGCCGTAGCCTTTAATATTGACCAGACCGTGGGGACGACCATCATCCGTACTGCTGTCATATCGTTTTATATCGGCATTGAGGGCCTAAGCGTTTTGAAGAATGCCGGCCGGGCAGGGTTGCCTGTTCCGGATGTGTTGGCGAAAGCCTTGGAAGAAATCCAGAAGAAAAGTAGCAACGAAGTTAAGGAGGAAAGACAATGATTTTAGTATTAGACAAAGGCCACGGTGGGAAAGACCCGGGGGCCTGCGGTAATGGCCTAGAGGAAGCCAACCTCACAGATGATATTTGCAATCGCATTGCTGCAAAGCTGGTGCCTTATGACGTGCAGGTTAAGTTTGCGCCGCGGAGTGATTCCCTGAACGAACGGGCTGCATTTGCCAACGACCTGGGCGCGGATTACTTCTGCTCTATTCACATCAATGCCGGCGGCGGTACCGGGTTTGAGTCCTACGTCCACACCGACGCGGGTGATGACACCGAGAGAATTCGGACTATGCTTCATAGCACCATTTATAGCGGTTTTCTTGCCGGGCAGGGTGTTGTTGACAGAGGTAAGAAAAGGGCTAATTTCGCTGTGTTGCGTGAAACAGAGATGCCGGCAGTGCTGCTTGAGAACTTATTTATTGATACGGCGGCCGACGCGGAGAAGCTGAAAGATTCATCGTTTTTGGACGGCCTGGCCAACGAGATCGCTTACGGTCTGGTGGTGGCTTTGGGATTGCAAAAGAAAGCAATCACAGTAACAGGGGCGATAACGATTAGGGTTGCCGGCAAAGTCCTGGAGGGTAAAGAGATTGATGATCTTACCTGGGCACCTGTCCGGGCGCTTGCGGAAGCGCTGGGCAAAACGGTATCCTGGGATGAGGCAACAAGGACGGTTAATGTAATTTAGGACTATAAAGGACATACTAACCAGGGACTTTTCCAAACCGGCTTAGTCCTCGAAACGAGCCCTGCTCAATGGCGAGTGGGGCTTTTGCTGTTATTTCCTTTTGCAGAACAATGTAGAACTATGTCGGTATTTGTTGGATATTTTGGCAAGGGTAGCTTTTTGCTTTGTCGAATTGTTACATATATAGGATTTATTTAATAGAGAAGGTGGTGATTTTTAGTATCCAGCGAGGCGAGTTATAAAGTGAATCAATAAAAAAAGGAAAGAAAGGGGAAAGAAATGAAAAAATATTTAGTGATTATGTTGTTGTTGGTAGCGATTTTTATCCCTGGAGTTGCTATGGCTACAGAGTATACTGATGATCTAATCCCGGATATGACAAGTAACAATTATCCTTCAGGATATGCAAGTTCTACTGGTCAAGAGGCGCATTACTATGCCTATCTTGCGTTTGATGATAGTGTAGGATCATTTCATGAAACAGACAACCGTACCGGGTGGCTTGCTTATGAGTTTTCAAGTTTAAAAAAAATATGTAAATATACATTACTAGTAAGTAATTATTTCGATAGAGCACCCAAAAACTGGACCTTTGAGGGTTGGAATGGCTCGGCTTGGGTTATATTAGATACGCAATCTAATGTTACTGACTGGAATACACAGAATAAAAAAGAATTTGTTTTTAATAATGATACAAGCTATATAAAGTACCAAATCAATGTCTCGGCAAACAATGGCAATGCCGGTTTTTAATTTATGAAATGGAGATGATGGAGGAATTGACCCCATCTCCTCCCGCTCCAACCAACCTGTCAGCTACAGCTGGTGACGCGCAAGTGAATCTAACTTGGGATTCGGTTTCCGGAGCCACGTACTATAACGTTTATAGGTAAGCGTCAAATATGGCACACCTGTACATCAAGCAAGATTTGGGGTATTCTCATCCAGAGGAATGTTGGGGCATGCGGCAGTCAGTCGGCAATGCATCCGACCAGGGCAACAAACTGTCTATGACAGTAGCGTCACTCGTGTCTACATTAGGCAACTGCTCAAACAGATAAGTCAGATAGTTGAAAGGTTTGAGATTATTCTCCTTGGCCGTCTCTATAATACTGTAAATAATCGCACTGCCTCTGGCACCTCTGGGAGTGTTGGAGAATAGGAAGTTTTTCCTGCCGATCACAAAAGGCTTGATCGAGCGCTCCGCCCGATTGTTGTCAATCTCCAGTCGGCCATCCAGCAGAAAGTTTTTCAGGTTGTCCCATTGATTCAGGCAATAGG
>NZ_JAKNBL010000010.1 GCF_022410535.1 Pelotomaculum terephthalicicum JT
CTACGGGCTCCTTCCATCCCGCCTATACCGGCAGTTTCAAAGAAGTTAATAAATTTCCAGTAAAATATGTGGCCAAGTGCTGCATTTTAAATGGCCGAAAATGCTGTATTTTTATTGACCGTTCACAAAGCCATGCAAAGATATCAGGTTCCACTGCCGCCACGGCAACCAAAAGGCACTGATTTTTCGGTAAATATGGATATAGCCAGAGATCAAGGGATGTTTCGCATTATTTTGTCCATGACCCAGACAGCTCTCAGCTTACATACTAAAGCAATAAATATATGTACCAATAATTTTCTTAGAAATATGTTTACGGATTTCCTTAATGAAGAAATCGAAATTTATAACCTATTATTGGAATACGGCGAATCAAAAAACTGGGTATATAGCGCACCGAATTACAGTAACTCAAGTACTTAAAAAAGCTCTAGTTTCAGATACGAAAAGCCAGGATAGACGCGGTGACTCCTGGCTTTCATATGTGCGCCCGGCATGGGCGCAGTCTAACGGGTGAAAGTCCCTAGTGCGGGTTGATAGTGCCAAGCATATAGCCAAGGGCAAGGGTGTCCATCGCGAGGTGGAATCTGAAGGAAGCCGGAGGCAAACTTCTGGTCTGACGAACAGGAACCACATTAGGCATATGTAAGCTGGGTAGTTAGAGTTTTTTCCTAATATTATTCTCAATAAAAAATGTTGCTTTCATATCAGCACAATACGTATGCCTAAACTGCCAGGCATACAAAAAAAAACCACCTATTCGGTGGTTTTCTCGGTCTATAATTCAGTTTAAGTATGTTGCCTCATATGCCCAGCAGTCAACGCTCATTATCGGATCTCTCCAGCAGTTCAAATTAACAACGGCCGGTCCAATATCAGAGATGCCTCAATTCCTTTTTTAGTTCTTTATTCCCTAGCTTACGTCCTATCTTTTGGGATTCTCCCGTCTGCTCCTCATACTGAAGCCCCGAATGCATTGATAACAGCGCATTCATGGCAAACTGGTCCGGATCCATTTCCCAGTGATTGAATTTTCGGGTTTCCTTACTCGGGTATACAAAGGTATAGTAGACATCTGCATCGGTAGGCAGAATTTCATTAAGAAGTGGTGCACATCCACCGCACGGCTGGCGCTCGGTATAGACCGGGTCGATAGAGATATGATTGTTTTGCCGGACCTCGCTGGCCGTATGGGTACCGCCGAAGTCTCCGGTTGGCCAAGTAGTAACCTTGATGTCCTGGAGTTCGTTATTGTCATTACCCACAGTGAGCCAGCATTCCTTTTCTGAGTGATACTGGTCGCTGCTTTCTGTGGTCGGTTGATCGTTTACCCAAAAGGTGGCGTAATTTACGCCCGTAAAGTCATCGTTGTTCCCCCGTTCGTCGCGGACCTCGTCTACCATGGGGTCGTCATAACCCACCTGATGTAGGTTGTAGCCCTGGATGACCTCCGCTCCGCCGGGCGGAATAACCTTTGCCGGCGGCTGTCCCTGCTCCTGTGGCGACTTTTTCATCGCTCGGTTGCCGACGGTCCTTTGTACCCGTTCATCGTTAATGCCTGAGCTTTTTTGCTGAAGGGTGGGATAAAACCGGTCCCTTGCCTGCATTACCACCTGCCGGTCCTTATACGGCAGGTGTCTTTCCTGCCTGAGTTGGATTGGTTTGCCCCGGGTGTGAGTTAACGCTCCCAATTCAGCAGGCTTATCTGAATTATAACGCAACTTCACGTCACCCGGCGATAATCCTGACTGCTCCTCCATACCTGATCTCAAGCTATACGGCAAACTTGTATTGTTTTCTTTTTTCTGAAAAGGTTCAGATAAAATTTGTTTAGAATTTTCATTCATAAGTCCTGCTTGCCTGAAAAGTTGGCAAACTGCCAAATTACCAATTGTCTTCTGAAGTTGCATAACATGAGCATATGTCAGTGATTGAGGATTGATCTTTGCTCTCTGAATAATAGCTGCTGGATGTGAATCTTTTATTTGCGGCATCTGTTTTGATTGATTTGACTCTGATACGGTATTGTTTTTTTGTGGTACAGCAAATTTCTCATGTTCAGGCATAAAGCACCTCCAACAATCGCTAAAATACACTAGTGGACATTGTCTTTACTAATCAACCCATAGAAATCATATCAGGCATTTTTACATATTTTTATAATTATATCACAAAAAACTAATAATTTTACCGATATTTGTGGCTTAAAATATAAAATCGTACAGAACGCTATACTGGCTCCGCCGAAGGAAAAAGGACTTATTAAACCCTACCTACTATCAAAATTTACGAGAACCCAAAACAAATATGCTTATAACTTCCCCTATGGCGGCTATATATCTTCTATAAGCTCTCAGCGGGTCATAAAAATAACCTTGAAGAGTAGTTCAGCGAGAAGAAAGAAAACCACTCCGAAAAAAGTGGCTACATACAGGAAGCTTTGTTTTTTATTTTAACATGCCTAGGATGATCGACAGAATGACACTCGATTTAAACCGTTTAGTAAAGGATTTGCAGCCTTAAAATTAAGTATTTTTAGGTTTTTATAGATTTCCCCCGTTCACAAAAACCCCATAA
Organism: Pelotomaculum terephthalicicum JT; assembly: GCF_022410535.1. Classification (GTDB taxonomy): domain Bacteria; phylum Bacillota; class Desulfotomaculia; order Desulfotomaculales; family Pelotomaculaceae; genus Pelotomaculum_D; species Pelotomaculum_D terephthalicicum. The sequence continues at coordinate 2,578 of NZ_JAKNBL010000010.1, forward strand.
AATAAGGCTTTATTATTTTAATCATAGATAGCATAGATATAAAAAAACAGGGTAATACTCAAAAACCCGTGACTGTTTTGTGACTAAAAAGAAATATAAAATAAAAGTGGCAAGGTTTTCCATCTCTGAAAACCTTGCCGTTACTGGTTTTGGGGAGGCGACACCCGGATTTGTCATAAAGCCGTGAAACCAAGTCCCCGCAAATACAGTAAATATTATCGCTATGTGTAGAAAGAACATAGCGCGGCGGCATCTTTACCGCCAGAAAAGTTCTCCAACAGCCCCCGCGAGGTCGTCTTTGTCCAGGCATTGTAATCAAGTAGGAGACTTCTACTATAACTACCGCATAGCATAGGATTTCCTCTTAAATGCAGGTAACGCCAATTCATTAATTATTCTGCCGATTTCTTCTGTCTTGATTCTGCTTTGCCTGGGTTAATTCAGGTTTATTTTGTCTGGATTATACGCTGATAAAGGTTGTCGAGATTGAACTCTTGAATTTGTTTTCCGTCAAGGGTCATATAAACCCATTCAACCGGATGGTTTTCTTTTAAGCGGATTGTTTTCACTTCAATGAAGGAATCCATCTTCTGCTGTTTGATCTTTGCTTTGATTCCATTGAAAAGCTCAACCGATCCCCTGCCTGAACAGGATTCACATATGCAAATGGTAAGCTCTCTGGTTTTAAACGCAGAGTCGGCCTTCTTTCTATTAGTACTATAAACCGGGTCATGCCTTACCGGGCTATAGTGGGTATGCAGCAAGTCATGCGCAAGCTGAGAGTTTGCTTCCCCGTAAAATTCCTTGTACAGCCTTAGAACATCAGGGTTTTCCTGGGATTTACGATATTGCGAAATCTGATCGATATGCACCAGTACTTGCTGGCGTTTTTCTAGTTCGTCAATCTTCTCCGGAACAGGGTGCCCTGCCCCACAGATGCACCCACCGGGGCATGCCATAACTTCGATCAAGTCATAACCAACGTCTACACCTTGGATAATTTTTTCAATGATTGGCTCGACATTTTGTAGACCGCTAATGACAGCAACGCGGACTTTTGTGCCGTTGGCTTTAACAGTAGACTCTTTGACCCCCTCAAAACCTCTTATTTCTTCAAAGTCCAGATGTTCAGTCAGAGCTTTTCCGGTCAGTTTCTCGACCGCCATCCGCAGGGCTGCCTCTGCAACCCCACCCGATGCACCAAAGAGAATACCTGCACCGGAAACTTGCTTGTAGGGCTCATCGAATTCTTGCGGGATAATTTCCCGGGTATCAATCCGCTTCAGGTGCACCATTTCAAGCATTTGGCTTGAGGTGAGGACAGCATCAATATCGCGGATTCCGTCAGAAGCGAATTCAGGACGGTCAGCTTCAGATATCTTAGCAATACAGGGAACGATAGAAACGACATACAAGTCTTTTTTATCAATGCCGCTCAGCCTGGTGTAATGATTTTTTACGGTTGCGCCCATCATCATTTGTGGGGATTTACAGCTTGAAAGGTGTGGGATCATTTCAGGGTAGCGCCTTTCAACAAAATTTACCCACCCGGGACAGCAAGACGTAAATTGAGGTATGACACCTTTTTTCTCTATGCGATTTAAGAACTCTGTTGTTTCTTCGACAATAGTCAGGTCTGCCGCAAAGGTGAAGTCAAAAACCTTATCAAAGCCCATCTTTTTGAGCAGGCCAGCCATAAAAGAAGAGGCTTCATCAAACGGTATACCAAAATGCGAGGATATAACACTGCGTACTGCAGGTGCGACAAAGGCAACAACGGTTTTGCCGGGATCATTGATCGCCCTGAAGACTTTTCCTTCTTCACTGCGGTAATTGAGTGCTCCACAGGGACAGGCATTCACGCATTGACCGCAACTGACGCAATCCGTATCTTCAAGGCGAAGACCGCTTTTGGTACCAACTAGTTGACGGCCATGTTTCATATAGAAGGTGAGAATATCCGGCCCTTCAACCTCAGCACAGGCAGCGATACAGCGCCCGCAAGAGATACACCTGGTATGATCGCGCCTTATAATCGGATGATCTTCAACGATAGGGATATACGGACGTTCATGAGCCGGTTTAACATATTCAATTCCATGATAGCTTGCTTCTTTTCTTAAATCGCAATTGTACCGCTTATCGCAGCCGCATTGAAGACAGCGGCGTGCTTCCTCTCTTGCCGATTCTTCCGTGTACCCCAATTCAACTTCATTGAAATTGCCTTTACGAGCAGCAAGGGAAAGAACCGGCATTCTTGCACGTTCAAGCCTGGGCAATCGATCAAATTCACCTCTTGGCAGGTCTTCCAGGGTACCACGGCTACAGCTATAGTCACTATGTGTTTCCTTAACATAACCTTTGGTCAGCAAACTGTGCATCGCCTCAGCCGCGCGACGGCCTGCCGCAACAGCCTGAATGACGGTAGCAGGTCCGGTAACACAGTCTCCTCCGGCAAAGATATTGAATTCAGAAGTCTGTGAGGTCTTACCGTTAATTTCGATATCACCCCACTTGTTCAGCTTAACCGGCAGGTCATGATATAAGAATTGGGTGTTTGTGCTTTGCCCGATGGCTCCAATTACCGTATCTGCCTCGATCACTATATCCCTGCCCTCGACCGGGACCGGACGACGGCGGCCGGAGCGGTCCGGCTCGCCAAGAGCCATCTTGATGCAATGCAGTTTCTTCTTACACCCCTCAGGGACAATCTTGCCCGGCGCCATTAAGAAGAGCATCTCGACCCCTTCATATAAGGCTTCCTCTACTTCAATAGGTTCAGCAGGCATTTCTTCCCTGGTACGGCGATAGATCAGCTTTACGGACTTGGCCCCTTTACGAAGAGCGGTGCGGGCACAGTCGATCGCTGTATTTCCGCCACCGATAACCACAACCGTGTCCCCCAGCGGCAGGTCCACGCCGCTGGCCACCTGTTCGAGATATTGTATGCCTAGCCATACCCCTTTCAAATTTTCTCCTTCAATATGCAAAGGGGTTGCACGCCATGAGCCAATCGCAAGATAAACAGCGTCAAAATCCTTACGCAGGTCCTCAAGCATAATGTGGGTACCGAGCGCTTTCCCCGTCATGATCTTTACGCCCAGGCTCTTAATAATCCCAATCTCTTGATCCAGCGTCAATTTGGGCAGCCGGTATTCAGGAATACCATAACGCATCATTCCCCCGGCCAGAGGTTGACGTTCAAACACCGTCACGTCATGACCTTGAATTGCGCTGTAATAGGCAGCTGAAAGACCGGAGGGACCCGCGCCGACAATTGCAACTTTCTTCCCGGTGGTACGATTTTTAGGTGGAATCCACTGCTGCTTGCGAGATAGATCCCAGTCGGCAATAAACCGCTTGACATTGTTAATGGCCACCGGTGAATCAACCAGATTGCGCCGGCACTGTTTCTCACAGGGATGCGGGCAGACGCGGCCGCACACAGCCGGGAACGGATTGCTATCTTTAATCACGCGTAGCGCTGCCTCGAAATTACCGTTCGCCGCATGATGAAGATAAGAGTGAATATCGATGTTTGCCGGACAAGTCATCACACAGGGAGCAACACAATCCGCATTGTGGTCGGATAGGATTTGCTCAAGACGAATTTTCCTGTAGCTTTCCAGCTTGGCACTATTGGTAACGATTGCCATACCCTCTTTAATCGGGGTCTGACACGCTTTTACATCCCTTACGCCGTTTTGGTCACTTAACTCAACCACACATAGCCCGCAGTTGCCGTTTGACCGTTCAAGCCGGATATCATAGCAGAGATGCGGAATCTGGATATCCTCCTGCAATAAGGCCTGCAGAATGGTTAGGTCATCATATACTTCAATGTTGCGTTTGTTAATGGTAACTTGAATCCGTTTGTGGTTCGTGATTTTTTTCACATTTACCCCCCCAAGTGCTCCTGAAAAGTTTTTGATTACGAATTCGATTGTAAAAGATACGCGATATGTTTATTATTAGTGAATTTGGGAACTTGTTAGATAAATATGATCTATTACTTACCGGGACACCAGAATATTATAACTAATTATTACTTATAAAACAATAGCTTGATTCAGTCTATATTTATTAGTTCCCCTCGAAACAACAAACATTACTACCAATAACTTATAAATTAAGGAATATTAGCTGAATAAGGAAGCAATCTCTACACCTAATATTGATATTTTTATAAAATTGCTGTAACGTAACGATTATTAAAAATTAGTGGTATTAAGTAACGTAAGGTTGGGGGTGCATCCCTTGTAGTATATTAATACTAGCGTTTCGTGACCGGAATGTCATTTGAGGAACGTTTTGGGCTGCTGGTCGATGCCGAGTGGGCCGCTCGCAAAAGCAACCGTATGATCCGTCTCATCAAAAATGCGGACTAACTCCATGCGGAAGAAGAAAGGCATAAACGGATAAAACCACTGCTCAGAGGGGTGAATAATCCGTAGTAAAATGAGCCACTGTTTCGAAATGAGAGAGCAAATGCTCCGGTCTTTATGAACCAACCTTCCGGTTGAGGAGAGTTACTTGCTCAAGGGTTGTGGACAGTGCCATCCTGTGGACAACCCTACCGGGTTGACCACAGGGCTTGGATAACGCTCCGCGTTATCCACACTGCCCACAACCTCGGCTATTATAAAGAACTTAATATTCATGCGTCGCTTCACTCCGATTATGATTATTTTTACTTGGAATTATAGAATCGAATTAGGAATACGCTATTGGCTCACCCTTCACCGGAACGCTTGCAGGACTTTTTTAACCGCTGTTTTTAAGTTATCGTAGGTGATTATATGGAATCCCATTCATGAATTCAAAGCATCGAATATGCCCGTCAAAAAATGCTTCCTGTTTTTCAAAGGGGTAAGCTTGTACGTAGAATCCGCCGGAACCACGAAGTTTCATTACGAAGATATGTGCTTTTTTTTCTTTCCCGTTCAAGTATATATAGGCGTCTGTCCAATCCACTTCAGCATAAGTACCTAGCTCGAATTCTAAAGGCAGGAAGGCTTCGCGCTGTTTTTTATGTTCTTTGCGAAGATAATCGGTTAAAGTGGTGTACCCGCCTGTATAACCGGCATCTTTTAATGCTTCAAAGATTTTTGTACCGGTATGTCTCTGCTTACGGTGCCTTGTTTTATCATCTTCAAGGATTTATTTAATCATGGGTATATAAGGTCCAAGCACCGGATGGTTTTTATCTTTAGTTAATTGATATTTAGGTGGCACAGGTTCATCTGTGGATAGATATTTGGAAATTGTATCGCGGTGGATACCGGTTCGCCGGTTAATTTCCCGGATACTTAACTCTTCCATGAAGTACATTTTTCTGATATCTTCTAATTGGGCCATCTTAATCATCTCTTTTCCTCCTGCACGTATTAGTCTCGGCAACTTTTATCGTACAGGATTATTTGGTTAAGGTGGCCTATTTTTTAACCAGCATCTGGTACACTTTTAGCTTAGCATTAACAGGCTCTCGTAATATTCAAAGGTGTTCATTTAGGGCGGAGAAGATGTTTAACGGCAACGGAAGCTATGCACAATCTTCGCGGAACGCATGAACGACATCAAACGGTCAAGCCGCACTCACACGACGGAATATTCATATATGAACTTTTTTGCTGATCCGTTTAGGACAACAACAAAAATAAAAACTGATAATCACAAAGGATTATCAGTTATCCTCTCAGATGGAGGCGACACCCGGATTTGAACCGGGGAATGGAGGATTTGCAGTCCTCTGCCTTAGCCACTTGGCTATGTCGCCGCATAAAATGGAGCGGAAGACGAGATTCGAACTCGCGACCCTCGCCTTGGCAAGGCGATGCTCTACCACTGAGCCACTTCCGCACACTAATTATTATAATCTATGAAAAGCAACTTGTCAATTTGGTGCCACGGGACGGAATCGAACCGCCGACACGCGGATTTTCAGTCCGCTGCTCTACCAACTGAGCTACCGTGGCGTGATAATGGCGGAGCTGACGAGAGTCGAACTCGCGATCTCCTGCGTGACAGGCAGGCATGTTAGGCCACTACACCACAGCTCCAATTCCAATTATGATAATTTAGCGAATCCTTATCATTGACATTGTTTAGTATAGCGAAATTGTTGATTGAAGTCAAATATTTTTTTGTTAACACGTAATCAAATATTGAATATTATAACCCCGTTCTTAACGATTATAAGGCCGGGCGAACGAAATTATTGCTTCCCTGACAAGTTTCGCAGCCAGAAGAGCAGTTTGTTCCGCTATATCATAGACCGGACTTACCTCGACTAAATCAAAGCCAACTACATTTAATTCACCCAACAGGTGAATTGCCTTCAAGATTTCCCTGGATGTACAGCCGCCTGGTTCGGCAGTCCCGGTACCGGGGGCGTAAGCAGGGTCCACCACGTCGATATCCAGTGATACATAAACCGGCCTGCCGTTTAATTGCTGAAGAACCTCCTGCAATGGCGGTATGATTTCATTTATATACATATTCGTATTCTCAGAGGCAAAAGCGAATTCCTCCCTGATACCGGAGCGAATTCCGAACTGGTAAAGATTTTTACCGCCGATAACTTCTATAATCCGCCTCATTACAGTGGCATGAGAATACTCTTCACCGAGATATTCATTTCTCAGATCGGCGTGAGCGTCAAAAACAACCACAGCCACATCAGGGTGTAATTTTACAACTTCCCGCAGCACAGCCAGGGTGATCAGATGTTCACCGCCGAGCACAAGCGGGAATTTGCCGTCGAATAATATCTTAGATACTACCCTGCCGATTCGGGACAAACCTTCCTGAATGTTGCCATACGGCAAGGAAACGTCCCCCGCGTCGTAATAACGGTAATCGCCTAAATCTTTGCCCAGATAGATGCTGTACTCTTCCAACCCGTGCGATACCCGGCGAATTTGCTGCGGGCCAAGGCGAGTACCTGGCCGAAAGCTTACCGTAAGATCCATAGGAGCTCCGATAATTATTAATCCGGAATGTTCGTAGCTGTCCGTACATCCGATGAATCCAGTGTATTTTTCAACTAGATCCAGCAATCTTTCTCCTCCTGACTACTTTAGCAATTTTTTTACAAAAGGAGGTAAAATGAAGCAAGTACGATGAATAGCCGGACTGTAAAACTTCGTATCCATATTTTTTATTTTTTTAATATCCACATCAAGCGGATCATATTTCTTGGAGCCCATGGTAAAAGTCCACAATCCGCCGGGGTAACTTGGCACATTGGCCAGGAAAAGGCGGGCCAAGGGAAAAATGCCGGAAACATCTTTAAAAATCCTTTGGACCAGACTACCGTTAAAAAACGGCGATTCAGTTTGAGCGACAAAAATACCGTCTTCATTTAGTGAATTGTAGATGTCACGGTAAAAAGCGGCGCTGAAAAGCCCTTCCGCCGGCCCAACGGGATCTGTGGAATCGATAATGATAATATCATAAGTGTTCTTGTTATTCCTGACGTGCTTGATCCCGTCATCGATCACAACTTCTACCTTAGGATTCTCCAGAGCGCAGCTAATTTCAGGCAGGTATTTTTTTGACGATTCGACCACGGCGCCGTCAATTTCACAGAGGACAACTTTATTTACTGACTGATGTTTGACAACTTCTCTTACCGCCCCTCCGTCGCCGCCGCCGATAATAAGCACTTTTACCGGCCTGGCATGTGTCTCCAGAGCCACATGAACAATCATTTCGTGATAGACAAATTCGTCTTTTATCGTTGTCTGAATGACATCGTCCAATACGAGCATCCGGCCAAATTCAACTGTATCGAGCACAGCCAATTCCTGAAAAGGTGTTTTTTCCTGATGAATGGTGCGCAACACCCGGCAGGAAATAACCATATCTTTTGTCTGGTACTCTTCAAACCATAAGTCCAAAGTGACGGCACCTCCACATACATTAATAAAATTTAATACCAGAGCGGAACAGCAGCCAGGGCGCAGCCAATCTCTTCCACACGGTGTTCCGTGGCTGCTACTTTGGTGCCGACCAATTCCATTCCTCTGGTTTCAAACGCTTCTTTCAACATGTTTTCAATTTTCATTTCCGCGTCAGCCTTGCTGCACTTGCCGGAAAATTCCATTATAACTCCGAAAGTATCTTTTGAAAAGCCCACGCCAACCGCCGCTGCAATCAATTCACCAGGGACATCGCTGATAATGAATCCGTAAGCCGTGGGAACAAGCGAGCCTGGGGGTATTTCCATATCCGGGCAATACTGTACTCCAGGAGGTAAGATGCTGGATACCCGCATTAAATTTAGGTTGCCAATTCTACCTTTTAACAATGCATTATCAAATGCAGTCAAATTACTTTTCCCTTCCGCACTGCCAGCAGTCACAAAAAATTTCTTAGGGGTTGGCAGCATTTCTCAAACCTCCGTAAATTAATTATTTAGCTATACAACATTTTCCTTGTTTTATTAAGTCATAGTCTGCAAACATACAATATTATATCAAAACTGAAAAAAAAATGAACCGGTTATTTCGTTATCTCCTTAAAAAATTATTGTTTACTACAAACTATAGTATAATATTGTTTTAATGTGGCAGGATAAGGATGTTGGAACAATATTTGCAGGAGGGATCTAATTTGCTGAAAACTGTTGTCGGATTATTTGACTCTAGGGACCAGGCGGAAAAAGCAGTCTCCGCGCTTCGTGGACGTGGTTTTTACGAAGAAATATCGGTGCTGGCCGCTGATAAAAGTAAAACTGGCGACACCGGAGAAAACAAAGGAACTGGCGGTAGCATTGCTTCAGGAGTAAGCACGGGCGGCGTGCTGGGGGGCTTGGCCGGCTTGGCTATGGGCGCGGGCGCCCTGGTTATTCCAGGGATCGGGCCGATTCTTGCAGCCGGTCCTATTGCCGGCCTGCTGTCGGGCGCAGCCACAGGAGGCATAGCAGGCGGTCTGATTGACTGGGGTGTTCCGTCTGAACGCGGCAGATATTATGAAGGCAAAGTGAAGGAAGGTAAAATCCTGGCTTCCGTCCGCACAGATGAAAAGAAAATTGAAGACGCTGCCGGAATCATGCGTAAAAACGGAGCAAAGGATGTAGAAACTCACTAAACTAACCGGAATAACTTTCGTGGGACGTGAAACTAAGGCGCTAACAGCTTAAATGTATCCTGCCTGACACGTCCCATTTCATTTTTTATAACTCGCATTTAAAAACTTATAATAGATATCCCGGTAAATTATTGCGTCTTCCGCCTGCCGTTCATCTGATTCACAAATTATTGTAGGCGATAAATTTCTCTCTACCAATAACTCGGCAAGCGGTGTAAAATCCGGCCCGCAGTTATTGTCCATGGTGGTGAGATGCCTCTTTTCACCACCAGCGGTAAATTCAACCGGGCTGAAATGAATATGAAGATTTTGCAGATAAAAGAGTCCAAGTCTTTTCTCTATAGTATCCAGCAACTCGGCAAAAGAAGCTTTATCTGTTAATCCACCGCCGGTTACCGCGTGAATATGCCCGAAGTCAACGGCGGGCCTAAGCTGTTCACCTAACTCACACAACTCCAAAACCTCGTCCAGCGAACCAAGCTGGTTTTTTTTACCCATTGTCTCCGGAGCAAGAATAATACCGGAAAGCCCCTCTTTTTTCACCTCCGCCAAAATCTCTTTTAGGAACTTCTTTGCCCTGGCCAGTATTTCTTTACGGTTACCACCACTCGCCGCTCCAGGGTGAAATACAACCGTTTTAGCGCTCATCGCCCGCGCGACTTTCAATGTTTTTAAGAGGTGATTCTTTGTTTTAACCTGCATTTCGGGGTCTATTGCGCTTAAATTAATGTAATAAGGAGCGTGAATACTTAATTGTATTCCATGCTCCGCAGCCAGTTTCCCCAGGTGGGCTGCCATTTCTTCCCCAATATGCACCCCCCTGCCGCACTGGTATTCAAAAGCGTTTAAACCACGTTTATCCAGCCATTCCGGCATTTCGAGGGAAGATTTATGCTTCTCGGCATAAAAAGAAGCAGAAGCCCCCGCCGGTCCAAAGCGAACGTTCATTTTACCAACTCCTTGTATGATATGGCCAACGGTATAATTTCCAGTTGGTCATATTTATTTTTCAGGTAATTGGCCTTTGGGATATACCCTGGGACAATCACGGTAGAACCGATGGCGGGGCAGTTCATCAACTCCTGCTATTTTAAGTGCTTGTTAAGACTGCTCCCCCAAGCCTTTACTTAATAATAGTTTAATTATACCTCTATTGGTTAGAAAAATATTATAATTTTCATAATCTATAATGGAGGTTTTTTACATATTATACAGAATTTATTATTCAATAAAATTATCGAGGTGGTATTTTGCTGAAACATAGTTCGCGCAAACTGGTATTAATACCAATATTCCTTATTATTATAATTACAGCTTTGCATTTGTGCCTTACTGACAATATGCTGTTTTACGGATTATTTTTTAAAAAAACAGGCACCCTTTTATACGCCAGAGGCGGGGACTCTGTTACACTTGATCCGGCCGTCTCCCAAGACGAGGAGTCCAATAAAGTGATTTCCAATATTTTTGAGGGCCTTGTCCGTTTCAAACCTGGCACAACCGAAATAGAACCCTGCCTGGCTGAAACCTGGCAAGTATCCGCGGACGGACGGGAATGGTTTTTTTACCTGAGAAAAAACGTTAAGTTTCACGATGGAACACCTTTCAATGCTGAGGCTGTGCAATTCAGCGTGGAAAGACAGATGTTACCCAACCGCACAGAGGACATGGCTTACGCCCCCTTCGTCTTCGGTATGGTTGAGAGTGTAAAAGCCATTAATTCTTATACGGTTAAGTTTTCTCTCAAGTATCCTTACGCGCCTTTTTTAAACAATCTGGCCATGCCGGCGGCGGCGCCTATAGTAAGCCCCGCCGCCGTTTCAGCTTTAGGAGATAATTTTAGCGCCAACCCCGTTGGCACGGGACCGTTCAAATTCGGAAGCTGGGAAAAAGGAGAAAAACTAATTTTAAACGCAAACCTTGAATACTGGGGGAAGCAGCCTCAATACGACCGATTGGTATTTACGGTCGTCAAAAACAGCAGGTTAAGGTCACTGTCATTAAAAATGCGCATGGCTGATATAATTGATGGAATCACTCCTTCAGATGCCCGGCTTTTAGAGCAAAGCGGCTATTCAATAATTAAAAAAACAGGTCTGGATCTAAGCTACCTCGGATTTTTCACTGATAAGAAACCTTTTGACAACCCTGAAATCAGGCGGGCGATAAGTATGTCCATCGACAGGGAACAAATAATAACAAGATTATTCCATTCGGGTGCACACGTGGCAAACGGTCCGTTGCCTCCCGGTGTCCTGGGTTACGACCCGGGTACCCGTCCCCCCCCGTACGACCCTGACGGCGCCAGGGAATTGCTCACCCGCAACGGATTGGCGGAAGGTACTAAAATAACAATTATTACTTACACAAACACCAGAGTATATAATCCCGCCGGGGGGGAAAAACTGGCCGCGGCTATCCGGTCGGACTTAGCGCTGGCAGGCATTGACGTGGAAATAAAAGCCTATCCCTGGCAGCAGTATAAAGAGGCATTATTCAATGCAGAAGGCGATGCTTTTCTTTATGGCTGGATCAGTGATAATGGAGACCCAGATAACTTCCTATACACTTTATTATCATCATCGCAGATTGAAAGTGGTCTGAATATCTCTCATTACCGCAACAATGACGTTGACCAGCTATTAATAAAAGCCCAGCAAGATAATGATCGCCTGTCACGGGAGGAACTATACCGCAAAGCTGTGAAAACTATTGTTCAAGACGCGCCATGGGTCTTTCTTAACAACAGCGTCAGCCTGGCGGCAACATCACCAAGTATAGAAGGGTTTTTCCTGTCCACCGAAAACAATTCATTAGCCACTGTAACAAAGAGAAAGTAAATAGACTATAAGTTTACTCGGGTTGGAGCAGCGCAGCCATTAGGGCGATTTTGTCAGACCATTATCTTCCAGTAATAACCTGCTGCATAAAGTAGAATAATATTACAAAAGGCACATTAAGCCTAAATCTAGCAAGGGGGAAAAACAATGGATCAAATTTATCAGCTTCACAAACAGATTCAAGATTTGCGGCAGGAAGTCAACAGCATCAGTCAAGTCGCAGGGCAGCTACAGCGCTCGGAAGCCAACCACGCGGCGCAGCTTCAGCAAATGAGTCAAAGTGAAAACGCCGCGACACAACAGCTGCAGGCTATTCAGCAACTCTGCAGCCGTTTAAGCCAGGACGTTAATGTAATCAGCAGTATAGCTCAGCAAATCCCGCAAATGGCCGGCATGCAAACCGGCCAGTTCAGCGCCGGTATTTACCCGGGCCAAATTAGCACAGGGCAGTTCGGCAGCTATAACCCCTCTATCAGCACCAGTCAATACGGCCAGCCTGCTTTTGGAACTTTCGGCTCCCAGTTCGGCGGTAACAAATCAGATGAATACGCGCGCAATCAACAAATCAGCCCAATGGCGGCTAACCGTTACGGACTAGGATTCAGCAGCAACGATTTCGCCACCAACCAGCAAATCAGCAACATGGCGAATCAGGGAATGCTGGGTTCGCAAGGGAACTTGGGAATGAGCGCATCCGGCACCAACACATACAGCGGCACTACCTTGGGTACTGGATTATCACAAGGCGGCTTCTCCGGCACCAGCGCGGGCAACTACGTCTTTGCACCCGCACATCCCGTTTCTTATCAAAACACACCAAGCCAGTATGGAGTAAGCGGATTTGCCGGAAGCCAGTATATACCCACCTCCGGTTCAAGTCAACTCAGCACTTCCGGGCAGATGGGCACCGGCCTCGCGAATCAATCCTTAATGGGAATGAGCAGCCAAAACATCGGCCAGTTCAGCAATTTCTAATAAAAATACTATTAAGGCAAACGGGGGGACATCCCCCCTTATTTTTTTGGAAACAGCACGAAAAGACAAATTACACCCTTAACACTAATTACCAATTAAGTTATAATTACCTAAACAAATGCTGATAACAAGGGGGAGTCGGCTTGGCAAAAGTATTAAGGGAAGGTGCCTCATACAGCCAACGCGATATAGTAGAATTGCTGGGAGAATTTTCAGCATTTAAAGACAGGGTGGAAAAGAGATTTAAAGAACTGTCCCACGAGCTTGAAGGCAAAGCCAACGAACATGATCTTTGGGTCAGCCTTTACCTCATCTCCACAGACTACGCTGAAGAGATCGCCGGGAGAAAGCATAAGCAGCAAGAGGCAGTCCAAAAGATTTCGTAGTCATGAGCCCCGCGTTAAATCCGCGGGGCAAATATTTTACCGTCCCCGGAATAAAGCAGCCGGGCTAGGAAGGATCAACCTCACCCGGATCTGTTTGAGGTATTATCGTCAGCAATAATTGCAGAATTCGGAGAAGTTCTCTTTGCTGATCCGCGGGTAAAAGGTCCACCTGTTTTAATATTGCCTCTAGCTGCTTGTTCATCGGCGTCTCTTTGCTGTAAAAATACCATAAGGGCAAACCACACATTTTATTAAGCCTCCTTATTCTCCGTCATCACCCTTGATTTTCGCTTCCAGCCAATCGATAAATTGCCTCGCGGTGCGGGGTGAACGGCCATTGTGCTCCATTTCCCATATAAGAGCCTCATCGCGCAATGTCTTAGAATCAATATCAATGTTTCTAATAGAAGCAAGTCCTTCAACTATTTCAAGATACTTTTTCTGGTCAGGAGTTGAAAAGGTAACGGCAATGCCAAACCGATCCGCCAGGGACAGCTTTTCCTGCAAGGTGTCGGCGGCGCGAACCTCGTCATTGTTGCCGGACGACAGGCCCGCTCTTTCACTAAACTTCTCTTTAACTAAATGACGCCTGTTGGAGGTTGCGTATATCACGGCATTCACCGGCTTGCTTTCCAAGCCGCCTTCTAAAACCGCCTTTAATGCGGTGAAACTTTCTTCACTGTCCTCAAAGCTCAGATCGTCAATGAATAATATAAATTTTTGCGGTCTATTGCGAATCAATCTGATAATCTTCGGGTAATCCTCAAGATATTTTTTGGGAATTTCAATTATCCGTAAGCCCTGCGCGGCAAATTCGTTTAAAAGAGCCTTTACGGTGGAGGACTTGCCTGTGCCCCGGTCCCCATAAAGCAAAACGTTGTTTGCCGGGTGACCTTTTAAAAAGAACATGGTATTATCCAACACAACTTGTCTTTCCGCGTTATAACCCACTAAATCGGACAATCTCACCGGATCTGTCGATGCAAGTCCTTTTAAGCCATGAAAATCCGACTGCTCTTCCCAAATAAAGCCTGCATACCGGGCGAAGTTTCCCGCGCCATTGGCTCTGTGGAATTCAGCCAGTGCCTTGATACAATTCGCCCAGGACTGATTTTGGTCCAGTATTTGGTATATATTGAGACGCCCATCCCGTACGCTATTTAAACTGCTGTCCCATTCAGGAAGTTTTTCCGCTGTATTTTTTTCTGAATTATATTTGGCGGCATAACCGCTCAAAATAATATTCTTCAGCTCCCTGGATGACAACATTGCCACCTTGTGGAGATTTTCCAGGTCATTCTCCACAGTTCGCAGCAGTGGAATATCAATATCTGCAAAACTGTGTTTCTCCGCGATACGCGTAAAAGCATTTTCGTCGTATAAAACACAAGTAATTACATAGTGCTTGAAATTGCGGTATTCATCAGCTTGTGACAGGTGGTAAAAAAAGTTGTTGTATTCAATGAGCAGGGCATCAAAGTCCTCGCCCACCGCGCACAGTTTTTCCAGCAAAATATAAAGTTTTTTAATCAATGGATTTTTTAGAATACCGCGGTAAACCGTTAACGAATCCAAGGCTGTCTTATAATTTTTCGCTAAATGATTGCGCACTAAACCACTCCTCTGTCAAATACCAAAGCATTATGTGATAAGCGATTCATTTTCAATTATATCATAAAAGAATTTAAGGCCGTGCAATTGCCGCAAAATATTACGACTGCCTCAACCACAGGTATGATCATTTGGAAAAGATATTTTAGTTCAGGTATTTGCTATCGTTTTTACCACTAATTTCGCATTGATCTTATTTTCATGCTTATTTATATTATTTAATGTACAAAAAAACTCACCATTTAAAGGAGTTGAGCGGCAACATGAGAAAAATAGTCTTGCTGGCAATGGCACTAATCCTTTCAACCGCCCTATCTTCAACGGCGTTTGCCAGTCAGTCGAGGGATCGTGGTACCCATAATGATTCTAAGATTAGTCATTCGTCTCACAGCAATTACGGTTACAGTTGGTACAAGATTAAAGCAGTTTCTTATGCCAAAAATCATTATGATTATTATCAAAAAAGAATTGCGCAGCTAGAAAGAATACTACACCAGTATAATACAAGAAACCTGCGCAGTCATTGGAATTATGACAGAGACTTTGAAAGATATTTTTATGTGGATGACAACGGTGTAAGTCACTACTTCTACCTTGACCCGGATAAAGATTATATCGTTCATCAATATAAGGATAGCAATGGAATAACCCAATATTGGTTTGAAGACGCAGGCTGGAAATAGTTCCGAAACAGCAACTTCAGCGAGAGGCTGGTTATAGAATTTGCATATTGTTTATATGAGCAGTAAAACCGATCTGTCAACTGACACAAGGTTTGGTTTTACTGCTTTTTTTTGAATAATTTCCATGATATTAAACATAATAGTTTTAATCATACAATGATGGAAGGGAGAATGTGCAATATGGCCGCTAGCTTAGGCGCACACGAAGTGATGGAATTACACGAGGTTCTGACAGCCACCGTTGACGGTATTAATCAGTTCCAGCTTTATAGTCCTCATATAAGAGATCAACAGTTGCGCTCTATCTTGAATAATCAAATTAAATTCATGACAGAAGAGTACAATAATATGGTCCAAACTATCAACCAGCGTGGGAAAGGTGAATCAATTCCTTATCGTTCCGTAAAAAACGTGTCGCCTTCCTATGGCCTGCAGAATCCTCAGCCACAAGCGCCTAATGTTTCAATGAATGAAATGGATGACAGGGACGTTGCCAGTGGAATGCTGGGGTGCCACAAAGCATCAGCTCTTGTTAAAACGATTGCATCCCTGGAATGTGCAGATCCGCATTTGAGGCGGATGCTTCAGCAAGGGGCCGTTAATTGTTCTGAACAGGCATATGAAGTATGGAATTATATGAACCAGAAACAATATTACCAAGTGCCGACGATGAAAGATATGACCACACAAACCATGGTAAGTGGTTTTACCTCGGCTAACATGGGACAAATCAGCTAGGTTAGAGATAACTGAAATTTAAACACCCCTGGTAGTAATGAAGTGAACCCCGGAAAACGGACTGGGGTTCACTTCATTACTGCCAGGGGTGTTTCCTCATTTATGTATTTTCAACGAGCCTGGTAATCATTTTGGCCAAGGCCTTCTTCTCTCCCTCCTCGCCGACTTCCCATAATTCTTTCAGTAGTCGCTGTTCTCTATTTGCCGGGTCTAAATTGTTCGCAAAGAAGTCCCCAAGCCGGTAAGCGAATTTATCTACCGTATCATCGGACACGCCTACTAAATCCGCGGTTTTCACGGCTTTACCCAGAGTTTTTTTCCACATATTCCAGGATATATCCGCTTCCATACGCACACCTCCACGATTGTTTTTCAGCCATTCTCTCAATCTGACTTCTGATTAGTTACAAATATTTTATCCTTCTATCGTTTTTTTAGTCATGCTATACTGAGCAGGTCAGCTGCATCTTATTTCTAGATCCAGATTAAACAAATATAAATATGTTTCCTTTACCTTACTCCCATAGATATTTTCCACCGCCCTGGCATAGATGTTCAACTGGCCGCGATAACGCGCCATCACCTGCTCAAGCTGGTCTTTGCCGATCCGGTCGGTTTTGTAATCTAATAACAACAAGCCGTCACCTTCGTCAACCAGGCAGTCAATGATGCCCTGCACCAACACTACCTCGCCGGAATCACCGGCAAGTCCGGAATAGATCTCCCCGGCCGGCAACGACAAGGTAAACGGCAGTTCCCTGAAAACTTTTTTTCCAGAAAGCACACGCCTGCCGAGCGGCGATTTGAAGAAAAACATGATTTTCTCTACCGGCACTGAATCTGCCTGCTCCAATGTCAGTATTTCCATCCCGGTCATCACTGCCACCTGCTTCTTAATTGCCGCGGCGTCCGCGACATGTGTCAAATCCAGATTCTGCATTACCAGATGCAGGGCTGAGCCTGCTTCAGCGGCAGTCAAGCCATGTTCCTCCTGCATAAAAACCGGCCGCCTGCCAATAGGCGGACGATAATCCAGGGATGCTCCCTCATCCTCCACAATTTGCCGGTCAAACCTTCGTTTCAGGTCAGTTACTGAAGACTTTGCCGCGCAGCCGGTCAGCCCCAAATCAGGATATTTCCATTCCAACCGGCTTTTCACAATCCCGGCAAACCGACTGTCCGTGTCCACCGGCTCCATCCGGCGGACTTGACTTAATAACTCCCTTTCGGATGGTTTTTCCTGTTCTGAAGCGGCGCCTCCACCCTTAAAAAATACCGCCCAGCGTGAGGAGTCCCCTGCCACCGCCGCCGGGGGCTGATCATCACACAGCGCCAGTTTTCTTATTCCCGCGCCGTCTTGATGGCGGGCAAGAGCCGGAACCAGCCAGTCCAGGCAAGAACTTGCCCCGGCCAGTTCACCGTCCGGCAAAGCCCACCCCGCCGCCGCCACCGGACCGCACCAGCGGCGGGCGTGCGCCGGGAGATTGCGGACCGAGCCGACCAGAATCAACTTCTCTCGCGCCCTGGTCATGGCCACGTAAAGGATTCTTAACTCCTCAGCCAAAGCTTCCATTTTTAATTTGTGCTTTATAGCCAGTTTGGCTATCGTAGGATAAGTAATTCTTCTCTCCGCGTCAATTAACTGCGGCCCCAAACCTAAATCCTTGTGCAGGAGCATTGTTTTGTTCAGATCTTTCATATTGAATTTCTTACCCAACCCGGCCACAAAGACCACCGGAAACTCCAGCCCCTTGCTTTTGTGTATACTCATCAGCCGCACTACATTTTCTTTTTCATGCAAAGCCCGTGCCGCCCCCAGGTCGCGTCCGCCGTCTTGAATACGCTCAATAAAGCGGAGAAAGAGAAACAGCCCTCTGAACCCGGTGGTCTCATACTGCTGCGCCCGCTGGTGCAGCGCCCGCAAATTAGCCTGCCGCTGCCCGCCGCCAGGCAGTCCTCCGACAAAATCATAGTATCCTGTCTCCCGGTAGAGGGTCCAAATCAATCCGGCCAGTGTTCCCCGCCGGGCGGTAGTGCGCCACCCGTCCAACTTTTCCAGAAAACATGTTAAACGGTCCGAAATTGCCCCTTTCATCAACGCCGCCGCGGACACCACCGCCTCAAAAAAATCGCCCTGGCGCCGGCACAGCCTGATTTGCGCCAGTTCCCCAGCGTTAAGCCCGACCACAGGAGACCGTAAGACTCCGGCCAACGGCACATCCTGGCGCGGGTTGTCGATTACTTTTAACAATGCGAGAATAGTTTCAACCTCAGTCGCCTCAAAATAACCGGTAGCCAGTTCGGCGTAAGCAGGCACCCCCATCCGCCGAAATTCTTCCAGGAAGCTGTTGGCATAACCGGTGGTGGCGCGCAAAAGCACCACTATGTCACGGTAAACCGCCGGGCGGTATTTTTTTTGATCATTATCGTAAATCAGCGTTCCCGCCCCTCCTGCCGGGTCATTACCGACAATTTCCTCAATCCTGGACGCTACCAGGCAGGCTTCCATTTGCACCGCGTCCAGGTCCGCCTCCGGTTCTCCGGAATCATCTGACTTGTCATCTCCGGAACCGTCCGTCGCAATAACATCTTCTGCGGGGTTTTCAGCCTGTTTGCCGCGCTCAATCAAATACACTTCCACTGTTCCGTCCTCTGCCGTCACTCTCCCGTCAACTGCAGGATAATCAGCGCCATAAATCAGTTCCGCCCTTTGATTATAGGTAAGCTCGCCGACTGCGGGAGACATCAACTGGCGAAAAATAAAGTTCACGGCGTCAACTACTCCCCGGCGGCTGCGAAAATTTCTGGCCAAATCAATCCTGCGCTCCGGGCCGCCCGGCTGCGACGGATACTTTGAGTATTTATCCAGAAAAAGGCCGGGATCCGCCAGCCTAAAGCGGTAAATACTTTGTTTGACATCCCCGACCATGAACAAATTCGGATGCGCTTCACCCTGCCGTGACACCAGCCGCAATATTGCCTCTTGAACCGCGTTCGTATCCTGGTACTCGTCCACAAGCACTTCCACAAAGCGCTGCCGCAGCTCCAGGGCCAATTCCGACGGAGCCAACCCATCCGGTCCGGCAGTCGACAAAATTCGCAGGCAATAGTGTTCCAGGTCGTTGAAATCAACCAGCCCTTTAGCCGTTTTGGCCTCTTGGTACGCTTTATCAAAATCGCGCACCAGTTCCGTTAGCTCCTTTACCAGCGGGGCAACGGCGCGCAGATCGGCGCAATAGTCTTCCGGAAGGCGGGAGAAATAATCATCTTTAAGAGTTTTTATTTGTTTTTTGGCATAATCACGTAAAGCAGTCACTTGTTTTTTTAAGCTCTGCTCGACCCCGGCATCTCTAACTGCCTTTAATTTGCCGAAACTAATTGTGTTAATAATGGAATAAAGACTGGCCCAGCTCATGTCCGCCGCACAAGCCCGGTCCAGACTGAGCGCTGCGTCACGGTCAGCCTCAAGGGTGTCTATATATGCACGCGGGCCGCCTGCCCTGCCGGCCAGCCGGATAGCCATTTCAAGCGTCGCGACAATCCCGGCCGCCTCAAGCGCAATCGCCTTCTTTAAGGATGCGCTCCAGGGGAGCCGGTCGAATAAGATATCCTCCGGCATGTCGAAACCCGCCGCCAGTTTTTCCAGCCATTTTGCCGGTTGAGGCATGCTGCGGGCAAATCTGTGTAATTCCAGAACAAGCGCCTGCAAATCCGTGTCGTCTCTCTTTCCCCCATAGCAGTCAACTAATGTGTTGAAAGGGAGGTTATCACCGGCGTTGTAACGGCGCTCAAAAAGCTCTTCCAACACCT
This sequence comes from Pelotomaculum terephthalicicum JT, assembly GCF_022410535.1. GTDB lineage: Bacteria > Bacillota > Desulfotomaculia > Desulfotomaculales > Pelotomaculaceae > Pelotomaculum_D > Pelotomaculum_D terephthalicicum. The sequence goes on from NZ_JAKNBL010000010.1 coordinate 22,714, forward strand.
CCGCCTGGATTAAAGCAGCCTCGGTTTCATCGGCTACCCGAAAAGACGGATCCAGGTCAATCCGGTAAAAATGCTGACGAATAACATCCAGGCAAAAAGAGTGAATGGTGCCGATGCTGGCGTGGTTGAGCAAAGACATTTGCCTACTTAAATGTTTTGATCCCGGGTGTTCGTCGATATGCGCGGCAAGCGCGCGGCCGACGCGCTCTCTCATTTCAGCCGCCGCGGCATTGGTAAAAGTCAACACCAGCAGGCGGTCAACATCGGTCTGCGCCGTCAGGTCGGTAATCCGGCGAATGATCCGTTCCACCAGGACCGCTGTTTTACCGGCCCCGGCGGCGGCCGCCACCAGCAAATTGCCGTTACGGCTGTTCATGGCTTCGAGTTGCTCCGCCGTCCATTCTCTTTTGCCTTTTTGTTTAACTTTGGCACTGATCAAGCTGCGCTCCATGCTCTCAAATTGTTCCCGCGGCCCGCCGTTACTCAACGTGCTCACCCCCCAGTATTTCAGCCAGCTTGCCCCATATGATGTCTTTCCGTACCGGCGCGATCTGACGGTAGGCGTTCCCTTCCACCAGTTCGTCAAACGAACAAACCGGGCTGAAAAGGCAGTGCTGACACGAGCGGAAATTCCCCTGGCGATAGGGAGCGATATCCACCACGCCGCTGATAATGTCGTTCCCGGCGGATAATAACTGCATGCGCAGGTAAGCCCGCAGCAATTCAAACTGCTGTCCGGTGAGAACAGCGGAGCGGGCGGCAAAATCACCATCTCTCTTTAGCTGCACCGGAATCAGGTCTGAGGGGCCAGAAAGCCCGCTGTCCATCATCCCGACAACGGCCGGGTCGGCGAGCAGCATACCCTCCATCCTCATTTTCCTGAGAATGCTTTTTTCCAGCTCCTCGTCCGGGGGAATTTCACCGCTGGTTTTGATTAACGGGTCGTCCAGGCTGAAATAAAAAATCGCGCCGGGCAGGCCCGGCCCACCCGCCAAACGGTCCGCCTGCCGCAGCGCCACCTCGAGGTAGGTCAACAGCTGCAGTTTCAAGCCGTGAAAGATGTCCGAGAGATTTATGGTCACCCGGCCCGACTTGTAATCAATTACCCGCAGGTAAATCCCGGCGTCGCCACGAGCCGCGTCAACGCGGTCGATCCGGCCGGTTACCGCCATCTCACTGCCGTCGGAGAGAATAAAGGTTACGGCGGGCAATTCACCCTCCAGCCCGAAAGACAGCTCCAGCCCGACCGGGCGGAATTTCCCCCGCTGGGCGTGCTCAGACAGCACCAGCGCCGCACGCTGCACGGTGCGCTTGATTTTCCTGGTGAGGTAGCGCCGCCGGGCGGAATTGAGCAGTATTTCGTTCTGCAGCCTGGGAGCGAGATAGTCCACCACTTCCCCGGCCAACTTGCGGCAGTCTTTTTGGTTTAGTTCACCCCAATCCAATCCCATTTCCTGGACCCGGTCCCCGTAAAGCTTTAGCGCCGCGTGAAAAAATTGTCCCAGGTCCGGGGCGCCCAGCCTGAAAACAGGCCGGTCCCGCAGCCGCAAGCCTTGAGATAAAAAATGGGCAAAAGGGCAGGAGCGGAATTTTTCTATACCGGAAACGCTGGTTTTCAGCGGCTGCCCGTACAGGAGTTTCGCGGCGCCGGGAGTTAGCCTGTCTTCCTTGTTGTTGTAAAATAGACCGGATAACGCGCGGGTACATTCCTCCCGCCGCTCCCCCCGCGCAAACCAGTTGTATACATCCCACCAGATGGGATTTAAGGAGCGGCCACCCTTGGCTTCCCTCATTTGAACAGCCAAATAAGACAGGCAGCGGCCGGGGTTTGTCACAAACTCAAGGTCTTCAGTACCGGCCGCGTTCGGCTCCACCGCCCAAACCCTTTCCTCAACGCCAGGCAATAGTTCCCTAACCCGTGCAATCACCGGCGAGGGCATATTCGCCCCGCCCTCATCGTCCGCCGACGGGTAGCTGAGAATCAAGCGCTCCGCCGATCGGGTCAGGGCGATATAAACCAGGTATTGCTCGTCAAAAACTTTCCGGCGGACACCGGGAGACAAAGGCAACCCGATCGCCTGCAGGCATTCCCTTTCCGTTTCGGACAGGACCCCTTGCCCCGTTATCCGGGCGGGCAGCACACTTTCATTAACGCCTATGATAAAAGAGGCGCGGGCTTGTGGGCTGCGGGAACGATCCAGGGAACCGGCCACTACCTGGTCAAGTCCGGGCGGGATCAAGCTCAGTCGCATGCTTTCAAAACCGGCGTCCAGTACCGCGGCATAATCCGCCGGCTTTAAAACCTCGTCGCCCAGTGTCTCCACAACCTGATCCAGCAAAGCCGTCAGCATATCCCACACCTGACTGTGCTCCCGGGCCACCTCCAGAAGCCCCTGTGTTTCAGCCCGCCGGCTCCAGCCTTCCAGCATTTCAGGAACCTCTAGCTCGGACAAAAGGTTAAATAGCGCTATTGTTATCTCCCGTACATTACCGGCCTGCCGGACCGCCCGGTGGAAGCCGGCCAGCGCTGCCGTCGCCGTCCGGCGAATCCGGTTGATCTCCTCCAATTCCCGGACCTCCGTTGATGAAACCTCAAGATCCTCCTCAAGCGTCAGCCGTCTCCGGTACTCCCAAGGTCTGGCGTCAACCCAGCGGCTGCCCCGGATGCCGTGCGCCAGCACATAGTTTTCCAACAAATCAACTTCTTCCCGGGCAAGCGGAATGAGGTCGGTTTTCAGATAACGAAATACCGGGTCATAGGTCCAGTCCTTCACTACCACCTCAAGCGCCGCACGGACCAGCTCAATCAGGGGATGGCTCATCACCGGACGCTTCCGGTCCACAAAAACGGGGATACCATGATCGTCGAAAACAACAGCAATAAGATGGTCATAAGCATCCAGATCTCTTGTCAGCACGACAATGTCACGGTAGCGGTAACCCTGGTCGCGGCACAAGCTTATTATTTCCCGCGCCACCCCCTCCACTTCAGCGCGGCGGCTCGCCGCAGCCGCCAGCACCACCCCGTCGCCGGTGTTTTTAGCGGGCGGCGCCGGGCGGCGGAAAAAGTTTTCTTCAAGGTAAGTGATGGAGGAATTGCGGAACCGGTTCTTTTTTTGCTCAAGTGTCAGCGGGCGTTCAACCGGCACCCGCTCCCGGGCCGCTATTTCGCACAAGATATCGTAAGTTTCCCTTGAAGGGTAAAATAGGTCGTTATCATCAAGGCTGCCACTCATTGCGGCCAGATCGGCGCACAAAGTGACATTTATCCGGCGCGACGATCGCAGAAGAGCGGCCAACACCTGGTATTCCTGGGGTGTGAACCCGATGAAGCCGTCCACCCAGATTTCCGACTCCTTGATCGCCGCCGCCTTTTCCAGGCGGCCCGCCAGCAGGCTCAGGTAATCGTCCGGGTCGGTAAAACGGCCGGCCAAATAAGCTTCCAATTCACCATATAAAAGACAGAGGTCTTCAAGCTTATCCGTCAGCAGGCTTTGCACTCCCTGCTCACGCAGGGCGTCCAAGCCCGCGGCCAGGTCTGCCGGCGTAATGCAGTAGGTTTTCATTTCACCCAAAGTGCGGGCCAGGGTATCGGCAAAACCAGGCTGTCCGGCCGCCCGTCCAAATACCTTCAAATTTCCCCGCCGCTGTTCCAGCAAGCGGCGCAGTGCCATCCGCTTGCCAAGCTCACCAATATGCGCCCGGGCGGCGCCGCCTACTTCCAACAGCACCCGGTAAGCCAGGCGCCGGAAACTGAGCACCTGAGCGCGGATAAAGCCTTTGACTCCGGCGGAGGAGACCAGAGCGTATTCTGTCTGGAACGTTGCCTGTTCCGGCACTAATAAAATCAGCGGCGGCCCGTCCGGCCCGGCCAGGAGTTCTTGCCGGACGGCGTCCAGGCAAGCGCGGGTTTTCCCTACCCCGGCCCTGCCGATAATAAAGCGCAAAGTCATGGTTTTCATTCACCATCCTATAAGCAAAACATCCCTTAAATGTAATAGAGCATATGTTCGGCACACAAAAACAAAATCCTCCTAATGGAGGAGCAAGATCAAAAAGAACCTTATATTATGATTATGTAATTAATGCTTCTATTTGCTTGCCGCTTTGCCTTCAACGCGCTTAATAAAGCCCGCCAACTCAACAATGAAACGCTCATGTACGCCGGTGCCAACCAGGTCTACTTCATCCTTCACCTCAATATTAAACAAAAGTCGCTTACCGTTCACTTCCACCAGCCGGGAGGTGGCGGTGACATTCATGCCCATAGGAGTTGCGGCCATATGTTTGACCTCAATTTTCGTTCCCACGGTGGTATAGCCTGCGTCCAGCAACGGGTCAACCGAAGAAAGGGCGGCCTTTTCCATCAGTGCGACCATAGCCGGCGTTGCAAATACATTTACCGCTCCGCTCCCGTAAGCCATGGCCGTGTTACCCTTATTTACTACAGTCGAGGCTTTTCCTTCAATGCCAACCTTTATTTCACGCAACATGCTATACCTCCCAGATATATCCAATCAGTTAACATTTTTTGAACGAATCACAAGAATTAAACATATTATATCATAATTTTATCATAGAATAAATTTGTAATATAATTTTATTCCTGTATTAATTCAGGTCATTTTATTTAAATTTTTTCTACAATGTTCATATTGACTCATTCTAAATATTCTGATAATATGATAATAAAAAATAATCTAAATTTTTTAGGGGAAGGGGGAACATTTATGAACGCTTTACTTGCTAAATCCAAAGAACAAAGTACGGCGGAACAAGATCAAATTGATGTTTACCTTGTACCCATTCTATTATACTAAAACACCCGCGTAACGGCGGGTGTTCTTTCATAATGCCGCGCTCCAGTTCATGTACCCCCCGCTGAGATTAAATACTTCACGGAAACCACTTTGCTGCAAAATTTTTAACGCCAGGTAAGAACGGTAACCGCTACGGCAATATACGACGGTCTTTTTCCGGGAGTCCAGCCGGCTGATATCCTGACGAAAGTGGTCAAGCGGTAAATGGACCGCCCCGGAGATATAGCCTTGATTGAATTCCTCGGTGGTGCGCACGTCAACAAGCTGTATATCCGCGCTGTTGCTTAGCTCCCGCCGCAAGTCCCGCGCCGTCAGGGTGGGAACCTCGCCCCGCAGAATATTTGATGCCACCATGCCGGCCATACTCACCGGGTCTTTGGCGGATGAATAAGGCGGCGCATATGCCAGCTCCAAATTCTCCATGTCCTTTACCGAAAAACCGGCGGCCATTGCTGTCGCCAAAACATCAATGCGTTTATCCACGCCCTGATAACCAACGGCCTGAGCACCCAGCAAACGCCCGGTTTCTTTATCAGCCATTAATTTTATCAACATAAATTTAGCTCCGGGGTAATAGCCGGCATGATCCAGGGGGTATGTGTAAGAAATATCGTATTGATATCCGGCATCGATCACTTCCTGCTCATTCAACCCGGTTTTTGCCACCGTCAACTTACCGATTCTGACAATACCGGACCCCAGTACTCCCCGAAATTCCATGTTGCCGCCCGCGGCGTTAGCCCCGGCCGTTCTCCCCTGCTTGTTTGCGGGTCCGGCCAAGGGTAAGCGGACCGGTCGTCCGGATACAAGATGCCTGGTTTGAACGATATCACCGGCGGCGTATATATCCGGATCACTGGTCTGCATCTTTTCGTTTACTTCCAACCCGCCTGTCACACCTATTTTCAGACCAGCCTCCCGGGCCAGTTCCAACCTCGGCCGTACACCTATTGCCGACACGGCCAGATCGGCCTGCAGAATACGGCCACTATTCAACTCAACCTGCTGCAGAATACCTGACCCCAAGAAACGGCGGACGCCATCCCCCAGGATCATTTGAATACCCTCATCTCTTAAGTGGCCGGCCACCAATTCTGCCACTTCCGGGTCCCACGCCGGGAGAACTTGGGGCAGCATTTCCACCAAAGACACTTCCAAACCGCGGGCAAGCAGGGCTTCCAGGGCTTCCAGACCAACAAAGCCGCCGCCAATAATTACAGCGGTGCGCGCACCCAGACCGGCAAGCAAAGCGCTTATTGAGTCGGCATCCGGTATGGTCCACAAATGAAAGATATTTGCCAGCCCGGAACCTTCCAGGGGAGGCAGCACAGGGGCACTGCCTGTGGCAAGAATAAGCTTGTCGTACTTTTCCCTGTATCCTTCTCCCGCAGCCAAATTTTTTACGACCACCTGCTTCCCTGCCGGGTCAATAGATAAAGCCTTTTGTTGAAGTCGCACTTCAATGTTGAAATGGTCCTTAAATCTTTCCGGAGTTGTAATCAGGAGGTCTTCTCTTTTCGGTATGACCCGTCCCACATAATACGGCAAACCACAGTTGGCAAAAGAAACAAAAGGGCCTTGTTCGAGAATAATTATTTCCGCGGCTTCGTCTGTCCGGCGGGCTTTGGCGGCGGCGCTGGCACCGGCTGCCACTCCGCCGACAACCAATATTTTCGTCGGCATACAATACTCCTCCCGGCAAGTTTTTAAACAACGGTACTTGTATTATGCCCGTTAACAGGCAGTTCAAAGGTAAAAGTGCTGCCCTCGCCCACCTTGCTTTTAACCTGTACGTTGCCATGATGAACGTCGATAATATGCTTCACGATAGACAAGCCGAGCCCGGTGCCTCCCTGCTCCCTCGAACGTGCTTTGTCCACGCGGTAAAAGCGCTCAAACACCCTGGATATACTGTCCTCGGGGATGCCTATTCCGTTATCCTGGACTTCGACTTTGACTTTGTCTCCACTAGATTGGGCACTGACACGAATCATCCCGCCGTTTTGAGTATAACTCACCGCGTTGTCGATTAAATTAATTAAAACCTGTCCGAGCATGTCAGGATCCCCGTGCACCATCGGCAGTTTTTCAGGAAGGACAACTTCTATGTTCAAGTCTTTTTCCGCTGCGCGAGGTTTAAAAATTGCCACGGTACGCTCCATTAATTCATGCATGGACACCGGTTGCCAGTCAGGCGCCACCTTATGGTCCTCAATTTTGGACAAGTTCAGCAATTCATCAATTAACCTGGTCAACCGCTCCGACTCAACGTAGATAATCTCTAAAAAATGCTTGGTTGTCTGCGCGTCTTCCAGGGCGCCGTCCAGCAGTGTCTCAGTAAAGCCCTTGATTGAAGTTAAAGGAGTCCGTAGTTCGTGAGAAACGTTGGCCACAAACTCACTGCGCATTTCCTCTAATTTCTTTCTGCCGGTAAAATCCCTCAGCAGCGCCACCATCCCGCCCCCGTCAACGCCAGTATCCATGAGCGGGGTCACTTGCACACGGAATAAACGAGGTTCAGGCGTCATAAGCTGAATTTGTTTTTGCACCGGCCGCCCGGTTTCAAGAAATTGGTTCAGCACCTTTTCAAAATCGCTGTTTCTGATCACTCTGCGTATGTTTTTGCCTTTGCTTGCTTCCTGAGTAGTGCCGAAAAACTTTTCCACAATGGGGTTGACGAGAATTACGCGGCCCCAATTGTCCATCGCGATAACACCGTCACACATGCTGGCTAGAATCGCCTGGACTTTGTTTTTCTCCGAAATAACATCATCAATATTTTTTTTCAGCTCCCTGGACAGGTAATTGATCGAACGCGCCAAGTCGCCGGTCTCGTCCTGTGCGAAGATGCGTATCTCCTGTTCCAGGTTGCCCCTGGCCATATCCTGGGCGATACTAGACATTTCCTCAATAGGGTTAATCAAACGCCTGTAAGTGATCCAGGCAAGTATCGCGGCGCTGATAAAAACGACAACTCCCATTTCCCAAAGAATGGGTTTATGCAGGGCATACAGCTGCGCCAGGGCTAAAAAACCCAGGAAGAGAAAAAAATAACTAATCAGTGGTCTCCATCCTATCCCAAGGAATGGTTTTGCAACGGGTGACACTTCCCAATCCTCCTTAAACCGTACCTGCCCCGGCCATATTTCACCGGTAAGGTTTCCATCCGGCAGGCATTCAATGTTTGTTCTCATTTAGTCTGTTTTTAATTCTAGCCGACAGCTCCCGCGGGCTAAAAGGCTTGGTCACATAATCATCAGCGCCCATTTCCAGCCCCAGCATCCGGTCGAGTTCCTCGGCCCTGGCACTGAGCATAATGATCGGAATACTTTTAGTCATCGTATCATTACGCAGTTCCAGGCATACTTCCAGGCCGTCCATTTCCGGCAACATGACGTCCAGCAAGATCAAATCCGGGGCTTCAGTCCGGGCAAGTTCAAGCCCTCGAACGCCGTCCAGGGCAGTCAATACCTGATAACCTTCCCGCTCAAGATTAAAGCGGACTAATTCAAGGATATTCTTTTCATCTTCGACCACCAATATCCTTGGCATCTTGATCACCCTTTCATCTATTTCAACATGATAAACGACGCCATCCTACCGGTTATCCCTCCTGCAGCCCGGTAAGAAAAGAACTGATCATTCCGGCAGGAAGTGCAAACGCCAGCCATAGCTATGCTGCTTTCCGGCAAGCCGGCTTCCAGGAGGGTGTGGTAATTAGCCTTCCATAAATTCAAGCGCCATTTTCCGGGATGTATGGATTCCACTAATTCCGCCCAGTTGGAAAAGCTTTTTTTAAACAACCCGATGACCTGCCCGTTCACTTCATAACAGCAGGGCCCGATGGAAGGCCCCACGCCGGCCAGACAGTCCGCCGGATTAGTTCCGCATACCTTAACCATCTTTTGAACAGTTTTTAAACCTATTTTAGCAACCGTCCCCTTCCATCCGGCGTGGGCCAGCGCCACCACCCCCTGAACCGGATCGAGAAGGAAAATCGGCACGCAGTCCGCATAATAACTGGATAGAGGCACACCCGGCACGGCAGTGACCAGGGCGTCAACATCCGGCAGCGCATCTTCAAATACCCTGGCGCCTCTTCCCTTATCGCTCAAAACCACCACTTCAACATTGTCGCCGTGCACCTGCCTGCCGGCCACGATATCATCCGGGTTTATACCCAGGGCGCGGCAGGCCAGCGCTCTGTTCGCCCGCACGTTTTCAACAGCGTCACCGACGTGAAAAGCGGTGTTCAATGATGAATACGGCCCCCGGCTCTCACCGCCGCCCCGGGTGGTAAATCCATGCTTCACCTGGCCGGTGGCTTCAAACATGGGGATCTGATAAAACTGCAAGTGATTTTTTACTTCAGTAACAAAGCCTCTCATCCTGTTTTTTTCAATCCCTCGTCCAAGTAAGTTTCCAAATCAGTCATGCGCCGAATTATTTCCTCCCGTTGAGATTGCGGCAAATCACAATCAAGAAGATTACGCAGCTTAGATGATAGCGAGGCATATACGGTTCTAAGCGGATCCGCCGCGCTTGCCGCAATAAGATTAACGGTCTGCCGCCAGGTAGGAACCGTGGCGTTAAAACCCAGCTCAGCACGAATTAAACCGGCTAAGGCGTTGGAGGAATCGGGTTCACCGTGTACTACAAAAATCTCTCTCGGAGGTATTTGAAAGCCCCTGACCCACTCCATTAATTCCGCCTGGTCGGCGTGCGCCGAGTAACCATCGATCGACCTGACATCGGCCCGGACAGCTATTTCATCGCCAAATATCCGCACTGTCTTCTCCCCGTCTAAAATTAGCCGCCCGAGAGTGCCGGGCGGTTGATAGCCGACAAAAAGCACGGTTGATTCGGGGCGCCAAAGGTTGTATTTCAAATGGTGCCTGATGCGGCCGGCCTCGCACATACCGCTGGCGGAAATAACAATGGCGCCGCTGACGTTGTTCAAGGACTTGGACTCCTCGGCGGTTTTGGTGAATCTTATCCCCGGCAAATTGATTGGGTTTCCGCTTCTTTTGATCAAATCAAGCGTTTCCTGGTCGAAATACGCCTGGCTGTGCTGAAAAACCGCGGTCGCGGCCGTGCTTAACGGACTGTCGATATATATCGCCATTGGCGGCATCCTTTTCGCCTCCGCGAGGAGACTGAGGTGGTAAAGCAGATCCTGAGTGCGCTCAACGGCAAAAGCGGGGATAATAAGATTACCACCCTTCTTATAGGTTTCCCAAATTGCTTCATGCAATAATTCCATTTCATCTTCGTTTTGCTCATGCATGCGGTTGCCATAGGTCGACTCCATGACCACATAATCAGCTTGACTGATTATTGACGGGTCTTTTATCAATGGTTGGTCCTTCCTGCCGATATCGCCGGAAAAAACCAGTTTAATCTCGTCGTTCCCTTCCTTAACCCACAACTCGATCATCGCTGATCCGAGAATATGACCGGCGTCAACAAACCGCACTCTGATCTCAGGTGTTAGCTGGACTATTTCATCATATGAAACCGGGCTAAAAGAAGACAGGCTGTTGTACGCGTCCCTCACATCATAAACAGGTTCTATCATAGCTTTGTTGGCGCGACGGTTTTTGCGGTTCTTGCGTTCAACCTCCATTTCCTGAATATGCCCGCTGTCGGGCAGTAAGACCTCGCACAACTCCACTGTGGGAGCGGTGGTGATTATTTTGCCGCGAAAACCATACCTGACGAACTTGGGTATCAAGCCGCTATGATCAATATGTGCGTGAGTGAGCAACAAGAAATCAACACTGCCGGGAGGCGCAAGGATTTTGCCGTAATTACGTTCCCTGATTTCTTTGGGTCCCTGGAACATCCCACAGTCAACCATTATTCTAGTATTTGCCGTGTCCAGCAGGTAGCATGAACCAGTTACCGTGCCTGCCGCTCCCAAAAATTGCAGTTGCATTAGAGTCCCTCCCCCTCTTCCCACATTAGCAGGTATATGAAACTAAATAATGTATATAAGATAATTCCTCTCCACAACCCTTGATCCCTCTTTTTTCAGATAAAAAGTAACGGCCGCTTGACATGGCAACCCCAAATGGCATACTCTAGAAAAGTAATATTGCTGATTAAAGTGAGGTAATTCATATGCCGATTTACGAGTTTCGGTGCACCGGGTGCGGTAGTCGTTTCGAAAAGCTATGCCAATTGGATGAAAGCGGTGAAGGCTTAAGGTGCCCCAGTTGCGGCGCCGCATCCCCCAAACGGGTGATGTCATCTTTTCGCGCCGCCGGCGGTGGGGTAAACAGCGGGGATGCCGGCTGCAGCACCTGCGGTTCTTCAAATTGCAGCACTTGCGGACATTAGCCTGAAGAAATGCACAAGGAGGCAGGCGGAAACACTGCCTCCTTGCTGTTTTTGTAGAAAAATGATTCTAGAATAGGCAACGCAATTCAACGTCGTCAATCTTAACCGTATTGTTATTGTTTCCCGACGGCTCGAAGGTAAATCTTACTTCGGCGATCCTGGCTCCCGCGGGCACACGTCCAGTGGAAAGGCTATATCTTTGGTAAGCGTTATTCGGTATGTTCTCCTGTGAATATCTTGGTTCAGTTCTACCGACAAAATTCCCGGCCCGGTTGGTATAAATGATTTCAACAAATAAAACGAATCTTCCCACGCCGCCCGGCTGGATATTCTCCCTGGCCCGCCAGCTTAGTTCATATATTCTCCCAGGCTCTATATTTACCTTTTGAGACAATACAGCGCTTTCGTTATGAACTGCGCCAAGCTCGGCGGCATAATTACCGGTATGGGAGAGAGTGCTGCGGTACAGGTTGCTTCCCGTCCAGCCCCGCGGGAAAGAAGCCGCCCGAGGCCAATCCTCAAAATTAGGATTAACTAAAATGTTTCCTCCCGGGCAAGGGGTGGGAGCAACTGTCGGTGTGGGTGTGGGTGTCGGTTCAACAGCTGAGCGGATTCTAATATTAACGGACACGGCCACGTTCTCAAAACCTCGGGCAACGTTATATCCTTCAATGGTTATGTCGCCTGCCGCCACCTGCTGGCCGCGGTTGTTTCTTTGGTTCCAGGTTACTTGAAAAGTCTGGCTGCTGCCTGATCTGAGGGTAACATTTGAAGCTACCTGGGCAAAAGAACGTCCACGGGACCAGCGCCAGATTTCAGTCTGACCGCGTCTGGCCACAAAATCATAGCGTTGGGCATTCCGGTAGCGAAGCGTGACATTTCTACCGCTCACGTTGGTTTTAACCAAAGTGATTACCACATCTTCGCCCCGCCGGTACACCGATTTATTTGTGTATAAAACATAGCGAACGCCCCTTACCTGACGTGTTGCCCTGTTTCCTGCCGTTGCACTGGCTTCCGCGCCCCCTTCATCTTCCGGAATGGTCAGAGTCTGTCCTACAAATATTGTATTAGGATCAGCAATGCTATTAGCCTGAATAATTCTTTCCACTGTGGTGCCGAAACGCCGGGCGATCAGGAACAAGGTGTCTCCTGTCTGAACTGTATAAGTTATTGCCATAATGTCTCCCTTCCTTCCAAATTAGATCTAGACACATTTTTTTACATCTTATGTGTAAAACCCAAAAATGCCACACAAATAAAAACAAGGAACGTTCTAAAGTTGCCGCTCCTTGTCCAAACTCTGCTATTTTATATTTAGAAACAAATGCTAATTGAATGAAGCATTCCATTCAATTATTTTTCTTTCTTTTAATGAATTCACCACATCAATCACCCGCTGGTTGCGAGAGCCCCGGAAAGGCAACTCCAGATCCCTCTCCGCTATAATAAACGGGCCATCTACGATATAATCGGACAGTAGAAGCAGTTCCCTGACAGGCTGATTTAAATCAGCAAGCGCCAAGAGCTCTTCCCAGACATAACCTGTATAGGTAATCACATCCAGACCCAACATTTTGACTTCACGGCCTATCCATGCCAAAGGCAACGCTTGAAGAAAAGGCTCGCCCCCGGAAAAGGTAACCCCTTTAATCAGCTTCGCAGATTTAATCTGTTCCAGTAAATCCTTTGTCTCGACCAGAGTGCCGCCGGTCAGGTCCCATGTGTCCGGATTGTGGCAGCCCGGACAGCCTTTCTCACAGCCCTGGGTAAAAATAACAAACCTCAGCCCCGGCCCGTCAACCACACTCTCTTTGACAGTCCCGGAAACCCGCAGTTCCATGCTCGTCACCTCCTTCAAGTATTCAGAATATATTGAGAAGACAAACTATCCTCTCATTCTGACTCCTGACTGCTGACTCCTGATTACTATTAAACTAATTATACCGGTTTGCAAATCTGAGTAATCTGTACCTTCCCATTCTGCAGCATCTTACCTTTTGCCACTGTTAAACCGTTTATTTCAAGTTCTACTTGCCCGGACGGAAACGGTATATTGATTTCACCGCCAATATACAACCTGGCTACATCCTCCATCGTCCATCGAAGCCTGCCTAAGGTAAACGAAACCTCTGACGGCACGGCCAGAACACCGGCCAGGTTGGGCAGTTCCTGGAAGGCAAGCGGCTCCGCAGATACCGATGAACCTGCCTGTTCATCCGGCACGTCAAACAGACCCGCTTTCATCAAGAGGAAATAGGCTTCATCACGTGCCGTGTCAACGTCGGTTATCTGCATAAAAGTAGTTTTAAACAGGTTTCCAATCTTCACTTCGAAACGGGCGACAACTACCGGCTTGTCGGTCATCAGCGGGGAGTGGTCGGCGTTCGACAAGTCCGACACCATGATTGTCCGGGGCGGCTCAATATCGACTGCCACCCCAAAAATATTGGACATAGCCGTGGCCGCCGCGCCAATCATCTGATTCATGACCTCAGTCGCGGCGCTTATTTCAATCTCGGTTAATTTAATTGGGTGTTGTATTTCCCCAACGCCGCCCATCATAATGTCGGATATCAATGCTATATCTTCCTCAGTGATTACAAGTACATTAAAACCCCTCAACCCTGATTTGAAACAAACCTCAATAATTAAATAAGGTGTCGAAAAAGCCTTGAAGACTTCTTCCTGGCGGCAAACAATCGTCTGCGGATAACCTATGGTTACTTCCTTGTTCAACAACTCGGACAAAGTGGTAGCCGACGTGCCCATGCAAATGTTTCCGATTTCACCAATGGTATCCAACTCCTGCATGGTTAAAAGCTCCTCAGCTTCTTCCTGGATAGGTTTCTCACTATATCTGTTAAACAATTCATCAATTTCTTTTTGGGTTAATAGCTCTTCACTCATGCGTCTCACCTATCCTTATATGCAATTATTCTAAATATCCCACCAAGCAATAAATAGCACGCGTGTCACCAGCACGACAAGTATATTATATTCTACATATGTGTTACCCTGTCCCTCAATTCGTAAAGTTTGCTGTCATTGAACCGGTCGGTGGTACTTAAATAGCCGGTAATCCGCCGTACCCGGCTGATGTCGGCCGAACCGCAGCGCGGGCAGGTATCTTCATTGATAACACTCAATAAATTGCAGTTGGTGCAAAAATCTACCGGAAAATTTATACCGCCGTAACCCATATCGCATTCACGCATGTGTCTGATGATCGCCTCCACTGCTTCCGGGTTGTGCAGCGGAGGCGAAGCCATTTCTACATAACTGATGTGACCGGCGTTGCAATACTTATGATAAGGCCCCTCCAGCTTAATTTTGTCATAGGCGCTGATTGGCTGGTCAACGGGAATATGAAACGAATTTGTATAGTATTCTTTTGTAGTTACCCCCGGGATAAGCCCGAACTCTTTACAATCCAACCCCACAAAGCGCCCGGAAAGTCCTTCGGCCGGCGTGGCCAGCAAAGTGTAATTCAAATTATAACGCTCGCAAGCCCCGTCAATGGCTGAACGCATAAAGGCCACTATCTCCTGGCCAAGAGCCTGCGACTCCTCGTCCTCGCCATGGTTCCGGCCGGTTAGCGCCGTTAGCGTTTCGGCCAGACCAATGAAGCCCACGGAAAGAGTACCGTGTTTAATGGCCTCTTCAATCGGGTCGTCCGGCTTTAGTCCGTTAGAATCAAGGTAAAGCTTTTGCCCCATGATGAATGGCATATCTTTAACTTTCAATTTCGCCTGCACCGTGTAGCGGTGGTATAGCTGCCGGACGGCTAAATCCATCACTCCGGAAAGCCCGCGGTAAAAATCGTCCAGGTTCCGCTCCGCCTTGATCGCCACGCGGGGCAGGTTTATGGTGGTAAATGATAAATTACCCCTGCAGTCGGTAACCTCCGGTCCCCGCCTGTTGGCCATGACTCTGGTGCGGCAGCCCATGTAGCTGACATCGCAACCGTATTGGCTGTTAAAAGAAGAATCCATGAAACTAAAAGTGGGGTTCAGCCGTTTGCTGGCAACTCTGATCGCCAACTGGAACAGATCGTAATTAGGATCTCCCTGGTCCAGATTAATTCCTTCTTTGACCCGGAAAATGATATTCGGAAATATTGGGTTTTCACCTTTGCCCAGGCCCGCCTCGTAGGCCAAAAGAAGGTTTTTTACCACGCGCCGGGCTGGCTCAGATGTTTCCGTACCGATGTTTATTGAAGAAAACGGTACCTGGGCTCCCGCCCTGCTATGCATGCTGTTTAGGTTGTATATCAAAGCCTCCATGGCCTGGTATGTTTCAAAATCGGAAGCGTCCGACACGAAGGGTGCGATATCCCGGTCGAAGAAGGCAAACGACTGTCCGCCGTGCATGTCGTTCTGAGAACTCTGCAGGATTATCGTAGCCAGGGCCGTTGCCGTCCCAAGCCGTTTAGGAGGCCGGATATACCCGTGCCCGGTGTTGAATCCTTCCGATAATAATTTATTTAAAGGTATTTGCAGGCAAGTTAATGTCTTTCCGTAAAAATCAAGATCATGTATATGAATATCCCCGCGCAAGTGGGCTTGCGACATCTCCTCGGGGATTAGCCTGGTTAAATAATACTTTCTGCTGGCCGCACTGGCAATTTGGAGCATCTTAGCGGAAGGAGAGTTACTGATGTTGGCGTTTTCCCGGTTGGTCTCCTCCAGAATTTCCTCCACCGCGTCCATCAAATCGCCCTTTGCCTCACGGATGCGCGTACGCCTGTCCCGGTAAAGTATGTAAGCTTTCGCGGTGCGCGCGTGGCCCGCTTCGATTAATACTTTTTCCACAATATCCTGTACGTCTTCCACTCCGAAAGTTTTGCCGTTATATTGTTTCTTTAACAGTTTTATTACCTCGATAGTTAGTTCCATGGCGGTCTGACGGTCTTCACCGCCAACTGCCCGCGCGGCTTTAAAGATGGCGTCCGTTATCTTTGTTTCGTCAAACGGAACCTCCCGGCCGTCACGCTTCTGGACAGTCTTAAACATAGTCTGCTTAGTCCTCCTTTTTAACTGTTACCTTTATTATTGAGAAGATCTTTTAATTCTTTCATAAAGCTTTCGGCATCCTTGAACTCACGGTAGACCGAGGCAAAGCGGACATACGCCACCTCATCGAGGCCGCGCAAGCTGTCCATTACCAATTCACCTATATAAGTGCTTTTGGCTTCCGTCTCCATGGTGTTGCGCAGTTCCCTTTCAATGCCTTCGACTATTGTTTCAAGCTTTTCAGTGGAAACCGGCCTCTTCTGGCAGGCTTTGAGCAAACCCTGCAGCAGCTTCCGCCGGTTAAAAGCCTCCCGGCGGCCGTCCTTTTTCACTACTTGCAGAGGCAGTTCGTCCACTCTTTCATAAGTTGTAAAACGCTTTCCGCAGCTGCCGCACTCCCTGCGCCGACGAATTGAATGCCCCTCCACGGTAGGCCGGGAATCGAGCACCCTGCTGTCACTGAAACCACAATACGGACACCTCATCTTTTTCACCTGACTATCCTTGCCTGCGGATGATTATAACCCACAGGATATTGTATATACAATGCTAACATTATACAATATCTTGATAAAAAACAAAAGCACCGGATCCGGTAAAAAACAAAGAAAGAGACATTTAAGTCTCTCTATCGCTTTAAAGGTAAATTTTTCACATAAACATAATAAATACAATAATAAATATTTAAAATATTGCTGCCAGGCATCCGGTTTATCAAAAAACATGTTTAAGGACAGTTCAAGTTATATCTCTAAAACTGTTGGCCTCCACCAGGATAACATCCATTCCAATTTTTTTTATCTTATCCCACGGAACGATAATCTCCTCTTCTTTCCCGAGGAAACCTAAAAACTTCCCCCCATTTAACCCGGGCAGGATAATCGCATCGATCCTGCCTTCCTCCAGATCAATATCAATATCTTTAATCATGCCAAGCCGTCGCCCGTCTACTATATTGATAACCTCCCGCATCCGCAAATCAGAAATTTTCACCATACCGGACACCTCCCTCTATATTTATATGATCGAATATTGCGGCACTGACCATAAATTTAAAAATGGGGGTCAGGCTTTACTTTGTGAGTTTCTATTTTATAGAAACTCACAAAGTAAAGCCTGACCCCCTCAAAACATGCATATTACATGAATTTACGCATGTGGTTCAGCGCCGCCTTTTCCAGCCGCGACACCTGAGCCTGTGATATGCCGATTTCTTCGGCCACCTCCATTTGAGTCTTCCCTTCGTAAAACCTTAAAGTTAGAATTAATTTTTCACGGTTGCTTAGTTTTCTGAGAGCATCCTTGATAGTTATGTCTTCAAGCCAACTCTGATCCATATTTTTTTCATCATGAATCTGATCCATCACAAAAATTGTGTCGCCGCCGTCGTGATAAACCGGTTCAAAAAGAGATACAGGCTCCTGGATAGCATCAAGCGCAAAAACGATCTCCTCCCGCGGCATCTTTAACTCACCGGCAATTTCATTGATGGAAGGCTCCCTGGAATATTTGTTTACCAGCGCGTCACGCACCTGAAGCGCCTTGTAGGCCACGTCCCGCAAGGAACGACTGACCCGGATCGGATTGTTGTCGCGCAGGTAGCGGCGGATTTCCCCGATAATCATGGGTACTGCATAGGTGGAAAATTTCACGTTCTGGGAAAGGTCAAAATTGTCAATAGCCTTCATTAGGCCGATACAACCTACCTGAAACAAATCATCAACATATTCTCCCCTGTTGTTGAAGCGCTGAATCACACTCAGCACCAGCCGGAGGTTCCCGCTGATCAACTGGGTGCGGGCTGCAATATCACCATTATGCATGGCCTCAAACAACGTTCGCATCTGACTTCCTGTAAGTACCGGGAGCTTTGATGTATTAACCCCGCAGATCTCAACCTTATTGACCAGCATGGACATCCTCCCATTCCAGGTATTGTCGGGAAATAAACAACAAAGTCCTGTCCCAGTACATTATTGCCACGGAATTACCGAAATATACATTGGCGCAGCGCCGGTTCTCACTCTAAGAAGGTTTACTCCATGCGGTGAATTTCTTTTTTCAGCCTTTTGATAATCCTTTTCTCCAGCCTGGAAATATAAGATTGAGATATGCCTAAAAGATCAGCTACCTCCTTTTGAGTTTTTTCCATTCCGTTATTTAAACCGAAACGCAGTTCCATAATTTTGCGTTCACGCCCCGAAAGCCTCTGAAGCGCCAGGTAGAGGAGTTTCTTATCCACTTCATCCTCAATATATTTATAGATGATATCGTTTTCCGTGCCCAGGACATCCGACAGCAACAGCTCATTGCCATCCCAATCAATATTCAGCGGCTCGTCGAAGGAAACCTCTGTGCGGGTCTTGCTGTTCCTCCTCAAGTACATCAAAATCTCATTCTCAATGCAACGCGACGCATAAGTGGCAAGTTTGATTTTCTTCGCCGGGTCAAAGGTGTTAACGGCTTTGATCAAGCCAATGGTTCCGATAGAAACCAGGTCTTCAATACCAATTCCCGTGTTTTCAAATTTTCGCGCGATGTAAACAACCAACCGCAGGTTCCTTTCAATCAAGACGCTCCTTACCGCGGCATCCCCGGACTCTAAACGGTTGATTAAAAAGGACTCTTCATCCATGGTTAAAGGCGGCGGCAAAGCCTCACTGCTGCCGACATAGTGAATGCGGGGCCGATAGCCGACCCGGATCAGAAAGCGCAAAAGCGCCAAGCGAACGCACCATATTGTACACCAAATTTTCCTCACAGATAAATCATCCTTGAATTAATTTTTTTTAATCCTTCATTACATTTCCAGAAGGCGCGGATGCAATAAAGCGTTGTATGAGTTACCGGGGTCTATTTTTTTATGATATACTGCGATAACGGCTTTTTTTATCTGCACCAGGTGTCCCCGTTGCTCAAAAAACACTTCATCCGGCCGGAAGCCCACCATTAATCCACCGGAATTACCCAGCGAGTTAAAAGGAATAACGCTAAATAACGACCTCCGGGGGTTTTCACTCAGCGCGCTAAGTATATGCCACACGTCTGGCTCACCGGCTTGCTCAAACAAAACTTGCACTTCAGCAGGCAAGAGCGGCTTTAGAACACCATATTCCACCACGATTACCGCCCGTTTTGTCATCGGATCGATAAGCTGATTGCCGGTGTCAAGAAAAGCGCTGACCTGAACCTGTATTCCCTGTGATTTAATAAATAAACCAAGCTTGAATACTTTTTCCATAATACGCTTCTTAAGTAAGGAACTAATCACCTTGACCATGACCCCAAAGGCAATTATGCCCAGTAATAAGCCGGGCCAAAAATTTTTTGATACGATCAGACCGGTACCATTTATACTGGAAATCCGGAATGGCTGAATATAAAAGATTATTCCCAAAATCAGCCCGCCAAGAACAAAAGAAGTTAAATAAAAAACACCTAAACACACAAAAAACTTTTTGGGCTGGAGCGGCGCAAAGGTTAACGCGATGATTAATACTGATGCTATTAACTTGAACCAAGCGGTCAATAGTACATTGTTTCCAGGAATAAATAAAGTCAGTGTATAAGCCGCTCCCAACGCCGCACCGGCGGCCAGGCGGCCTTTAACGGCCTTTGTCCGGCTGAGTTTGGCGGTAGCCCATAGAATTGCATAGTTCATTACCATGTTGCCTAAAAAAACTTGGTCGAGATACACAGTATAAAACAACATCGCCCGACCCCTAACACCGGCAAAAAAATTAGTATTCCGTTACCAGTATATTACTTCAATTAACCGTTTATGACAGGCAAGTAAAATGATAACAGCCCTGACCTAATTATACACGGTCAGGGCTCAGGAATTTGTCGAGTCTTGAAGTGATGCGATTTTTTTCTTAAGAATTAATTACCAATATTCGCGGCTTTGCGTCAATAACCTCCCCAATTTCAGCTGCCGCCACTCCCTCCGCCAATAAACCATCCATGACAATCTCTGTTTTGTCCCCGGGAACAGCCATCAAAAGGCCGCCTGAAGTCTGCGGGTCGGCTAGGACAAGTCTGTCAACATCTTCAATGCCGCCTTCCCATGTGAGAAAATCGTCAAGATAATTTAGATTACGATAAGCGCCTGCCGGGATAATACCCATACCGGCAAGGGACCGCGCCTGTCTCAGAACTGGTATGGCCGGTAATCGCAGCCTTGCTCCCACACCGCTGGCCGCCAGCATCTCATAAAGATGGCCTAACAGTCCGAAACCGGTTACATCTGTGCATGCGTTTATCCCGGTCTCAATCATAACCCGGGCGGCACGGTTATTTAAAGTCACCATTAATTCAACAGCGCCCTGATAAGTTGCCTTGTCGACCAAATCACCTCTTAAAGCCGTTGTCACAATGCCTATGCCCAACGGTTTGGTCAGGATTAGGGTGTCTCCCGGGCGCGCCCCGGCATTGGTTACTATGCGTTCCGGGTGGACCACACCAGTTACGGACAGCCCATATTTGAGTTCCTCATCTTCTATGGTGTGTCCGCCGGCTGGAATCGCGCCCGCTTCTTTTACTTTTTCGGCCCCACCTTTGAGGATCTGCACCATAACTTCCAATGGTAAGGTTTTAGTTGGAAAGCCGATAATATTTAAGGCCAGTAGCGGTTTAGCTCCCATGGCATAGATATCGCTCAAAGCATTCGCGGCTGTAATCAACCCGAACGTATAAGGATCGTCGACAACCGGCGTGAAATAATCCACTGTTTGTACAATGGCCATATCATTATTCAGCCGGTATACGGCCGCGTCGTCAGAGGTGGAGGAACCGACCAACAGATTCGGATCTTCAACTTGTTCTAACTGGCGCAGCACCTGCGCCAGGTCCTTGGGACCGATTTTAGCCGCTCACCCGGCGCAACTGGCCATCTGAGTCAGGCGATACTTTTCTTCCTGCATTCCGTTCCCCCCTCTCTCCTGACTATTATTTTACACCATTTTAAGATTATAAACCTGCAACGAGCACATTTTGAACGAGGAATTTATATAAAAACCCCTACCTTGGTAGGGGCGTTAAACATTCCTTGTAGCTTTACCGCCGCCGGAGAAAAGCGGGGATATCCAAATCGTCGTGGGTGGAGAATGGTTTTATTTCCATCTCCATCCGTTCTTTTCTAAAGCTTTTCTGCTCAAAACCAGTCGCAATAACCGTTACTCTGACTTCCGCTTCCATATTTTCGTCAATGACGGCGCCAAAAATAATGTTCGCTTCCGGATCTGCGGCTTGTGCGATAATTTCCGCCGCCTCGTTTACTTCAAACAAGCCCAGGGAAGTACCGCCCGTAATATTTAATAGAACACCCCTGGCGCCTTCAATGGAGGTTTCCAGCAGAGGACTGGAAATAGCAGTGCGGGCGGCCTCGGTGGCCCGGTTGTCGCCGTTGGCGACACCAATGCCCATTAACGCTGAGCCGGTTTCCCTCATGATAGTTTTTACATCTGCGAAATCTAAATTAATCAGTCCAGGAACAGCAATCAAATCCGATATACCCTGGACCCCCTGGCGCAGTACGTCATCTGCAATACGGAAAGCTTCGACTATGGAAGTATTCTTTTCTATTACCTGCAATAGTCTGTCATTAGGAATGGTGATCAAAGTATCAACTTTGGCTTTCAATGTTTCAATGCCGCCCTCAGCCTGATTGGAACGCTTGCGCCCCTCGAAATTAAAAGGCTTGGTTACCACCCCGACAGTTAGGGCTCCCAATTCTTTAGCCACTTCAGCGACAATAGGCGCCGCTCCGGTACCGGTGCCGCCTCCCATACCGCAGGTGACAAAAACCATGTCCGATCCCTTTAAAGCCTGCATTATTTCATCGCGGCTTTCTTCAGCCGCTTTTTGCCCTATTTCGGGGTTGCCGCCCGAACCAAGTCCTTTGGTCAGTTTAACGCCTATCTGGATTTTTTGGTTTGCTTGCGCCAGGTGAAGGGCTTGAGCGTCAGTATTAACGGCAATAAACTCTACCCCTTTTAATCCTGCGCTAATCATCCGGTTCACTGCGTTATTTCCACCACCCCCGACCCCGATAACTTTTATATTTGCAAACTGGTCAAGGTCAAGTTCAAAATCAAGCATGCCTTAGCCTCCTCTTAGAATCAGTGTATAAAAACAATATGCAATTTACCATGATGCTACTATTATGATGCGAAACCACATTTGACAAGGCCAAAGGCGTTCGCATAACGTGGACCCAAATCCATTCCGGTATCTTTAGGCACACCAATCCTCACCGGAAACCGCAGGCTGTTTTCAACTAACGAGGTAAGACCGCCCATTTCCGCCACTCCACCGTAAAGGACAACACCGCCGGGCAATTGGCCTGCGTAATTAAATTTTACTACCGCCCCGGCAATCATTTCTAAAACCTCTTTAACCCGGGCCGTGATTATTGAGTGCACCAAGTCGGCAGGCACGTTTACAGCTTTTTCCCCATCCACCCTGATAATATCTATACACCCTTGCCCGGCTTCCCTGTTAACCTGGTATTGTTTTAAGATTTCCCTGGCCTGTGTCAAGGAAATATGCAACCCTATGGCTAAATCAGCAATTATGTGCTCGCCGCCAACCGCCAGAACAGCATTTTCCCGGATTAGCCCCCGGTCGATAACACTCACCGTCGTAGCGGCCGCGCCAAAATCAACAAGCAATGTTCCCAGCTCTTTCTCGGCCGGACTCAAGAGCGCTTCAGCCGCTGCCAGCGGGCTGTATATAATATCACGTACTGCCAGGCCGGCCAAGCGGGCACTCTCAATAACACTATCAAAATCGCGGCCGCAGGCAGTTATTGTGCGCACCTCGGAAATAAGCCCTGATTCTAAAATACTAAGCAGGCCAGGAGTGGAGAGAACCGCCAGCAGTTTTTCTCCAGCCGGAATTCCATCTGCTGCTATATCCTGTAAATGAACCCTGCCACCGGCATGTTTTCCTGCTTTTAGAGCAACTCTGCAGTTTCTTGTTGTTATTGATAAGCCGCTGTAACCAATATAGGCCGGGAGCGCTCTCCCTCCCGCTATTTTCCCTGCTTTCTCCAACGCTTGTCTGATTGATCCTGACGCCGCCTCGCTATCAACAACTGAACCTCTCCGTACACCTAAGGTATAACTTTCGCCCACCCCGACTATCCGCGGCTGAAAATCGTTAACAGCCTGAGCAATCACCACCGCCGTATTCATACTGCCTAGGTCAAGACCAACCAGCGTAGCAGGATGTCTTTTGGCCAAGAAAGGAACCTCCCGACCAGCTTTACTTGTTTTGCTAATATTCCATCTTATAGGAATTCCACATGGAATACAATTTCCCTCTTTAATAAACTTACTTTTTTAACAAATGTCTACGCATAATTGCAAGGTTTTGGAAGAGCCTGACACCAAAAGCAACTACCGCGGCAAGGTAAAGGTCAATCCCCAACCTCTCACCAATAAAGGCCAGGCCTGCCGCCAGCAATGCGTTGCTAAAGAAACCGGTAACAAAAATGTCGTTATCGAAGTGGTCTTCCATAGCCGCGCGTATGCCTCCAAAAACCGAGTCCATCGCAGCCAGAGCCGCCACTGAAATATATTTGGCATAGGCTTGAGGCAATACCAAAGGAATATTCAACCCGACCATGATCCCCACTCCCAGGCCAAATACCGCCAACCATAGTCCCAACCACATATTTAAGTTCACCCTCTTTGCGTTGATCTGGCATAATCAAACCGCAGCTCTCCGGTAAAAGCAGGTATTACTATATTATCTCTCTCCTCCACTTTTACCGTTATGCGCTCGCTCAAGTTTTCCACAAGCCCCCCCTTGATTTCCAAGCTGCTTTTTAATGTTGTGGCATTACCAATGGCAGTAACTTTATAAGGGGCAGTCAGTTTGGTAAGATTTACATTGATATGGTTCCCTGCCAGGCGGACCTCGCTGGTGGCAAGAATCCGCTGGTTGTTTACGGCGATGGCTTCCGCCCCGGCGCCGCGCAAATCATTAATTATTTTCAACAAGTCCTCGTCTTTAACAAAGTAAAGATTGGGATTCCCGCCCGGTCTTGCGTTTTCGGCAAGATTGTCTAACGTCACCTCTACGCCGGGACCTTCAACTTTTGTTAGTCCCGCATAGAGTCTTATTTTAAGCAACTCGCTGGTAAAAGCGTCCGTTGCTTGCGAGGAACCTTTACCTGCCTCTTCAAGCTTGGCCGTCAAGTCGTCCACTTCTTCGCGCAGTTGAGTGATATCTTTCTGCAATTGACGCTTCTCCATGGTTAATTCCTGCTCACGGCCAGAGGGCACTCCGCTTTCGATACTACTGGTAGTCCGAAATTGAAATGCCACAATTAAACCCAGTATGAGCGAAACTAAAGCGATAGAAAAATAAATTGACTTATTCAAAACCAACTCTCTCCTAACCGGCTGCTTTCGCGTATTCAAATTTAATCCCGCCGCTGTATGCCGGCACGGTAACTTGAGCTATTTTTTTAACTGAGACTTGGATTCCCCAGACTTGGAGAGCTTCAGCCACTCCGCCTTTCATTTTCAAAGAATTCTCCAGAGTATCCGGATTGCCGATCGCTGTAATCACAAATGGCGGCGCCAGGCGCTTACTCTTGTTCAACACAATAGTCGGACCCGTGCACCTAACCTCGGTGGTTGCCAGCAGTCTTTGACCGTTAATCGAAACCGCCTCAGCTCCGGCTGCGTTGATTTCATTTAAGACCTTTAACAAATCTTCATCATGCAGCACATAAAGGTTGGGGTTCTGGCCCGGGCGGAGATTAATATTGCTGTCGCTCAAAGTAACCTCAACGCCTGGCCCGCTTAATTCGGAAACACCGGCTTCCACCTTGGCTTTCTCCAGTTCATCCCGCAGGACTGGATTCAGTGGGGTGGCGTTATCTAATTCGGCACGCAAATTATTAACCTGGGTTTGAAGCGCTTCGTGGTTTTGCCTCATTTGGTTTACCTCAGCCGAAAGTTCTTGCACTCTTTGCACTGATTCGGTACGGTGGATTTCCCTGGTAAAGCGGAACTGAAAGGCCAGCATTATTCCAAGCACCAGGCCCATTAGCGCAAACACCCACTGATAGTTTTTCAATCTCATCAACCCTCCTCCCAAATGGGATATCTTTCAACGAGGCTGTCTATTTTAATAATATTTCACCACAGGTTTTCCCGAGGATGAGATATCTATATAATCAACCTTGGCGCCTTGTTTTTGCAGTTCTTGCAAGATCCTTGCCAAAACCACGCCTTTTTCCCTTACCTCAACAGCCTCCCCCAAACGGCACTTTATACGATCCAGTGTATAAGCCTTAATCTGGCCATCCGGGTCGATATGCACCTCCGAGAGCTGGTTAACCACCTCATCCGGCAAGCCGCTGATCATCATCAGGACATCCGCCAGGAGCTCCGTTTCAACTATCTCCCCAGGTTTGACGACATCCACCTGCACTCCTGTTATTATTGGCACACCGGGAACACCTGACCCGGTCTGCTGAAGGCAAATGCCTTCCTCATCCACTTCGAAAAAACCGTTTCCCGCCGGTAATAGCCCTAACGGGCGACGTTCAGTAACAGTAATCAACACAGTTGAGGGCAATACTCTAGTAACACGCGCCTCCTTAATCATGGGTACCGTTTTTAATCTATCAGCTGCAGCGGCCAAATTAATTTTAAAAATGTTAACACCTAGGCCAATATCCGCCGCATTACGCACATTATCCTCAACAAGATACTGGTTGCCCCGGACCACCACCCGTTGTATTTCAAACAGCGGCGATCGCAAAAAAACATACCCGGTTATCAAAACTAAAAATATAAAAAAAAGACTTTCAGGAGCATTCCATTTTCTTTTCTTTTTACCACTCTGAAAAGTGTCCTTCAATAGCACCTCACTCCAGTGGCATATTTACAAAATCTAGCCAAATATAATTATAGCAACTGTTTTTTCCTTGTCCATGGTTCAATGCAGTTTATTAATATAATAATTTCAGCATTTAATTAGTATTGTCCTGGCGCCAAGCAATTTAATCAATGCTCAGGCAGGAATATTTTTTATGTTTAGGTAAAAAGTTTACCGGTAAAAAAACATCTGTGGTTAAAGAAGGTGGCATGTGAGGGAAGAAGAAAATATTGAACATGAGCTTGGCGAACAGAGCTGAGCATATAAGGCCCGTCCTGAAGATATCCAAAAAAGAGCCACATTAATTGTGAACTCTAATAATTCTCGCACCCAGGGCGTTATACTTTACCTCCAACCGTTCATACCCGCGGTCGATGTGCTGGACTTTTTCCAAAACAGTCCCGCCTTCAGCGGCAAGCGCGGACATTACCAGCGCCGCCCCCGCCCGTAAGTCGCTGGCTTCGATATAGGCGCCGCTCAGTTTATCAACTCCTTTAATGATCGCGGTCTGCCCTTCGACCTTAATATCAGCGCCCATCCTGCGCAGTTCCCCAACGTGTTTAAAACGATTTTCAAAAATAGTTTCAGTGATTACACTGGTTCCCTTCGCCAGACTCAAGAGCGCCATCATCTGCGGCTGCATATCGGTCGGGAACCCCGGGTAGGGCATCGTTTTTATATCGACCGCTTTTATACGCCCGTTTCCCAGCACCCTGACCCAGTCATCTCCAACGCTGATATTGACTCCGGCCTCGCGCAGTTTTGCCAATAACGGATCCAAGTGTTCGGGAATAACGTTCGTTATAGTCACATCACCACCGGTCATAGCGGCAGAGACCATAAACGTGCCCGCTTCAATACGGTCAGGAATTATAGTATAAGAAGCCGGTTTGAGGTCTTCTAAACGGACACCTTCGATCTTAATTGCATCCGTCCCAGCACCCTTAACCCTGGCGCCAATACTGTTAAGGAAATTTTGCAGATCTACTAATTCCGGTTCTTTAGCGACATTACGGATGAATGTTACTCCTTCAGCCAGCACTGCGGCCATGATTAGATTCTCTGTGGCGCCCACGCTGGGCAAGTCAAGGTGGATATCGGCCCCAACCAACCGATCAGCTTCGGCCGTGATATAGCCAAACTTTTCCTGAATCGTGGCTCCTAACAATTGGAGGCCTTTTAAGTGGAGATTCATCGGCCGGCTGCCGATTTGGCAGCCCCCCGGGTATGATATTTTTACGCGTCCGAACCTGCCTAACAGCGCGCCCAACACCAGGTTTGAAGCACGCATCCGGCGCATCAGGTCTTCTGATATTTCAACAGGCTGAACATTTGAGCTGTCAACTTCAACAGTGTTTCTGTCGCAATAAACTTTCGCACCAAGATGAGTCAGCACATCTTTCATTACCGACACGTCAAGCAGTCTGGGCACTTCATGGATGACGCTCTTGCCGGCGTTTAGAATACACGCCGCCAATATCGGTAAGGTGGCATTCTTAGACCCAGCGGCGCGAATAGTCCCTTTCAGGCGGTTCCCACCCAAGATCATGAATTTTTCCATTCTTGTCACCTCTGCCTAATCATGACCGGTAAGTTTTATTTCCGGCTGGAGATCCACCCCAAACCGACTGTTTACAACTTCCCTGGTGTGCTCAATTAAAGCCAGCACATCCCTGGCTGTGGCAGAACCCAGATTAATTATAAAATTGGCATGCTGAGTAGAAATCTGGGCATTCCTCACCCGCATCCCTTTCAATCCCGCAGCTTCAATCAAACGTCCGGCAGATTCGCCCGGCGGGTTTTTAAAAACACTCCCGGCGTTAGGATAGCAAAGCGGCTGTGACGCTTTGCGCCTGGTCAGGTAATCCGCCATTTCTTTCCGGATAAGTTCTTTATCCCGGGGATAACAGGTAAACGTAACCTCCACAATAATAGCCGGTTCCGAATGTAATATACTGTTCCGGTAGCCAAAACACATATCTTCCTTGTTCTTATTGATAAAATCCCCTTCGAAGCTTAATACCAGCACATTTTTAACCAGGGTACTCACGGTAGAACCGTTAGCCCCCGCGTTCATTACCACGGCCCCTCCGACAGTACCGGGAATACCGTTTGAAAATTCAAATCCGCCCAGACCGGCATCCATGGCCGTCGACGCAACAGCCGCCAATTTAGCTCCGGCTTCCGCAGTAATTTCCTTGCCGGCGGTAACCACCCTGGCCATGCTATTTCCTATCTTAACCACAACCCCCCTGATTCCGCCGTCGGAAACCAGAAGGTTTGAGCCCGCCCCAATCACTGTTAAAGGAACACCTTTATCTTTGGCAAAAGAAACAACGAGCTGGAGTTCCGAGCGGGTTCCCGGTTCCACAAAAACATCCGCAGGCCCGCCGATGCGCCAGCTAGTATGTTTTTTCATTGGTTCGCCTGCCCGTACCCGGCCGGGCAAAAGCGCAAGCAGTTCATGGTAAAGGGTTAAATCAGCCAATTTTTTGACTCTCCTTCAACCTGTTGACCAGTTCAACACCTGCGTTCCAAATATCACCTGCTCCCATAGTCAGGATCAAATCGCCGGGGCGCACTGTTTCAACCAGATAATTTACTATCTCTTGTCTGGTAGGCAAATAGATTACCTCGCGATGTTCATTTTTCTCAATCGCGGAGACAATATTTTTCGCGCTTACACCGTTTATGGGCTGTTCACCGGCACTGTATATGTCGCTGATAATAATAATATCCGCATCGCTGAACGCCGTCCCGAAGCGTTCGCCAAGGAGTGAAGTTCTCGTGTAACGGTGCGGTTGAAAGACCCCGACGACACGACCGTTTTTCATCTGGCGCGCTGCGTTCAATGTAGCTTTTATCTCAGAAGGATGGTGCGCGTAATCATCGACAACTTTTATCCCTTTTACTTCGCCCATACACTGAAATCTACGCCCGGCGCCTTTAAATTTTTTTAAAGCCGCCGCGATGCCCTCGAAAGAAAGCCCAATAAACCGGCCGGCCACAACCGTTGCCAGGGCGTTAGAAAGATTATGCCTTCCGGGCACGGTTAATTCAAGACAGCCTAAAAAATCACCCTGATAATAAACGTCACCCGCCGTGGTATCATTATCAAGCCGGAGATTTTGCATGGTATAATCCGCGTCATGCCGTTCAATGGCATAAGTCTGGTATGGGCGGTCATATTCATCCAATAGCTCTCTTATTCTGGCGTTGTCCAGACAGGCTATCAACAGGCCGTCGTACGGTACCTTGGCCATAAATTTCCGGAAAGCGGCCACTATGTTTTCAATGTTTTTATAATAATCCAAGTGATCGTCTTCTATGTTAGTAATTATTTCGATAAAGGGATTCAATTTTAGAAACGAGCCGTCACTTTCATCCGCTTCCGCAATTAGATATTCGCCGGTGCCAAGTTTGGCGTTCCCCCCGATATCTGTCAATTCACCTCCGATGATTATGGTGGGATCAAGATAATTCTTTTCAGATACCAGGGAAAGCATCGAAGTAGTTGTAGTTTTTCCGTGAGCCCCAGCTATAGCTATGCCCTTCTGTCTATCCATCAGCATTGCCAGCATCTCGCCCCGGTGAATGATCGGCAGGCCTTTGTTCTTTGCCGCAACCAATTCTACATTTGTGGCAGGAATAGCCGTAGAGGCCACAACTAAATCAGCATCTCCCAAGTTTTCCTCAGCATGCCCGGCATAACAGGTCACCCCAAGGGCTTCCAGCCTTTCGGTTACGGCTGTGGTTTTCAGGTCCGAACCTGTTACCTTATAACCTAGCCCCAACATAATCCCGGCTATACCGTTCATACCGGAGCCACCGATTCCGATAAAATGAACATGCTGTTTTTTTTGCACTAATCACATCTACCTTTCTAATATTATTTAAGCGTCATTCTTGCACTAAATATAAAACATTATTCCAGCATATACCAAACAAGGCCAGCAAATAATCAACCATAATTAACCACAATAAATAAATTTACCATATAAATTTATATGTCTTATTAATTTTTGTTAAGTATTTATCATCTCCTTAACCTTAACAGAAACCAATCAAATATTTCTGCCTGAAATATAGAATATACTATGCATATTTCAAAAAAGTGTTACATTACTCATATTAAGACTTGTCCACTGAATGTAGACCAATAACTTAAACTCATTACCATATTTTATATTACTGATCGCTTTATGTCAAAAGCTGGCTAATTTTTTCTTGTTTTAATTAACTCATCCACACATTCTATTATATCTTTGAGCGCATGTCTTCTGCCAAGCCTTTTACTGGCAGCACTCATGGCCGATAATTTGTTTCGGTTGTCAAGCATTTCAGCTACTTTGTTACATAACACTTCCCCGTTCAACTCGCGATCCAGCACTACAATCGCCGCCTGCTCTTTTTCAAGAGCGCGGGCGTTAAACTCCTGGTGATTTTCCGCGGCGTAGGGGTACGGAATCAGAATCGCAGGGATGCCCATGGCCGTTAATTCAGCCAGGGTGGCCGCACCCGCCCGGCTGACAACCAAATTTGCCGCCGCCAGGGCATCCTGCATGTTATAAAGATAAGGCATGATGGTAACATTCCCAATTTTGTCCAAATCTATACCGCAAGCGGCGATGTTATTGATAAAGTCTTGGTGCCCTAACGTACCGGTCACATGAATGATGCTTAGCCGCGGATCATCCGCAAACTTTTTAATTACTGAAACCATCGCCTCATTAATGGCACGGGCTCCCCTGCTACCCCCAAAAGACAATAATAAAAAGCACTCATGGCTTAAACCCAATTTCTTCAAGGCGGTCTTCCGGTCAGCCGTCAAGATTTCCGGCCGCACAGGCAAACCGGTCAGCCTAACCTTATCCCGGCTTGGGAAATATTCCATTGAGTCTGTGAAAGTCACGGCCACCAGCCCGGCAAAACGCGATAGAATCCTGTTGGTAATACCGGGAAATGCGTTTTGTTCATGGATCAAAGTAGGAACCTTGCTTAGAGCGGCTGCCAGCACCACGGGACCGCAAACATAACCACCCGTCCCGATCACCGCCACCGGCCGCCACCGCCGGATAATCCCGGCTGCCTGGAAAAATCCTCGTCCGGCTTGCCATAACGCCAATAAGTTATGGAGAGATAACCTCCGTTCTAATCCAGACGCTACAATACCCTCGAACGGAAAATTTTCTTTGCGAACAATATCCGTTTCCATACCCTTCGTTGTTCCGACATAAAGCACTTCCGCACCGGGATATTTTTCTTTCAGACCCCGGGCTATAGCCAGGGCAGGGTATATATGTCCTCCAGTCCCCCCGCCGGACACCACAAAACGCAAACACCTCACTCCTTAACGGGCGGCGGTATATTGAGAAATATTTAGCAATATACCCACTCCAATCATGGTAAAAAGCAGAGATGTGCCGCCAAAGCTGATGAAAGGTAAAGGTATACCTGTTACCGGCAAGGATCCGGTTACCACGCCAATATTGATTATTGACTGGATACCCACCCATGCGGTTATACCGGTCGCCAATAAGCTGGCGAACGGGTCAGTCGATGTGATCGCTATCTTTAGACCTCTCCAGATAAAAATGGCAAAAAGCAAGATTACCAGTGAAGCTCCGATAAAACCTAACTCCTCACCGATGATGGCAAAAATAAAGTCGGTGTGGTTTTCGGGCAGATAAAGAAACTTTTGCTTACTTTGCCCCAAGCCCAACCCAAATAAGCCGCCGGAGCCGATAGCGTATAAGCCCTGGACGATTTGAAATCCGTCACCCTGAGAATCGGACCAGGGGTCCATGAAGGCCATTAAGCGCTGCAACCGGTAAGGTTCCATCATAATAGCAAAACCCACCGCCACTAGGCCGGTTGCTATAATGCTGCCAAGATGGGTCAGCCTGGCGCCCGCGGCGAAAATCATTACTATTACTATTCCGGCCAGGGACACAGCTGTTCCCAGGTCCGGCTGGATTAAAATCAGGAGAGCCGCAAAGGACATTAACAGCAGGTAAGGCAATACGCCTTTCGAGAAAGTTTTGATATTGTCTTTTTGCCTGGCCAAACCGTACGCGGTAAAAATAATCATACAGAGCTTGACAAGTTCAGCGGGCGCGAAAGGTGTCGGGCCAACGGCAATCCAGCGCCGTGCCCCGTTTACCTCCTTGCCGATGCCGGGGATAAAAACCAACACAAGCAGCAGTAAAGCAATTATTAAGATCGGTAAAATATAATGTTTAAGCTGCCAATAATTGTACTTCATTGCCAAACGCATGGCAATCAATCCGAGCAGCGCCCATATTAACTGTCGTTTAAAAAAGTAAAAGCTGTCATTGTATTTGACCAGGGTGCTGTACTCGCTAGCGCTGAAAACCATGACAACGCCAATGCTTAATAAACTCATTACCGTTAAGAATAGAACAAAATCAGGAGACTTCTTTTTTTGCTGCATGGCTTTAGGCTACCCCCCCTTTAGTCAATATTACTCCTAATGATTCTTAAGACTAAAAACTATTTCTTTAAATAAATCTCCACGCTCTTCAAAATTATTGAACATATCCCAACTGGCGCACGCCGGGGATAATAAAACTATATCTCCGGGCCGGGCGGCTTGACTGGCCATCATCACGGCCTCCTTAAAACCCGCCGCGGCCAGGATATTTTCAAATTTTCTTGTTCTGGCGGCGTCGGCAATTAATCCGGCACTCTGCCCCAGGACCACCAATACCCTGACTTTTTCCTTGATTTTTTCAGCAAGTTCATTAAAGTCGCTACCTTTATTTTTTCCGCCGGCAATCAACACGATGGGTTTGTCATAAGCTTCAAGCGCTTTAATTGATGCATCCGGGTTGGTCCCCTTGGAGTCGTTAACGTACCTTACACCATTAATTTCAGCCACAAATTCCAACCGGTGAGATACTCCCTTGAAATTTTTCAAGGTGGAGGCCAGCGATGCGCTGTTCACTCCCATCACCTTGGCGGCCGCAACTGCCGCGAGAGCGTTTTCCAAGTTGTGCGCGCCGGGCATCTTTAAATCATCAACGCCGCAAATAATCTCAGCTTGCCCGTCAAGGCTGGCCGCGATTTTTCCCTCACTGACAAAGACGCCTTTCGCCAATTCCACACGCCGGCTAAAATAAACAGTATCGCCGCGTGATTTATTCCCCAGCGCAGCGGTCAGCGGATCATCATAATTCAGCACAATAAAGTCACCAGGTTTCTGGTTGGTAAATATCCTGGCCTTGGCCGCGATGTAATTGTCCATATTGCCATGACGGTCCAGATGGTCAGGCGTGATATTCAAGACCACACCTACCTTCGGCTTGAAGGCTCTGGTAGTTTCCAGCTGAAAACTCGATACCTCGGCTACAACGACATCTCTAGAACAGTATTTCTCTACTTCAGTTACTAACGGAAGGCCGATATTGCCGCCTACCAGCGTGGATATGCCGGCATCCTGAAAAATAGAGCCAAGCAAGGCGGTTGTAGTGGTTTTGCCATTCGTCCCGGTAATAGCCACAATAGGCGCCGCGGTAAAATGGTAAGCCAGCTCCAGCTCTCCGGTGACAGTTATTCCATTGTTCATGGCAGACAAGGCCGGCTCGACAGTAAGAGGAACTCCGGGACTCATAACCACCAGATCAAAACTACCCTTGCGCACCTCCGGGTATCTGCCGAGAGAAAGCTCAACCCCTTCAGCAGCCAACTCCGCCAACTGATTATCCTGATCCACCGGATTGCTGGCATCCGTTAAAACAACAACAGCGCCTTTTTTCAAAAGAAATCGTGAAACAGCCAATCCGCTCTTGCCGGCGCCAACAACAAGCGCTTTTTTATCCTTAAGTTCCATTGATGCCCGCCTTTCAAAAGCTGAGTGAACTCGTTTAGCTTCCGCTAAACTTCGGGGCTGCGGTGGGGGATTCTACCGCCACCGCAGCCCGAAGGCAATTCCATTCGTTGGGGACATTCCTCCGACCCCAAAGTCATATTATTGGGGACATTCCTCCGACCCCAAAGTCAGGCTTTAAAGAGAGGTGTGTCACCTTTCCTTAACACTTTACCTACCCAGGTGGTAAAACCCGGCAAGCCCAATCATACTAAAAACTATGGTAGCCGTCCAAAAGGTGAGCACCACTTGGTTCTCTCCCCATCCGCCCAATTCAAAATGGTGATGTAAAGGGCTCATGCGAAAAATACGTTTACCCCTGGTTTGAAAGGATATCACCTGGATGACCACGGAAAGTGTTTCAATAATAAAGATACCGCCGATTATTAATAAGAATAGCTCACTCCTGGTTATTACCGCAGCGGCGCCCAGCCCTCCTCCCAAAGCCAGGGAGCCGGTGTCACCCATAAACACCCTGGCCGGGTGGCGGTTGAAATAAAGAAAACCCAGACAACCCCCCGCCAATGCCGCCAGGCTCAGGGCAACCCCGGTGTTGTCCATCAATAAAGCAATAACCATCATACCCAGCGCAACCAGCAAGCTTACACCGGCGGCCAGACCGTCCAGCCCATCGGTAAGATTGACAGCGTTGGCCATCCCGACAACAACCAGAACGGTAAATGCCAGGAACAGCCACCACCCCAAATCCAGGCTTGCACCTCCATTAACTATCAGATATGAAAACGGCAGAGACAAGCTGGTGCCCCTATCTGATAAAAATACTACCCAATAGGCCAACCCGGCCGCAAGAAGCCCCTGCCCGAGCAGTTTCTCCCGTGCTCTCAAGCCCAGCGACCTTTTCAGCACAACCTTGATATAGTCGTCAAGAAACCCGATCAAACCGAACCCCAAGGATACAACGAGTACGATGATACTATCCCGCGCCCCTTGAGCGACTAACAACACCGCTACAGACACGCCTGCCAAAAATATCACCCCACCCATGGTGGGGGTACCCGCTTTTTGTTGATGCCGGGAAGGTCCTTCCGCGCGAATGTTCTGGCCGAACTTTAGCTTTCTTAAAACAGGTATTGCCAGGGGACCCACTAATAATGTCGTTAACAGCGAGGCAGCGAATGCCATCCATAATCCTTGCATGAAAGCCTCCTACTATACTCATGCGCGGGCTTTGCCCCGGAAATCGACGCGACGATCTGCTCCATATGCATAGCTCTGGAACCTTTAACCAGGACAACGTCCCCTTTCCTGAGAATGCTGTTTAATACCGTTATCGCCTCTTGATTATTCGCACAGCTGTGGATCTTACCAGCCGGCATGCCGGATCTCACAGCCCCTTCAGCTATACCTGAAGCGAGATCGCCAACCACCACCAAAGAGTCCACCCCCAGGTCAGCCGCTATTGAACCAACTTCAACGTGTCCTTCCACCGCCCGGGGACCCAGTTCCAGCATATTGCCGAGCACAGCCACTGTACATCTGCCTCCGGATACTTCTTTCAGTACCCGAAGGGCTGCCCCGGTTGAAGCCGGGCTGGCGTTATATGCATCGTTAATAATTTTCACATCAGCCGCTTCGATAATTTCCAGGCGCATGTCCGATAAAGTCACTGTGTTAAGTCCCTCAGCTATTTCTTCGATAGAAAAACCAAATTCCCTTCCCACTGCAATCGCGGCAAGCGCATTCAGCACATTGTGCCGCCCCGGCAGGGACAGAGAAAATCCCCACTCGCGCCCGGATATTTTTGCGGTAAACTGGTTGCCTCCCTTTTCCGCTCTGACATCTTTAACCATTATTTCACATTCTTTATCGGTACCGAAAAAGATTACCTTCCCGCGGCAACGCCCGGCCTCCCTCCGAATAAACGGGCTGTCGGCATTTAATACGGCAAACCCGTCGGCTGGAATGTTTTCCAGTATTTCTCCCTTGGCCGCGGCAATGTTGCTCACCGTTCCCAGCAACTCCAAGTGGGCCTCTCCGATATTGGTAATCACCGCGCCGGTAGGCCTGGCGATACGGCACAAAGTATTTATCTCTCCCGGTCCCCGCATACCCATTTCCACCACCGCGACCTCTGAGCTTTCATCTATATGTAAAAGCGTAAGCGGCAGGCCAATCTCGTTATTATAATTACCCATGGTTTTTACGGTGCGTAAACGCCTACCCAGAACAGACGCGATCATATCTTTTGTCGTAGTTTTCCCGTTACTGCCGGTCACTGCGATCAGCGGTATCCCGCACCGGTCCCTGTTCAATGCCGCAAGTGCCTGCAGGGCGGCCAGCGTATCAAATACTTTTATTACAGGAAGACCGGCAGTTACCTTTACCGCCCGGTCAACCACCAAGCCTCCCGCGCCAGCCGCGACTGCCAGGTCCAGGAACTGATGGGCGTCGTATTTTTTTCCCCTCAAGGCTAAAAAAAGGCTGCCGGGTTCTATTTTACGGCTATCGGTGGAAACCTGGCTGAATACAACGCCGGAATCACCCTGGATAATTTCGCCGCCGATGGCTTTAGCTATTTCTACCAAGGTGGTTGCTTTCATACTAACCCCCGTTTATTTGTTTACAAATCATCCTTTTTAGCAACTCCACGCACTCGCTTTTTCAGGATCTAACCGTTCCTTAACTCCAAGTAATTTTTAATTGCTGAAGCTGCTTCCCGGCGGTCTTCAAAGGGAAACTTTTCCGTACCGATTATTTGGTAATCTTCATGACCTTTACCGGCGATAATTACTACATCGCCCTTGCGCGCCATACTTATTGCCAGGCCGATAGCC
Source organism: Pelotomaculum terephthalicicum JT (assembly GCF_022410535.1). Taxonomy (GTDB): domain Bacteria; phylum Bacillota; class Desulfotomaculia; order Desulfotomaculales; family Pelotomaculaceae; genus Pelotomaculum_D; species Pelotomaculum_D terephthalicicum. The sequence continues at coordinate 59,474 of NZ_JAKNBL010000010.1, forward strand.
TTGCGCCGGTCCTGTTCCACCAGATAATTCTCCTTTGGAGCCAGCGGCCGCACCCCTTCAATGATGTCCTGGATAATCTTCGCCGGACTTTCTGTACGCGGATTATCCGCAGTAATAATTTGAAAATCACTGTATTTTGCAGTTATGCTTCCCATTACCGGACGTTTCCCACGATCACGATCTCCTCCGCAGCCATAAACTGTGATTAAACGCCCCTGGGTTAACTGGCGGGCTGTTTTCAGGATATTTTCAAGGCCGTCCGGAGTATGGGCATAATCAACAATTACTGTAAAATCCTGACCCGCGTCGACCTTTTCAAAACGGCCCGGTATTCCCTGTATGTTCTCCAGGGCACTTTTGATAATCTCGTGCGGTACGCCCAAAGCCGCCGCGGCGGTAAAAGCACCCAGCGCATTATACACGTTAAACAGGCCGGTTAAACATAGATTTAATTGACAGCGACCCAGCTTCCCATCTATTTGAAAATTAACGCCCCGGGTATTTATATTAACATTCGTGGCGTAAACATCCGCCGTGTTCTTGATCCCGAAGGTGTGGACCAAGCCACCGGCAGCTTGTGCAAAGCGCTCCGCAGCCGGATCATCCGCGTTAATTACAGCGTGTTTTATTGTGCTTTTGTCGCCGGGTACCTTCAGGTTCTTGAACAGCTTTAATTTTTCTTCCAAATATTGACCCATGCTCTGGTGAAAATCCAGGTGATCCTGGGTGAGGTTGGTAAAAACCGCCATGTCAAACTCGCAACCGTCCACCCGGTTTAGCGCCAAAGCATGAGAAGAAACTTCCATAACACAGGCGCCCACCCCTTCCCTGACCATCCTTCTTAGCAATGCCTGCAAATCAGTTGATTCCGGGGTAGTATTATTGCCAGGTATAACCTGGGTGCCAATTCTGTTATGAATAGTGCCGATCAATCCCACTTTTGCCCCGGAAAGGCCCAAGATTGCCGAGATTAAGCTGGCTGTCGTGGTTTTGCCGTTAGTACCCGTTACACCAATCATCTTTAATTCTTTGGCAGGATCGCCATAAAACCGCGCTGACAGTACTGCCAAAGCATGCCTTGTATCTTGAACAACAGCCCATGCTATATCCGGCGGCAATTCAACCTTACGCTCCATTACCACCGCTACGGCACCTTGTTTTACCGCTTGCCCCACATAATCATGCCCGTCAGATTTAAACCCTTTTATGGAAACGAAAAGAAAACCCGGGCATACCTTGCGTGAGTCATAAGTTATCCCTTTAAGCCGGACATCATGATTGCCGCCGGCAGCTTGGATATTTACTGCTTCAAGCAGTTTTTTCAAAAGCAATTAAAAATCCTCCCATTCGGGATTGTTCTACTCAATATTTCATAGTATTTCCATTATTGACATCTATTGATATTCTTAATCATGCAAGGTTTGCACAAAGCTTTCACTGAATTCAACATTAATAGTCGAACCTCTAGCAACTTTTGATCCGGGTGGCGCTTGCTGCCCGATAGCCACTCCAGTGCCTGCCGGGCTTAAAACAAGTCCCAGATTCTCAAGCAAGCTTCCTGCTTCTTTAATGGTCAGTCCTTTTAAGTCAGGTACGGCAACTTCATTGGATGTGCTGGCTTCCTGCAATTCGAGAATGACGGTGGCGCCGCTCAAAACATCAACACCACCTTTGGGAACCTGACTGCTTACAATACCGCCCTGGCCTCTTGTCTGAACTACTAGACCGGCGTTTTTCAGCACCCTTTGGGCGGCTTCCACCGGATAATTCACCACATTAGGGACAATGATTCTCGACTTGGGTTCTTCAAACATAAAGGGGTCCTTCGGTTTTTCTATAGTCCTTTCCGGAACCTTCAGGTAGTGCAGAGTGTCCAACGCTACCGCCTTAAAGGCCGGCGCCGCGACCTGACTGCCAAAATAGCTTGGTCCGTTGGGTTCAGCTACCATCACCAAAGTAGCAATTTCCGGGTCGTCCGCCGGTGCAAAACCCATAAACGATGCCACATACTTGCCGTCAACATACCTTCCCTGCTCAACCACCTGGGCGGTACCGGTTTTACCCGCCGCGCCATACCCGTCGACAAAGGCATTTCGACCTGTTCCCTTCTGAACCACGTTAGTAAGCAGCCGCATCAAGGTTTGAGCGCTGTCTTTTGAAATTACCTGGCGAACCGGTTCAGTATTAAACTCCTGCAGCACCTTTCCTTCAGGGTCGGTAATCGCCTTAACCAGTCTCGGTTTAAGCAAAACTCCTCCGTTGGCCACCGCGGAAGCGGCGCAGATCAGTTGGATTGGCGTAACAGCAATAGACTGGCCGATGGACATTGTGGCAATATTTAAGTCAGTAACTTCATCAAGAGGAATTTGCAGGCCTACTTCCTCGCCGGGCAAGCTGATCCCTGTCTTCTGGTCCAGACCAAAAGCATTGATATATTTATAAAATTTATCCTTGCCCAACCTCAAACCCACTGTAATAAAACCGGGGTTGCATGAATTCTGGCATACTTCTTCAAAGGTTTGCAAACCGTGTCCGCCGTCATACCAGCACCGGATTGTCCGGTCCGCGACTTTGATAAAGCCGGGGTCATTAAATGTGTCGCTCGGCCTCACCGCGCCTTCTTCCAAAGCGGAAGCGGCTGTAATGATTTTAAAAGTTGAACCGGGTTCATAATTATAACAGACGGACGGGTTATGGTCCCATACAGACTGAGGATAACGCTGCCACTCAGCCGGATTAAATGTCGGCCGGTTCCCCATGGCAAGGATTTCCCCCGTTTTGGGATTCATTACGATCATGACAGCCAACTTCGGATGGTAGGACTCTGTAATCTTATCCAGCTCTCTTTCAACAAAAAACTGAATGGTCTGATCAATTGTCAGCACCAGATTGTTGCCGGGCACGGGTGGTACGTACTTGTGCACCGCTTCAGGAATGCTTCTTCCCACGGCATCTTTTTCAATAACGATACGACCTGGAATTCCTGTCAATTCCTTATCATAAGCACTTTCAAACCCAGTCAGGCCCTGGTTGTCATCACCGACAAATCCGAGCAAGTGGGCGGCCAGATTGTCCTGACGGTAAAAACGCTTGTTTTCTTCCACCAGTTCGACACCATCTATTTTTAGCGCCTTTAGTTTTTGGGAGGATTCGTAGTCAATTCGTCTCTTTAGCCAGACAAAGCCCACATTTTGAGTGAGCTTTTTATACACGTCTTCCTTATCCATTCCCAAGGCGCCGGCAATCCTATCCGCGTTTTCCCGTTTATCAGGAACCTGGGGAGGGAATGCATATGCGGAATCCACACTGACACTTGAAACCAACTCATTGCCGTTCCGGTCAAGTATCGCTCCCCGCTTGGCCTCCACCGGCACGTCCCGGGTACGAATGCCCAGAGCTTCCGCTCTCAGCCTGTCCCCTTCGACAAGCTGAAGCCAGCCTAAACGCAAAACCAAAAACAAGAAAACAGCTGCGGCTGTCAGAAACAGTACGGTTATTCTCTTTCGAATCATTATGTTTGTTGTCTGCATTTGCCTCCTCCCAAAAACCGCAACCCTCAACCCGCTCTAACCGCTCTTATTATCAAACCGGTTTACCAATTCAGCAAAAGTTTCTATCAAGCGGCTTTTTTCTTTTTCACCCCTGGATACGGCGGCCGGTTGATCAGGCTGTACTTTTGACTGGGTTGTTGATTCCTGCGGGGCCGTGTCGGCAACAGTAATCACCATAAAATTATCAGCATCCGGCTTAACCATATTAAGCTTATGAATTGCCAGATATTCAATATTATCTATACTTACCAGTTGCTGAATATCCTTTTCCAAACCATGGTTTTCCACACGGAGGACGCTCAGTTCTTTATTTAGCCGGTTTATTTGGTAACCGAGGGTAAATAACTGGGAACAATAATAAGTAATAAACACACCAACTAAAAAAATCGCCATAACGAACCCCGTAAGCACAAGTTTCTCACTTTTGAAAACCGCCTTGCGCCTGCGTGTTTTTCTCGGCTGGAACGTTTCATCAAAAAAACCACAGTTGCCTTTCTTCTCCTGGGCTACAATCAATCTTATTCAACCCTCCCGAAGAATAGAACCACAGAACACACGTTCAGGTATAATATTCCATAAGAATTGAGAATAGACCATTCTCTTATTCACCACTGCTAATTCAATACCTTTTCCGCTATCCTGAGCCTGGCGCTTCTAGACCTGGGATTAAATTCCAACTCAGCGGGCCCGGGCACCAATGGCTTTGCCGTAATAATATTCAGAACCTTCTTTTTACCGCAAACGCATACCGGTAATTCTTTCGGACAAGAACAAGGTGACGCATGTTCTCGAAATAAGTCTTTGATAATACGGTCCTCTAATGAGTGAAAAGAAATAACGCAAATTCTTCCTTCGTTACCGAGAACATGTATGGCAGAACACACAGCTTCCGTTAAAACCTCAAGTTCATTGTTAACCGCTATACGCAACGCCTGAAAGGTGCGTTTAGCAGGGTGCGGACCACTCCGCCTGGCGCGGGCTGGAATAGCTTTCTTAATCACTTCAACCAGCTGGCCGGTTGTTTCGAGCGGCCGGCGGCTTCTTTCCACCTGGATAAACTCAGCTATCCTGGATGCCCAGCGCTCTTCGCCATATTCTTTAATGAGCCAGGCCAGCTCTTTTACCGACAATTCATTAACAAGTGTCCTGGCAGTTATTTCTTGCTCAGGGTTCATCCTCATATCTAAAGGAGCGTTATTCAGATAGCTGAAACCTCTGGCCGGGTCGTCAAACTGATGTGAAGAAGCGCCAAGATCAAATAAGACCCCGTCCACACAGTCAATATTTAATTGATTCAATTTAACCGCAAGCTCTTTAAAGTTTGCCTGCACAAATTCTACCCTGCCATGGTACGGCGCCAACTTTACCCTGGCATACGCGATGGCCTCCGGATCCTGATCAAATGCGATCAACCGCCCGCGTGGGCCGTTCTGTTCCAAGATGGACTCACTATGCCCCGCGCCACCAAGCGTGCAATCAACATAAATTCCATTCCGCTTTATGCTTAGACCAGTGACAGCCTCAACCAGCATCACCGGAACGTGAGCAAAATTCATAACACTACTCCATTGTGCTTATATTACCATGTTTTTCGACTTCAGGATATTAAATTGTTGAATCCTGTCGTTTCTTACAGCTCTAAATCAATATCAATAATCTTCTCAGCTATATCCTCATAAGAAGAAGCGGCCTTTGTTTTATAATTTTCCCATTCATGAGCAGACCAGATTTCCACCCGGGTGGAAACACCAATTACCACAGCGTCTTTTTCCAGTTTGGAGTATTCGCGCAAGTTACCCGGTATTAATATTCTTCCCTGTTTATCCACCTCACACTCCGTCGCTCCGGAGAAAAAAAACCGAACAAAGGCCCGGGCATCTCTCCTGGTAAAGGGGAGCGACTTCAGCTTTTGCTCTAAAACCTGCCATTCCTGGCAGGGATAAGCGAAAAGGCATCCATCCAGACCTTTTGTCAAGACAAAAAGATCTCCCAGGCCTTCTCGGAGACGGGCTGGTATAAAAAGCCTTCCTTTGGCGTCAATAATGTGCTGGTACTCTCCCATAAACATGACGGGAACCTCACTGGCAAATAATACGATCCACTAATCACCACTTTCCACCACAATTAATTCTATATTAATGAGAAAATTCCTTTTTTTAAAATAAAATTAAAAAGCCTGGTGAAAACTTTTATCACCAGGCTCACTTCTAGCAATCTTTGTTAATATATCTTTTTTGAAATTCTGTTCCGCTGGTCGAACAAGGTTATTTCCTCGTAACCGACTTCTTTTATTAAAGCTACCGCTTGCGCAAAACCCGCGCCGACCTGGTCCGGGTGATGGGCGTCCGAACCCAGGGTAACAGGCAGTCCATACCGGAAAGCGATCTTTAAAAAGTCCCGGGAAGGATAAATCTCCCGCACCGGATACCTGAGCCCCGCCGTGTTGACCTCGACACACACCCCAGCCCGCTGAAAAACCCGCGCGGTATCTTCATAAAGAGGGATTAAACTTCTGGCAGGGATAAAATTAAACTTTTTTATCAAATCGGGGTGGGCCATGATATCGAAAAAGCCGCTTAAAGCCGCCTGCTGGACAAGGCCAAAATACTTTTCATATAACTTCCAGATGTCCCATTCGCTGTATTTATCCAATTCTTCTTGATTATCGAAACTCCAACCGTCAATAAAGTGCACCGATCCAATCACGTAATCGAAAGGTTGGGAATTTAATAACTTACTCAGCTTGCTTTCATGACCAGGGACAAAATCAGCTTCTACGCCCAGCCTTACCCGCACCGGCCCGCTCTTTTTCTGCAATCGCCTGACTGCGCCGACATAGGCGGGGATCTCGTCCACCAGCATGGCATAGCCGGGCATTATTTTATCCGGGGGCATGAAATAAAGCGGCAGGTGGTCTGAAAAGCCGACCTCAACCAAGCCCCGCCTTAGGGCAGACGCAAAGTATTCTTCAATCTCACCCGTGGCATGGCCGCACATTTTCGTATGCAGATGATAGTCTACCGGCACTTGTTAAGTCCTTCCTTACTTAATGATAAAACGATTCTGCATTAAAAAAATATACCACCTCGTTGTGTGGCATGAGTCAGATACATTTTTTGCAAATACCAAAAATTTTTAACTGGTGGTTGGTTACGTTAAAATCATACTGTTTACTGACCCTGTTTTCCAACTCCTCCAGCAAGTCCTCGTTTACTTCAATAATTGCGCCGCATTTGGTGCATATGAGATGGTGATGGTGGTGATTCACACCTTCCACTCCGCCAAACTCGTAACGTCTGCGCCCATCCCCAAAATCCATGCTGTTAATAATATCAAATTCCTGAAATAGTTCCAATGTACGGTATACCGTGGCGATTCCCACATCCGGCGCTTTTTGCTTAACCAGATTATAGATATCCTCGGCGCAAAGGTGATTGCCTTTATTTTCTAAAAGGACTTTTAGTATGTGCTCCCGCCGTGACGTAAACTTACATTCCTTTTCTCTCAACTTTTCCCCGATATCTGAAATAACCTTCTCATTCATCAAACCACCGCCAGTAACGCTTTTCTTGTAGTATAAGCAATCCACGCGCGTCCGTCAATAAAAGACATTGTTGCAGGTATGCATAACCTAGTTTGACGCAATCTCCCAAGTCCTTTTTTAGTAATACTTGCGTCTTCTCATATTGACAAAATCACGGCGCCGGTATTTGTATCTAAATTTGTTTATTGAGCGCAACAATAATACTAACAGTATCAGTGAAAGCCACGGCCACCAATAAGCAGACCGCTTTTTCTCCACATCCTGCCGACTCACCAGGTCCACACGCCCGATTTCCCGCTCGCCGGAGAAAAAAACCAGCTCACCAAGTTTATCGCCTGACTTAATAGGCGCTGATATTTGCTCTATTAATCTTGCTTCTTGCCTAATTACAACTGGTTTATCCTTTGGGAAATTATAACTAAGCGACTGGTCGGTAAAAACATTCACCGAGTTTGGCGCTCCGTATTTTACCCGCGCGTCCGTGATGTATTGTGCCGCATTTATAACTGAAACCGAGTTAAATTCAGCAAAACCATAGTCCAAGAGGACTCTGGTATCATCCCAGATACTGGTTCCGACGCTATTCAACACCACTGTAATCAATTCCCGGTTTTGCCTGTTGGCGGCCGTTACCAGGCATTGTCCGGCCGCGTCTGTATAACCGGTCTTAATACCGATAGCACCTTCATAATTCCACAACATGTTGTTGCGATTTAAAAGATATGTCTGCGCTTCAGGATTTTCCCGATGGATATTCCGGGTTTTGGTCGAGACAATTTTTCGGAATTCCGGATTCTTCATCGCATAACGACCGATAATAGCCAGGTCATAAGCGCTGCTGTAATGATTGAGGTCAGGCAACCCGTGGGGATTATTAAAGTGGCTGTCCAAAGCGCCGATTTCCCCTGCTTTTTTATTCATCATTTCAACAAAACCGCTCACTGAACCACCGATATATTGAGCAATGGCAATTGCCGTATCATTCCCTGAATTCAACATCAACGCATACAGCAAGTCTTCCATGGAAACGCTCTCGCCCTCTTGCAAACCAATGGCCGAACCTTCTATGTTGCACGCGTCACTTGATATTTTCACCTGATCACTCAGCTTGCTGTTTTCCAAGGCTATTATCGCGGTTAGAGTCTTGGTTGTGCTGGCCGGATACATGCGCTGGTGCGAATTTTTCTCATATAGCACCTGGCCGTTATTGCTGTCGATAATTATTGCCGCGCCACCCACAATAACAGGACTGGTGGAGGCAAGCGCGGAATCAGCGGCAAAGATAATCAATAATATCGTCAAAAAGGCCAATAGACTAGTTTTTTTATGCATTATATCCACCTGAGAAGTAATCTATTAAATAAGTTTATGTTAATAAATTATAAATCCAGCTCTTTATAATGGCACAACTAATGCTATATTATAGCATATAGTTAACTTCTCTCTCCACCAATCGCGCAGATTACGTCAATTATAATAAGCGAAGAAATTTTAGGCCAACCAGATTTCCAGCAGGCGCGTCGCTAATCCGCCAATAAGAAAAGCCAGGATAAAAACAACGGCCCATATCAGCAACCCCTCTCGCCAGCCACGCTCCTTGAAAATTACCATTGCTGAGGCTATACAAGGCACGGTTAGCGACAGAGTAAGCATGACAATAAACTTTTGCAGAGGGAGCATCTGCAGGTTCAAGACGGCTGCCGCTCCAAATTCTTTTCTGATAAAACCCATAATAAAGATATCCGCCACATCTTCAGGCAGGTGTAACCAGCTTACGGTTATTGGCGCCAGGAGTCGTTGCAATTCATGCAAAAAACCATATGCATCAAAAATCCCCAATAAAAGTGTTCCCATGGCAAAAATGGGAAAAGCTTCTTTTATAAACTGATATGATCTGCCCCATGCCTTTTGGCAAACGTTCTGCACTCCCGGCAAACGCAATGGCGGCAATTCAATCAACAAAGGGAATGGCCTGCCGGGCAGAAAACGCTTCAGCAACGTGCCGGCACACAATACTATGCCCAGCATAAAAAGCACGTATAGAAGCATATATAAAGCGCCTGAACCGGCAAGCACAGCTGTGATTATCGCTATCTGCGCCGAGCAGGGAATACCAAGCGCCAGTAAAAATACGGCTATCCTGCGTTCACGGTCGGACCCAAGAATTCTTGTTGTTATACAAGCCATAGTTACGCATCCGAAACCCAGCAACAGAGGGATCACGGCCTGTCCATTCAGGCCGATGCCGGTCAAAGCGCGGTCCAACAAAGTGGCAATGCGGGGCATGTATCCCGAATCTTCCAAGATAGAAAGAACAAAAAAAATTCCTAGCACTAACGGAAACAATAGACCAATTAGATAGGTGACAGTTAAAGTCAGCACCCCGTATTGTCCGGCGAGAATTGTATATAAAACACCCTCAGGTGACATAATACCGCTCAGCAATGACCTGACCGCCGGCTCATAATACCCGTTCATTACGTCCCCGGTGAAATCGACCACAGATTGGGCCAGGAAAACTCCCACCAGTTTGTAAACAGCCCATAATGTCAAGGCCAAAAGCGGAAAACCGGTTACGGGAAGGAGCATCCAATTCCCCAACCTGGCGGCAATGCCCGCATCTTTGTTAATCTCTCTGACTACCTGCGCCACAATCTGGTTAACCCTTTCCCGCCGGGCGCGGTAAATAGCCTCTCGGTCGGTTCCGGGTTTAACTCCGTAACACTCGCTGAGCTCAGTGTCCCCCTCAATGACAAGCAGTGCTTCTCTCCTGTTCATTCTATGAAGCATTTTATTTATTTTTTCTATCGGCTGAAAATGAGCATGGCCCGGCCGGGCTGTGTAAATCTTTTTTTTTAACTCGTCAATGCCAATGCCACGCACAGCGGCAATAGATACAACAGGCACTCCCAGCAATTCCTCAAGAAGACGGATATTAATTCCAAGTCCTCTCTGCACGGCTTCATCCGTCATGTTCAAGGCAATAACCATTGGAATGCCCATATCGATAATCTGCAGGGTAAAAAATAAATCCCGGTCCAGGTGGAGCGAGTTGATAACGTTTACCACGATGTCCGCCGCCAGGATAATATCCCGGGTGATCTTTTCCTCATCATTTATGGAGGATAAACCATAAACGCCCGGCGCTTCGATTATCACGTCGCCGTTGTACCTGCCGCAGGCCATATCGAGAGTGGTCCCGGAATAATTCGACACATCCACATATAGACCGGTGAGGATGTTAAAGAGAGCTGACTTGCCAACATTCGGGTTGCCGGCCAAAACAATCTTTTTTCCTTTCACCATGTTGCCGGCTTTTAACCCGCTGCCCGCCAATACCTCCTCACCCCCGACAGTAATGTCATAATGAATTAGTCTGTTCAACTATTAGCATGGCTCAACCAAAATAGCGCTGGCCAAACTCCGGCCGATAGCAATTTCCTGTTTATTCTTAGATACCACCACCGGACCCGCCGGCACCACTTCAAGGCAGGTGACAACTTCTCCCTCCGAAATGCCAAAACGAATAGCTTTGATGCGGGTCTCTTCATCAGGAATATTGGATATTCTAATTAACTGGCCTTTTCTAACATTGTCCAGGGTCAATAGCATCCCCTCCAATAATGATAATCATTATTGCCAATATGATAATTAGAACCGTTCGCAAATCGATTATACATTCAACCTCTTCAACAATCAATCCCTTTTTCATGATTATTATGTTTGACAGCTTTTGTACAGTAATTGTTCATAATTCGCCTATAGTGTATAATAGAAAAGATTGTATTTTTATTAGTATTTTCTATAAAGGAGTAATTTCTTGCGCGTTTTAAAAAATATTTCTCTTTCCCCAAAAGAATATTGCCTCTTACTGGTGCTTCTCTTGATTGAATTTACACGGGGCGCATTCTTTCTTACATTCCTCCCGCTTTACGCGGTTAATTATTTAGGTATTTCAGTAGCCGCGGCCGGCCTTGCCGTATCCGCGCACTACCTGGCGGAAACCCTTTCAAAGGGTGCGGCCGGCTGGCAGTTGGACCGCCGGGGACATTTAACGATGCTAATCGGGCTGCTAGTCGGACTGGCAGCTTTGGTGCTGATGAAAATTCACCCTTCCGCCATTCTCCTGCTTGCCGGGTCAGCTGTCTTGGGATTGGGTATCTCGCCTGTATGGCTTGCCGTGATCAGTAAAGTGGCGCCGGTTCAGCTTAAAGAACGGGCAACCCGGATGGGTATTATTTTCGCAATCTGGCTGGTTGGTGGCGGTGGGGGCCCGGTTGTAATAAACTTTTTTATTGCCCGGGACTATAATATCGCTTTCTGGTTGTTGATTTTCCTTTGGGGCTTTGCTTTGGCTGTATCTGCAACACTATTGCCGGGAGCGGAGAGCAAAACCGGCAGCGGTCAGGGCTACTCTATTAAAAAAGAATTATTAAAAATGCTCCAGAATAAAGCAATTAAAAAGATTCTCTTGCCGGGTATGTTTCTCCAAACCTTGACAGGGGGGTTGCTATTACCCTTACTTCCCCTGTACGCGCAAAATAAAATTGGACTGGAACCCAGCCAGTACGGTATTCTTTTGTTAATTGGCGGAGCGGCGGCAGCCCTGTCATTCTTGCCGATGGGCCGTTTGGCCGACCGGGTAAATCTTAAATTTATTTTAAGCGCCGGTTTTGGCATCAGCGCGCTATCCCTGGCAGCGTTTTCTGTTGTCAGGGATGCCTTTAACGCATACCTGCTGGCCGCCCTGATCGGATTTTCATATGCCGCGGTTCTACCCGCCTGGAACAACCTACTGTCTAAAGCGGTCCCGCCAGACAGACAGGCTACCGGCTGGGGCGTCTTTTCCACCATCGAAGGCATGGGTGTGGCCATCGGTCCGGCAATGGGGGGTGTTGTGGCAAAATATATGGGAATTCAAGCCCCCATCATCATCAGCACAACATTATTGGCCATCATGTCCTGCTTCTATCTGTTTTATCCGGTGGAAAGAATATTTACAAAGTAGCCGTATTTTACTCTGGGCAAGCTCCAAGACTTAACCGGAACCGTGAAGCGTTTTCCGGCTCCGGCGCCAAACAAGAGGGGTTTTTGGTGGAACCGTTTTTTTTCAAAATATTACTTACAGTTCTACTTATTTATACTGTTGTCCCGACAATTCTGACCCGTTTCGGCCAGGTTAATGTGATTACACGCGTCCCAAGAGGGAAAGGTAGAGTCGTCCTTACTTTTGATGACGGGCCGGACCCCCGTTACACCCCGCGCATACTGGAGATATTAAACCGCTATCAAGTAAAAGCCAGTTTTTTTATTACCGGCGCCAAGGCCAAAGTTTACCCTGATTTAATAAAACAGATCGTATCGGCCGGGCATGAAATCGGCAACCACGGTTTCCGGCACAAAGCTGCCTGGCTGTTGGGTCCTTGCGCCACGATCAACGAAATTGCGGAAACAAATCGCGTCATTGAAGAACTCACCGGTAAAAAACCAATTTATTTCCGCCCGACGTGGGGACTCGATAACCTGTTTTCACTCTGGTACTACTGGAGCAGAGGTCTAAAAGTAGTGCTCTGGACTTACATGAGTTGGGACTGGACCAAGCGAGCCACACCGGAAAGCATAACGCGCAGGGTGTTGAACAAACTCCGGGACGGAGTTATCCTGATATTTCATGACAGCGACTCCGTAGGAGCCGCCCCGGGAGGACCAGACCGGGTCATTGCCGCCTTGCCTCAAATCTTGGAGGAAATAACACTTCGCGGCTTGCGAGTGGCTTCTTTGGAAGAGATCATGACGGGTAAAAACAGCAGATCAACCATCAAAAGAGTAGTTTTATTTTTATGGAGCCATATCGATTGGATAATCAGACGGCTAAGCGGGATTAAAGACATAGAAAACAATAAATCGTTTATCTGGCGGCTGGCGCTTCGCCGTTACCACGGGCGGGAGTGGCTGATGAAAGACGGCTCTGTGCTGAGAGGAGGAGATTATTATATTGAAATTCATCTCAACAACGACCATTTATTGAGCTTAATTGGTGAAAACTCCTCGACAGAACGAACCGCTATCATCGCCATGCGGGAAATAAGCCGCAGTCTGCCTAAACTGGCCAAACTTATGCAGGATGATCAGCAGTACGGCAAAGCGAAGGTATTATTGGGAATCACCCTCCTGCACCGAGGAACGGTGCGCCTTGGTTTTACAGCATATGAGTTAAAACCAGGCCTTTTCCGCATGTTTACAGGCTGGTATGAAAATCTGCTGCTGACCCTTTTTCATCCCGGCGGCTTGAAGAATTCCAAAACATACAGAAAAAAACTCTCGCCCAAATATATAATAATGACCAGGCAAGAATTGATGCGTCGTTACCCGCCCGCCGGCATTCCTGATACCCGCGCGCCTCAAAGTAAAATCGTGGAACGAGAGGATCATTTAAAAAAGAATAACTGAGTTAAGTTAACTTAATCCCAACAATTTTCTCCATGGATCTTTTTCCATAATATCAATCCGGCGTGACTTCAACTCTATATTTTCCCTAATCAAACCCGCTGAACATGCTTTCTTCCCCGGGCAAAAGGTAAATACCCGCACCCTGCTCCCACTCGGAACAACAGGCTGATCCACAAAGACGGCCGCAGTCCACAGCAAGAGGTGTAATATCATCTAACAGTCTGTAAATCCGGTCCCAGTCAACCATAAACGAAACCTGCATTTCCCTCATAGTATTCAGAACTCAGGAGTCAGAATTCAGAAATCTCGAGACAATAAAACAATTCTTTAATTCTGACTCCTGACTCCTGAGTACTATTCTTATTTAATGTTCCTTGGTTTTTCAGCTATTGAAATATTTACAGAGTTTAGCTGCCTATTGCGTACCAATAAAACCTTCACTTTATTTCCCACTTGAGTAGCCTTAATCGCCGTGACCAGTTCATCCGCATTGTTTATCTTGACCTCGTTAAACTCGACAATCACATCCCATTGCTTTAGGCCAGCTTTTTGGGCCGGGCTGCCGGCAATCACACCTGTCACTAGAGCCCCTTCCGCCTCAGCCAGCCCAAGATAGCGAGCTGCCTCCTCATCCACCGGTCGCACTTGAACGCCAACCCATGGACCCGCGCTGTTTTCACTGTTTTTCAATTCCTCAAGCACACGCTGCACCGTACTCGTGGGAATAGCAAAACCAATTCCTTGAGCTTGAGCGCTAATGGCCGTATTGATCCCAATTACCTCACCCCGGAGGTTAAGCAAAGGCCCGCCGCTGTTTCCCGGATTAATGGAAGCATCTGTCTGAAGCAAGTTTTCATATTGCCGGTCGCCGACATTAATCGGGCGTCCTTTGGCGCTGATCACCCCGGTCGTCACAGTATGGTCTAATCCATAGGGGTTTCCAATAGCGATTACCCAGTTGCCTACCCTAACCTGGTCGGAATTACCCATATTTAGAAAGGGCAGATCCGAATCAGCGTTTATCTTCAAGAGAGCCAAATCCAGGTTATAATCCGATCCGACAACATTAGCCGCCAGCGGCTGATCATAGCCGGTGACAGTAACAGCAATATCATTAGCACCATCAATTACGTGTTCATTTGTCAAAATAAAACCGTCTTTAGACATGATAAACCCCGAGCCGAGGCCTTCTTCCTGCTGCTGGGGCCGATAAGGCACGCCGAAAAACTGGCGAAAGAATGGGTCGTTAAATAGAGGGTCGCCAGCTTCACCATTCACCATTCTTGTGGAAATCTTAACAACAGCCTGGCTGGTACTGGAAACTACATCAGCAACAGCGTCGGGAGCCGTTCCTGGCAGTGGATCAGCATTCACCGGCTCACCAACCTGATTACCCTGTTTAGCCGGCAGAAAATTCCCGGGGAAATCACAGCCGCCCATAAACACCATTCCGGCTAAAAAAGCAACTACTATTGTAAATAATAGCAACCGTTTCAATTTGGTCGGCATAATCGCAAACCTCCATATTATTAGTAACTTATTATTAGTAACTTACCTTACTATTATAACAAAAAATTACATTAACAAAAGCAATGAACCAGAAAACAGGCCGATAATGGTAAAAATGGGCTATTGTCCTATAAAACTCCACCAATAAAAACAACCCGCCGCTCTAATTTTGCAAACCCAGTAACTCACGACGGGTTGGGACGTTGCTTTAATGTTCATGAACGAATTATTTTAAAAATCCCTTTAGGATGGTTTCTTCTGCTTCTGATTCTGAAAGCCCCATCGACATAAGTTTAATTAACTGCTCACCGGCAATCTTCCCGATGGCGGCCTCGTGAATTAGTTGAGCCTCCGCGTGGTTCGCAGCAATTTCAGGTGTGGAACTAATCTGAGCCTGATGCATAATAATTGAGTCACATTGCACATGACCCCGGCAGCGGTTTAACCCAACCACGCGGGGGTAAAAAACTTGCCGGGAATTATCTCTGCCCACCGAACGGGAAACGATCCTGACAGAGGAATCCTGCCCCACCAACTCGACGAGTATTCTTGACTCAGCTAACTGAACACCATCCGTAAGCATCCGCTCAGTGATAAACAGGTGGGCGTTTTTGTGCAAACGAGCCTCTGTATCACGTTTTGTGTTGTCAACACCACTGATTTGCACCAGTTCCATCTCCGCATAAGCGTATTCTTCCATTTCCACGATAGTCTTCGGATTGAGTATTTTTTGGCCCTGTCCATTTCCTTCACCATAGTGTTTCTCCACATAACGAACACGCGCACCCTTACGAACGATAAAATTATGTATTCCATCGTGCCGCGCGCTAGCATCCCCGGGATTATGTATGCCGCAGCCGGCAACAATCAGGACATCCGCTCCCTCTCCAATATCGAAAGTGTTATATACCAAGTCCTCCAGTCCCTCGGCTGTCAAAATCACCGGTATATGGATACTCTCGTCTTTTGTTCCCGGTTTGACTATAATATCAATTCCAGGCTTGTCTTCTTTCGTTTTAATCTCAATATTTGCCGTGGTATTGCGACTGATTCCCACTCCATTCTTACGAATGTTATAAGCTCCCCGGGGAATATCGTGCATTCCTGCAACAGTCTGCAACATATGCTTATCTATGGCATTGAACAATTTCCTCATTCCCTTCGCTGCATGCGTCACGGCAGTTACAACAGGCATCCTCCATAATCAAAGGCCAAACAACGTCTCTACTTCCTTGTTCTTTGATCATACCGTCAGCCACCAGGATAATTTCATCAGCGAGACTTAATATTCTCTCCTGGTGCGATATCAGCACAATTGTAGTGTCGTGCATTCTGTGGTAATTTTGAAACGTTTCAGTTAACCTGCTAAAGCTCCACAGATCTATACCTGCTTCCGGCTCGTCATAAACAGCAAGCTTCAGTTCTCTAGCCAGCAGGCTGGCAATTTCGATCCGTTTAAGCTCACCACCGGAAAGACTGATGTCCACCTCTCGTTCCAGGTAGTCTTGCGGGCAAAGACCCACGTCATAAAGCAGACTGCACTCTTTCATTGCTTTATCTTTTCCTAGCGCGAGTTGTAACAGTTCCCCAACCGTCAAGCCTTTAAAGCGGGGAGGTTGCTGGAACGCGTAACCTATACCCAATCTAGCCCGCTCGGTCACTCCCAGCCCGGTTATATCCTTACCGTTAAACAGGATCTTACCGGCTGTTGGTTTATAAATACCCATGATTACTTTGGCCAGGGATGACTTCCCTCCTCCGTTGGGTCCGGTAAAAACATATAGCAAGCGGTCTTTGAAAACAATATTGATATCCTTAAGGATCTCCACAGGACCTTTATCACCTTCAAGTGTCAAGGACAGGTTCTTCATTTCCAGCACACCGAACACTCCCTTTCAAAACAGAATAGTGTATAACATGCTACTATTCAGGTATTCAAAATTCAGGAGCCGGAATTCGGAATAATCCGAGACGACAAGCCGTTCTCTCATTCCGACTCCCGACTTATTACTATAACATAACCGTTTAGGTTCCACAATAAGCCCCGGGAATAAGTATGGTGAAATGTAATCTTGCGCTTGGCTGACAAAAATAATGAAGCCGGATTAACAGAAACAAGAAGGGAATACGGAAAGAACCTTTCACTTATTCCGGCATCTAGTCTCTGACTTCCGGCTCCCGTTATTTGTTAATCAATATTCATTGACTCGCTAAGAAGAAATCCGCGCAACTAGTTCGGCAACATCATATACTTTAACTCGATCAGTGGCTTCCTTATCCTTCAAGCCGTCTTCGAGCATGGTCAGGCAAAACGGGCAGTTGCAGATAATAGCCTGTGGATCCAGTTCCAGAGCCTGTTCTGTACGCGCTATGTTGATCCGCTTGCCGATATCTTCTTCAAGCCACATGCGCCCGCCGCCCGCGCCGCAACAGAAGCCTTTTTGTTTTGACCGGGTCATTTCCACCAGGGAAACACCTTTTACCGCGGCAATAATATTCCTGGGAGCGTCGTATTCTTCATTATAGCGCCCAAGATAACAGGAATCATGGTAGGTCGCCTTTAATTGTTCTCCCAGCGCGCCCGGCTTAATCTTACCGGCTTTGATTAATTGATCAATCAACTGGGTATGGTGTATTATCTCAAAGTCAGCGCCCATCTGTTTGTAGTCGGTTTTCATCACCGTAAAACAGTGCGGACAGGCGGTAATAATTTTCTTTACCCCGTAGCCCTTAAAGGTTTCGATATTCTCCTCGGCCATACTCTGGAACAGGTACTCGTTACCCAGCCGCCGTGCCGAGTCGCCACAGCACTTTTCTTCTGTGCCCAGAATGCCGAAACTTACTCCCGCTTCCTTTAAAACCTTAACCAGGGCAGTCGATACTTTCTTGATTCTGTCGTCGAAGGATCCGGCGCAGCCAACGTAAAAGAGATACTCCACACTCTCCGCGTCCTCGGCTTCACCAAGGATCTTAACATCCAAGTCGGCAGCCCAGTTAGCGCGGTCAGCCCAACCAATCCCCCACGGGTTCGAGTTCCGCTCCATATTGGTAAAAGTCAACTGGGCCTCGGCAGGAAAGTCGCTCTCGTCCAAAACATACGCCCGCCTAAGCTGCATGATTTTGTTGGCATGCTCGTTCATGTTGGGACATTGTTCACGGCAGGCCCGGCAAGTAGTGCAGGCCCAGATTGCATGTTCGTCGATCACTTCGCCAAGCAGTTTTTTGGCATCCTCGGCATCTTCCGACTTTTGCTCCTGCTGATCAAACACCATGTGGCCGTCAACCATCTTGATCCGCGGTTCGCCGGGGACGATCTCTTCCAGGTGCTCTTTGATATGAGCCAGCAGTTTTTTCGGAGAAAGCGGCTTGTCGGTCAAATAAGCCGGGCAGTTATCCTGACAGCGGCCGCATTCGGCGCAGGCATAACAATCCAGCAGATCCTTCCAGGTAAAATCCGACAGCTTATTTACGCCAAAAGTTTCTCTCTCTTCATCTTCAAAGTCAATCTTCTCCATCGGCTCGATCTTGCTGTCCATATACCTGAAAATAATATTAAGCGGCGCGGCCGCAGGGTGAAGCAATGGAGAGTAACGCGGAATACCGATCAGGGTAAAAGCAGCCAAAATGTGCACCCACCAGAAGACCAATTCGAGCTTGCCGGCCATGGCAGGCTCCACACCGTTAAACAATGAGGCCACCAGAAGGCTTGCCGGGGCCATCGAAAGCCGCCACTGGTCAAAATACTCGGGGGAAGCGATCAGTTTAAACCCGTAGGAAAGGAAGAACGCTACCACAATCAAACAGAGATCTGAAATAAGGAAGACAATAAATCTTTCTTCTTCCCATGTTCCCGTGTCCAGGCGGGGAATTTTCTGCACATAGCGCCGCCAGGCTGAGTACAACATCCCGAATAAAAGCAGAATACCGCCAATTTCAGTAATTAAATAAAAGTACGGTGACCCAAATATAACCAGACCTATTAGTTTTTCCAAGGCGAGATGAACCGCGCCGAGGATAAATAAAATCACTCCGTATAAAATAGGAAGGTGCATCAGGGCCGCAGCCGGCTCCCTGGCAATCTTGCGCTGACAATCCTGTCGGCCGAAAAACCCCATTATACGCTCCATAAGACGATCGGAGCGGTCGATTGGACGGCCTATCCTCACTCTGTTATAAAGCTTGGCTAACCCCATCACACAGAAGTAGCCCGCTACAGCTAGAAGCAAAATGAATACTATGATGCCTGTCGTACTGAGCATCCCCACACTCCCCTTTCATATTGATATGTACTTTTTCTAACATGAAAACAAAAAACAAAAACCACGACGGTCTCTTTCATGAGGGAAAAAAGACCTTCGCGGCCCTATCTTTACTTATCTTAACCACCCCTCTTTCGTGGCAGGTTGTTAGTCCGCACTTAAGCAGGTCTTCTAACTCATGTCTCACTTCGCTAAAAACTTTATCATATTTTCACTACCCTGTCCATAATAATTTTGTTATATTAACGCGGGCGCGCAAATTTTTGACGACCGTTATTTAACTAGGTACTGCGCTGTTAATCCCAGTACCAGCAGGTGGAAACTCTGATCAATTACAATGCTCATCCACGGCAGACTATCAGCATTGTTTACCCGGCGAACCCAAAAGAGCACAAACTTTCTCTGATCCAGAACAAGGTGGCTGACAAAGATAACGATAAGAGCCCGAGCACTCAGACCACCCGCCGGCAAGGCAACAATATAGATGGTCATAGTGTAAACCAAACAATGGGTTAACAGCGAAGTTGCGTTGCTGGTTTTTTTAGCCATCCAACCTGTTTGAAGCAGAAAATCGCCGATCATGTGCCCCACCAACATCCAGGAAAACATATTCATGCTAATTTACAGCCTCCATATTATAGTCTGTATCTTGTTATAGTCTGTTCTTGGCTATTACTTACAACTTCCTGACAACTAATGTCAAATTTTTATAATTGACTAGTTGTTTTTTAAATTATTCCCCGTTAATGGCAAAAACCCTTTTAACATTAATAATCGGCAAAAAAATAAATAATCCATCTAAAAGACCGGGTAATTTTCATGCCAGGAAGTAATGCTTATCTTAGTTGTGATCCATTCCGGCTGATGGTTAGATAAAGAACTCTCATATTGAACCAGGGTATTGGCTGCAGGGCTGATCATGATTTTATCGCAGATGAGACTGCCATGCACTGTCGCGGCGCCCCCGACATTGAGCATTCCCGCGCCCGACGCTCCCCCGGAGGGCGTGTACAACAACGCCCAGACCTCTTTGCCGTCGGCGATTGTTATACCTCTGTCGCCGAAGCACAAAATCGCCAGGCTGCTGGCCGGATTATCATGATTTCTTTTTAAGTCGCTTGAAATATATACATCTCCTCCGGCGACGATTGCGCCAACTCCGTTATAATTCCCCGATATCGTCACATCGCCCGTGACATAAGTAATCCCGCTTATTTCAAAGCTGCCGGTAAAAGCTTTGTCGCCCGTATATTTCAAATCATGGTTTTTTTCGTACATTGACAAATCCAGAACCGGAAAAGGCGGCACCGTTATAACACCGGCGCCGCCCTGATGCAGCTTGGAAGCCTCCATGACATTACCGCTATCATTAAAAAGAACCCCGTTATAATAAATATCTCCGCTAATCGAGGCCCTGCCGGCTAAAGCCACTTGAAAAGGACTGGCGCCTGCTTGTCTGACTCCGCCGTTTACCTGCGCGCCGCTTTCCAGGATAATGCTTTTTGCCGCTTTAACTTCATCCGCTGCAACTGTCACGCTTTCTAAAACCGTAACGGTCCCGCCCGCGGTTATCTCTCCGCTGAATATGCCGTTGCGCCGGAATATCAGATCACCGGATGATGTGACATGAGAAATCACCACTCCGCCGCCAAAATCCGACTCCGGCGAATTGACCCACACACCCCTGGAGAAATGCAACGGCGCGTCTACTCTTGCCCTCACTTCAAGTGTTTTTTTACTACCTTCATAAGCACCTACCGAAGTTATTAAAATATTTGTATATGCGACATCTTCCCTTGATAATGGAACTGCGGGATAAATGCCTTCCTCTTTAACTTTTACCTCAGTGATTACGCCACCGGCGTAGTTTTGGTTGATGATAAATTCAACTTCCTTATTAGAATCAAAATGAACGTCATCCCACAGCCAGCCACTGTCCGACTTGACCTTGGCAAGCGCGCGCTCCACCCCGGCGTCCGCAATATAATAAGCCTGCACCATTGTTCTTTCCGCTAAGGATGCTTTGCGGCACTCACTGACTAAGGTAAGCGTCGAAAAACCAATTAACAGAATCAGCAACGTCATCATCACAACCAAAATGAGCGCCTGGCCGGATTCATTATCGACACTTTTCACGGCAAAGCCCTCAATCGCACTTTTTGAGTGAGCACAAACGGACCTACGTCTTCTTTTTTCGCTGCTAATGATATTGTCAGAAGCTCGACGGAGTCAGTCCAATTGGGTAATAGCTTTTGCCCGGCAATATTGGACTGGTCAATAACCAACCCCGCTTTGGTGGTGTAAACAAAACTGACACTCACAATATCACTCGCCACCGGACTTGACACACCTTTTTCCCTGCGCAGCAATTCATTTAAATTACAATAATAGCGAACGGTATTTCCATCAGCGTTGACAAAAGTGAAACTGCCGACGTCGCTGGAGGTTGATATGCTTCCCGCGTATCTTATTTCTCTACACATCCTGCCAAGCGATATGCGCAGGCCGTCATACAAATCCACCTTGTCACCGGCCCGCTTCCAAAACATCGAGCACTGGCTGAAAATATCCCATAACGCCAAGGAGAGTATACTCAACAGGAGAGTTGAAAGCATTAATTCGACCAGGGTGAAACCACGCTCGTTTTTAAAGTGGCCCACGTTTTCACCTCCTCGCAATCTCGCCGGTTAAAGCCACTTCTTCCGAGATGCCTGCGTCATTATAAGAAACCGTGACAATGACCGTTTTACTTATCAAATCGTTATCCGCCACAGCCACCGAGTACCGAAAACCGGCAAATCCGGCATAGTCACTTTCCCCGGCAAAATCAACCAGGGCGATATCCTTCACCAGAATAAAAGGGCTGTTTTTTATTTCTTCCATTTTACTTTGAGCCAGCGACAAAGCAGTATTATAACGGTATATATCAGCGTTACCGCGGCAGGCGGTAACGAAGCCGTCCATCATTGCCGCCAGCGACACCGACAGAATAACCAACGCCACCAGTACTTCTACTAATGTAAATCCTCGCTCATCTTGTATAATATATCTCAACCCATCACCCCGACCAAAAACGATGCTTGCTACGGATGGTTTCTGCTAACCCGCACCCTGCCGACAGAGTCAATAATGACATATAGGGAATCCCCGGTCGCCCGGTCTTTAAGGGTGGCATGACCGCCAATACCATTGACGGGATTTCCTTTGGTGTTAAAAAAAAGACGGAGCTCACTATTTGGGCCAAAAGCTGCATAATAGAGATCCACACCGGCAGGAAGCTTGGTTGTTTTATATGCCTTTGGTCCGCTTTCAGCATTGATTAGATAATAGCTGTCCATAACGTTGTCAAACTGGATGTAAAAACTGCAGTTTTCGTCTCTCATCTTATTTTGTTGAACTGCGCGCATGTCCGAGACCAGTTCCCTGGCCGCGCATTCCAAGCTGTATCGCCCGATTAATCTATTAAAATCAGGTATGACAAGCGCAACGATCATACCACTAATGGCAACCGCAATCATTACCTCAATTAACGAAAAACCAGAATGATTAACCAGGCTCTTATTCTTTAGACTTCGCTTCATCTCTCATAAAAAGGTTGTGAAACAACCCTCCCGCTTACCTCAATAAATGACATGAATCGCATCATGGCGCGCTTCCACCCGAATTTATCAAATCATCCAAGGGATCGGCCTCAGCATCTGAAGTATTTTCAGCCGGGTTAGCATCACTGGTCGCCACAATGTTGTCGCCGCCGGAAGAAAGGCCGTCCGGCCCGTAGGAGAAAAGCTTATAAACGGAGGGCTCAGTGTCATTTGTCAAGTATACGTAAGGTTTTTCCCACGGGTCTTTGTATGATGCCGACCCAAAGTTGATGCCGTAATCCTCAAGCACGTCATTAATCTGCGAAGTAGTCGGATACACACCTTTTTCCGCTCGATAAACGTCAATTGCCGTTTTCATCGCTTTCAATTCCACCATGGCTCTTTTTACCTTGGCTTTATCAACCTGCTTGACCATTGAAGGAACGGCAATAGCGGCCAACACGCCGATAATAACAATCACCACCATTAGTTCCATTAGAGTGAAACCACTTTCGTTTCTTAGCGCTCTAGCAACCAACATCCTTTCCCCTCCTGACAAAGCTAGATTCCTTGGAGGCATACATAATCAATCGCATGAAACTTGCCTAATCAATATAGTTCATGATGCTGAACATAGGCAGCATCATTGACAGAATGATGAAGGCAATCATTCCACCCACTACAATGATTAAAACCGGTTCGATCAACGAAGACAAGCGCGCAACCAGTTCTTCAACTTCTCTTTCGTAAAAGTCGGCAGCCTTCTCCAGCAGAGTGTCAATAGCTCCTGTTTCCTCGCCAATGGCGATCATCCTGGTTACCATCGGGGGAAAAATCCCGCTTTTATGCAACGGCAAAGAAATTCCGTCGCCTTTTTTAATGCTGCTCTCCGCCTCTTTAATGCTTTTAATAAAAACATAATTTCCCGTGATATTCTTAACCACGTCAAGTGACTGCAAAACAGGAACGCCGCTTTTCAAAAGCGCGCTAAACGACCGGCAAAAGCGGGAGACAATCACCTTCCGGATTAAAGGCCCAATTACTGGAATGCTAATAATTATTTTGTCTTGAACTATCTTGCCGCGTTCGGTCATGATCGCCCATTTACAGCTTACTGCCGCCACCGCGAATAAAAGTGCGGTTAAATACCAATAGTCATGAAAAAAACTTCCGAGCCGGACGATCAACCTGGTGGCAAACGGAATGGGAGCCATCATGCTGTTCAATAAGAAAACAAATTTCGGGATTACGTACGTTAACATTATAACAACTGATAACACAGCCACTGCCGCAACAACCGCCGGATACATCATAGCCGATTTTATTTTTGCCAAAAGCTCATACTCCTTTTGCGCGTTTACGGCAAGTCTGTTCAACACTTCATCAAGCGTCCCGCTAACTTCCCCTGATTTCACCATACTAATAAAAAATGGAGAAAATACTTTTGGGTGAGAACTGAGTGAATCCGCCAGTGACATACCTTCCTCAAGACTCTCCGTTACTCTCTTTAATGTATTTTTGAGAACCACATCGTCACTTTGCTGGATCAATATATTTAGACATTGAAGCAACGGGATGCCAACTTGAATCATGGTGGCCAACTGGTGACACATAAGAACCAGTTCCCTTGCACCAACCTTTTTCGCGAAAAAAACGACCGGATTAATATACCTTCCGCCGGATACTTTCCCTCTTTCCCCCATGAAAAGCCCGCGCTTCCCCATCAGGTCTATCGCCTCACGACGGTCTTTCGCCTCTAACTTCCCGCTAGCCAGCCGGCCTCGCTTGCTGCGGGCCTTGCAAACGTATTTAAGAAGCATTTACCCACCACTATTTTCAAAAAATTTTATGGAAATTTTTATAAAACTATTTATCTAACTCAATCAATTCTTTATAATGGTAGTAATTCCTTCATTCTTAGGAAAATTTTTCAGTTATTTTACCTATTGCTACATTTTTCTACTAATGAGGCATATATGGATATCAGGCTTCATCGTTATAAGCAACTCGCATAACTTCCTCAATTGTCGTCAATCCGTCTAAAACTTTCCGGATACCATCCGTTTTCAGACTAATCATTTTTTCCGCCAAAGCTTTACGCTCTATTTCATCTGCCGACGCATTTTTTATAACCAGCGCACGCAGCGCGTTTGACATAGGCAAAACCTCATGAATAGCTATGCGGCCACGGTAGCCGACATTACCGCACTCATCGCAGCCCATGCCTTTATATAGTGTAACTGGTTGCTCCGGCCCCACCCCGATGAATGCGCGCTCAGGTGCGTCTGGACCTAAGACAGACGCCAGGCGGCACTTTGGGCAGATTAACCTGACCAGGCGTTGCGCTGTTGCCGCAAGCACCGACGATGCTACGAGAAACGGTTCAATACCCATGTCGACAAGGCGGATAATTGCCCCTGCGGCGTTGTTAGTATGGATGGTTGACAGCACCAGGTGCCCGGTCATTGCCGCCCTAACGGCAATTTTAGCAGTCTCGCTATCCCGGATCTCCCCGACCATAATTACGTCCGGGTCCTGCCGCAAGATCGCCCGCAAACCGGCCGCGAAGGTCATACCGGCCCTGGTGTTAACCTGTGTCTGGTTTATTCCATCCAGCATGTATTCAACAGGATCTTCCACGGTAATAATATTTTTGTCCACTTTGTTGATCTCATTAAGCGCCGCATAAAGGGTAGTGGTTTTTCCACTTCCTGTTGGTCCTGTGATCAATAACATACCGTTAGACCTTCTCAGGGCGTTTGTTAACTTCGTCAGGTTCTCAGGCCCTAATCCAATCCGCTCGATTTTGAATGATTTTATATTTCCTTTATCCAGGAGCCTGGCAACAACCTTTTCCCCGTGAACGGTCGGCATGGTGGAGACTCTGAAGTCAATTTCACGTGAATTGAATTTCAACTGAAATCTACCGTCTTGTGGAATCCGTTTTTCGGCTATATCTATATCGGACATGATTTTAACTCTTGAGATTACAGCAGAACGTGTTTTTTGAGGAATTGTCATGATCTCCCTAAGCATGCCGTCAATCCGGTACCTAACCCTGGCGCGACCTTCTTGAGGCTCGATGTGTATATCGCTGGCATTCTGTTCAATTGCCTGAAGGAAAATTGAATTTACCAGCCGCACGACCGGCGCTTCATTCAGCTCCTCTTCCCAAGCCCCTGATTCAGGCTCACGCAATTCAGCCTGCGGTTTATATGCCGCAAAGGCTTTGTCAACATTCCATATCCCCAAGTACTTTTCTATATTTTTATCCAATATTTTATTCTCACTCCTTGCCTGGTAATAAAACCTGGTAAAGCCTTTTCCAACAATTACTTCTATAATAATACATAATTTTCCTCCCTTTAAGGACTGCGTCAAAAGTAAATTAAAAATTCTTGCCCCCGCGATAGGCCAAAATTAATTATATAAACAGCAATCCCGCACCACTTTGATAGTGATACGGGATGATCTGGATGCAATACCAGGATATTTACCGTTTTGTTTTCAAAAAATTGATAAAAATATATAAAAGGAGGTGGTAGTTAATGTTTCGAAAAGAGATGTCTTCAACAACATCAGATATAAAAATGATGACAATAACGTCTTTATTAATGACAATTCCCTTTATCTTCTACATGAAAGATATTGCCAACTCGCTACGCACCATTGCAGAAAGAGACAAATAACAGAATTAAAAAATCATGGATTGGAGGGTAACTAAATTGGCTAAACGGCGAACAGTACCGGCGAAAAATAAAACAACCGATCCTGAAGGCAATGTTTCAATAATAACCCCAAAAGGCAACTGTGGTAAAAAAACAAAAAGAGAATCCTTGAAAAACAAAGCCGCTGAATAGCGGCTAATTATTTTAACCGCAGTTTTTAACATAGCCCTCTATTTGCAGCACATCGGCATATTGTGCGACTACAGGCAACGATTCCTCATCAGTGACCTCTGTAGCAATAACCTTATTTGTAAAGATCTATTTTTTTTACCAGCTACTCGCTGTTGCAAGACTGAATCGACTGTTTCGGTAAAAAACACACGGTGATGTTATAATAGTAACGGAATTAATAATGCAAAGGGGTTTAACCATTTAAATGAAAGATTATCTCGTGCGAGGAATAGGCGAGGACGAGCAGTTTCGTGTCTTTGCAGCCGTCACTACTTGCCTTGTGGAAGAAGCCAGGCACAGACACGACACCTGGCCTGTTGCCAGCGCGGCTCTCGGGCGCGGGCTTACCGCCGGGCTGCTGCTCGGCGCCAACCTGAAGGGTGATGATATTCTTACCTTGCGTATTCTGGGCGATGGGCCTCTTGGGGCGATTCTTGTCACAGCAAACGCTGCGGGTGAAGTGCGGGGATATGTTCAGGAACCCCATATAGACCTGCCCGCCGCCCGGGCAGGAAAACTGCCGGTGGGGGCCGCCGTAGGAAAAGGTTTTCTTCATGTCACCAAGGACCTCGGCTTGAGAGAACCCTTCACTGGAAGCGTTGAGCTGGTGTCGGGCGAGATTGGCGAGGATGTGGCACAGTATCTTCTAACCTCGGAACAGACTCCGTCAGCGGTATCCCTGGGCGTGCTCGTAGGACCCGACGCAAGCGTGAGGGCTTCAGGAGGCCTGATTATCCAGCTTTTCCCCGGTGCGAGTGAAAAAATCTTGTCCCACCTGGAAAAGTGCCTGCTTGAGATGCCCCCCGTCAGCAGCCTGGTTAACCTCGGAATGACTCCCGAAGAAATCGTCGCCAAGGCCGTAAAAGGTTTGCATGTCCAATACCTGGAGAAGAATCCGGTACGCTTTGCCTGTAAGTGCTCACGGGAAAAAGTAGGGGATATCTTAGCGGCTATGGGGAAAGAAGAGATTGAAAAACTCTTGCGGGAACAAGGAAAGGTGGAAGTACATTGCCATTTTTGCGGGGAAAATTATATTTACGAAGCGCTAGATTTAAATAAAATCATTTAAGTGCCGGGGCATTTATGAGCCGTCAAACGGTCAGCGGGACAAGCTTCAATCTGCCGCAGGCAGCCAGGTGGTCGTCTTTTATTATTAACGCTCCGGTGATCCCGTCAATTCCCACGGCGAACTCTACTGCCGCTTGTATATCCTCCTTGCTTTGGACAAGATTGCCCACTGTGGTGGCTACCGCGTCGGCCAGGATGGCGGATGGAGACAGGATCACGGCGGCATCGGCTTTACCCAGGCTTAATGATGGGCCGACTGTGCCGGAAGAAGTGCAAATTCCTACGGGGGTGTCTTCCGGCATGATTTCCAGCGCAATTCGATTGGACAAGGCGGAACTGCCGGCAAACACCCCGATCCTGCGCTGCCGGGTGCTGCGCAGAAAAATATCGCCGCCATTTTCCACAATAACATCCTTCGAGCGCCTGACAAGCGCCCGGCCCACGTATTGAGCAAAAGCGCCGGCCACGGCAGCCATCGGCCCCACACCTGCGATACGGGCCGCATCAGCCATGTCTGCCGCGATGGGTGGCGCATCTGGTCTGATCGCGTGCGGTTCCATCGCTTGAAGGAAAACAGGGTCCGACTCGATATAATTTTCCAGAAGAATCCTCTGTTCCCGCACTATTTCCTCCACCCAGCGCGTCAATTCCAAAGAAAACCTGTCCCGGCGCACACCAACACTTAAATCAGTCTGGCGCACCACTACCTGAAAATAAGTCAAGTCTTCCTGGCGGAATTGCCGCCGGTACGAGCGATCAACATAATCCAATTAAAACTTAACCTCCATAGCCTTGACCGGGCAGACTTTTAAGCAAATCTGACAGAGCACGCAGTTGTCACTGTCAAACGCCACTTCCATTGAAGGCCTATGCAGATATAGCGCGCCGGTGGGACAGATATCGGTACAGGCGCCACAACTGGTGCACTTCAATTCGTTCCTTGACAACTGCTCAGCCAAAGGTTGTACCCGGACGCCTTCGCTTTCCAGATACTCCAGGCCTTTTGCATATTGTTCCCCGGTAAGTTCCAAGACAACAGTACCTTCTTTGTTTGGGTTGACATTCGCTTTAATTATATTGAAAACAAGTCCGTAATCCTTAGCGAGGTGATAAATAATAGGCTTGTCGGATATATCTTTGCCAAAGCGAAGAATTATTTTTTTAGCAGCCAAACGCCGTTCACTCCTCTATCATTTAATAATCAGTTTACTAGATGCTAAACACCATTAATGTCTAGAGTTTTTGCTGTGATTTGATCCTGGAAAGAAGGCAAAAGTTTTACCGGCTCGGAAAGGGAAAAGTCCCCTTTCTGAATCCAATCTTTTAACTTTCCGGCAATCTCCCTGGCTTTAGGATAGCTTGACAGAGGCGCGGTTGGAATTTCCTTGCCGTTAATGGTAATTTTTCCGGTTTTCAACTCCGCGTAACTGACATAGCCTAAATTGCCGGGGATACGCTGGCCATAAGCATCACTATAGTCGACAACAGGCGCATAGAGGTCGCGATCGGTGATAGACACACAGCTCATCACATCCTCGTTAAGGATGGGGATAGGGATGCCGATACCCACCGTCAAGGTAGCGCCATAACCCAGGTAGCTTGTACCGACCAACCATTCGGGCTTCATTTGCTTCAAATCCCCGATCACGGCGAGTGTGCCGCCAGCCGGACCATAAGAATTTTTCTCCTGGTCTGTCTGAATGCCCGGGAAATGCTGTGTACCGTGCCATGCCACGTAACCGATGCCCCCACCCAAAAAGATCCGGGTACCTATCCCAATAGTCAAAAAGTAAGGGTCATTAAGCAACGGACTAAGCTGACCGGCGCTGCTGTAATGCGCGTTGCCCAAGTTTGGCTTGAGCAATCCCATGTAAGTATAAATAGTCTTGCCGCTTAAATTAACAGCACAGTTATAATTCTGGTAGGCGTTTCGCGGATTGAACAGCGTGGCCTCGTTTATGTCATTCAGGGTAATATAAGTTTCCAACTCCCGCCTGGGGTAACAATCCGTACCGTATGATAAAGCTTCTAATTTTATTGACTTGCCTGCCAACAGGTCATGGATCACGTGTCCGCCCCCATAGCGGAACTCACCGGGGTAATTGCTGTTGCAAGGGTCGTCCTCCGGCAACTCGGTAGCTCCCAGGTAGGCGTCAACCGCTGCTATACCGGAGTATGCGGGAATACCGTTCAGCCATACTTTCTGCATTCTGATTCTTGGCTTGGAATGCCCGAAATTCAGGAAAACCCCGGAAGAACACATTGGGCTGAAAGTCCCGGTTGTCACAACATCCACCTGTCGGGCAGCTTCAGAGACCCCCTTCTCTTCAACCAGAGCAATAACTTCCTCCGCAGTTAATACCACTGCCTTGCCGGATCTGATTTTCTCATTAATTTCTGCATAGGTTTTTTCAATTGCCATTTACATACCTCCCCATATTATGCCCTTCCATGCCGACAAACTGAAGGCCCCTTCAAACAGAAGAGGCCTGCAAGTAATCATTGCTTCCTCTTATCTGCCAGAAGAAATTTCTCCTGCTGGAATTAGCACCATTTTGGGTTTCTTACCTCCCAACGGTTGCCGGGCTTCATTGGGCCAGTCCCTCCGCCGCTCCGGATAAGAGCACATATTGTGTATTACGCTAATCTTAAGTTTACCAGTAACCATATATCGTGTCAACGGTTCATGTGTGATTCAAACAGCAGAATAAATTTCCTTTACAAATCCAGCTGGAAATATGATGCTGATATATGCTGAAGCCGGCTCGCTGATAGATCTAGTAAATATTTAAAGCGCTTTCTCTTTAATAACCAGATCGCTGTCGTTTCCGGCGATTGCTTCATCTGATACCGGCCTTACCGGTCTAATGTGAAAGTGATTATGCTGAATAAATATTTGATGGACCGTGCCGCAAAGCGGGCATTTCTTATTCTCGCCGTCTTTGAAACGCATCTCGCCAATATGCCTGCTGCAGCAAGTAACTTCCACACTAATAATCGTACCGTTATTAAGAACATTCACCCGGTAATCACTGCTATAATTTTTTGCCTGGTGGTTCATAATACATCACCCCTTAAACATTACTTTTTTAAGTGATCCCAATATAGCACTTGTTTCTCACACTGACAACCCCCGCACCGGACGATTAACTTACACCAGCTCCCTACTGAACTGTATATTGCCGGAATGAAGCCGCGCCGCTGACATTTATTCGCATATAAAAAAAAGACCTATAAAATAGGTCTCCTTTATTTCGTGCTTTTCTTATCATTTTTTGAAACAAATGCATCAGCGCAGCAATCTTCTTCTATTTCCTGGCAAATATCACATTCTTCATCAGCAGGGGAAGTAACAGGATCAGGGGTTTGCCCGTGATTTTTCTTACGTGGAATCATTACCGCCTACCTCCTTGTTATTCTAATAGCCTCTCGGCATTCGCCGAGGCAGATGGCACAAGGCTTTGCTTGAACCATCGTTATTGAATTCCTCCTACTTACCATAGAGGAATTTTTTTTAAATCCGCATCCAATTGGGAATTCGGATCTGAAATCTTGTTGCGAAATTCGTCAAAAACACTTGACATTTCCAGAATAACCCCAGAATCGGCTAGGAGGAATATTTTTCCTTACTAATTGCGATTGGGATGTTTATTTTGAAACCTGTCATTAAACTGCATGAAACGTACCAAAGCTTTGTCATCGAACAACTGCAACAACACTATGCCGGTGGGCTGC
>NZ_JAKNBL010000011.1 GCF_022410535.1 Pelotomaculum terephthalicicum JT
AGAAGATCTGAAAAACTTAAAACAACTTATTTTCCAAACGGCTGCTTAAGGCTATTTTTAATAGAGGCCGTTAGGCTTCTTTGCCATGCCCATTTTTAGGAATGTCGTGAAAAGGACAGTCTTTTTACCTGGCATGCCAGAATTTCCAGTTGCTTTATTCCAGATTTAATGATTCCTCCCATCTAATGCCGAGAGCCTATTTAAAATAAATATCTACTATTCCGGTATTTATATACTCGGACGCCGATGAAGCTTTGCTTCACCATTAAGAATATATGAAAATGATATATAGCTTTTGTAGAGTGGTATATTACTAGTTATAGACCATTCTTATTCCGACTACTGATGTTAAAAAAAGCATCCCACGGAGGAATGCTTAACCAGACCATAAGAACATCTCTTATCGCCTCCCTACCGTCCTACCATGCTTCTTTGTTTTTAGAGCGCCTGCGGGAATTCCGCCGGGCAAGAAACTTACTGTATAACCCTAATAACCTGCCGTAATAACCCATACTACTACATTTATTTTATACTAACACAAAAAATCCAGTTATCGCAACTGGATTTTTGCCGCTGTTTATTTAACACTGTTCAGCAACGCGGTTTTAAATTCCCTGGTCAGGTTCTCCACCGCTATTCCGGCAGCTTGAGAACTTGCACTGTCGGCGATTAATTTAACAATGGCGCTTCCCACCACGATTGCGTCGCAATACCTGGACATCCGCGCTCCTTGTTCCGGGTCCGCGATGCCAAATCCTATGGCCAGGGGCAAGGAAGTATGGCTGCGCACCCTACCGGTAAAGCCGGATATGTCAGTCCCGATCTCCTTCCTGGCACCGGTTACTCCTGTAACGGAGACGCAATATACAAATCCCATCGCCTTTGGAGCTATTCTGCTTAATCTCTGCTCGGTAGTGACCGGCGAAACAAGAGGAATAAGGTCCAGCCCTTCCTTTTCAGCCAGACGCAACAGCGGACCTGATTCCTCCAGCGGCAAATCAGGCACAATTAATCCGCTTACACCTGCCGAAGCCGCTTCAGCTATAAACCTGTCGAGTCCGAATCTATAGAAGGGGTTGCAATAACCCATTAAAACTACAGGCGCCCCGCAATTGCGTTTTATCGTTTTAACTGTCTCCAGGATTTTTGCCAATGTGGTCCCTGCGGCCAGAGCCCGGTTGGAAGCCTGCTGAATCACCGGACCATCCGCCAGGGGGTCGGAAAACGGCACTCCCAGTTCAATTATATCCGCTCCCGCCGCATCCATGCGCAGCGCCAAATCCACGGTGCTGAACAGGTCGGGGTCGCCGGCAGTGATAAAAGTAATCAAGCCTTTTTTCCCTGCCGACCGCAGCTTATTGAGACGCCCTTCAATGACGCTGTTGCTGTTCATATATTCACCCCCGGTTCACCCGCCACCGCGGGTATATCTTTGTCTCCACGCCCGGAGAGGTTTACCACGATGATCTTTTCAGATGAAAGAGACGGCGCCAGCTTGACCGCTTCGGCTATCGCGTGTGAGCTTTCAAGCGCCGGAATGATTCCGTCAGTGCGGCAAAGCAATTGGAAAGCCGCCAGTGCTTCCGAGTCGGTGGCCGTCGTATACTGCACCCGTCCGGAGTCTTTAAGATAAGCATGCTCCGGCCCGACACCCGGGTAATCAAGTCCCGCGGCGATGGAATGGGGTATTGTAATCTGGCCGTCATCATTTTGTAAAATGTAGCTGTACGAACCGTGCAGCACTCCGGGGCAACCCCGGCTGAGCGTGGCGGAGTGCTCTGCAGTGTCCAGCCCGCGCCCCGCGGCCTCAATGCCGATTAATTGCACCTCTTGATCGGCAAGGAATGAGTAAAACATGCCCATTGCGTTGCTGCCGCCGCCGACACAGGCCAGGATATAATCCGGCAGCCGCCCGGCTGTATCCAGCACCTGCCGCCTAGCCTCCTCGCCAATTACCGACTGGAAGTCCCTGACCATCCGCGGGTATGGGTGCGGGCCGGCGACTGAGCCAATCAGGTAGTAAGTGTCCCGCACATTGGTAACCCAGTCTCTGATGGTTTCGTTCATCGCGTCCTTCAAAGTCCTGCTGCCGCTTGTCACCGGGACAACCTCCGCGCCCAGCAGCCGCATGCGAAAAACATTGGGGCTTTGCCGCCTGATATCTTCTTCTCCCATATAAATAGCGCACTGCAAGCCAAACAGCGCGGCGGCGGTGGCCGTCGCCACCCCGTGCTGGCCGGCGCCCGTTTCCGCGATTATCCTGCCCTTGTCCATCCGGCGGGCCAGGAGAATCTGGCCGATTGCGTTATTGATTTTGTGCGCTCCGGTATGGTTCAGGTCTTCTCTTTTGAGAAATATTTTCGCTCCTCCGCAATGCCTGGTCAGACCTGCCGCAAAATACAAGGGTGAAGGCCTGCCGACATAATGTTTCAGGTAGCCCTCCAGTTCCTCATGGAATTCAGGGTCCTCCCCGGCATCCGCATAGGCTTTTTCCAGCTCTTCCAGCGCCGGCATTAACACTTCAGGAATAAAACGGCCGCCATAAAAGCCATAGTATCCACGATTATCCGGCAAAATAAAGCCATTATCCTTTATATCCGATGCACTCTTCATTATATGACGCCTCCTTATCACAGATCATCCGGACCTCGTCCGCCCTTCAGCTGATTCAGGCCGGCGCCGGGATCCTGGCAACGCACCAGCGCTTCACCCACCAGCACGGCGTGCACCCCATTTTTCTGCAGTTCCAGGATGTCCTGATGATTTTTGATGCCACTTTCAGAAACAACTGTAATTTGATCATTATTTATTAGATTTCTCAGGTTGAAAGTCACCCTGAGATCAGTTTCAAAAGTATTCAGGTTGCGGTTGTTGATGCCGATAACGGTTGCACCGGTCGACAAGACATCAGTCAATTCGGATTCCGTATGTACCTCCACCAGGCAAGACAGGCCTAACCCGGCAGCTGTTTCCTGAAACTCAACCAGTTGTTCCCGGTTGAGCGCCGCAGCAATCAACAGGATGGCATCAGCCCCAAGAACACGTGACTCATAAATTTGGTAAGAGTCAATAATAAAGTCTTTTCGTAAAACTGGTATGCTCGTAGCCTTTTTCACCAGCGTTAAATGGGTCGGGTGACCGAGGAAAAACTTTTCTTCGGTTAATACCGATATCGCGGACGCTCCTTCGCGTTCATAGGCCCGCGCCAGTTGCTCGGGTGCGTACTGGCGGCGGATAATGCCCTTTGAAGGCGAAGCTTTTTTAGCTTCGGCAATTATCGCCACTTGCCCGGGCAAACGCAGCGCCGGGCCAAACGGGCGTGGTGGAGGCAGCGTCGGTATTATCGCTTGTAAAGTCTCTATTGATGTTTCTTCCTTAATCGCAGTCAGTTCCAGTTTCTTGTTTGCAATAATTTTTGATAAGATCAATGAAAGGCCACCTTTATAATTCAGGCATTCAGAATTCGAATATTCCCGAACGATATACCATTCTTTTATTTATTCTGACTCCTGGCAATATCTCTTTAGTTGCGAGTTAAAAAGTTTTGTAAGATTTTATGCCCATGCTCCGTCAGAATTGATTCCGGGTGAAACTGAACACCTTCCACAGCGTACCGCCGGTGGCGAATACCCATCACTTCGCCTTCCTCGGTCCACGCGGTCAGTTCAAAACAATCCGGCAGGCTTTCCCTTTCAACGATTAGAGAATGGTATCTGGTCGCGGTAAAAGGAGAAGGTATTTCGTGAAAAAGCGATCCGCCGTCATGATGATGAATAGGCGAGGTTTTTCCGTGCATCAGCCGGTTCGCCCGCACCACTTTGCCGCCGAAGGCCTGCCCGATAGCCTGGTGGCCGAGGCAAACCCCCAAGATTGGCACAACACCCGCGAAATGCTCGATTACCGCCAGTGATATGCCGGCTTCGCCGGGAGAACAGGGCCCGGGAGAGATAATTATATGATCCGGGCCAATTCTTTCAATCTGACCACAGGTTATCTGATCGTTGCGGTAAACCCGGACATCTTCACCAAGTTCACCCAGATACTGCACTAAATTATAAGTGAATGAATCATAATTATCAATCATTAAAACCATTTATCCAACCTCCCCGATGGTATTCAACAGCGGGCGGGCTTTATTCATTGTTTCTTCATATTCTTTTTCCGGGTCTGAGTCCGCCACTATTCCCGCGCCGGCTTGAACATAAGCGCAGCCGTCATGGATAACCATAGTCCTGATGGCGATTGCCGCGTCCAGGTTCCCGGTGAAACCCAGATATCCGACCGCGCCGGCGTAGATCCCTCTCCCGTCGGGCTCTAATTCATCAATTATCTCCATGGCCCGCACCTTGGGCGCCCCCGTGACCGTACCCGCCGGGAAACAAGCACGCAAGGCGTCATAGCAGTTATTGCCGGATGACATCTTTCCTCTCACATTTGACACTATGTGCATAACATGAGAAAATTTTTCGATTTCCATAAAACGCGGCAATTCGATGCTTCCCGGCCTGCATACCTTGCCGATGTCGTTGCGTCCAAGGTCCACCAGCATCAAGTGCTCGGCTCTCTCCTTCTCGTCGCCCAGCAATTCCGCCGCCAGCGCCCCGTCCGCATCCTTGTCCCTGCCGCGAGGCCGGGTGCCGGCTATGGGGCATGTTTCCACAATACCGTCTTCCACTCTTACCAGCATCTCAGGCGAAGAGCCGATTACCTGGAACGCGCCGAAGTCAAGATAGTAAAGGTACGGCGAGGGGTTGACAGCCCTCAGTTTCCGGTAAACATCAAACGGCTCCCCCCGGAAAGGAATCCGGAAGCGCTGGGACAAAACCACCTGCAGGATATCCCCCGCCTTGATGTATTCCTTCGCCCGCGCCACCTGCTTGATAAAATCTTCCCTGGTCATGTTAGCTTCAAACGGGGCGGCAGTAATGTTTTTAAACCTGCTGTCCTCAAACGAAATATTACTTTTTACCGCGTTGATCACACTCTGGAGCTTGAATTCAACCTGGTCATATGTTTTTTCCGCTTCTGCACCCGGCATACTGTTGACGATTATTTTTAATGTGTGCTTGACATGGTCGAAAATTAACACCGTACCGGCAAAGATAAAGCCGCTCTCCGGAAGGTCAGGCATATTCTTTCGGGTTATATTTATCCTTTCAAAATACCGGACTATTCCATAACCCAGGTAGCCCACCGCGCCGCCGAAAAAGCGGGGCAAAGCTTCTCCCCCGTAGACACGATAACTTGAAACAAGCTGTTCCAGGCTTGCCAGAGGCGAGCCGGTTACTTCTTTAACATCGCAGCCGCTGGTTATCCGCGACTCGTCTCCGTCGGATGTAAAGATGAGGAAAGGATCAATACCGATAAATGAGTACCGGGCCAGATTCTCGCCGCCCTCAACACTTTCCAGCAGATAAGACGGACCTTTTGCTGATATTTTTTTAAAAATGCTGATTGGTGTGTCCATATCGGCGTTAATCTCCAAACAAACCGGAATCAGGTCATATTTTTTGCTCAATAGCAAGTAATCTTGTCTGCCCGGGACGTTCAAAAAATCTCCCCCCTTTAAAAAAGCAAAAACCGGCACTCCAATGAGTACCGGTTAATTTTAGAAATAATTGTACCCGCGACTCATCTCAGCTCAACTTATCCTTTTCTCAACTCACCTATCCTTGACTATAACCAAATTAGCACAGTGAAAACTAAGTGTCAAGCATTTTTTACAACAGGGCCAAGCATAATCTACAAAGAATATCCGCATTTTCAATGTAAATGTCTATGATGAATATCCGGTGTATGTGGATGCTCGTGCTCCAGTTCCTCATGTATATGCCAATGAGTATGTTCCTTATTTTTTTCCCCGTCATACTCATGAGCATGCTCATGAATATGATGGTTATCATCATGTGTATGTCTATGAGCATGCTCAAGCCTTTCATGCTTATGGACATGTACATGATCCTCCCAGAGAATAAAAACGGTACCGACTATCATGACCGGTAATGAAAGAATTAAATTCACTTCCGGCCGCTCTCTGAATAAAAGCAAGGAAATTATTGTACCAATAAAAGGGGCAGAGCCGAAAAAAGCACTTGTTCTGGCAGCTCCCAGACTGCGCATGGCAAATATAAACATGATAATGCTTATGCCGTAACTGAAAAAGCCAAGAATAAGTGATGCTAAAACAATTTTCAGGCCGGGAATGCTGTTACCTAAAAATAAAGCAATAATAAGTGAGACAGTACCTGCAGCTATGCCTTTTACTATAACAATTGCCACAGGGTCTTTAGCTGAAATATTCCTCGTAAAGTTATTATCCATTCCCCAGAAAGCGCATGCTGCAATAACTCCCACTGCACCAATAGAAAAACCCCAGGCTCCATTTGTGTCCCACGTTAAGATAATACTGGCGCAAGTTATTAGCGCAACCGCAGCCCATACCCTTTTTCCGAGTGCTTCCTTGAAAGCTACTGCTGCAATAACAGTGGTGGCAGCCCCCTCAAAATTCAATAATAATGATGCTGTTGCTGCTGGAGTGTTATTAAGGCTTATCATCAATATAATTGGCGCCGCCACCCCACCGGCCAGTATTGCGCCTGTGAGCCATGGCAAATCCTTTAATGCGAGATTTGCTTCCTTGGCAGTTTGCTTTATTGCAAACTTTTGTATCAATCTGAGAAATAATAAGCCAAAGCCGCACCCAAGGTATAAAAGTGCCGCTAACAAGACTGGTTCAATATTGCCTAAAAGAAATTTAGCCAAAGGAGCACTTATTCCGAATAAGACAGCAGCGATTATAGCTTGCAATTTGGGAAAAATATTTTTCATAGCTCATTTAGCGTTTGGAACGGCCCTGTGTCCAAGTCCGATGGCCACCTCGTCCAGATGCAGCAAGCCTACACCGAAGAACACCGCTACGCTGATATGGTCGTCTTTTCGCGCAATTCCGATTTTTCCGCCGACATTAAGCCCCATTGCCTTGGGTATCAGCTGGGACAACGCTTCCCTGGCCGCTCCCGCAACCGCTCCTTCGTCAGCATGCATCTCTTTGATCAAACCCTCGCGTTTGGAGGCCACCACCGCCCGTTCAATCATCTTATTTACAGACGAGACAAAATCTCCCCCGCAATCAACAGCCGCTGTTTTAATCCCTTCATTAGAAAAACGCGCCTTATATTCCTTCTCCTGTTCCCTGCTCTCGGTCATTGCCATCTCAATAGCTATCCGCGCTATTTTCCGGCTTCCGTGAAGGATCATGGCATACACCTCCTGTCCCATGAAAATAACAAGTGAATTCAAATACCATTATCTTAAATTATATTTCCTTTCCAACCACAAACGAAAATCCTTCATTTCCTCATAAATTTTAAAGAGAATTCTTTCGATATCATTGTGGCTCAGTGATATTGAGGCCGGATCGAGAACTTCTATTTTCCGGAAATCTTCCCTGGCGATAAAACGAATAATATTCTCCAGACTATCAGCTTTTATCGTAAGCACCAGAGGGGCATAAGCAACTTCAGAGTTGGCTATGTCATCGTAAACTGTGTAAACCTCTGTACTGACGTCAATATCAATAATATGAATTCCTTGCATCGGCACGTTGCGGAAAAGAGTAAGCTGTTGCTCCCTGGCCTCCTCCGCCGCTTTATCTGTAGTTTTTCCGCCAAATAAAAAGCGTCCAGTCCTGCCTGTGCCTTTAAAATCAAGACGAACCTTGACCAGAATCCCATTTCTATCAACGCCGTCCCCACTCTGGATATTTGACAAAAAAATCTCCTCCTAAGTCTTTAGGTGCGCGCATGGATTAGGTAATTCTACTCGAACAACTAAAATCCTGCTTAACGCAAGGTGATCTTTGTAACAATAACCCTTGCTGCAACAACCATGCCTTTTTATAATATCCGGGGTTCTTTGCCCAGACCGGCCGATTTTTTTAGTAAGGCCAATTCCTTGGCGCTCAAGCTGCGGTATTGTCCCGGGCGCAAGCCTGCCAGGCTGATGTTGCCCACGCGTGTGCGCAGAAGCCTTAACACCGGATGGCCGATGTTCTCGCACATTCGCCTGATTTGGCGGTTGCGGCCCTCGAAAATGGTGATTTCCAGGAGGGCATTTCCTTCCGAAACCTCAGCCAGGTTAATCTTTGCAGGCGCTGTCGGTCCGTCTGCCAGGATAAGACCGCTGGCCATTTGTTCCAAGTGATTATATGCGGGTATTCCGGCCACCCGGACCAGGTAAGTTTTTGGTATATGATGCTTGGGATGAGTCAAGGCATATGTCAAGTCACCGTCATTAGTAAGCAAAAGCAAACCTTCACTGTTATAATCAAGTCTGCCAACCGGGTAAACACGCCCGTCAAAACCATCAAGCAAATCTGTTACTTTTTTTCTGCCCTTCTCATCGTGCAGCGTGCTCACATATCCACGGGGTTTATACAGTGCCAAATAATATTTATCATCTGTGAGCGACAACGTCTCGCCGGCTACAACGACCTTATCTTTGCCCGGCTCTATCTTGGCGCCAAGTTTAGTGACAACTTCTCCGTTCACCTTAACCATGCCGGCAACGATCATCTCTTCGCACCGCCGCCTGGATGCGACCCCGGCCCGTGACATAACTTTTTGAAGGCGTTCCAGCTTAATTCACCATCCAGTATAAGCACCGGCAAAAAATAAGAACATCTTAGATTTGATGTCCTTTTAAAAGTTTATATAACAAACTAAATTTTGTCAAATA
This sequence comes from Pelotomaculum terephthalicicum JT, assembly GCF_022410535.1. Lineage (GTDB taxonomy): Bacteria > Bacillota > Desulfotomaculia > Desulfotomaculales > Pelotomaculaceae > Pelotomaculum_D > Pelotomaculum_D terephthalicicum. The sequence continues at coordinate 8,737 of NZ_JAKNBL010000011.1, forward strand.
ATTGAACATTCCATAACATTACCCGTTTCTCACAGCTTTCTCCCATCTAAGCCGGTACCGCTTAAATTGAACAGAATCGAAGGCGGCCCGCCGTTTATCCATACGACCTCCGCTCCGGTTAGATTCCCCCAATCCTCAAGCGGCAGCCAAAAATTACAGTTGCTGTTTGTCAGGCAAAAGGGAGCCTCGTTAAGTTGGTATTCGGCATTATCTATTGTTGCCATTTTATTTCCTTCGGCAAAACTAATCAACTGATTATTTATCCGCACGGCGGCAGCGCTTCTTCCTCCCTGCGCCACGTTTATCTCCGGGGAGAGGCGCAGCAAATCGCTCATTTGTTCTAGCGAGATGAAGGAAACATCATCTTTTTCCAACGCGACCAGGCGTGTTTGTTCAATGTTTTCCGGCCAACTTGAGCCCGGCTCTTTAACTAAAACAGCCACGTCGATCTTTTTCAAAGGTTTTCTTTCCCACAGTTCAGCCCAAAGACGGCGGCCGTTGTCTTCTTCTTCATGCAAACCGGAATAAATTATTACTGAATGCGGGAGATTGTTGATAAATCTTAAATCCATCCAACCCCAGCTCACACTGGCGTCAGTGCCGGCGGGAGTATATGCTACGGGCAGATAGTGCGGGTGCCTTTCCAATATTGTAAAGCCGGCATCCCTGGCCACCTGGAAGAGAACAGTGGACGTGCGGCAAACACCACCGCCAACCGTTAAATTTTCTAAAATGTCGTGGCCGACGATAAAACCTCTTTGCCTCGTTCTTTCCCCAACCACTTTGTTGAACGAAAACTCCTGATCAGGCTCTAGAACAAAACCGTTCACATAATCCGCCGCCACGCCGGCATTATAAACGTTTGCGTATTCACCGTAAAACAGAATTGAGCTGGATGATATCTTTTGGTTTAAAAATAAATCTGACTCTGAAAATTCACACTGCCTGACATTGACAGGAATTATCTTTAACGGAATTGATTCCGGGTCAGGCAAATTCCCCGGCGCGCCAATCAGCAACGCGTTAAGTCTATCGTCCCAGCCCACCGAGTATCCCAATTCTTCAGCCACCCACTTGGCGGGAAGATAGACACGATTATCTTTAAGAATTGGGGCAACATCCATCCTAAAGCTTTTTTCATTTACAAACATAGTACTGCTGTTTACAACAAGTTTTATTTTTTTATTCTCTGTTCGCAATTCCACAATTTTCCCGGCAGCGTCCCAAACAACATTTTTTTCGTCCAGCCCCAGAACATATGCAAGGTAGCGCAAAGGTATCAAAACTCTCCCCTGCACGGTACAAGGCGCCGCATCCATCTGAAAAACCGCACCGTTTAACATGTAACTTTGACTGTTAACCACAAAAACGGCCTTGTTTGATGGTGCGGCAAATGCCGTACCTATGCCAATAACAATTAGACAAAGACAAGTTAATAAAATTAAACCACATCTTTTCAACGACACACTCCCCTTTTTCACATCATTAAACAACATAAGTCCCACCATTACAGCAATAACATAGCTTTAAAGCAAACATAACAACTGAATAGAATTATAATGCTACTGGTAAATAATGTGAATAATTTTTTTTTTGAATATCTCTTAATATTAGCAGCATAACCCTAATTGTTGCTGTAAAGTAGCTACTTTAAGAAGTTAACAATGTGTCTTAAAAAAAGGTGCGCACTATAAATACTGATGCAACCAGGGTAGTCAAATCGGAAATTAAACCTAAAACTACCGAATATCGATACTTTCTTACTCCTACCGACCCGAAATATAGAGTCAGTACATAAAAAGTTGTATCGCAACTGCCCTGCATGGTAGATACCAGACGTCCCAGAAAGCTGTCCGGGCCGTATGTTTTAATAATATCTGACGCGATGCCGAGCGCAGCTCCGCCTGAAAGAGGGCGCATGATGGCATGCGGCAGCACCTCAGTCGGCAGGCCGACAATATTAAGCACCGGGGAAAGCGTGGCAACCAGCACCTCCATCGCTCCCGAGGCGCGGAAAATACCTATTGCCACAAGCATTGCCACAAGATAGGGAATCGTCTTGATCGCTGTGGTAAAACCTGCTTCCGCTCCGTCCACGAAAGCTTCGTAGACTTTAACCCGGCGGAGGGCGGCAATCAGGGGCACTACCAGCAGGATCACCGGTATGGCCCAACGGGACAACTCGGAGATAATATCCAGCATTCCGCTATCCCCTTCTGCCCGTGTAATAAAACCGCAGCAGGCGGTCGACGAATACTGCCGCCACCATGCTGAAGGCCGTTGCCATAATTGTCGGCCCGACGATATCTGTCGGGTCGGCCGAACCGTATAAAAGACGAATGCCGATGATTGTAGTGGGAATCAGTGTAACGCAGGAAGTATTCAGGGCCAGAAAAGTGCACATCGCTTCGGAAGCGGTGTCCTCCCGGCCGCGGTTTAATTTCTGAAGCTCACGCATGGCAATTAAACCCATGGGTGTTGCCGCGTTGCCCAAACCCAGGATGTTGGCGCTGAGATTCATGACGATAGCGCCCATAGCCGGGTGGTCTTTCGGCACGCTTGGAAAAAGAAAACGCATCACCGGCCGTACCAACCGGGCCAACAGGCGAATCAACCCGGCCTCTTCGGCCAGCTTCATAATACCCAGCCAAAAAGTCATGATGGCAATTAGACCAATCGATATTTTTACAGCGTCGTTGGCGCTGTCCAAGGCGGCCTTGGTTACTATTTCAATATTGCCCCTTGCTCCGGCCGCTAAAATTCCCAAGACGATCATTCCAAGCCAGACAAGATTTACCACGCCGCCACCTCCGCGCGAAAATAATATCTACAGTTACTTTATGACACGGAGTGGACAAATAGTACAAATGATGAAAGCCGGGTTATCGCATACTGCAACCGACTTTAGCCAATTATCCCGTTAATCACTTTGTTCACATTCCTAACCGCGCACATCTTGCCGCACATGGTGCAAGTGTCCTTGTCTTCCGGCTGCGATTCAACGCGGTACAGCCTGGCTTTTTCCGGATCAATGGCGAGTTTAAACATCCGCTCCCAATCAAGGTTGCGCCTGGCTTCGCTCATGTCGTCGTCCCACCGCCGCGCGTCCGGGATTCCTTTGGCTATATCGGCGGCGTGAGCGGCAATCCGGGAGGCGATAATACCCTCTTTCATATCACCAAGTGTAGGCAGCCGCAGGTGCTCCGCCGGGGTCACATAGCAAAGAAAATCGGCGCCGCCGGCGGCGGCGATGGCTCCGCCAATGGCGCTGGTGATGTGGTCGTAGCCGGGGGCTATATCTGTCACCAGCGGCCCCAGCACATAAAAAGGCGCGCCGTGGCACAACTTCTTTTCAAGGAGCATGTTCGGCAGAATTTCGTTTAACGCCATATGGCCGGGTCCTTCGATCATTACCTGAACGTCTTTTTCCCAGGCCGCTTTAGTCAATTCACCGAGGACAATCAACTCCTGAATCTGGGCGGCGTCGGTCGCGTCCGTCAGACTGCCCGGCCGGCAGGCGTCACCAAGGCTGACCGTCACATCATATTTCCGGCATATGTCCAGCAAGTCGTCGTAACGCTCATAAAAGGGGTTTTCACGGCTGTTCAATTTCATCCAGGTATAGAGAAGCGCGCCTCCTCTGGAGACAATATTGGTGAGTCTCTTGTTTTTCTCGAACCTGACGGCTGTTTCTCTATTAATCCCGGCATGAATGGTCATAAAATCAACGCCGTCCTTGGCGTGCTGTTCAACCACCGCCAGGAATTCATCAGCAGTGATTTCTTCCAGTTCTTTGTCATAAAAATTAACCGCATCATATACCGGCACCGTACCGACGGCAGCCGGTGATATCCCAATCAGCCTGCGCCTGAATTCCGCCGTCTTTCCATAACAACTGAGGTCCATAATGGCATCGGCGCGCAGTTCCACAGCCCACTTTACTTTTTCCATTTCAGCTTCCATATCGCAACAGTCGTTTGACACGCCGAGATTAACGTTAATCTTGGTCTTAAGGCCCTGGCCGATACCGCACGGTTCGAGGCCAGCATGGTTCCTATTGGCCGGTATGACCACCTTGCCCGCGGCGACCAATTCGCGTAAAGCGGCAACCTCCACATGCTCCTTTTGGGCCACCGCCGTCATTTCATTGGTAATGATTCCTTGCCGGGCGGCGTCCATTTGGGTAGTATAATTCACTGATTTAAACCTCCTTCTGTTTGAAGACTGCCCTGAGAGCGCTTACTTTTTCGTAAATATTTTCAGCTCCCACTATTTCTGTTACCAGCGCGATGCATTTAGCGCCCCTATTGCTCACTTCAGCCGCGTTATGCTCCTTTATCCCGCCGATGGCTACAAAAGGCAGCTTGATGTTCTTTACCACGTAATCCAGGTATGACAAACCCACCGGCGCGCAGACATCCTTTTTGGTTTTTGTGGCGTAGAGCGGGCCCACACCGATATAATCGACCCCGGCATTGACGGCGGCTTCAGCCTGGGCCGGCGAATGGGTAGAAAGCCCGATGATTATTCTTCCGCCGGTCAATTCACGAACTTTATCAGGGGGTAAATCATCTTGCCCTAAATGCACGCCGTCCGCGCCCACCATCATGGCCAGGTCGACATGATCGTTGACAATAAAGGTAACTCCGGCATCCGCGGTCATCCTTCTGATTGCCAGACAATCCGCGTATTTCCGGCGCATTGTCTTTTCTTTCTCCCGGTACTGGATTACTTTAATCCCGGACTCGATCATCAGTGCGGCCACCTGGATATTGCTCCTGCCCAGGGAATACTCTTCAGCGGTGATCCCGTAAATATCCGCTTTCAGCAAGTTGGCCAGGCCGCGCTTAACGCCATCTCTTTCGCCCCTCTCAAAGCTATTGCTCACCGGCACGTTAAACCACCTGCCAATCCTTGTACACGGGCTGATAACCTTGGGAATACAACATATCCGCCATTTCGGCAACACCGCGACTGTCCCATATTTCAAACTGGCCGGTGGATTGGCTGTTGGAACGGCCGCCCACAGCCGTACAGGAACCGGCGGACATTTTCGTGGCGCCCAGCTTAACCAGACGTTCTCGCAATTCCGCGCTTTCCCTTGTGGATATTGTAATTCCGCTTCTAGGCATAAATAACCTGAAAGCCAGCACATACTGGACCAAGTTTTTATCAGTTACCGTGACGAAGGGCTGGTACTCCCCGGGGTATGGCCTGATGCGCGGCGGCGAAATACTCACTTCCACGGCAGGATACACACTTTGCAGATAGTCGGCGTGCAGGCCGGTAAAAAAAGCCTCTGCGCGCCATTCATGCAAGCCTAAGAGCGCCCCGACATTAACCGTCCTGCTCCCGGCCCGGCAAGCGCGCTCCGGGGCTTCCAGCCTGTAGCGGTAGTTTCGCTTAGGTCCGGCCGGATGGATTTCCGCGTAAACATTTTCATCATATACTTCCTGGTATATAGTCAACCCATCCACACCGGCGGAAATCAGCTCATGATATTCTTGTTCCTCCAGCGGATAAATTTCTATGCTGATAGAGGTAAAATATTTTTTCAGAACTTCAACACATTCCCTGATATACTTCACCGGAGACTTTTCCCTCGATTCACCGGTGAGGACAAGAATGTGCTTCAGCCCGGTCGCGGCAATCATTTTAGCCTCCGCGTCAACCTCACCAAGGGAAAGCTTTTTTCTATCCAGCCCGCTGTGCACCCGGAATCCACAGTAAACACAATGGTTGACACAATAGTTGGCCAGGTAAAGCGGAGTATAGAGCAAAACCACTTTCCCGAAGTGTTGGACAGTAAGGCTGTGAGCCTTTTGCGCCATTTTTTCCAAATGTCCTTCAGCCTTGGGTGATAATAACGCAAGGTAGTCTGTTTCAGTCAAACGATTCTTGGCAAGTACTCTTTCCACGTCCCTGTCAGTAACACTCGCGAAATAACCGTCAAAATCAAACGCATCATATTTTTTGCGCACCAAATAAAAACTCATAAGCTCATCTCTTTTCTCAATCAATCAAAAAACCGGTCAGGGGTGACGAAGCACTGGCGTATTGCCGTGTTGCTCCAGGTCCGGCAAGGTAGGCCATACGCCCTGCTCTAACAGCCAGGCCGAAAGCGCGGGCCATGGCCACCGGGTCGCCCGCGGTAGCCACGGCTGTGTTCACCAGCACCGCTGCCGCCCCCATTTCCATGGCTTCCGACGCTTCCGACGGGCGGCCGATTCCGGCGTCAACAATAACAGGTAATGGTATCTCTTCGATCATGATCCGCACCAGTTCTCTTGTTCTCAGCCCGCGGTTGCTGCCGATCGGAGCGCCCAGAGGCATGACCGCCGCCGCGCCCGCTTCCACCAGTCTCTTCGCCGCAGCCAAGTCCGGGCTCATGTAAGGAAGAACCACAAACCCTTCGGCAGCCAGGATTTCTGTTGCCTTAATAGTTTCCAAGTTGTCCGGCAGCAAATACCTGTTGTCAGTGACCACTTCGATCTTTACCCAGTCGCCGTACCCCGCCGCCCGGGCCAGCCTGGCGATGCGCACTGCCTCCCCGGCGTTCCTCGCGCCGGAGGTATTGGGCATCATGATACAATCGCCGGGCACAAACGAGGCGATGTTTTCTTCTTCATATCCCGGATCGACCCGCCTGAGCGCCACGGTAACCACCTGCGCGCCTGAAGAACGCACGACCTCAGGGATTAATTTATTGGGCGAAAACTTGCCGGTTCCGAGAAACAACCGGCTGGTTAATTCCCGCCCGCCGATTTTGAAAACGTCTGCCATTACGTGTCAACCTCCCCCCACCATTCTCAAGATTTCCAGCCTGTCATTTTCTTTTAATAAGACATTTGGCCAGGCTTCGCTTTTCACCAGTTCGCAGTTATATTCCACGATAATGGTTTCCGGGTTGATTTTTTTTAGAGAGATTAATGCTGCCACTGTAGTGCCCTCAGGTAAAATTTCATCCTTCCCGTTTAATATTATCCGCATAACTCTTCACCCCCATAAAAAACAATAAGACTGCTCACCACGCCAGGCAAGTAGTCTTTTACTGTGCTTAAACTAATCACAAGCACAATATCAGCTTCCCTACGACGGCATTATCCGCATCAGGTTCAAAGGGTTGAGACTGCTCTCTCTCAGCCTTGCGGCACCCCCAGCTACCATATTCAATTTATAAATCTAGAAAATTATAGATTAAACAATTGCTTTTGTCAACTAATGAGAGACAAGGGTTATTTAGAAAAATGGTCATAGCCGCCGCGCTGGAGCGGAACAACCGCACCACCGGCTTTTTCCAGAATGACATCAGGCGGACCGGTTATTACACCCACCTGATATACTTTAATTCCGGCCGCGCCGGCGGCACGTTTCATCTTTTCCTTAACGTCCGCGCTAACTGTAAAAACCAGCTCAAAATCTTCCCCGCCGAAAAGAGCCCAGTTAACCGGGTCAAGTCCCGCGCAAGCCGCTGCTTCCCTGACGCGCGAGTCAACCGGTATGCTTGTTTCCCTAATCAAACAACCGACACCGCTGGATTTGCAAATTTCATGCATTTCACTGGCAAGTCCGTCACTGATGTCATTCATTGCAGTAACACCGCAGCCGGCCAGAAAACTGCCCGCCTCTAATCTGGGCCTGGGAACGGCATGCGCCTGCCGGCAATAATCAGCCGACTGCGGAGAACAAGGCAGTTCGGGGTTCTGAAAGAGATAAAGGCCGGCCGCGGAAGCGCCCAGTGTGCCGGTAACATAGACAGAGTCACCCGGACGGGCGCCGTCGCGATACACCGCCCTACCCGCCTCGACCTCACCGAGCAAAGCTACGTTCAGCACCAGGCGCTCCTGACTGCTCACCGTATCGCCCCCCACTAGATTGACACCGTATTCCCCTGCCGCCCCCTTAAGACCCTGGTAAAGATCAATAATTTCCTCAGGCTTCAAACGGGCAGGTATGGCTGCTGAGATCACTGCGTGAGTCGGGCGCCCCCCCATGGCGGCAATATCGCTCACGTTCACGGCGAGCAGCTTCCAGCCGACTTGACTAAGCGTACAGTAATTCAAAGAAAAATGTATTTCTTCCACCATCATATCCGTGGTAAACAGGAGCCATTTATCCCCGTCCGCCTCAAGCACGGCGGTGTCGTCGCCCACTCCCTTGACAACTCCCGTTCCATAACTGAAATCGCGGGTTAATAAATCAATTAAGCCGAATTCACCCAACTGAGCTAAATTCATACAGATCCCCTCAAGGCATTTTTTTAAGCATGTCCTGTTCAAGGTCGTAAATTTCAAAGCGTATTTTCTTGAATTCTCTTGCCTCTTGCGCCGCGAATATTTTACAGAATTCCTCAAGCACGCGCGCGGCTTCTTGTACACGCTTAAAATTTGCCGCGGTAAGCGACATTAAATCACTCCTGGCTTTTTCACCCGGCGTCCAGGAGCTTGCTCCGACATCTCCCGCCGCGTCTCTAGCCCGGATCAATTCAAGTATTCCCCCGGGCAGCTCGCCAGTTACCGCAGCGACCCGGTGCCGCGTATCTTTTAATTGGGCCGTCATTTCGGAATCTTTGAGGATGAAGCGGGCTATCTCTTCCAAAACTCGCAGGCCTTCCCTGAGCCGGTTTAAATTAGCGTCTATCACCCGGTAGACATCCCGCATTTACACACCCCCGGTAAGCAAGATAACATAACCTTTATTCTATATTATTTTAATATATCTTAGTGTCTTTAAACAGTATCGATATCGTTTATTTTTAAACTAAGGTAACGGGGATGCAAGGGGACGTTCCATCTTCTTGCCTTTAAACAGTAACCGTCATTGCTTTAGTTTTTTAGCTACAACACCAGATCGACATGATGAATCCGCCCGTCGTCGCTCAATTCAAAGGAAGCGCCCTCCTTGACATCCTGCTCAGCGATGGGAACTTCACGCCCGTCAATATTTAAAGCAGTCGCTCCGCCGGACTTGCGCGAGGGATTTTCGACAGTAATAAGGTAATTTGTACAGCCGAAGCGGTAGTTGATGGAAAAACCCGGCCATTCGCCCGGAATGCACGGGCAAATGTACAGCCGTTTGCCGCGGCGGCGCAGGCCAAGGATCCACTCAATTCCGGCCTGATACATCCACCCCGCGGCGCCGGTGTACCAAGTCCAGCCGGCGCGTCTCTGACGCGGGTCCACCAGGTAAACGTCTCCCGCCATGACGTATGGCTCACCGGCATACTGGCGCGCTTCATTAGGCGTCTTCGTATGATTGATCGGATTCAATATCTGGAACAATTCAGAAGCCTTATCTCCTCTGCCAAGTTTGCACCAGGCGATAATGCTCCAGATGATGCCATGGGTGTATTGAGCTCCATTCTCCCGGATTCCGGGCGGATAACCCTGTATGTAGCCGGGACTGGGCTTCGTATGTTCAAAAGGCGGCGTCAAAAGACGTGCGGCGGAACGCTCCCGGTCCACAAGTTCGCGGTCAAATGAATCCATCGCCTGCAGTGCCCGATCAGGCGGGGCCGCTCCGGAGATCACCGCCCACGACTGGGCAATGGCATCGATCCGGCATTCTTCATTGTAAATAGAACCCAGCCATTGTCCGGCGTCAGTGAAAGCCCGCCGGTACCACTGCCCGTCCCAGGCTTGCTCGTTAAGAGAAAAAGCTAATTTTTCCCGCACGTTGCCATAGTGTTCCGCCCGCTGAGCATCACCGCGCTGCCGGCATAAATCCGCAAACATATCCAGCACAGCACAGAGAAACCAGCCGAGCCAGACACTCTCTCCGCGACCCCCGGCGCCTACGCGGTTCATACTGTCATTCCAGTCGCCGGTCCCGATCAGCGGCAGTCCGTGCTCCCCCAAGCGCCCCAAAGCCCTGTCTATGGCACGCAGGCAGTGTTCGAAAACGGTGCCGCTCCGGGGAGAGATTTGAGCCGGCTCGTATCTCTCATGTTCATCCTCCGCTAAAGGCTCGCTGTGCAGAAAGGGTACTGTCTCGTCCAATAAACTGCTGTCCCCCGTATGCTCCGTGTAACGCCCGGCTGCATAGGGCAGCCACAGCAAATCGTCTGAGAAATGTGTACGAATGCCGCGCTGCGTCTCTTCATGCCACCAGTGCTGCACATCGCCTTCCTCATATTGACGCGCGGTGTGCGTCAATATTTGAGCCCGTGCAAGATCCGGCCGAGTGTGCAGAAGCGCGAGCGAATCCTGCAGTTGATCGCGAAAACCGTACGCGCCTCCCGCCTGGTAAAAGGCAGCTCTGGCCCACATTCTGCAGCTGAGGGTTTGGTATACCAACCAACCGTTCAGAAGCACATCCATCTCCGGGCAGGGTGTGGACACCGAGACCTGGGTCAGAACCCCTTCCCAAAATTCCCGTACCTGTACCAAGGCCTGTTCACAAACATCATTTTTTCTGTATTTCTGCGCCAGTCGCACGGCGTCGTCACGGGAATATGCGCATCCGAATAGGATATAGACTGTCCGTTCAGCTCCGGGTTCTAAAACGAGCTTGGACTGCACCGCGCCGCATGGGTTATAAAGAGGGCCCGTCTTGCCTGACAGGCGCTCTGAAAAAAGAGCGGCGGGGCTTTCCAGGGTGCCGTTGCGGCCGAGAAATTCGTCGCGGTCCGCCGTCCAGGACAAATCATCCATTACGCCGCCTTCCCGCCACGCCGCCGGTTCGGCCGCACCCGGTGCAACCGCTGCTGTCTCTCCTGACGGAACGGGTTGCTGATACACGCCTAAAAAAGCCGTGGCATCGCGAAAATCCTCCTGATATGCGTTACGGGCAAGCATGATCCGGGCTGATTCATCCCATTCCGTGATGATGAAGGGAGCGTTCGCCTGGCGCTGCACACCCAGCACCCATTCCGCATAATAAGTGACGGAGAGACGCCGCCGCGCGGCGCTGTTGTTCCGCAAATGCAATTTAACCACTTTGACCGGATCATCGCGCGGTACAAAAACAGTCATTTCCTGCATGATACCGTTTTTCTCCTGGTGAAAACGCGTGAAGCCATGGCCGTGGGCAATGGTGCAGTGCTGCTCCGCCTGCGCGGCGGAGCACGCGGGAAACCAAAGTTCGCCGCTCTCTTCGTCCCGCAGGTAACATACTTCACCCGGCGGGTCCAGTACGGGGTCGTTTGACCACGGGGTCAATTTACATTCACGGCTGTTGCGCGACCAGGTGTAACCTGTGCCGAGTTCGGAGACAAGGCAGCCGAAGCGTGGATTAGCGATCACATTGATCCACGGCGCCGGCAGATGCTCGCCATTTTTCAGGATAATCCGGTACTCCCGGCCATCCGGCGCGAACCCCCCCCAGCCGTTGAAGAATCTTAATTGGCGCCCGTCATCCGGCGGAGGAGCGGCAAATCTGTTTAACGGCGCTGTCGGCGTTAAAGGCGCCAGGAAGGCAGTATCCCGGCGGGGCGGTTTAGTCTGCGCTCTGATGCCGGGACCGTTCGCCCGCAGCACCACCCGGGCGACAGCGTACAACATTGTCCTGTCCCCATCCGGCAGATGATTGGCATTAATAATGAAAACACTGCCGGCGCCGCCGCCCGGCCTGTGCATGACCTGTTCCACCGCCCGCCGCAGCGCATCCTGCAAATCCTGCTGGTATCCTCCCGCCGACTCGTTTAGCACAACCAGGTCAAAGAGCAGCCCCAGACGGCGCAAATACTCGTGTCCGTTCAAGAGCTTGACGACAAACGGAATATCAGCCCGGTCCGCGATTTGTACGAGGAGCACAGGCACATCTCCGGATAATCCGTACGCCCAGAGGCCGGACTGTCCTTTCGCGTTGGCAGTGATGCTTTGCCGCCGTTCCTGACGCAGCGGGGGATTATAGAGCACCCGGCCCGCTAAAGTTTGCATAATCATCGCCTTAGGTATAGTCATATGCAGATGCCTGAGTTCGATCTGACTGCGATTCCAGGCCATTTGGAATGTCCGCTCCACCACCAGCTCCCCTGTGAAACGGCCGATAATATCGACCGCCTCTTCCTTCGTGCCGGCCACCGCAGTGACAGCGAACAATTGCGCCTTTTCACCGGGATTAATGCTTAAACGCCGCCGCATGATCAATGCGGGGTCTGTCACAGAACCAACTGTACCACGCAGGCGGGAACGGATTCCCCGCGGTTGGGAGAGCGTATGTCCGTGGCCGATAAAGCAAGCCCGATCGGTTTCGTATTCCACCGGTCCGATGGCCTGCCCCGCGGTCATTAAAGCATGCGCCGCCCACAACGGTTTTTCATCCGCCTGGCGAGGCCTGCGCCAGGCCAGCAGACACTGGGCATTTTCCACATATTCCGTTTTGATAAACAATTTGCTGAAGACCGGGTGCGCATCGTCAGCCATGGGAGGAGCCAAAGCCAGTTCTAGATACGTCGTTACTTCCAGAATCCGCGCTTCAGTTCCGGTATTAGTAAGCGTCAACCTGCGGACTTCCGCGTTCCATTCCGGAGACACGCAAATTTCCAGGCCTGTGCGCATGTCTCCGTCAACACGCATAAAGGCAGCCCGGTCAAGGGAGAATTGCACCCGTTGTTCAGCAGACTGGACACGACAAGGCTGAAACGCCGGTGACCATAATGCGTCGTTATTAACGTCACGGATATATATGTAGCTCCCCCAATCATCCAGCACCGGATCTTCCCGCCAGCGGGTTACAGCCAGGCCTTCATACCTGCAGAACCCGCTGCCGCTGTTGGTTACCATGGTCATAAAACTCCCGTTGGCAAGCAGGCACACCTCCGGGGCGGGCGTGTCCGCGCTTAAGTATTCGCGCAGGGCGCCCGTAAACGCCGGCTTCGCACCTGGCACGCGCGCGTGTGCGAACGCGGGATGTTCAATGATCTGGGGCCGCGCGGGAATACGTTCCTGCAACAGCAGTTCTGTCGAACGCACGCGTTTGTCACGGTGAAATCGCTCGTATATTTTTTGGGGCGCCAGCAAGTTGGCGATGGTAAGCAGGCTCATTCCCTGATGATGGGCCATAAAACTCCGGATGACCATGCTGTTCTTGTCCTTCGGCAGACGCTCGGACGTAAAATCTATGGCCTCATAATAACCATATTTGCCATAGGCGCCCATTTCCTTTAATTTTCGCAAGTCAGCCAACCCCTGACGCCTGGCAAAAGGCAAGGCCAGAATGGTGGCGTACGGCGCCACAACCAGATCTTGTTCGAGGCCGCGCTTAAAGCCGAGGCCGGGAACACCAAACGCCCTGTACTGATAGTTCATTTGATAATCAAAAGCGTAGTAGCAGCACTCGGAGATGCCGAACGGCACTCCCCGCCGGTGCGCGTAATCGATCTGCCGTTCGACGACAGCGCGGTAGGTGCTGTCCCAGACGGTGTTCCAATAGGTGCGCATAAAAATCCAGGGCATTAAATATTCAAACATGGTCCCCGCCCACGACAGCAGCGCGATCCGCCGCCCGATCCTGGTCATTGTCCGCCCGAGCGCGTGCCAGTGCAGCACTGACACATGACCGAGAGCAATGGCAATAAAGCTTGACAGTCTCGATTCCGACGCCATCAGGTCATACAAGATCTGATCCGGTTCATCCAGCCCGGCGCGGTATCCGATGTTGAATAATTTATCCTTATGGTCGTAGAGTGCGCGGAAATCTGTCTTAATGATTAGTTCCTCCAGGCGCGTGACCAAATTCCACCCGCGGGCCAGCCAGTTTTCTCCGTCGTTTGCGGGCAATGTCAGGCGATGAACCACATTCTCATCTTGCCTGGCAGGCGTCAACTCCACGGCAAAGGCTACGCTCATCGCCTCCGCCGCTTTGCCGCGCGCCTGTTTAGAACCAGGCTCTTCGTCCCCTGCGCCAGCCGCCCGCAGCCACTCCGCCAGCCCCTCTTTAACCGTCATCAAACAGCCGACGAAGTTGCCGGAATCCACTGTCGACACGTATAACGGCGGCAGCGGTGCGAGCGTGACTGTGTCGTACCAGTTGTAAAGATGGCCTTTCCATTTTTTCATTTGCTCAATGGTATTAATCGTACGCTCCAATCGCTCAACCAACCCGGGCGTATCAATAAACTCGAAATCTCTCGCCGCCAGCACACTGGCAAGATAGAGGCCGGTGTTGGTGGGCGAGGTGTGGTGGACTACCCCGGTGGGCGGGTCGATTTGCACGTTGTCAGGCGGCAGCCAGTGGTCTTCTTCTGTGACGTAGTCTTCAAAAAACATCCAAATCTGTTCCGCCAGCTTGCGCAATTCCGCCTTCTCAGACGCTGCAAGCGGCCGCTCCGGCAGCTGCACGGGGCGGTCCAGCCATCTGACCGCCAGTGGGGCGAGCGCCCACATGGCGCAAAAAGCCAAACCCGTCCACCGCAGCGCCGGAATAACGCTGCTCCACGATGCCAGCGCGGATAGAAGCAACAGCGCGTAACCTCCATACATACCAGGCAGCGCATGGCGGCGTCCGCCCTTGTCGCGGCGCTCAACTTCAGCGGCGCTAACCCATTCGAGCAAATGGCGTTTTGACACGAATAAGCGGTACAGGGTTCTGGCGATCGCGTCAAGCAACAGCACACTTTGAAACGGCAGTGTGATAAAATTTACCATTACTTGACCGGCTGTTGCCAGGAAGCTTTGCGGACGCCAGAAAGTCCACCGGATCGCCGTGAATTGACGAAGCAGCGGCAGGGACAATGTAGCCAATACCAAAACAAGCCAGCGCCCGGGAGAACCTGGCAAGACGGTCGGACCAAGCAGCAAAACCGCAAACATCGCCGGCGGCAGCAAACTGCGGCGCATATTGTCGATGATCTGCCAGCGAGTGATGAGAGATAAGTCAACCGGCAAAGATATTCCCCGCCGGTCGCGCACCCGGTGAAACAGCCAGATCAGCAACTGCCAGTCGCCGCGCACCCAGCGGTGCATTCTCTTCTGGTAAGCGCTGAATGTGGAGGGGTGCTCATCTATCAATTCGATGTCCGATAACAAACCGGCGCGCAAAAAACCGCCTTCCAACAAGTCATGACTGAGCACCCGGTTTTCTGGAATGCGTTCACCCAACACTTTCGCGAATGTGTCAACGTCGAATATGCCCTTCCCCGTAAAAATACCTTGTCCCAACCCGTCCTGATATGGATCGGATGCGGCAAAAGCGTAAGGATCGATACCTGGATTTGATGACCATAAATAAGCGAATCGCGAACGTAAAGCCGCCCTGTGGCTAATGCCGATACGCGGCTGCAGTACGCCGTATCCCTCGATTACCCGAGTCTGTTCATGATTTAAACGCGGTCTGTTGTAAGGAAGATGCATGGTGCCGATCATCCGTTGCGCGCTTCCCACCGGCAGTTGCGTATCCGCGTCAAGGGTGATGATGTAACGAATCCGGGGCAGGATAGACGTGTCCCCGGCAACGCAGTCGTAAGTCGTATCACTCCGTCCTTTAAGCAGTTCCACAAACTCAACTAATTTGCCCCGTTTGCGCTCCCAACCCATCCATACCCCTTCGGACGGGTTCCACAACCGGCGTCGTTGAAAAAGGTGAAATGTACTCCCGCCCGGGCGGGAATAAGTTTGATTCAACTCCTCGATGCATTTGCGGGCAGCTGCAAGGATACCGGCATCCGCAGGCAGTTCAGCCTCTTTCGCGTCAACAAGATCGCCCAGGAGGGCAAAGTGAATATTCGGGTCACGGTTAGCCAAGTAATGCAGTTCCAAGCGCTCCGACAACTCTTGCACTTCTCTGACGGTGGACCAGATTACCGGGATGACAACCATGGTGGAAGCTTCGGGCGGTACGCCGCGCGAATAATCATACCGCAAAAGCGGCCGCGGCCGCCTGGCGCACTCAATAAGCCAGTGGGCCGCCATGACCGCCCAATCGCTGGCGGGTAATATCAACGCAAGCAAAATCACCGCCCGCTGGACAATTGTTAAATGCGCACCTCCCCCTATCCACATGGCGAAACCAAACAGGGCAACTGCGAACAGACCCGCGAGAACGCCGAAATAAACACCGTTTGCACGACGCAAAACACCTGTTTCAGGCAGGTAACGGGGTGTGCCGCACATTTTCAACGCGCGCCGCAGCTCCTTGACACCGTCCGGTTCGAGCAGGTAGTACGCGATAAATGCTTCGCGCGGCATTTTTTCTAAATCTGCCGGACTGACAGCGGTATTCTGATCCACCCGTTCTTTTTGCGCCTGCTCGTATTCCTTTGCCGCCAGGTCAACGGCCTGCTTTGCAACCAGATTCTCCGGCAAACGCAGGCGGCGGGCTAATTTCTCAACTCTTTCCCGCAGCTCGTCACGGCTGGAGTAATCAAGCAGCGGGTAAACACCCGTGCTTTCTGCGCGAAAATTATTTTCCACCATGGAAATCTGCTCGAACTGATCGCGCCAGTCCCAGCGTGATAATTTTCGCAAACTGCTGATGATGCTGCCTGCTTTCACTTGATAGGCGGCCTGTAATTGGTACTCGTAGGAAACAATACGGTCGAGGCTATCCGGGCCGTTTTCCAGCTTGCACATCAGCCATTCACGCACTGTTGCCAGATCGTCCGCCTTCTCGCGCAAGTGTCTGACCAGGTGGACAATCAGCGGCCCGGATAACGGTATGTCTTGACCCGCCTTTTCAAGGACAGTCTGCAGAACATCCGGATTTAACCTTGATGATTCTATTTGCTCCAGCAGCTTTTCCACTAATGTGCACACCTCCCGCCGTTCACGGACCATTTCCATGACCCCGGCAAGACACCTGAGCAAAGCGATGCGCAGGAAAAGCGGGAAAGCCCACGCCTCAGCGATGGTCAAAACTGATACTTCCTGGTAATAATTTATATATGAAACAAGTGATTTTTCGTCCAGATTTCCGTCAACGTGTTCGAGATAATCAGCACAGATTGAGAACACCCTCGTCTTGTGAGTCTGGCGCAAATGCGGCAGATTCCGTAAAAAAGCGCCGGACAGCTGGTGCCGGATAACCGACACCTGCTCTTCAATAAATTCAGCGTGATCGAGCAGCCATTCTTCCGCAGGCTGAGAACAACTCACATAACCATCTTTTAGAGAATCTATGAACGCGCGCAAATTATTAACGTCTGTGTAAAACTCCCGCCACAGTCGCTTAGATGGTTTGCGTCTAATATAAGGTTCGTGTGTCAGCGCCAGTTCATGAGCTTTCTGACAAAACTGTTCAGTGTCTAGAATCATTAGTCCTCCTGAAAAACATCAGAAGCTGCAAAGTGATTTAGGTTTATTGGCGATTCCGTGTCACGGAATCAGGAACAGTTAAAATATTCCCCTTTTGCCTGTAAATTATTAATCCTCAATGCCACCGGCAGGTACCGAACGTCACATGACAATAGTTTTAGCTATTTCTTTTTCATCTATTACGGCGATTTGTCAGTACTAAAAAGCCAAGGAACCTATGATAGCTCCTCGGCTGAAAAATAAGAAAATTTTTCAAAAAATATTGTTTTAACCAAAATTACAATCATGTTCGGCGGCATAAAAATACTAAACAGGGACAAACTAATGCAGAAAATAATTATCGGTTAAAAGGAGAGATTTTTAATGCATAAAAAAGATAGCGTAACAAGGAAATCAACGGACATGGAAATCGGGCAAGAGCCGAATAGTAATCATTCATACCAGTATGGACAGCCGAACAGATTTCAGTATCAGCCTATGGGAACTCAGCCGGCAGGAATACAATCCGTGGGGATTCAGACGATGGCTATGCAACCAGTGCAGCCGCAGATTACTCAGCTTTTTCAGCAAATACAACAATTTAGGGACCAAGCACTGCAAGAACAGCAATATACTCAGCAACAGCTGAAGCAAAATATTGAGCAGGCAATTACAATTTTAAATCAAGGAATGCAATACCTTCAGTCAACAGGCGCCCTTTCTAAAATGAATCAAGCAATAGACAGTGTACAGTATCAACTGAATCAAATGGTCGGACAGCAAGGCCAGAGCCAGTTAGGACAGCCGTCAATGGGTGGCCAAAGCAATCAAATGTACAGCTATCACAGTCAATTTTAAGTGAACTAGTTTAGTTTCCACTTAACTTCGGGGTTTCAGCGGGCGTCTGAATATAAAAATACTCCAGAAGCTGGGATGGCCTCTGGAGTATTTTGTTGCGGGAATGCCTGAATTATATTTTACCGTTAATAGTTATTTCCCTCTTCCCAATATATTTTTCGCGCAGTTTCGGCTTGTCGATTTTCCCTGTCGGGTTACGCAGCACCATATCAAAGACGACTTTTTCAGGCCATTTAAATTTTGCCAGGCCCGCGTTCTTGCAGTGTTCTATAACTTCCGACTCGGTCATGGTCTCCCCATCTTTTATGGTTACGATAGCCATGGCGATTTCTACCAGACGCTCGTGCGGATAACCAATAATCGCCACATCCTGAATTTTCGGGTGGCTGAACAACACCGCTTCGATTTCTACCGGAAAAATATTTTCGCCGCCCCTGATAATCAGATCTTTCTTCCTGTCGACAATATAAAAATAACCTTCCTCATCAATTCTTACCAGGTCGCCGGTATAAAGCCAGCCGTCTTTAATGGTTTTCGCGGTCATCTTAGGGTTGGAGTAATATTCCTTCATTATCCTGGAGCCTTTCAGAATCAGTTCCCCCACCTCGCCGAGCGGAACATCATTTCCGTTATCGTCAACCGCGCGGGCTTCCATGTAAAAAGTGGGTTTTCCAATCGACCCCGGTTTCCTCAAAACATCTTCGTCGTATAAATTAATGCTCCCTCCTCCGCCGCCTTCAGTAATGCCATAGATGTTTCCTGTTTTAAACGGGAATATCTTTTTAAGATCATGCAGCAAGGAAGGAGGAACAGGCTGCGCGCCAATTACCAAAGAGCCTGTAAAGTGTGAGAAATCATATTCCGCAATATTGATCTCACCTTTTTTTATCGCATTTACCGCGTCTGACATGGTCGGTACCGTAATCCAACTGTTATTAACCTTTTCTTCCACTATGCAATCAAGGAGCCATTTGGGCTGCAGGCCGTTCAAAATAACAATTTTTCCACCGGCAAGGTAGCAAGGGAAGGAAAGGAAGAAACTGCCGCTGTGATAAAAAGGTTGCGGCGCCAAATATACTGTTTCTTTACCTTCATCATAAGTAAGGGCGTTGCCGACACCTATTTCATATAAAGTCTTGTGCGCCTGGCACACAGGTTTTGGCGGTCCGGTTGTACCCGAGGTAAACATCAACTCCGCCGGGGCCGCATCGTCCACCTCGACAAGAATATCCTCAGCGCCGGCGCTTTGAATAATACTGTCATAAGCGATCATATCGGCGGGAGATTGTTTGCCGATACAGATATAATTCTTTATGGTTTTCATTTCTTCCTGTATCGGTTGAACCTTTGAGAGAAAACCGTCGGCCAGAATGAAAGCCACCGGCCCGCAAGCCTTGGCCGCGTGCATGATATCCTGGCTGGCAAAACGAAAACTTAGGGGAACGGCTGTGGCGCCTACTCGCAAAATGGCGTGAAATGTGACATACCACTCCAGGCTGTTCATTTGCAGGTGCAGGACAAAATCACCTTTTTTCACGCCCAAATTATTTTTCAAATAATTAGCTACTTTATTTGTTTGTTCATTAAATTCCCTCCAGGTAAGAGACCTTCTTTCGCCTTTCGCCGGATTACGCTCAATCAAAAATTCCTGCTCGGGATATTTTTTTGCGTTAATCAAGCCGAAATATGCAAAATTCATTTTTCCACCCCGTTTTTATTAAAAATGTTTATCTATATCATTTTTGCTTGCAATGCTTAATTTGCTATTTTCACCTCATTCGTTTAAATTAACTCTGACAGCGTTAAACATAAGCTATTTATTAGTTAATTTGAAATAAAAAAGCCCCTCGTCCCTATAGGGACGAGAAGCTAAAACTTTCCGTCTACCACCCTGGTTGGCCTATAAAACATAGTGCCCTTTAGTAAGGTACGGGAATTAATCCGATACCCCCTCCCCTGTAACGTTGGGATTACGTCCAAACCTACTGGCCGTTTGCGAACGGTTTCAGCCGGCATCTCCAGAGGGAACTTCGGCAGGCCTTTTCCTAAGAGTGCTTTCAGTCAACGACACTCTCTCCCTGCAGGAATACAACCAGCTTACTTTTCTCCTTCATAGACTTTTCAGTACATAATTAATATCATTTTAGCACCTGCCATTTCCAAACGCAAGACCTATTTTAATAATCATATCATTCGGTTTAAATAATTTCAGGAAAATTGTGTCATGTTAACGCCGACGGTGAAATATATTTTGGGAAAACAAGTTGACAAAAAAAAGAAAGCGTGTAATAATTCCATATTTAAGAGGTTATCATGACCTTTATTCAGTACCCGTGGCAAGGAGGTCTGGATCTTTTGGCAAAAAGAAGGACTCGCAGAAAGCTAAATAGCCGCCGCCTTTTTTCTCTTTTATTTTGTCTTGCTGTATTATCTGTGGGATGCGTTGGATGCGGATTGGTATATTCCAGCATCAGGGACGTGCCCAAACTAACTCCAGATTCTTTGGAGTCAGCGGCATCCACTTTGGTTTATGATAAAGACGATAAACTAATTACCCAGATAGGAATAAAGAACAGTGTTCCTATAGATTTGAAGGATGTCCCGGACAACGTGAAGAACGCTTTTCTGGCTATCGAAGACCCAGGTTTTTATAAGCACCATGGCTTCAGCTTCCGTGGAATCGCACGGGCGGCCTGGAATGACCTGAGTTCAGGCTCAATTAAGGAAGGCGGCAGCACGATAACCCAGCAACTGGTAAAAATTTCTTTTCTCAGTGACGAAAGAACTTTAAAAAGGAAATTACAGGAACTAATTCTGGCCCTGCAGGTTGAGCGACAATATACAAAAGACGAAATTTTAGAGATGTATCTTAACAATATTTACCTGGGTGAGGGTGCTTACGGAATCCAGGCGGCGGCTCAAACTTACTTTGGGAAAGAAATCAAGAGAGGTTTAAAGCTGGAGGAGGCAGCCATGCTTGGCGGCCTGCCCCAGGCTCCCAGCGCCTACTCTCCATATTTGGATCCCCAGGCGGCGTTGTCCAGGCGGAATACTGTGCTGGACAGTATGGCCAAGAATAACTTTA
The DNA here is from genome assembly GCF_022410535.1 of Pelotomaculum terephthalicicum JT. Lineage (GTDB taxonomy): Bacteria > Bacillota > Desulfotomaculia > Desulfotomaculales > Pelotomaculaceae > Pelotomaculum_D > Pelotomaculum_D terephthalicicum. Next base: position 29,851 of record NZ_JAKNBL010000011.1, read on the forward strand.
TTAGTGAGAGTGAAGCTGCCAAAGCCAAAGCTGCAGAGTTGAAAATTGAAACCAAGGAGCCGGCTGAAAGGCAATACCCGTATCCATACTTCCTTGACTATCTGACGGACAAGCTGATTGAAAAATACGGAGAGACTGAAGTATTCAAGGGAGGTCTGAAAGTCTACACCTCCCTGGATCAGAATATCCAACAAATTGCCGAAGCGGCCATGGCCAGAAACAGCAATTTCCCGTCCTCCAAGACTGACGCTAATAATTTGCTGCAACCCCAGGGCGCGGTAGTGGTCCTGGATCCGCATACCGGTGAGATAAAAGCGCTGGTGGGCGGACGCGAGCACACCCAGAAGAGGCAGTGGAACCGGGCCAGCCAAACCACACGGCAGCCGGGTTCCGCTTTCAAGCCTATTGCCGTATACGGGCCGGCAATAGAATATAAAGGGATGGGGCCCGCATCGGTGGTTGACGATATTCCTGTCAATTACGGCTCTTATGAGCCGCATAATGTTGACGGGAGATACCGGGGTCTGATCACCTTGCGCACAGCCATGACTAACTCGGTTAATATCGCCGCGGTGAAAATATTGATGGGTAAAGTCGGCATCAGCGATGCCATCAAATTCGCTTCCGGGTTGGGAATCCAGCTGGATCCGCAAAAACACGGCGCCGGCATGGCGCTGGGCGGTTTATACAACGGGGTGACCCCTTTGCAAATGGCCAGCGCTTACGGAGCTTTTGCCAATCAGGGAATTTACGTTGAGCCTACCGCCATAACCAGGGTTGAAAAAGCAGACGGAGTCATCCTGGAACAAAACGTTCCCAAGCAGCACCAGGCTATGAAAGCCACCACGGCATACCTTATTACCGATATGCTTAAATCTGTTGTGCAAAGCGGCACTGGAACCAACGCCCAAATAGGGCGGCCGGCGGCGGGTAAAACCGGCACAACCGACGACGGTAAAGATATCTGGTTTGTCGGATACACCCGGGAGCTCGTAGCGGCTGTGTGGATCGGGTACGACAAACCGACTTCCATGCAGGCATATGGCGGCACCTATCCGGCGGGAATCTGGCGGGAAATAATGAGCAAAGCGCTAAGCAACGTCACGGTTAAGGATTTCCAACGCCCAGATGGCTTGGTTTCATATACTGTGGACGGCAAATCAGGACTCTTGCCCGGACCGAACACTCCCAGCGACAGTCTTGTTACCGATCTTTTCAATGAAGGAACAGTCCCGACTGAAAGCGACAACATCCATGTATTTGTCGAAGTTTGCGCAGCCAGCGGGCAACTTCCCACTGAACGATGCCCGGACAAAGTTATTAAACCTTTAATCAAGCTCCCGTATTCTGTTCCTTCTTTTGTGGAAGATTATAACCTGCGTGTGCCCACCCAGCCATGCGCTGTCCATGAGCCGGGCTCATCCGCCAGCGCCGGCGGCGGCAATAAGCCGTCAAACCCGGCAATACCCGGCGAAATAAAAACACAAACGGGAAAACAAAACGGCCGGACTGTCCGGACCGATCGCGGAAACAATTGAACACAAGGTGATGAAAGGAGAAAGAACTGACGTGTTTCCAGACCGTTACATCTACCCTGCCATCTTTAATTACTACGATGATGGCATTTCAATCGAATTTCCTGATTTGCCCGGCTGCTTACTTTGCGCTGAAACTAACGAAGAAGCATTTAAAAACGCCAAAGAAGCTCTTGGCCTTCACTTATTGGACATGGAAAATGACGGTGAGCGCATTCCCGAGCCAACGGTCATAAACAGCTTAAACTTAAAGCCGAACCAGCTGGCAGTGCCTATTGAGGTTTGGATGCCTGTTTTCCGGGAAGATATTGATAATAAAATAGTGAAGAAAACTATAATATTACCTAAGTGGCTCGATGATATGGCTGAGAATGAAAAAATAAATTTGTCCCAGGTTCTTCAATCCGCGTTAAAAAATTATTTCGGTATCAGTGATTATAAAAAGCAGTCCTAAACGGACTGCTTTCACTATCTCAAAGACTTGCGAAAATCAATGATATGGAAATGCTGCCCGGGCAGGCTCCCGCCGGTATTGACCCCGGCTTTTTTAATTAGTCTTGTGCCCCTATCCGGGCGGTGCAGACGCAGGTTCCAGCGGCAGGCGAATCCGGCAAACCCTTGATTTTTGTTTGAAGGAAATTTATAATTTAAACCGTTTAGTACAATACATGTACTGAGTAGTCTATATTTTTTAAAGGCCAGGCAGTGGTTTAAGTATAAGAAATAAAATTTGTATGAATTGGATTGCAGTAGGCGTTAAAATGCATTAAGCAGGAAAAACTGTAGGTGCGAGGTTTATTGAAAGGGGGTGAGACAGGTGCAAATAGCGGAAAAAACCTTTCTAACCGGACTCGGGGCACTCTCACTTGGCAGGGAAAAGGTTAAAAAAGTTATTGACGAGCTGGCTAAGAAAGGCGAAACCACCAGGGATGAAGCCAGGGAACTGCTCCAGAAGTTAGAAGACAAGGGGAAGGCGGAGAAAGAATCCTTGCGGGCGGCAATCGAGCAGAAATGCTGTTCCCCGGGGCAGCTAAGGCCGGCCACCAGGCAGGACATCGAAAGATTGGAACAAAAACTGGATGAATTAATAAAGAAATTAAGTTAACCGATTACCGATTATGGAAGGGTACTGAGAACGTAGTAGTTTTCCGTACCCTTCATAATTTTTTACTCACCCCATAAAGAAAGGGTCGGCCAGGCAGAATTAAATAAGGCGAAGGATGATGCTGTTATGCAACTGCGCAGGCGGTACAAACATTTGCAGCGCTACCGGGAGATTGTAAATATTTTGCTAAAACACGGTTTCGGCCACATTCTACACCACCTGGGCTTGGCGGATTTTGTATCGATTCCCGGAAAAGTGTTTTTTAAAAAAGAGCCCCGGATAGAACAATTTTCCATGCCCCAAAGGGTACGATTGGCACTTGAGGAACTGGGGCCGACATTTATAAAAGTGGGCCAAATTCTAAGCAGCAGGGCCGACCTGCTGCCCCCGGATTATTTAATTGAATTGGGAAAACTTCAGGACAGGGTGCCGGCTTTTGCATTTGATACGGCCAAACAGCAGATTGAAAGGGAATTAGACCAGCCATTAGAGGAAATATATGCCGAGTTTGACCCCGCACCGCTGGCCGCCGCTTCCATAGGCCAGGTGTACCGGGCCGCGCTGCCCGACGGCCAGAAGGTAGTGGTTAAAGTCCAGCGCCCGGATATTGAGAAAATCATCAACATCGATCTCGAAATACTATATGATGTGGCGCGTTTTCTCGAGAGCCGTTCGAATTGGGCGGAGATGTACAGCTTTGTCGAGACGGTGGGCGAGTTTGACCGGACCCTCCACGAAGAGCTGGATTATAACGCCGAGGGCCGCAACGCTGATGCTTTCAGAAAGAATTTTGCCGGCGAGCCCGGTGTGTTCATTCCTATGGTCTACTGGGACTTTACTACCAAAAAAGTTTTAACCATGGAATATGTACATGGGATAAAGCTTAATAACCTACAGGAAATTAACCGCCTGGGTTTGGACCGGCCGGCATTGGCCAGGAAATTAGCCCAAGCTATATTTAAGCAGATTTTAATAGACGGTTTCTTTCATGGCGACCCGCACCCCGGAAACCTGGCGGCGCTCTCCGGAGGGGAAATTGCCTTCATGGACTTCGGCATGGTTGGGCTCCTTACGGAAGAAACCAAAAGTAAAGTGGTAAAACTGCTGACGGCACTGGTAAGTAAAAGCTCCGAAGCAATAACGAAGGCAGTTTTAGACCTGGGGGTTGTCCCCAAAAATGTTGACAAAAGGCTTCTGCGCCTGGATATCAACTTATTGCAGAGAAAGTATTATGAGGTCCCCTTAAGTCAGATTAGCCTGGCAGAATCTTTAAACGACATCGTGAGTGTCGCCTTGAAATATCACATCCGGCTGTCAACGGAATTCACCTTGCTGGCAAAGGCACTGTTGATCCTGGAAGGGATAGTGAAAGAGCTTGATCCGAAGTTGAGCATAATTAAAGTAGCCGAGCCGTTTGGGAAAAGTCTGCTTATGGAGAAGCTTTCACCTCAAGCATTGTCGAAAGCCGCGATTAAAAACCTCCGGGAATTTGGGGATGTTCTTTCCTTCTTGCCGAAACAGGTCAGTACGGTGCTGGACCTGGCTGCGGCAGGAGAGTTGAAATTAAAACACCAGCTTCCCCAGATTGATGAAGTTCTGAACAGGGTAAACAAAATGATCAACCGGCTGGCCTTTAGCATTGTGATAACCGGCCTGGTTATCGGATCTGCTTTTCTGGCCCGGAAGGAAGGTATTCTGTTCGGGCAGGTGCCGGTAGCGGAAGCGGGATTTTTAGTGGTTGCGGTGCTGGGTTTCTGGTTTCTGGTTTCAATCCTGCGCTCGGGTGGTTTTTAAGCCTGATTATTCTCCTTATAGCCGTCGACGAGATTGCATTTCGGGCCGGTGTTGCCAAAGGCACAATGACTATAAATGTAAATTGTTACGCCAGGCCTTGTTATTAGTGCATTCCTATACTTTAATTACAATTTTAGGTACTCATAGTAATATAAATTTTGCAAAAAATACTTATTGAATGAACGCAAACAATAAAAAAGGAGGTGTGGATATTGCATTACCACGACTGGTCAGACTCTTCCCGCGGTGTTCATGTTAAATCGCTTACACCGGACGGCAGCGATGTTACAATTATCTATAACGGGCTTCTAAATAAAAGTGGAGCAAATGAGGTTTATCTGCACGCGGGTTTTGGTGATCCGATGCACTGGAGAATTGTCGATGATTACCGGATGCAGCGCACGGCGGAGGGCTGGAAAAAAACGCTTAATATGGAGGACAGGCAGTTAACTTTCTGCTTCCACGATAGCGCAAACAACTGGGATAACAATAATGGCTACAACTGGTCCTATAATATCGGTTAATGAGAAACCGGGGTTAAACCCGGTTTCTTACTGGTAGTTCGCTTTTACTATGCCAGGTCGACTACTGTGACACCAAACCCGCCCTCGCCCTGTTCGCCCAGGCGGAAGGACTTCACCCGGCGGTGCCCGTTGAGGTGCTTGTGGATAGCCATCCGCAGCGCGCCTGTGCCTTTGCCGTGTATCAGCCGTACTTTGGCCAGCCCGGCTAAAAAAGCGTCGTCCAGATACTTTTCCACCTCAAACAAGGCGTCTTCAGCATAAAGTCCCCGCAAATCAAGTTCGAATGAAATCTCTTGCGCTTTGTTCAGCGCCACCCTGGCCGTTTCGCTTTGCCCGCCTGGTCTGTTTTTTTCAACCCGGCGCAGTTCATTTAAAGGCACATTTATTTTTATAATACCTACCTGCACCTGCACTTCGCCTTCAGGACCGGGCGGCGTCAGAACAACACCGTGCTGGTTGAACTTTGGCAAATACACTTCTTCCCCGCTGAGCAGAATCCCCGGGACCTTGCCGGCGATAACTTTTTCGGGCACAGCCTTGTTTACTTTTTTTTGCAGTGCCGACAACTTTTCCCTGGCTTCCTGAATAGCGTTCTCCCTAACATGAGCCGCTTCCCGGGCCAGTTTCACCCTCAGTTCTTTAATTGTTGATTCGGCTTCCAACCTGGCGGTTTTAACCAGAGATCTTGCTTCATCCCCTGCTTTTGCCAGAATGGACTCCCGCTTCTGGGCAAGGTCAAATTCCATCTTTTCATATTTTTCTTTCAATAACCGGGCTTTTTCAGCTGATTCAACAGCCTCAACGCGACTGGCCTCTACCTCCTGTTGTGCCTTCTCCAAATTCTGCATCAATTCTTCAACCTTTATTTGTTCAACAGTTAAAAATTCCCTTGCCCGCTCCACCAGTTGCTCCGGCAGCCCTAATTTCAACGCCGTTTCAAAAGCGTTGCTGCGGCCGGGCCGCCCGGTTAGAAGACGGTACGTGGGCCTTAAAGTGACAGCGTCAAACTCCACGCTGGCATTTTCCACCCGCTCCCGCGTATAGGCAAAATTCTTCAACTCGTTGTAGTGGGTAGTTGCGATAGTTTTAGCGCCCGCAGTGTGCAATTTTTCTAAAATCGACTGGGCTAGAGCCGCCCCCTCCGTCGGATCTGTTCCGGCCCCCAGCTCATCAAGCAGGACTAGACTGTCACGGCCGGCTTTACCGATGATTTCCACAATGTTAACCATGTGGGAGGAGAATGTGCTTAGAGACTGCTCGATGCTTTGTTCGTCACCGATGTCCGTGAATACTTGCCGGAACAACCCGATTTTTGAACCGTCCTCAGCCGGCAGGTGCAATCCGGATTGAGCCATCAATACCATAATGCCGGCGGTTTTTAAAGCTACCGTCTTGCCGCCGGTATTGGGACCGGTCACGACAAGCGTGTCAAAATCCTCACCCAGCCGCAGGTTTACCGGCACCGCCGCCCCTTGCAGCAGTGGATGCCTGCCCTGCCGGATATTCATGCACGCCTCGCCTGCAAAAGCCGGAGCCCAGGCATTCAACTTCTCACTGTACTTGGCCTTGGCCATAATAAAATCAAGCTCCCCCAAGGCATCCAGGGAGATGAGCAGGGCCTCGGCATTGCTGGCCACTTCCGCCGATAACTCGGTTAGGATTTTTAACACTTCCTGTTTTTCCAATACCGTCAAACGCCTTATCTCATTGTTCCTGTCGACTACCGCCATCGGTTCGATAAACAGAGTGGCGCCGCTGGCGGACTGGTCGTGCACGATTCCGGGCACCTGGCTGCGGTGTTCGATTTTAACGGGCACCACATAACGGCCCTCCCTGACTGTGACAATCGGGTCCTGCAAATACTTCTGGTATTCCGGAGAACGGATGACATGCTCCAGATGCTCCTTGATTTGGAACTGGGCGTTTAACAGCTTGCGACGCACTTGCGCCAAAGCGGAGGAAGCATGATCCGCGATCTCACCGCCGGGCAGGATGGCTCGTTTTATCTTTTTTTCAAGATCCGGCAAAGAGACCAAAGCAAATCCCAGTTCACTGAGAATGGGATAACGCTCCCGTTTTTCCTCAAGAAAATTTTTTACTATCCGGCAGGCTGCGAGGGTGTCGGTTATTGCTGTAAGCTCCTCCGGCTCGAGCAAGGCCCCGCGGCCGGCTCTTTGCAGCTGTGGCCTTATATCGCGCCAACCATTTATCTCAGCGGTCGGGTCCAGCCGGAGCATTTCACGTCCTTCGCTGGTTTCTGCCTGCCACCTGAGAATAGCTTCCAAGTCGTCAACAGGTTCCAGTTCCCATACCCGCTCTTTGCCAAGAGGTGATCCAGCGTAACCGGCCAGTTGTTCTTTGATCTTATTATATTCAAGTCTTAATAACGTTTTATGGTCCATAAGCCTGGCCTTCCTGCTTATTTATGTTAACTAAATTATAGCATATATTTTTTTTATGTTCTAGACAGCTTATCTTATAGTAGACAATTAACGAATTAGTCAATTTCACTATAATTCTGGTACCTTTTATCTGCCATAATTTTGGCTAATAAACTATTGATAATATCTCCTGTGTTCCAATATTGCTATTAGTCAAATAAGCTATTTATTTTATTCTACTTTAATATTTTATCTTATATTAATACTACTTTCACATATATCTCTGTTGTATTAGTGCAATCAATAATAGAACAGGCAGTTTATCTACAGCACTCCACGGTAATAATGCCCCCTGGTGAATCCACCCGGGCTGTACTTGACCAAAGCTTCTTTTGCACGCGATTCCACGCCATCCTCCAGTGCTTCGGGCAGCTTGCTCATAGCCAAACGGTAAGCCCGCACAACGTCGCGGACATATTCAGCCCCTTCGCGCCTTGCTTCGATGCGAAGCACCGTCACGCCTGTTCCGGCCAGCAACCCGATATCTTCGATAATGCAGAGATCCCGGGAATTAAATAATTGCATCCGGCAGAACTGATCCATCTCAAACGGAAATACAATCCCCTTGCGGTCCCTCAGCCCCCAGTGCCTGCCGGCGCATGGTCCGGCGCAATTGTTGCCGCAGCCCAGCAGACTGCCCGCAACACAATGTTCGGAGACCATCAAAGGCAAAGCCCCGTGCACAATCACTTCAGCGGGAACTGGCAGAGCAGGCGCCAGACGGCGGATTTGCTCCATGGTCAACTCAGGCGAAAGGGTGACGCGGGCCACCCCTGTTTCCATTAGAAAGATAGCCGCCTCGCGGTTGAACACGTTCAGTGAAAAATCTGCGTATACCGGTTTGCCGGTAATTTTTCCCACCTTTGTGATTAAGCCAAGGTTGCCTGCCTGAACCCCGTCCAAAAGAGTTGCGTCCACCTTTTCCAATAAACGGCAAAACCAGGCAAGTTCCTTATCCTGCAAAATACGCGGCGACGATAATATAAAACGAACGCCGGCTTTCCCGCATAGCTCGCCGGCGGGTTGAATAACTTCCGGAGTTACAGGCTCTTTGGAGCGGTACTGCTCACCGCCGAAATATACTATTCCGGCTCCCGCTTCCACCGCCGCCGCCAAGGAAGCCAAATCGGTCACGGCGACAGCCAGTTCAGGCAGCCCGACAGTTGCCGGCTTAGCCATTTTTTCATGAAAAAAAGCGGCGGACAAACGGCGGCGGAAATCTTGATCAGAAACCGGTTCTTGCCTGGCGGCGGCCATGCGGCGCTTTTCCAGTACGGCGAGCGCCCGGCGCCGCGCCTCATTGATTTCAGCTACCGGCACAATCACCGGCTCCGCCAGTTCGCAACGCAAGTCCGTCATGGCAAACGGGGTATTCCCCAACCTTCCAAGCTGGTTCGCTAAATATGCACGGGTCAAAGGGCGCTTCAGGGCTCTCTGGCACGGGGACTTTGTTTCCGCCTCCCCGGTCAGCCCGCCCTGGTCAGTCACTCTGATCAGCAAGGGCTCGTTGAGACGGGCAAAGACCTCAAATATCAGCGGTATTTTCTTCTGTTCCTTGGGAGAGGCAAATGTTGCTCTCGCCCGCTCAATCAGATCGGCGTCATGGGTTTTAAAGACACGGTCGCCGGGAAAAACCCGGCCGGGTATATCCAGGTACACTATATCCCCGGCGGCGGCCCGTTCAACACTTTTTCCGTCCTTGACGATCCGGCGCACTTCTCCGGCCGCCCGCCCTCCCTCGGTAACCCATACTTCAACGCCGTCGCCCAGCCGCAGCGGCTTCTCCAATGACAATTCGGCCATCTTTTGTTTCCTGTCGAAACCTTTTATCCTTCCCAGCCGGACCCCGCGGTTGTTCGGGCGTTTGTAGCTCATCAAATCCCGGCCGGGATGGCCGTAAAAATAGCCGGTGGTAAAATCACGGTTGAATATCTGGGCCAGCTCCCCAGCCTCCTCAGGGGTAACCTCATAACCTGCGCCTTCAGCGGCCCGGTCCAGCAGCTTGCGGTAAATTCTGACTACGGTCGCGACATATTCCGGCCTCTTCATCCGGCCTTCAATTTTTAAAGAGGTGATCCCGGCATTGAGCAAATCGGGCAGGTGACGGCTCATGTTGAGGTCGCGGGGACTCAAAAGGTGCTCGCCCGCCGCATCCGGCTCAGCCACCGGTCGATTTTTTTCATCGACCAGAACATAACTAAGACGGCAGGGCTGGGCACAGCGGCCCCGGTTGCCGCTCCGTCCGCCGATCAGGCTTGACAACAAGCACTGGCCGGAGTAGCAAATGCACAAAGCGCCGTGCACGAATGATTCCACCTCAACCCCGCCCCACCCGGTAATTTCCTTGATGTTTTCCAGGGAAAGCTCCCGGGCCAGTACGATTCTGCTGATGCCTTTTTCTTTCAACAGCCGCGCCGCCGGCAGGTTATGAACAGTCATTTGCGTGCTGGCATGCAGGGGCAGTTCAGGAATAACCCGCCGGGCAAGCCTGATTAAGCCCGCGTCCTGCACGATTACCGCGTCGGCGCCGGCACGCTGCAAGAAGTGCAAAAACTGCGCCGCGCCGGTTAGTTCATGATCCGCCAGAAGCGTGTTGACCGCAACATAAACCTTAACCCCGCGCACATGGGCAAATTCCACCGCTTTAATCAACTCGTCGTCATCAAAGTTGCCGGCAGATTCCCTGGCGTTGTAAGATTTGCCGCCCAGGTAAACGGCGTCCGCCCCGTTTTCCACCGCCGCCACCAGGGATTCCCAGGCGCCGGCGGGAGCGAGCAATTCCGGTTTAACCGGCATTAACTGTTACTCCTTCGCACATATCTTAATAGCCCGGAGCAAGGGATTACTTCAATACTCCGCTGCGCCAACTCATCCAGGAAAAGGTTCATCCCGAGCGAGTCGCTGGCCATGTGTCCCGCTATGATTACATTGATATGATTTTTCTCCGCTTCTTTGCGGTGTTTTTCACCGATATGCATCACTACCAGCGTACCAACGCCGGCCACGGCCAGCTTGGCGTACGCGTCTTCGGAACCGCTCGTGCCTCCGGTCATATCCACCATGATCCTGCCGGCACGCTTTTCCTTGCCGCCGACAACAATAACCGGACCCGCGTTATACTTCACCGCCTCGGCGTACTCAGGGATGCTTTTCATGAACTTAATCAGTTCTTCCAGGGTTTCCGGCTTTTCTTCGTTTATTATATTTTGCAGATAATATTGCACCAGATTGTCCGCGGCGGTGTGCACGCACATCAAAGGAATACCCAAAAGCCTGGCGGCATCCACCGCCCGGTTATGGTTCAGAGGCAACAACCCCCGCTTGACCTCACTGATACGCGAGGCCATAATCCCTTCAGCCACATTGATCGGCACGCCAAAACCGGCAAGCACGTCTTCCTGTATTTTCATCACCTGGTAAAGAGCCGACATTGCTTTTCCTTCCGGGTGGTGGGCGATGATCAGATCCACCGGTTGCCCCCGGGCGGTAAGCCGGTCGGCCAGGAGCACTTCGGCCGCTTCCATGTCGATACCGGTCAGCACACGATTAACCTCATGCTCAGGTTCGCCGAAGAGCACCCTGGTGTCACCGTACGGGTTAAACAACCGGTCCTGGTCGTACTCTTTCTTTTCGTCTTCTTTTAGCTCATTAAAATTTTTCTGTTCCTTTTCCAGCAATTTAAGCACTGCTTCCCTTGACCGCGGGTCGTTTTCAATACCCTTTTGCACGGCCAATTCGTAAATATCCCTGATTTTCAGCTTACCTTCCCCCTGTCCCCAAATAATAGATACTCAGAATTCAGTAGTCAGGAGTCGGAACATTTTAAGACAAAAACCATTCTCTCATTCTGCTCCTTACCCTTCTCCTTACCCTTCTCCTTACCCCTGTCTTCCGTCTTCTGTTTCCTATCTTCTGACTCCTGACTCTTTATTTTTTAGAAATAAACCGGCTGCCTTTCAGGTAATATCTCAACGGCAGAGCAGTTCCTTCTCTAATGCCGATACGGGTTGTCGCGACGATTGGCTCACTTTTCTTTTGCCCCTGATAAATAACGAGCTTTCCTCCTGTCAAGTCTGTGCCGTTATGGCGGCGTGTTATACCCATGGCCTGCACCAGTTTTGCCGGGCCTCCGCATAGTTCCTCCAGCTTCTCCCGCTTCCTCCGCAAACGCATCAGCTGTATCCCTTCAACCGGCTCCAGCGCCCGGATCAAAACAGCTTCCCCTACGCCTTCCGGGGCGGAAACCACATTAAAGCAGTAATACATACCGTAAATAAAATATACATAAGCGTGACCCGGCGGTCCGAACATCACCCGGTTGCGGCGGGTAATGCCGCGAGAAGCATGGCAGGCCGGGTCATCTTGCAGATAAGCCTCTGTTTCCACAATCCTGCCGGCGGTGATTCCTTCCGGAGACATGTGCACGAGCAGGTTGCCCAGCAGTTCTCTGGCTACTGCGGTTGTATCACGGTTGTAAAAAGCGCGGGGCAGGATCTCCTTATTTATAAATATCCCGGAAGCATTTAACATTCTACGCACCCAATGTAGGTTTATCTTATTCTGACTCTTGACTCCTGAATTCTGAGCAGTTACTAATTTTTCTTGTCCAGGTATGCGAGGAGTTTATCCAAAGGCATCGTGTTGACAATATCACCCGCTCCCAGCCAAGCCCGGCGCGCCACCGCGATTCCATAAGGCATTTCATCCATCCTTTTCAAGTCATGGGCGTCCGTGTTGACGGCAATTTTAATACCTTTAGCTTTGGCCGAACGGGCATTTACGTCATTTAAATCCAGACGGTCCGGAGACGAGTTTATCTCCAATATCGTGCCACAAGCGGCGGCGGCATCCAATACTCTCTCCATGTCAAGAGCGTATCCATCCCGCCTGCCCAGCAAGCGCCCGGTCGCATGACCGATGATGTCGACATTTTTATTTTTTATTGCTGAAATAATTCTGCCGGTCATTTTTTCCCGGTCCTGTTTAAAAGCGCGGTGGACCGATGCCACCACCAGGTCCGTTTTTTCAAGTATTTCATCAGGACAATCCAGCTCCCCCCCGGGCAGGATATCCGCTTCTATTCCGGTGAGTATTCTAAACTCTTCATTATTTTCATCAAATTTCTCATTTAGCAGGGCAATCTCACGGTGCTGTTCTTTAAGCTTTTCCAGAGATAGCCCTTTTGCTATTTTGAGAGACTGAGAGTGGTCGGTAATAGCCAAATACTTGTAACCTTTTTCTTTCGCCCGCTGCACAACTTGTTCTATGGAAGCGACACCGTCGCTCCAAGAGGTGTGAATATGCAAGTCGCCCACGATATCACCCTGTTTCACCAGTTGTGGCAGGCTGTCCTTGAGGGCGCATTCAATTTCACCCCGGTCTTCCCGGATTTCAGGAGGTATGTACGGCATGCCCAGAGCAGCGTATATATCTTCTTCACCATGCATTATGCCTGTCCGTTCCATCACCAAACGGGTAAAATCAACGCCTTTCACCCCAAATTTTTCTTGCAAGCGCGACAAATGCGCTTTACTTCCGGTGCTCTTATGCAGCGCCGGAAAGAACATCTCCTCCGGCACCACCTCCAATTCCACATAAATACCCCACCAGGAATAAAACCCGGCACGGTTTGCAGCCTTTTCCGACACTTCTTTGATGCGGGGATGGCTTGCCATGGCCTCAAAAACCTCATTTGCTTCTTCAGCCGCGACCACCAGGTCAATATCCCCTACCGTTTCCCGCCACCGGCGTATGCTGCCTCCAACTTCCACTTTTATCACACCGGGAATAATTTTTAAGTATTCCGTCAACTCCGCGGCCAGCTCTCTCGCAGTAGCCAGTAAAACTTTGCCCGACCGTCTTTTGATCATTTCCACATTCCTGATAATATCCATCTCAAGCTTGACCCCCATCCCCGGCAGGCCGCGCACACGCTTGGCCCGGGCCGCCTCAGCAAGCTCTTCGGGGCTGGTGATGTTCAGTCTTTCCTGAAGCAGGTAGGCTCGCTTTGGCCCGATTCCGGGCAAAGACATTATTTCCATTACGCCCGGAGGCACTTCCCTCAGCAGCTCCTCGTGCTTTTGCAGCCGTCCGGTTAATAGAATTTCCTCTATCTTTTTTGCAATATTTTTGCCAATCCCGGGGATCTTTTGCAGCCCGCGGTTTTTTTTAATTTTTTCAACAGGTTCGCTTAGGCCGGCCAGCACTTTTGCCGCGTTGCGATAGGCGCGAATTTTGAAAAAATCATCCCCTTTAAACTCATGCAATTCAGCCAACTCATAAAATATTCGGGCTATTTCAGCATTTCGCAAGATAATCGCCCCACTTCAGCATAAGATAAAACTCATGAAGTCACTTCATGAGTTCAAGTGCGTTTTATTTTGATTCAGGTTCAAGCATTTTAACCATATTTTCATATTCTTCCCGGAGTTTAAGCAATTCATCCGCCATGTTTAAGGCAGCAAGCACAGCTGCTTGCGACTTGCTCAGTTTTGGGTTGCGTTCAGCCAGTTGCTTCATTTTATGGTTGACATACTGGGCTACTTTCATCATCTGTGCCGGGGAACTATCGCCTTTTAGCGTATAGAACTCGCCAAAGATTTCAACTTCAACCCGGAACTTCTGCTCTTCGGACATAAAACTCCTCCAGGTGTTAATCAAAATAAATAATAGTTATTTCGTCATGCTGCCACAATTTCCTTCACCTTAAAAATATTTTCACAGGCTCTTGCACATTATAGCGCTTTTCAACCTCGCAGCTGGGCTCCAAAACGGCTGGACAACTCGGCGGCAATGGCGGCAGTCACTTCACTAACTTCCGCGTCAGTGAGGGTACGGTCCGCGGCCTGAAACTTCAGCGCGAAAGCCATGCTCTGATAACCTGCGGGAACCTGCTCGCCATGGTAAATATCAAATAAGGATACAGATCTAAGCAGTTTTCCGCCGGTTTTTCGGATTGTTTCCATAATATCCCCGGCCTGGTTTTCCCTTTTCAGCACGATCGCCAAATCCCGTTCTATACCAGGAAACTTGGGCAGCGGATTGTATACCTTTGGCTTTCCTGAAACAGCATACAACCCTTCAAAATCAATTTCAAACGCCACAACCCGCTCAGGCAAATCATATCTCTCCAGAACACTGGGATGCAGTTCGCCAATAATGCCGATTTTGCGTTCCCCCGCGTCCAATGTGGCCGTCCTGCCCGGGTGGAAAGATGGATTGGCTTTTTCCGGATAAAATTTAACATCCTCCGTCCCTAATTCTCTAAAAATACTTTCCAGCACACCCTTTAAGAAATAGAAGTCAAATTCCCGCGGCTGCATTTTCCAGTTTCCGGGCGCCCGTCCCATGGCCGCGGCTGCGAGTACGTGGCGTTCTTCATGAGGATGGCCTTCTTGCCCAGGCGTGAATATTGTGCCAAGTTCAAAAACAGCTCCCTCTTGCATCCTGCGGTTGAAGTTTTTGGCTAGTACCTCCAGCAGCCCGGGAAGCATCATCGTGCGCATTACCGAATGCTCCTCACTGAGCGGGTTCTGTATTTTCACCGTATTCCTGAACGGGCTGTCCGCAGGCAGGTTCATCAGATCAAAAACACGGGGGTTGGTGAAACTGTAGGTTACCACCTCATTAAATCCCGCACCGGCCATGGCATCGGCAATCATTGTCCGGAACGACTGTTCCCTTGTCTTAGCCCCGTGACTTGCGGAGCCGGACGGCAACGTGGCAGGCACCTCGTGATAACCATAAATCCTGGCTACTTCCTCAATCAGGTCTTCCTCAATGCTCACATCAACCCGGTAAGTCGGTACGGTGACCAGCAGGTCCGCACCCGCGTCCTGCACCTTAAACTGAAGCCGGGACAGAATATCAGACGCCTTTTCCTTGGGGATATCCAGCCCAAGAACGTATGTAGCGCGTTTTGGCCTGAACATGATTGTTTTTTCGCTTACCGGTGAGATATAGTTGTCAACAACACCATTCACCACATCACCCGCGTCCATGTCATAAATAAGCTGCGCGGCCCGGTTAATTGCCTGCAGACAGCCGCCGAGATCAATGCCTTTTTCAAAACGCAGGGACGCTTCGGAGCGCAAGCCGAGCGACTTAGAAGTCCGCCTGATGCTGACCGGGTTGAAGTAAGCCGACTCCAGCAAAATCGAAGTTGTGTTATCCGTTACTTCCGTGGACAATCCGCCCATAACCCCCGCCACCGCGACCGGTCCGGACGGGTCGGCGATTACCAGCATATCCTGGTTTAGTTCCCGCAAGACTTCGTCGAGAGAAACCATATTCTCACCATCTTTAGCCCTGCGGACGATAATATGATGGTCGACAAGCTTATCGTAGTCAAAAGCATGCAAGGGCTGGCCCATTTCCAGCATGACATAGTTGGTCACGTCGACAAGGTTGCTAATCGGCCTCATTCCGGCGGCACGCAGGCGTGACTGCATCCACAACGGCGAACGGCCGATCCGGACGTTCTTAATTAAACGCGCTACGTAACGCCGGCACAAATCGGGGGCGTCAATATCCACACGGACCTGTCCGCTGATATTTTCCCCTGTTTCCGGGAAAGAGGGTTCCGCCAGCCGGAACGGCCGCCCGAGCAGCGCGGCCACCTCTCGCGCCACGCCGACTACCGACAGGCAGTCACCGCGGTTTGGCGTAAGATCAAGTTCAAGAATGAAGTCATTCAGACCCAATATTTCTTTCGCGTCACGGCCGAGAGGGGTTCCCGGCGGCAGGATCATAATCCCGTGGGCTTGCTCAGCCGACATAGTTTTTGCGTCAATGCCCAACTCTTGCCCGGAGCACATCATCCCGCGGGACTCCACCCCCCTGAGCTTAGCCCGCTTGATTACAAATCCGCCGGCCAGTTTGGCCCCTTCCAGGGCCACCGGTATGACGTCGCCTTCCTTGACGTTTGTAGCCGCTGTAATTATTTGCAGTTTTTCTTCACCGGTATTCACCCTGGTAATTACCAGCTTGTCAGCGTTGGGGTGCGGGTCAATTTTCTCGATCCGCCCGGTTACCACCCCGCTAATATCCTTGCCCAATTCGGTTACACTTTCCACGGCAATACCCGCGAGAGTAAGCCGGTCGGCAAGTTCTTGCGGCGCTAGAGCAAAATCGACGAAATCCTTTAGCCAATTATAAGATATGTACACGGTCGCAAACCTCCTAAAATCGGTCTTATAAACGCTTCAGCCATTACGGCAATATTATTAAAACTGCTGCAAAAACCGCAAGTCATTTTCGAATAGAATCCGCAAGTCATCAATACCGTATTTCAGCATGGTAATCCGCTCCACACCCAGTCCGAAGGCAAAACCGGTGACCTCTTCCGAATTGTAGCCGGATACTTCCAGCACCCGCGGATGAACCATGCCGCTGCCCAGGATCTCCAACCAGCCGGTGTGCGAGCAAACCCGGCAGCCTTTACCGCCGCACATGACGCAGGAAATATCCACTTCCGCGCTGGGTTCGGTAAAAGGGAAATAACTGGGGCGGAAACGCGTTTTTGTCTTGGGCCCAAATATGTCCCTCATGAAAAGGTCGAGCGTCCCTTTTAAATCACTGAAGGTAATCCGGCGGTCAATGGCCAGACCTTCCACCTGATTGAACATGGGCGAATGGGTGGCGTCATCGTCGCGCCGGTAAACCTTGCCCGGTACAATTACTTTCACCGGCAAACCCGGCACTGTTTTTTCCATGGTGCGCACCTGAACCGGAGATGTGTGGGTGCGCAGCAAAGTGTCGTCACTGATGAAGAAAGTATCCTGCATGTCCCGCGCCGGATGATCCTTGGGCAGGTTAAGCGCCTCAAAGTTGTAGTAATCGGTCTCGATTTCCGGTCCTTCGGCAATGCTATATCCCAATCCCAAAAAGAACTTCTGGATTTCTTCAGTTACTATGGTCAGCGGATGTTTGCCGCCACGCAATAGTGGTGAACCGGGCAAGGTTACGTCAATACCCTCTTCCCGCAAACGCTGCTCCCTGGCTACTTCCTTCAGCGCCGCGGTCCTTGTTGTCAACTCTTTTTCTATTAAAGACCTTACTTCATTGGCAATCTGGCCGATAAGCGGCCTTTCCTCCGCGCTCAGCGCTCCCATGCCCCGCATCACCTGGGTTAGCTCACCTTTTTTCCCCAGATATTTTACCCTCAGCTCATTTAAATCTTCCAGAGTGCCGGCATTCGACAGTTCCCGGAGAGCGTCCGCGCCAATTCGCCGCAACTTCTCTTCCATCAAATCAACCTCCTTTAGCGCATTATACAATAATCGCCTAAAAATAAAAAATCGCCTCTAGCGACTCCCATCAATAAAAAAACCGTCCTCCAGGGACGGATTGTTTTCCGAGATAACCACCCTATCAGGTACGGGGCAAAACAAAACCCGATACTATCTTCCATATAACGGTAGAAGTTCCGGCGGCACCTACTTATTGACACGTTCAGTTGCAGTTCCGGGGTGAATTTCAATGAGCCTTATTCTAGGCGGGCTTTCAGTCCACTGACCCACCCTCCCTGCAGAACACCGGGCATCTACTTATCCCCTTCATCACCATTTATCTGTTGAATTTATTAAAAACTAATGAATTGCCAGCCTCCTGTAAAGCATATAAGCCCTTACCGAACCTGTCGCTTCGAACATCCTCCAAAAAAATTCGGCGGTTAAAAGCATTTAACCACAACCTTTCCTCAATTTTTTGGGGACCTTTCTACGTCATTATACCATACGCCAAAATTGATGACAAGAAAGTTTGTGACCAAATTGTTATGATCATGTGACCAAAAATATCTTAATTATTTATCAACTACTTGTTGAACTGCGCTGGCGCACAGCTTCGTATAGCATTATGGCTGTTGATATCGCCACGTTTAAAGATTCAGCGCGTCCCGGCATCGGAATATGCACGCGTTCAAACACCCCGGACATGACAGTTTCTCCGGGCCCCCGTGGTTCACTGCCGACTACCAAAGCGCAAGATTCAGTCAAATTGCTTTCAAAAATTGCTTTTTCACCACGTGGCATGCCGGCAACCAGTTTGACGCCGTGACGTTTAATAAATAATTCTACTTCCTCAAACGAACTGTTTTGAATAACTGGAATATGAAAAATAGAACCCATAGTGGCCCGCAGCGCTTTCGGGTTGAATATATCGGCTGTCCCTTTCAAAAGAATAACGCCGTCGGCGCCGGCAGCGTCAGACGAACGCACAATAGTACCCATATTCCCTGGATCAAGCACTCCGTCAACCAGCACCAGCAGCCAGGGGTTCACTCCCGCGCGCAAGTCCTCCAGCTTTAGCCGCCGCCACTTTACCACCGCCAAGATGCCCTGTGGCGTGACAGTTTCAGCCAACTCTTTAAAAAATGCCTCTTCCACCTCCAGGACCGGAATATCGTTAAAGGATGCCGCTTCCAGCAAGGCGCGCCCGCGGGAGTTTAACCCCGTATTCCGGCAATAAACCAGCATTTCCACGGTAAAAGATGATGCCAACGCCTCTTCCACAAAACGAACACCCTCGGCCATAAATTTACCTTCCATCTCCCTGAAGCGGCGGTTTGTAAGACGGCGCAAGTATTTTATCCGGGGGTTTTGTCTGCTCAGCAAACTAAAGTTACCTACCTCTCTTCCAGATCTTTGAGTTTATCTTCCCTGCCCACCACTACCAGGATATCTCCAGAATTAACAACTTGTTTGGCTCCGGGGGAGATGATTACTTCATTGCCGCGTCTGATAGCCAGCACAGTGACACCGTGTTTCATCCTTACATCCGCCCTTTCCAAGGTTTGTCCCGCAAATTCTTCCGGCGTGATCAGCTCGACGATGCTGTAGTCCGGGGAAAGATTTATCTGGTCGAGAATGTTCTTGGAAACCAGGGCGTGAGCCACCCTCACTCCCATATCGCGCTCAGGAAAGACCACATTATCAGCTCCGACTCTTTCCAGAACCTTTCCGTGCAGTTCCGTGACCGCTTTTGCCACCACTTTTTTCACACCCATGTCTTTCAGCATTACTGTTACCAGTATGTTTGACTGAATATCCTGCCCGATCGCCACGATCACCACATCAAAATTGCGTATGCCCAACGCTTTTAAAGCCTGCTCATCCATCGCGTCTACTTGGACGGCATAAGTTACACTGTCTTTAATATCATTTACTTTTTCTTCGTTAGTATCAACAGCCAGGACATCATACCCCATTTTGGCAAGGGTCAGCGCCACACTGCCGCCAAATCGCCCCAGTCCAATCACTGCTATCTGTTTCACAGCTTCCCTCCTCCTTCCATAATCATCAGAAATAATCCTCAAGTCTTAAAAAAAAGCATGATAATATTTATCATGCTTTTTGTCATCAGTCAAACCCCATACACATTTTCTCGAGCTCACCCGGTATCAAATTTTAATACCTTAGAGTTTTGCCTTGGCCATCTCAACCAGACGGCCAAAAGATTGGGCGTCGTTAATTGCCATTTCGGCCAGTAATTTTCTATTTATCTCAATGCCCGCCAGTTTGAGCCCGTTCATCAAGCGGCTGTATGAAATGCCGTTCATCCTGGCGGCAGCGTTGATTCTGGCTATCCAAAGCTTCCTGAAATCACGTTTTCTTGCCTTCCGGTCGCGATAGGCGTAAATCAACGACTTCATTACCTGCTGGTTGGCAACCCTGTAGAGTTTGCTTTTTGCACCCCGGTAACCTTTGGCTAATTTCAAGATCTTCTTATGTCTTTTATGTGAAACCACACTGCTTTTCGCCCGTGGCATGTAATATTCCTCCTTTATATGACGAATCTATACAAGTAACGCTAGGGTAACAGCCTCTTCAGGCGACCGGCGTCGACAGCGCTAACAACAGTGGCCTTGCGCAGGTTGCGTTTTCTCTTGGCGCTCTTTTTGCCAAGAATATGGCTGTGAAAAGCATGTGAACCTTTAAACTCCCCGGTAGCCGTCTTTTTAAATCGTTTTGCCGCTCCACGGTGTGTTTTTATTTTAGGCAAGTTAATACACTCCTTCCTAGTTATCCTGTTTTGGTGCTAAAATCATAATCATATTTTTACCTTCTAATTTTGGCTGCCTTTCAACCGTCGAGTATTCACCCAAACATTCCGCCAGCCGGGCCAGTAATTTTTGACCCAGCTGGGTATGGACAATTTCACGTCCGCGGAATATTATAGTTGCTTTGACTTTATCACCATCTTTTAAAAACCTGATAGCGTTTTTTGCTTTTACGTCAAAATCATGATTCTCAATATTGGGCCGGAGTTTTACTTCTTTAATACTGACAATCTTCTGCTTTTTCCTGGCTTCTTTCTCTCGCTTGCTCTGCTCGTACTTATACTTGCCGATGTCCATGATCCGGCAAACAGGCGGTTTCGCGGCAGGAGCAACTTCCACCAGATCAAGTTGCCTTTCCTCAGCCAGCCGTTGAGCCTCTCTAGCAGGCATAATACCGAGTTGGGTCCCTTCGCTGTCAATAACCCTAACTTCTCTAGCCCTGATCTCCTCATTAATACGGAAATCTTTTGTGATAGCGTGTTCACCTCCCAAAAAATAAAAAAGCGGGCATACCCACCCGCTCAAAAGCTAATTACCTATCAAGAAACCTTATGGACTGCGTTTTTAAGGGCGCGTCGTAAGGTGAGAAGCGGATGGCTTCTACTTACTTAACATTTGTTATTTAATGGTTGTATTATAACATATCAAGCTTTACAAGTCAATAAAAAAGCTTATTCATAAAAAAGCTATTCATTCTGTGCTTATTCATTCATTATTTAACCGCCAATTACTGCACACAGTATTAAGCCGCTAGTCCTGACCTTCGATCGAGCCCAAACCGTGCGAATAAAAATGCTCCCGCAAGTGATAGATCAGCTTCTCGGACACGTTAAACTCCTCAGCCATCTCAACGTCTGTTTTATCCTCTTTAAGATCTTCAATAAACCGGTCAAAGTCTACTCCGACTTCACGGGTCATTTCCTTAAGACTGGGCTCACTGCTCCAGGGAACACGGCTTTGTGTGACAAAATCCATGTTATCCATTAATCCACCCCGTTTTTTCAGTATTATACCCAGTATCGGTCAGTCTAAATATAATATTGCGGCATTTATTTTTTTAAATGAGTGCAGTCATTAAACAGCTTTAATATGCCTCTTTCCCATCGCGGGAAATCAACCAGATTCAAGCAGGCATTATCCAAGTGGAGGCGCCATTGCTCATTCAAATTAATCCCCAGCACACTGCAGATAATACTGCGAATGGCTCCTCCATGGGCTACCACTAAAACGGTTTCGTTGTCATGCTTATTAATAATATTTTTTACCTCGTGCACGCAGCGCTCCGTCATCTCCGACAGTTTTTCCCCCTGCAGAATACGTGTGTCTAGAGGGTTGGTCCACCAACTCTCTATTTGTCCGGGATAAACCTCCTCAATCTCCTTCGCGGTCATACCTTCCCAGACCCCGAAATTTAGTTCTCTTAAAGCCGGTGTTGCTATAACCTCAAGTTCATGTGGCCGGGCAACGATCCTTGCGGTTTCATAGGCCCTTGCTAAATCGCTGCTGTAAAAACAATGGATTTTTTCATTGGCCAGGCGCTGTGCCAACATCTCCGCCTGCTCGCGTCCCCGGTCTGATAAAAAGACATCTGAGTGACCTTGAACTTTCAACAAGGCATTCCACGATGTTTCTCCATGCCGCACAAAATAAATCCGGCAAGTCATTCAATTCCCTCCAGTATTTATAAATTATTATTAAACAAGATTTATGCGGAGTACCGGATATACTGCCAGCAACAGCGCCACTTCCAATATTTCGTTGATAAAACCGTATACGTCTCCCGTAAGTCCGCCTAACTTCTTGGTTATTAACAGGCCGGCCAGACAGGTAATCGCCGCACATATCAGAATAAGCCAGACACCTGTCAAGCCCATTAGAAAACCAGCTATTATCACCGCTAAAAAAGTGGACTCCGAGAGTTCTTTAGCACCTGTATTCAACGCATACACCTTTCCCAAACCATCATTTCTGGCATAGGGAAACATTGAAATGGCAATCGTCATTCCCCAACGGCTTAAAGCCGGTACAACCAGCAAAATCCTGGTCAGTTCATTGCCAATTAAATCAAGCCACAGGCAGTACTTCAACAACAACAGGCACACTACCCCGACCACTCCGAAAGCACCCGCCCGGCTGTCACGCATAATCTCTAATTTTCTTTCCCTGGACCGACCGCTGAATAATCCGTCAATGCTGTCCATAAAACCGTCCAGGTGCACACCGCCTGTCAGAACAACCATTCCTACAACAAGCAGCGCCGCCTCAACTTGGGCAGGGTAAATCAACCTTACCGCCCATGCCAAAGCAGTCATAACGGCGCCAAGGCTCAGTCCCACCAGTGGGAAAAACGCTGTCGACTTGCCGCAGGCGACTTCATCAAATGTTATGGCGGGCAAAGGCAACCTGGTAAGTTGATAAAAAGCAAACAAGATACTTTTCAAAAATAAAGCTCCCTTAGGCTTTTAAATGCTATTTTTTAATGCTCGGCTTTTCACAGATCAAGCTCAAACCCGGTACCGGCCGTTGCTTTTAGTTCCAGGGGAAGTCCCGCGATTACCAGATAGACACGGTCAGCTTTGCCGGCCAGAACCTGATTGACTTTGCCGGCCAGATCCCTAAAAGTTCTGCCTAAGGATGCATCCGGGACAATTCCCATGCCAACTTCATTTGACACGACAACCAGATGCGCTCCTGACTTGACACCTTCAGCGAGTCTGGCTGCCTGCGCCAGGATAAACATTTCTTTTTCAGACCTTGTTGCACCCGTCCCTGGTAATTGCTCATCCAGCAGCATGTTGGTCAGCCACAGAGTTATGCAGTCCAGCAGGAACACATCACCTTTACGGCCATTTAATATTACTTCGGCAACGTTTTTCTGCTCCTCAACTGTCTGCCAGTCTCCGGGCCGGGAAGCCTGATGCAGCCGGATCCGTTCGGCCATTTCCTTATCAAGCGGCGCCGCGGTTGCAATATAGGTTATCTTGCCGCCTAAACTAACGGCCACTTTCTCGGCAAACTTACTTTTGCCGCTGCGCGCGCCGCCCAGAATCAAGATCAGCTTACCTTTCATCGATTTACTCACCAATTAGTAATAATAAACCCCGCGCCACCTTGGCCGGGGGAGACTATCAGTCGCATGCCGTTGCAAATTTACCGGCGCTCAATGATCTCTTTCACCTTTATAGTTAGTTCTTCTATTAAATGCGGCAGTGGTTCAGCTTTTAGCCCCACTATATCGACACCCGCCCTGGTTAGCGGCAATAAGATTTTTCTTGCCGGGCTGGAGGCAATTGCCTCAGCCATTTTGGGCGTTAATTCACCCTGCATCGAATTGGCAAATAAAATACTAATTGAGCCGGCGATCAGATCAACTCTCCCGGCGTTAAATAATACGGCATTTTCACCTGTCGCGCCTTCATTCGCGCCTGCGCGCAGCATCATTGAAGTGGCCAGCGCATTGGTCCCTAACGCCAAAATTTCTATTTCTTCGGGTAAACCCCTGCGCAGCCTCTCGGTAATATGTTTACCAATACCACCGCCCTGTCCGTCAATCACCGCAATTCGCATAAACCCCACCGCCAAAAAAAATCATACTGCATTATACCACATTTAAACAGAAAATAAAGACCCTTCGGGTCTTCCTAATTAATTTCATTATATATTTACAAATATTAACAACTGTGTATAATCCTGTGGATATTTATTGTATATTTTAACTTAAACATGCGCCGGTGTAAGCTGTTTGGCGTTCATATCTCCTAATTTCGATTCCAATTCTATTATCTGTAAGTTTTTGTCAAGCAGCCGCTTGGCATAGCGGCGATTATCCCGGTGAAGTTTGTGGTTTTCTTTTTCCAACCTGACAAGAAAACCGGCTCTTTCCTTTTCAGTTCTTTCAATTAAATTCATCAATACTCTTCGGCTAAGCCGCAGTTGCTCAACTTTTTCCTCTAACTCCACGATCCTTCGCCTCAAGTAACAAACATCAATAGTATCTTCCAACGCAGCACCACCTTACCAGAGTCTTAACGCTAGTGCTAGTATATGCGCCGAAAGCAGTAAATAGACGTTGCGGCCATGTCACGCTACTTAGAGGGATTGAGGGCTATTCTCCAATCTTTCATTTCCTGAAGCACGGCATAAGATACCGTTACCATACCAAGGCTTCGACCCTCTTTGTGACCTAAACCATGGTAATCCGATCCGCCTGTTGCGATCAAATTGTATTTTTCAGCCAGCCTGTAATAGTACTCAGATAATTCCCGCGAGTGCGCAGGGTGGAATGCTTCAATTCCCGCCAGACCTTTTGGTACCAGTTCCGGTATAAGTTTACTGGAATTACCAAGTCCGGGATGGGCTAAAACGGGTACCCCGTTGGCTTTCCGGATTAGTTGAACCGCTTCAGCCGGCTCTATCTTATAACGCGGGACATAAGCGGAACATCCCCTGCCAATGTATTTGTCGAAAGCCTCTGTCAAATTAGCAGCAACACCTGCTTCAACCATTGCCGCAGCCAGGTGCGGACGCCCAACCGAACCAGTCCCTGAAATGGCCATTACTCTATCCATCACAACCGGGAAACCCATCATTTGCAGCTTTACAACCATTTGCTCAATACGTTTAATTCTATAGTTGCGAAACAACGAAATTGTCTCTAGAAATTCTTTGCTGGCAAGCTCTAACAAATAACCGAGAATATGTGTTTCCTCTCCATTGGCCTCAGTGCTTAACTCAATACCGGGAATAACTTCTATTTCATAGTCATGACCAGCTTTCAGCGCGGGTTCAACACCTTCTAATGTATCATGATCTGTAATCGCCAGCGCTTTAAGACCGAGCTTTTTCGCACTGGCTACCACTTCTACGGGGCTGTCCATACCATCCGAAGCAGTTGTATGCACGTGCATATCCACCTGCACAGTTGTCCACCTTCTTTCGGCAGTCCAAATGTAACTATAACAGTCAGTAGAAAGAATGAGAGAATGACTTATTGTCTTGAAATATTCTGAATTCTGACTCCTGACTTCTGGATACCCAAACTATTTTATCACCTGCCGCATTACCCTGATAAAGTTGCCGCCGAGTACTTTCTTTATGACATTTTCACTGTATCCCCGTTCTAATAAACCCATGGTTATAACCGGCAGGCGCGAGCAGTCAACCAACCCCAGCGGCAGCCTTTCCGTGCCGTCAAAATCTGAACCAAGCCCCACACAATCCGGCCCGCCGACTGCTATAACATGTTCAATATGAGCAAGAACATGATCTACTGAAGTATTCTCACCGCCGAGAAAGTCAGGCACGAAAGTGACCCCTATTACACCCCCGCGCTCTGCTAGCGCCTTAATCTGTTCGTCAGTTAAATTCCTGGGGTGATCGCAAAGCGCCCGGCAATTAGAGTGAGAAGCGATTATCGGCTGGCGTGATGTTCTCAAGACATCCCAGAAACCTTGTTCGGACAGGTGAGATACATCCACCAGCAATCCGAGGTCGTTCATTTCTCTTACAACCGCAATCCCAAACTCCGTCAAGCCTTCTCCGGGACAGTCTTCTCCAGCACCGGCGCCCAGCTCATTCCGCCCATTCCAGGTCAAGGTGATACTGCGAACCCCCAATCTATATAATACACGCAAAATACCAAGGCTTCCCGCCAGCGCCTCGCCGCCCTCAACGGAAAGAAAAGCGGCAATCTTGCCGGACGTTATTGCCTTATTAATATCATTCATACTTTTTGCGTGTAAAATCACATCATTATTGCTTTCTATCTCCCGATAAAATAAATCGACAAGCTCCAATACCCTTCTCACCGCCGTACTTTTAAATTCAGGAGCGATAAACGCAGCAAAGAACTGAACATTTATCTTCCCGGTTCTCAAACGGGGCAGATCCAGATGACCTAAGCCCGGGCATCCGGCAAGCGGCCTGCCCTCATCAAGCATGGCGGTAAGCGTGTCGCAATGGGTATCCAATACGATACTTTCACAATGTAATGCTTCAGCTTTCCTTTTAATAATATGCTCCAAAATGTTCCTCCAATAAAAAACCCTGTTTATCAAGATAAATAAACAGGACCTGCTAATTAAATACTAAAAGTGTAATATTTTTATCTCGGTTCAACAATTAATTTAATGGCAGTTCTCTCTTCCCCGTCAATAATTATATCCGTAAAGGCAGGTATGCAAATCAAGTCTACCCCACTCGGCGCCACAAATCCTCTGGCGATCGCCACCGCTTTTACTGCCTGATTAAGCGCGCCTGCTCCGATTGCCTGCATTTCGGCACAACCTCGCTCCCGCAGTACACCAGCCAGGGCACCGGCAACAGAATTTGGATTGGACTTTGCTGAAACTTTTAAGACATCCATTTAAGCTACCTCCCTCATTACAAAAAATGTGAATATGCTGCAAGGTTTGTTACCCTGTACTTCCCGTATAAAAAATATATTCGCGAGCGGTCGGAAAATACCTCTTTACTAAATGAAAAATGTTCAACCCAAAAAAAGCTGCGCTACTCGTAATTTTGAATCCTGCTAATCGACACGGCTTCCCCGGTTATCTCATCAATGTCAATAATTACTCCATTGAACTGAAAAAGACCGGTTGCGACTTCAAATTTCAGGGGAAGTTGCGTTATGAAACGTTTAATGACAATTTCTTTCTTAGCGCCGATAACTGAATCACACGGACCGGTCATACCTAAATCAGTAATATAGGCAGTACCGCCGGGCAGGATACGTTCATCAGCAGTCTGTACATGTGTATGCGTACCGCACACTGCCGAAACCCGGCCGGCAAGATACCATCCCATGGCTATTTTTTCCGAGGTAGCCTCGGCATGAAAATCTACAACTACCACTCTTGCCTTCTCTGATAAAAACTTTAACATTTCATCCGCCTTGCGGAAAGGACAGTCTAGCGGTTGCATGAAGGCCCTTCCGGAGAGATTTATTACCGCAACTTTAACCTTTCCCTTGGTTTCATAGATATCAGCGCCGGTGCCTGGAGAGCCGGGCGGATAATTAGCCGGCCTGACTATTCGTTTCTCATGGGCAATATAGTTTAAAGCCTCTTTCTTATTCCAAACATGATTGCCCATCGTGAGGATATCCACTCCCGCGGCAAATAATTCCTGGGCAGTTTCCCTGGTTATGCCGTTGCCGCCGGCAGCGTTCTCACCGTTCGCGATAACCATATCCAACTCATGTTCATGTTTCAATTCTTTTAAGGTAACCTGCACGGCATTCCTGCCCGGGCGTCCGACAACATCACCGATCATCAACAAACGCATGTTTTTGACCTCCTTTTTATTTGTCGAACACCAATACCCTGCCCTCCTCGCGAAAAGCAAACAGGTACTTGTCTTGACTGGTGCCTTTTATTCTTTCAAGCATATGCCCGATCATCTCTTCCTGGGCCACTATTTCTTCTTCAATATATTGATCATATCCTTCGGTTACAAGATTATTATTAAAACATTGACGAAATAATTCCACAATCAATGTTATTTCTTCCTGGAACAGGGTATTTACATCGCGCTGTACTTCAATGATGGTAAGATTATCACATATTTGACTATTCAAAGAAATAATACTGTTTTTCCTGCCTTCCAGCTGGTTGTACACTTCTATGCTATTGAGCAATCTTGCTTTCAAATTATCTAATTCATTTTCTATCAATACTTTTGAATAGATAAAGGTAAACCTGATCAGCTGTTTCTCCGGGTCGAAATTTATTGCAGCCACTTCCGGGTAGCAGACCAAAATGGAAATTAACAGGCCCACACTGCCGTTAACATCGTTGCTTTTACCATCATAGTTAAATCCCAATAAATTCACCTTCCCCTAAGAAACCTAGTGAAACATGTATAGATTCTGTTTATCATAAAAGATTCCTGCTTTTTTTCACGTAATGGTTTTAAAAAAATATTTCCATGAATAATTTATCGTTGGCAGATCTCAAAGAATACAAAAAACGGCCCCTTATAGAGCCGTTTTTTTACTTATTTTGCGTACTCAACCACTCTGGTTTCCCGGATGCTCACAACTTTGATCTGCCCCGGATAGTCCAATTCGTTCTCTATTCTTTTAGCAATGTCCCGCACCAACCGAATAGCGCCTATGTCATCAATTTTATCAGGTTTTACCATGATGCGTACTTCACGCCCCGCTTGAATCGCGTATGATTTCTCCACTCCCTCAAAGGAGTTGGCAATCTCCTCCAGTTTAGTGAGGCGTTTGATATATGCTTCCAGCGTTTCCCGGCGCGCGCCGGGCCGAGCAGCGGAAATCGCGTCGGCAGCCTGCACCAGAACAGCAATAATGGTTTTAGGATCTTCGTCTCCGTGATGGGAAGCAATGGCATGAACAATATCATGCGATTCCTTGTATTTCTTAGCCAGGTCAACACCGATAGTGACATGCGGCCCTTCCACTTCGTGGTCAACCGACTTGCCGATATCGTGCAATAAACCGGCTCTTTTTGCCATTTGGATATCAATTCCCAGTTCAGAAGCCATCAGACCAGCCAGGTGGGCAACTTCAATTGAATGTTTTAATATATTCTGGCCATAACTTGTACGGAATTTTAAGCGCCCCAAAAGAATGACCAGTTCGGGGTGAATACCGTGCACACCTGTTTCAAAGGTCGCCTGTTCTCCAGCCTCCCTAATTTGGTTGTTGACCTCTTTTTTGGCTTTTTCAACCATTTCCTCAATGCGCGCCGGATGGATCCTGCCGTCAACGATCAGCTTTTCCAGAGCAATCCTTGCCACTTCTCTCCGGATCGGATCAAAACCTGACAAAATCACAGCTTCCGGTGTATCATCAATAATGAGATCTATTCCCGTTAGCGTTTCAAAAGCACGAATATTTCTACCCTCACGTCCGATAATACGTCCTTTCATTTCATCACTGGGCAACGGGATCACCGCTACTGTCGTCTCGGCGACATGATCCGCCGCGCACCTCTGAATAGCTAGAGAAATAACATCGCGAGCCCGTTTTTCCCCTTCTTCTTTAGCCTTGTTTTCCATGTCTTTGATCATTATTGCTACTTCATGCTGTATTTCTTTTTCAATATCAGTAAGCAGGATCTGCCTCGCTTCTTCAGATGTCATGCCTGATATCCGTTCCAATTCACCAAGCTGTTTTTTATAAACCTCTGCGATTTTATTTTTAACAGCTTCTATTTCCGTTTCTTTCCGGCTTAAAGCCACCTCTTTCTTTTCTATTGAGTCAGCTTTGCGGTCCAAGTTTTCTTCCTTCTGAACTAACCTGCGTTCCGCTCTTTGAAGCTCCCCCCTGCGCTCCCGGTTTTCTTTCTCAACTTCATTGCGCAGTTTCAGAACCTCTTCTTTGGTCTCCAGAATTGCTTCCCGCTTTTTAGCTTCAGCATTCTTTTCCGCTTCATCAATTATTTTCTTTGCTTCGCTCTCAGCGGAAGTAATCTTAGCTTCCGCCAAGTATTTTCTTAAAAAATACCCTACCACAAAAGATGCCAGTACAGATCCTATAATAATTATAATCATATTAAATTCCAATACCTTTTTTCACCCCCTTTTTTGATGAGTTTTATTCCAGCAACAAAAAAAAACCGAGTATAACTCGGTCGAAAATGAACAGACACTACTATTTATTCTTGTCCAGATCACGGAAAGAAAAAACCTCAAATGGGCACCTTCCTAAAGTCCGGTTCAACAAACCAAACCGAACTTCGACCTTAGGAACTATTGGATTTTATCTATAATAAAACCCGTACGTAGTAGTATCCAATTCTATTTTCTCCCATATTAGATTGTACAGGTTTTTTCAAAAAAAGTCAAGCTAAAACCCGGCAGGCACAAACCCGGGAGGATAAATTCAGTCTCTGTCGCCATCTTTAATCCCGCGTTGTATCTTACTAATTACTTCACATGTAAAACCACGCCGGTTAAGCGAACCTACCAGCCGCGGAAGATTACACTCCCCATTACTACGGATCATTTCCTTTTTCACTAATTTCATAGCAGTGATATATTCCCTGTCATCTCCCAATTCATCCAGAACCTCTTCAATGATCTTAACGCTGATTCCCTTGTCCCGCAGTTCTTGCCTTAACCCACTGAATCCTCTTTTACCCAGTCTCCGGTCCACCCAGCAACGGGCGAATTCTTTGTCGTTGATATAGCCATACTCCCCCAAAACATCTAAAACCGGGTGCGACACTTCGGGGGTAAAGCCTTTCCGCTCCAGATATTGTTCCAGCTCATGCCTGGAACGCCGGCGGAGTGCCAGCATCCTTAAAGCTAATGACCTGGCCTTTTTAAGTTCATTTTTCATTATTTATTTAAATCGCCCTCTGCCGCGCCCGCAGTCGAAGGAGCAACTTTAACACCGGCAAGATTATGCGCCAGTCGAACTTTTTGCTCAATTTCTTTCGCCATGTCAGGATGTTCTTTTAAGAATTCTTTGACATTTTCCCGGCCTTGACCCAGCCTGTCATCATTGTAGGAGTACCAGGCTCCGCTTTTGTTAATAATGTTTAAATCAGCGGCAATGTCCAGAATGCTGCCTTCTTTGGATATTCCCGTACCGTACATGATGTCGAAGTCGGCCTGTTTAAAAGGCGGCGCCATTTTATTTTTCACCACCTTGACTCTGGTGCGGTTCCCAATAATATCGGTACCTTGCTTGATATTTTCCTGTTTACGCACTTCCATGCGAATTGAAGCATAAAATTTCAAGGCGCGCCCGCCGGTGGTAGTTTCAGGCGAGCCGTACATGATACCGACTTTTTCCCGGATCTGGTTAATAAAGACTACTGTTGTATGCGACTTGCTGATCGACCCGGTGAGCTTGCGCAACGCCTGGGACATCAGCCGCGCCTGCAATCCAACGTGTGAGTCTCCCATCTCCCCCTCAATCTCAGCACGTGGCACCAGGGCGGCTACAGAATCGATAACGATGACATCTATAGCTCCGCTGCGCACCAATGCCTCGGCAATTTCCAGCGCCTGCTCACCGGTATCCGGCTGGGACACCAGCAGGTTCTCAATATCTACTCCCAGGTTCCTGGCATATGCTGGATCGAGGGCGTGCTCGGCATCGATAAAAGCCGCCGCCCCACCTGTCTTCTGGGCCTCGGCGATGATGTGGAGAGCCACGGTTGTCTTCCCGGAAGATTCCGGCCCAAATATCTCTATTACCCTGCCGCGCGGCACTCCCCCGATGCCAAGAGCGATATCCAGCGCCAGAGTGCCTGTTGGAATAACCTCAACATTTAAATTAGCGGAGGCTTCTCCAAGCTTCATAATCGAACCCTTGCCGAATTGCCGTTCTATCTGCGTCAGCGCCAGTTCCAAAGCTTTTTGTTTATCAGACAAAAGCATTACCTCCATGTTCAGAGAATCATTACAAAAAGAACGTTTGTTCGTCCCCAGCTAATTATATGTCGCTTTTCAATTTATGTCAATAAAAATAATCAGAAAAGAATAAATTAGAATACTATTTTTCTATTTTTCTTGAAGGAATGCCCTGACTATATTTAGCGCGGCGTTTACCGTGCCCATCCTCACAGCCAGACGGTCGCCGGGAAAATGGTACTCATGGCAGGAGGTGCCCCTTTCGGACGCCAGGGCGATATAAACCAGTCCCCGTGGTTTAACCGGGGTGCCGCCGTCCGGCCCGGCAATACCTGTTACGGCCAGACCCAGGCTTGCATGAATCAGGTTCCGCACACCTTCGGCCATGGCCACCGCCGTCTCTTTACTGACAGCCCCGTGCCGGTCAATTGTCTCGGGAGCCACCCCGAGAATCGCTTTTTTTACCTCATTGCTGTACGCAACCACACCACCGGTAAAGTAGCCTGAACTACCGGGAACGTCAGTCAGCTTCGCGGCGATCAATCCGCCTGTGCAGGATTCCGCCAAACCAATCGACATCCCCTTATCGAGCAACTGTTTAGCAACAATGTGCTCTAACTTTTCACCACCGTAACTAAAGATGTACTCTTCAAGACGACAATTCACCTTTTCCGAGAGTTCCTCCACCATTTTTTCCGCTTGTTCGGCATTCGCCGCCCGCGCGGTTATCCGTACCTGCACCTGGCCCGGGCTGGCCAAATAGGTGATGCCCGGATTGCCTTGCCCGCCCAAGTCTTTCATCAGATCCTGCACAGCCGACTCGGAAATACCGGTAACTCTGACGACTTTAACCCTGGTGACGTCTCCGGAACCAGCTTTTTTTGACAATAGCGGCGCCAGTGTCTCTTCAAACATAGCAGTCAATTCGTGCGGCGGTCCGGGTAAAAGAGCAATAATTTTATTTCCCCGATCAATCAATATGCCGGGCGCGGTTCCCCGGTTGTTTGGCAGAATAGTTGCCCCTTGCGGAAAGTAGGCCTGTCTGGCATTGGATTCAGGCATGGACATGCCGCGGCGGTTAAAAAACTCCCTTATCCCGTCCAGCGATTTTTCATCAAGGATCATTGGCAGACCCAGCACGTGAGCGACAGTTTCCTTAGTAAGGTCATCCGTGGTCGGACCAAGTCCCCCGGTGATTAAAATCAGCTCAGACCGTTCCAGCGCCTGCCTGACAACCTGCTCCAGCCTTTCATAATTATCTCCCACCGTGACATGCCACGCGACGTCAAAATTAAGCTCGGACAACCTTCTTCCCAAATACTGGGCATGGCTGTTCACAATGCGGCCCTGCAGCAGTTCCGAACCGGTAAAAATAAGTTCTGTCTTCAAATTATCACATCCCGATATTAACTCTCCAGACAGATTATAGCATGAATCGCCCCAACACCGTAAGGCCATAAGGCTAATATATTTAAGAGGAAACGGACCGGCTAAAAAATTAATTCAGCCGGCCCGTTTCGTTTTCCTTAACAGATTATTTATTTCGCAATTAATTAACTCCCGCATTATATTCCTTGATAATTTTGCGAAACTGCTTCCCCGTGATTTTTTCCTTTTCCAGCAAGATCTCTGAAACATTTGTAAATACCTGCCGCGCCTCGGAAATGCGCTCCTTTACCCGCTTCTCCTGTTCCTGCACTATGCCGGCCAGAGTATGATGCTTTAGTTCCTGGGGAAGGCTGTCAAAGCATATGACGCCCAAATCCGACATGCCTGAACGCAGCATTGTCTCGGCCGTACGCATGGCCTGCTCAAAGTCACTGGCGGAACCGGTGCTGTGGTTCCCCAAAATGGTTTCCTCCGCAACCGCGCCTGCCAGCATAACAGAAATTTGATTCTCGAGGTAATCTTTAGTGTACAAGTAAGTATCATCTTCCGGAGTCTGCCGCATATACCCCAATGCATCACCGCGGGGGGTAATGGTCAGGGTGGAAACAGAACCCGCCCGGACGTGCTCACTGATTAAAGCATGGCCAATCTCATGAATAGCTATCCTTTTCATTTCGGCTTCTGAAGGACGTTTATCCAGCTTCCCGCCCATCATTACTTTATCAATTGACTCGTTAAAATGATGCTGTTTTATTACTGATGATTTTTCACGCATAGCCAGAATAGCCGCCTCATTTGCCAGGCTTTCCAAGTGCGCTCCTGAAAAACCGAAGGTTTCCCGGGCAATCACATTTAACTCCACATCTTCAGCCAGCGGCTTGTTCCTGGTATGAATTTTTAAGATCTCCAGCCGCCCGTCCTTATCAGGCAGGTCAACTTTAACAATCCGGTCAAAGCGCCCCGGCCGCATGAGCGCCGGATCAAGCATATCAGACCGGTTCGTGGCGGCGACAAGCAACACCTTTACATTGTCATCCACCTTCAGCCCGTCTATTTCCACAAGAAGCTGGTTTAAAGTCTGATCGTACTCCAAATGACTGGTAGTTTGCCCCCTCTTGCCACCCAGGATTTCAATCTCATCAATAAAAATCAAGGCATAATTCTTTTTCTGGCGCGGGGCGCAATCCCTTGCAGTTTGAAATAGTTTTCTAACCCGCTGAGCGCCTACTCCCGCATACATTTCAATAAATTCCGAACCGGAAGCGGCAATAAAGACAGCATCAGTATAACTGGCCGCGGCTTTAGCCATCAGCGTCTTGCCTGTTCCAGGCGGCCCCGTAAGCAGGATACCTTTAAGCGGCCGAATCCCCAGACTTTTTATGCTCTGATGGTTTTTAATAAAGTCCAAGGCCTCGCGCAGTTCATGGATGGCTGAAAATTGCCCGCCGATATCACTGAAGGAAATTTCGTAACGTCCCGCACCGACCGGACTGTTGAAATTTTTGGCGCCGACCATGCCTCTCATCCTGGCAATATAATAAAGTCCGCCGCCGGCCGCCAAAAAAAATAAAAACGGGGTTACATCATAGCCCATGATGATCATCGAAATTACCAGGGCGATGCTAAGCCCTATGCTAATTTCCTTGAGCATTTGTTCCACCTCCGACAAGTGGCGCCTTTATGTTGCCGTTAGATTGCCCGCCGTCCCTGGCAACCACTTCGTCAAGGGTCCGCCCGTCTTTTTTTAACCTTATATAAATATTTTTCTGATCAATATTAATTTTCGCCTCAACTCCCGCCGCAGCGGCCTCTTGTTTTATCTCTTCCGCCATACTCCGGTAACTTCCCTGGGCAATCGCCTGGTAAACAGCGAACTGACTGTTGTACCACACCTGCTGCAGGCTGTCGTCCCTGCTGTCTTTCAACAGAAGCTGGTAAGACCGCTGGCCCATTTTTGGGTCCAGTTCTTTCTGCAGTTCATTATATGACTGCATTAAATCCGCAGTGTCTTTAAATGTAAGAGTTATCTTAATCTGCTTGCCCTCGGTGCTGACATTATAAGATTCGACAGCCTCATTACCGGACAAAACCATATTTATCGGATTTTGAATACTATATTTTTGATAGATCCATTGGACGCCGAAGATAACAACCAGCCCGGCCAATAGCGAGAAAATAATTACCGGTATCTTTAAGCCCTGCCATTGCATGGCGATCCCCTCTCCGAATGACTGGTAATGCTATACCGCCAATTATTATAGCATAAATGGCTATTTTGTTTCCCTAGTGAATAAATGGATGGATTATATATATCAATCAGTAGCCATCTTTTTTTAACATCCTCCACGTATTGATAAAGTAGTCAAAACCAGACCAAACAGTGAATAAAACCGCGAACGCCATCGCCAGGCCGGCAACCGGGAAGTGAAACAGGCTGTATAAATGTTCCTGAACAAACATGGCGACAATAGCC
Source organism: Pelotomaculum terephthalicicum JT (assembly GCF_022410535.1). Taxonomy (GTDB): domain Bacteria; phylum Bacillota; class Desulfotomaculia; order Desulfotomaculales; family Pelotomaculaceae; genus Pelotomaculum_D; species Pelotomaculum_D terephthalicicum. The sequence goes on from NZ_JAKNBL010000011.1 coordinate 65,509, forward strand.
ACTACCTGCGTAACAGTTTTGATCTTGCCGAGGCTGCTGGCGGATAATATATCTCCTTCCGCGGCGGCAACAGCGCGCAAGCCGGTTACGGCAAATTCCCTGCTGATGATCACCACGGCAATCCAGCCGGACAGCCTGCCCATTTCCACAAGAATAATCAGCGCGGCTGAAACCAATATTTTATCAGCCAATGGGTCCATGAATTTTCCCAGCAGGGTTACCTGATTGTTTCTCCTCGCGAAATAACCGTCGAGACCATCAGTAACGGCCCCCAGAACAAAGACGAAGATAGCCAGGTAGTCGGCATAACGGAATTTGAGAGAAGCAATAAGTAAAAAAAGCGGGATCAAGAGAATACGGGCCATGGTCAAGCGGTTGGGCAAATTCATTAAACCAATTCTCCAGTCAGATCATACTCCGCCGCATCGACTACTGAAACTTGCACGATATCACCCGGGTTCAGCTTTACTTCCGACATAATGTAAACCTTCCCGTCGATGTCCGGTGCATCACCTTCACTGCGGCCGAAATATTTTAACCCGCCAATTGAATGAAATCCTTCAATCAGGACAGGAATTACGCTGCCGATTTTTTTCATGTTTCTCTCCAGGGAAATCTTTTGCTGAACAGCCATGGCACGGTCCCGCCGTTCCGATTTTACTTCTTCAGGTATCTGGTCCGGCATTTTGGCCGCGGCAGTATGCTCTTCCTGTGAATAAGTGAATACGCCGACCCGATCAAACTTGATTTCCCGCATAAAATCCAGCAACTCCAGGAAATCAGCTTCTGTTTCACCGGGAAATCCCGTAATAAAAGATGTGCGCAAAGTTATGCCGGGTAAAGCCGAACGCAGCTTTTCCACCAGCCGGATGATCTCTGCAGGGCTCCCACGCCTGTTCATCCGTTTCAATACTTCATTGCTGGCGTGCTGGAGCGGCAGGTCAAGATAACGGCACACTTTTTTCTCGGACATCATTAGTTCGATCAGTTCGTCTGTGAGAAGATCCGGGTAAGCGTAAAGAATCCTCAGCCAGACCGGCCCGTCAAGGGCTGCAAGTTGTTTCAGCAAATCCACCAGGGCAGGTTTGCCGTACAGGTCAACTCCGTAACGGGTCGTGTCCTGGGCTACCAGAACCAATTCCTTGACACCACCGGCGGCAAGGTGCGCGGCCTCACAAGCTATATCGTCAACCGGCCTGCTTCTCAAGGGTCCTCTAATCTGCGGGATAACACAATATGAACAGCAATTGTCGCACCCTTCCGCTATTTTCAAAAACGCGGTGTGCGGGGGTGTGGATGTCAGGCGCGGCAAATTCGCGTCACAAAGAAAGCCGGGCGCTCTTACCAGGGATACTTTTTTCCCGGTTAACACATCTTTTACCGCCCCGGCAATTTCCCGTATTGTGCCTGTACCAAGCAAGCCGTCTATTTCAGGCATTTCATCCGTTAGTTCTTTTGGATAGCGCTGGGCCATACACCCCGTTACCAAAATAGCCTTGCAGGAGCCTTCCTCCTTCAAACGGGCCAGTTCCAGAATTGTGTTGATGGATTCTTCCTTAGCGTCATTAATAAACGAACAGGTATTGATAATCAACACGTCAGCTTCTTTTTCCCGGTTCGTTACGGTAAATCCGTCTTTTTTTAATATTCCCAGCATGATTTCAGAATCAACCAGATTCTTAGGGCAACCCAAACTAACCAGACCAATTTTTACACTCATTTACCAAACCTCTCTTTAAAAACACAGTATAAGTATAATCTCGGTTTGGCTATTTGTCAAAACATGGAATATTCTGGTCGTATTAAATTAGAGTGTCTCGCAACCAGCGCAAATAAAAGGACATTTATATCGGGATAATATATTTGGAAGGACCAGCCTCGTTGGAATTAGTACTATAGAAAATAGTACAGGTTATCCCATACGGGGTATGTTCAGGATCATATTAAAACCCAGGATATATTGTTCATCCTATTTTTATATTGTCCACATATGAAAACATTTTATGTCCTTGCCTGGTGAGCATGAAACTTAACCATATTACACTTACAGCAATGCACAACTGTAATTGCCTGGCGTAAATCCACTGGTTTTGACTTAGAACAATCAACAACATTGACAATATCAGCATGATTATCAATGCTGATATTTTTAACCTCTTTCGCCTCGCGGGCGAAATAATCGGCGCCGCCGGCGAGTCCACAGGCGCCAAGAGGATAATTGCCGACAACCCCACTATGATGGCTAAAGCTGTCAGCACATCGGCATACGATTTATCCAGCATGGATAGTTTCATCGCCAGGAGTGCAATCGCCGGATAGACGGTAACGGTAATTATCCCGCAGCGCCAGGGGGAGTTGGAGTGGGCTCCGCCCGCAGAATGCCTGAACAAAAACGCTATGGCGATACCGGCGGCCGTACCCGGCAATACGCCCAACAACATTCCCAGGATTAACGCGACGGCAATACTAAGCAGATTAAGCGTCAACACCTCAATCACATAGGTAAGAACCAGTTCCTTCTCATGTGAAAGCCCTGTTTTTACCGTTAAATAATTAGCCCAGCGCTTGCTGAAAAAAAGGTAGCTCAAATCCTCCACACTCCTTTAGCCCCCAATAAGTTCATTACATGCAACGACTTGTTTGCAATTTCTAATATTACTGTTTATTTCCTCAAATACTCCCAAATTCCTGCCAAATAGCGGATAAATTTTATTCAATATACCAACATGCTTCGACAGATATCAACAATGTTATATTTCTTCACCAAGCATAAGCCGTGTCCAGATTAATTAATTTAAGAATAAGCAGGAATAACGGGATAATTTATGGAAATTACCATAAATAAATATTTATGGAGTTATTAATGATTACAATTGTTAAAAGCACTGCGTTGCATGGCCTTGATGGGCAGATTGTTGAGGTGGAGGTGGATGTTTCCAGAGGTTTGCCCAGTTTTGACCTGGTCGGGCTGCCCGACACCTCCGTCAGGGAGGCCAAGGACCGCGTCCGTTCCGCTATAAAAAATTCCGGCTTTGAATTTCCGGTCAGGCGAATAACAGTAAACCTGGCACCCGCTGATATCAAAAAAGAAGGGCCAATGTACGATTTGCCCATAGCGCTAGGAATACTCGCCGCCACCGGACAGATTGAGCCTTTACGCTGCAGCGATTATGTATATTTGGGCGAGCTGTCGTTAAACGGCTCTTTGAGAGGGGTTTCCGGTGTGCTTCCCAACACTTTGGCGGCCAGGGAAGCGTGCCTGAGTGAAATAATCGTTCCTGCGGAAAACGCGGGAGAAGCAGCGCTGGTCGAGGGGATAAAAGTTATCCCGGCTTCTTCCCTCGCAGAACTGGCCGGGTTTCTGCGCGGAGAAAAAGATATTAAGCCTTTCAAACTGGACCTTGACAGATTAATGGACTCAGCTTGTGATGAAGAGCTCGATTTCACGGACGTAAGGGGACAGCAGGCAGCCCGGCGGGCGCTGGAAGTGGCGGCGGCCGGAGGGCATAATATAATCATGCTGGGCAGTCCGGGCTCCGGAAAAACCATGCTGGCGAGGCGCTTGCCAGGGATTCTCCCGGATCTGACCTTCCCCGAAGCTATTGAAGCGACAAAAATTCACAGTCTGGCCGGCCTGCTGCCTCCCGGCCGGCCGATGGTCACCAGGCGTCCTTTCAGATCTCCCCACCACACCGCTTCCACAGCCAGCATCATCGGCGGCGGCAGGGTTCCTAAGCCCGGGGAGGTTTCTCTCGCTCATAATGGAGTTCTTTTCTTAGATGAGATGCCGGAGTTTCACAAGGACGCCCTGGAAGCCCTACGCCAGCCTTTGGAAGACGGGGTGGTGACAATATCCAGAGTAAACGCCAGCATCACCTACCCGGCCGGCTTGATGCTTGTCGCCGCCTGCAATCCCTGTCCTTGTGGCTACTACGGCGATGCCGCGCGGGAATGCAAGTGCACCCCTTATCAGGTTGAACGATATATTTCCCGGCTTTCCGGCCCTCTCCTGGACCGCGTGGATATTCACATTGAGGTGCCCAGACTTTCTTTCGAGGAAATCGCGGCAGGCAACAAGCCGGAAAGTTCCAAAACTATCAAAAGGAGAGTGGAAGCGGCCCGGGCGATACAGCGGGCGAGGTTCGGCGCGGCGGCACAAGAAGGTGATACCAAAAATAAATTTCCGGCAAACAATGCCCGGATGGGTCCTGGAGAAGTGCGCCGTTACTGCAAAATGACCAAGTCCGCGCGCAGCCTGCTAAAAGAAGCCTTTAAGCAATTGTCTTTAAGCGCCCGCAGCCATGACCGGATCTTAAAAGTAGCCCGCACTGCCGCCGATCTGGAAGGTTCCGAACTGATCGAAGAATCCCACGTGGCTGAAGCGATCCAATACCGTTCTCTAGACAGGCGCCGCTTAATTTAAGGATAGTCGCCCTCGCAAAAAGCAATTAACGAAAAAGAAAAACTATTGGAGGAGTATAAAAAGATCGACGGAGCAAGGGAATACTATTGATATCAATTATTTTTTATTTAGTTTTATTCTGAAATTCGAAATTCACTTTTCCGTCCCGTCCTAATATTAGGCTGGCCGCAAATTCCTTACCGGTTTTCGATTTGAACCCCTTGATTTCCCCGGTTTTCTTTTTTTGCAACAGTTTTCTGGCTTGGGTTATGCTGATCTTTTTTCCGGCAATTTCTTTCCAGATGGCAAATTTACAGCCGGCTTGATAACCACTGCAGGAATAGCTTTTGGGGAATTCCAGCACGTCGCTGGAACACAGCGGGCATTCGCCCAGTGCTTCACGGCCCCGGTTATCCTTGTTTACCAGTGGTTCTTGCTCCCTGGTCAAATCCACGACCTTTCTAGTGAAGTCTATTATACCGGTCATGAACTCTCCCGGCTCTACTCTGCCGTCCTCAATATCCGCCAGAGCCTTTTCCCACCGGCCGGTCATTTCCGGGCTTTTAATGATTTCCGGCGCTATACGGACCAGGCTTGTACCTTTTTCTGTAGGGTACAGTGTTTTCTGTTTCCTTGCGATATAGCCTACGTTAATCAGCCGTTCAATTATAGCAGCCCGGGTGGCCGGGGTGCCCAGGCCGTGCCCCTTCATGGCTTCTTTCAGTTCATTGTCCTCCAGCAACCTGCCGGCGCCCTCCATGGTGGACAAGAGGGTGGCCTCGGTGTACCTCTTGGGCGGTTTTGTTTTCTTCTCCCTGATCTGCGCACCGTCGGTGAGCACCGCTTCCCCACGGGTCAGTTCAGGCACGGGCGTATTCTCGTCATGCTCCTTCTCTTCTCCCTGGCCGTACCGATCCGGGGAAGCGGGAGCATAAACGGCTTTCCAGCCCGGCTCCAGTTCCACCCTGCCGGTGGTAAGGAATTTTTCCCCCTCTGTTTCAGTAACCACCCTGGTCTGCCTGTACCTGGCCGACGGGAAAAAAATGGCCAGAAATCTACGCGCCACCAGGTCATATATTTTGCGCTCGTCAGGAGACAGCGCTCTCATATCGGGCTTTGTTTCCGTAGGCAGCAGGGCGGTATGATCGGTTACTCTCCCGTCATCCACATATCTTTTCCCGGGCGCGCCGGCTTTACTTGCCTTCTCTGCAAACGCGGCGTATTCTTCCACGGTGGCGACGGCGGCAAATCGCTTGCCTAAAGTACCGGCCAAACTCTTTGTTATGTGCCTGCTTTCCGTACGCGGGTAAGTAATGAGCTTTCTTTTCTCATAAAGCGCCTGCGCTATTTCCAAGGTTCCGGCCGCCGGCAGGCCGTACTTTTTGTTGGCTTCTTTCTGCAGGTCATTCAGGTTAAATAAAAGCGGCGGCGGCTCGCTCGCTTCTTTTTGTTCAACCTTGGCCACACACGCTGGTTTGCCGGCAACCTTCTCTTGAATCTGCCGGGCGGCGTCAGGGCTGTCAAACCTGTCCCGCTTTCCTTGAAACCATTTGCCTGTATAGCTTTGACTGTCTGCCTTGGTGAACACTGCATAAAGTTCCCAATAAGGAACCGGCGTGAATTTTAAAATTTCTTGTTCGCGATTAACGATCAGGGCAAGAGTGGGGGTCTGCACCCTGCCCACCGACAGCAAGTTGTTATGTCTTACGGTAAAAGCTCTGGTAGCGTTTAACCCGATGAGCCAGTCGGCCCGGCTGCGGGCCTGGGCCGACTGGGCCAGGAGGTCCAGTTCGGCGCCTGGACGGAGTTGCGCGAAAGCCCTTTTCACCGCGTCCGTGGTGGTTTCCGAGAGCCAGAGCCGTTTAAACGGCTTTTTGCAGTTGATGAAATGATATATATAGCGAAAAATCAATTCCCCTTCGCGGCCGGCGTCGCAAGCGTTGATTAATAGCCCCACATCTTGCCGTTTCACCAGGTTATTGATTATTTTCAGTTGTTTCACGGTTTTTTGTATTGGCTTCAGCAAAAATTTTTCCGGTACGATGGGCAATGCGTCCAGCCGCCATTTCTTTAATCTTGAATCATAGTCCTCCGGTTCAGCCAGGGTCACCAGGTGTCCTATGGCCCAGGTAACAATATACTCATTGTTCTCCAGGTATCCGTCCTTTTTGTTAAACTGCCCGATAACCGCCGCCAGGTCCCTGGCCACAGACGGCTTTTCGGCGATGATTATGGTTTTAATCTCCCGCACCCCTCGGTCATATTTTTTCGGAGTTCATCCGGACCAAACTCTCAATACTATTGTACTTTACAATACAATGCATTTTTAATCCGCTCCAACGCTCTTTCAATTTGCGCTCTGGGGCAGGCAAAATTAAGACGCATAAAGGTATTTCCCTCCACCCCGAACATTGCGCCGGCATTAAGCACAACCTTTGCCTGCCGCAAGATGCACTCCTGCAGTTTATCCCCCGCCAACCCGAAAGCACTAAAATCCAGCCAGGCTAAAAAAGTGCCTTCCGGTTTATAATAGCCTATTTGCGGCATTTCCCGCGCCAGATACCGAGCAATAAAATCCCGGTTTGCCTCCAGATAAACCAGTAGTTCATCAAGCCACGGCGCAGCCTGGCCGTATGCCGCCATACATGCCACCAGGGCGAATATATTCGGCCTGGCATAGCCTTCCCTGGTCAGCATCCGAACATAGGCATGGCGCAAATACTCATTGGGAATAATCAAATTGGATATGTGCAAACCGGCCATATTGAAGGTTTTATGCGGTGAAGTGCAAACGATCACACTTTCTTTCGCCTGCGCAGCCACATTTAAAAAATTAATATGCTTATTCCCGCTGTACACGATGTCAGCATGAGCTTCATCGGATATAATCAAGATATTATGCCTGGAACAAATTTCCCATAACCTTTCTAATTCCTCGATGCGCCATACCCTGCCCACCGGATTATGCGGGCTGCAAAAAATCAGGAGCTTACATTTATCATCAATCTTGGTGCTTAAATCATCATAATCCATTTCATAGCCGGCAGCTGTTTTTTTAAGCGGATTGTAAACCAGCTCTCTGTTATTATTGATTACCGCCCTATGAAAAGGTGGATATACCGGGGTTTGAATGATCACCTTATCGCCCTCTTGAGTAAAAGTTCTAATCATCCGGTTTATGCCGGCGACAATGGTATCACTCACTAAGAAAGCCCTTTTATCCACATGTAAATCCTGCCTGCCGGCAAACCAGGCGGACACTATATCCTTATATTGCGGCTGATAGCCTCCCACATAACCATAAGCACCCTGTTCAGCACGCTTGATAATGGCAGCTTGAACAACCGGGGGCGAAGGAAAATCCATATCAGCGACCCATAAAGGCAGCAAATCTTCCCCGGTCAAGCCGAATATTTCCTCCAAGCCATCATGTTTTATTGAATAACTACCTTTTCTGGAATATGGCGCGTCAAAATCCATGCTAGCATCAACTCTCCTGTTCGCAATATATTCGGCTATTCCGATTTCGCCAAAATGCGGCTCAATCATCAGGCTCTTGATGTTCCGTCTCTTGTTCGTCCGCCTGCCATTTATTAGAAAGCGTTTTCAATATGTTCTAATTTTTTCACCTGACTTTCGCGGTCAAATAAAATCGCCACAACGTCAAACCGGCATGCGGAACCGGCTTTTCCAAACGCTTTCAGGTAGTACCAGGCTAACTGGCGCAGCTTTTTTTGCTTCCGGACGGTAACACTTTCTTGCGCCAAGCCGAACAGGTCTCCGCTTCTCGTCCGCACTTCCACAAAAACAAGAACACCGCCATCCAGGGCTATTAGATCAAGTTCACCCAGCCGGCAGCGGTAATTCCTGCATAATATCCTATAGCCGTTTTTTTCAAGGTATTGTGCCGCGGCTTCCTCACCCTGCCGCCCCAATAATTTTCGCCGTATTGTCATTCAACCTCACCTGGCGCGAATTTGATTAACATTGATTAATGCTGAATCCACCACCGGGCGGAAGCCTGCCCGGTGAATCGGACATGGTCCCAAGCGGGCCAGCGCTTTCAGGTGCTCCGGCGTCGCGTAACCCTTGTGCCGGTTGAAACCATATTCGGGATATAATTCATGATAGGAATCCATGATATGGTCCCGCTCCACCTTGGCCAGTATTGAGCCGGCAGCGATAGAAGCGCTTAAGCCGTCACCCCCGACGATCGGCATTTGCGGTATCTCCAGCTTCTCAATGCGGAAACCGTCCACCAGAACGTAAGCAGGCTTCACCTTGAGCCCCGCAACAGCCCTGCGCATGGCAGTCAGACCCGCATGGTGAATATTTTGGGTGTATATTTCTTTTACCGTCGAGATCCCGACAGCCCAAGCCAAAGCTATTTTCTTAATCTGCCCGACCAGCAGTTCCCTTTTCTGCGGTGTGAGTCTTTTTGAGTCATTTAAATCAGGCAGGTGAACTTTCTCGGGCAATATCACCGCAGCGGCCACCACAGGACCGGCCAGCGGGCCGCGGCCCGCCTCGTCTACTCCGGCCACCGGGTGATAACCGTTGGCTCTTAGATCGTCCTCATAGACAAATAGCTTTGCCAGGCGTCGCGTCTCTGCAATTGCGGCGCTTTCAGCTTTTTTTAACTTACGGTAAATTTCTCGTACTCCAATTCGTTGATCTTTCGCCATCGCGAGAACAAACTCTTCGCCTGCTCCCATTGGGCCGTTAGCAAGCTCTTTTATCTCGGCGATAGATAAACTGGATATTTCCAATATGTTTACCCCCAAAATATTTGTAAAAGTGATATAAATATTAATGATTTCGATAGCTCACCTTAATATCCCTGCTCTGTTAATAATATTCTTCAAATGATTAAACGACTATTTACAATAGCATGTAATTAATTTAGGCCTGTCATTAGCGGCATATTCATAGCCTTGCTGATGAGCGCTATACTCGTAGGATTTGAAGGGGGACAATTTTATTTTTAATTCTTAATTTATTAATGCTATAATAACCTAAATTTAATTATTGCCTTTATATGCTGTAAGCTACCTCTACCGCAGTGAGTAGCTTATAACAAATTGACCAGCAACAGTGTCAAATCTAAAATCAGGGAGTTGCATAGCCGCATGAGATTTCGAAATGATATAGCAAAGGTGAAGAAATTCTTTTTGGCACTCTTAGCAATGGCGTTGTTATCCGGATTATTTCTGGTAAGAGTTGCGTACACAAGGGGTGATGTCAAATATTATTCTTTGAGCTCTCCTCAAGTAATTATTAATAATGGTCCTATCGGCTCATTCGACAATCTTAGGACACATACTCTTTCTATAGTGGAATTAAATAAAAACGGCTATAGATTTTGGGGATATTATACGGGCAGAGGCGGTAACAAAATAAACACTGACATGGGACTGGCTTACAGTAATGATTTAATTAACTGGGTAAAGGAAGATATCTCCCCCGTGGTGAAAAACTTACGTTGGGGTGCCGTGGTCGTGGTTGACGGAGTCATTAACATGTTTGGTACGAGAAATTATGGTGGTGATACCTATATCGTCCGTTCAACATCGGAAGACGGCAAAAACTTCAAAGAGCAAGGAATAGTGGTACCGTCAGTTAGTTTTTCCGACAACCCAATCAGGGGATTTGAGCCGGTTGACAATAACAGGATACTTGTAGATAATGACGCCTGCTTTTTCCCATATTTATTTGACAACCAGTTGAATGGTGTCTATTCGCACCGATACGAGAACAGCACATGGGAATTGTTCAGAATGACACATAATTTTGATTCAAAAAACCAAATAAAACTTGAGGAACCTGCTGCTGACTTAATGATTAATATGACAAAACAACTTACGGCAAATTTAATCCTCCCCGACGGTGCAGTGAAGAAAGTTACCACCGCTGCTACCCGGGCAACTTCGGATAACTCAATCGCCACGGTGCGAAAAGGTATAATCACCGCTAAAAAAGAAGGGACCGCCGTAATAACAGTTTCCTTCGGAGGTGTCAGCGCCACTGAATATATTAATGTCAAAAGCACTGAAACCTGACATCAATTATGTTTTTTATAAAAGGGGTACCGTCAGTATATGCTAAAACGTAATCTACCGGCTGATAAGCCGGTATTTTTACTCCAACCCATATGGATATAACAAAAGCTTTTTTATTTACCAAACTACATATTTTACGTTCTAGTATGATTATTTCAGGCATATCGTTAACACCTGCAATGCTATTGGGAAGTTGGTTGGGATATAAATTAACAAGTAAACTAAGTGGTAGTAAATACAGCTTACTTATGAACATTGTTGTGCTAATAAGTGGAGTATTGTTAATTATTGAGCCGGAAGATTTTCTGCCATGTTAAAATCATAAGCATATTGCTTAATTATAATAACACTACAACAATTATCCGGTTAGCGTGCGATTTTTCCGTATCGTGAGCAGACCCCAAGATTAAATAAAAAATCCAACCGCTGTTCAGTTGGACTGTAGTTGCTATATATTTTCCGGATAATCCAATGTTATCCTGCCAAATTTGCCTTCGCGAAATTCTTTCAAAACATTATGCGCGGATTTTTGCAAATCTACCACACCGCCAGACCCGATAAATCCCCTGCTCATACCGATCAATTCGAGCAATTCACCTGCATCTTCCGGTAGGTCCTGGAGTTTGTAACGCTTCTTGATGGCTTCCGGACAGTTTTTCGCCAGCCACTTGGCCAAGCGCCCGGCCACATCATAAATGTTAAAAACCTCTTCCCTGACAGCGCCGGTAACTGCCAGGCGGAAAGCGGCTTCCGGGTCCCCAAACTTCGGCCATAAAATGCCCGGGGTGTCCATTAGTTCGAGATTGCCGGCCATCCTGACCCATTGCTGCCCCCTGGTGACGCCCGGCTTGTATCCGGTCCTGGCGGCCCGCCGGTCTGCAAGTTTGTTGATCAGGAATGACTTCCCCACATTTGGGATACCCAGCACGATACAGCGCGCGGCTCTCGGCCGCCGGCCCGCTGATATCAGCGAATCCATCTTGGGCGCGGCCAACTGACCGACCAAAACCGGCACAGCCCGCACTCCCCTGCCGCTGCGCAAGTCGACCGCCGCTGCGGGAATACCTGAATTGATGAATTTTTTCAGCCAGATCCCGGTCAAATCCGGATCAGCCAGATCGCTTTTATTTAATATCACCAGCTTTGGCTTGCGGCCGGTTATTTCGTTAATGTCAGGATTACGGCTGCTTGCCGGGATCCTGGCGTCCAATACCTCAATTACCACATCGACCAGCTTTAAGTTTTCCTTGACTTCCCTTTTGGCTTTGGCCATATGACCGGGGTACCATTGAATATCCATGCTACCGTACCACGCCGGCCCGGCCGGGCGGCCAGTAAAGAACCACCGCTTTACCCACAATCAATTCCTCCGGCAGAAATCCCCACTTGCGGCTGTCGTCGCTGTTGTTCCGGTTGTCACCCATCATGAAATAACTGCCTTCAGGCACTTCTACCGGTCCGTAATTCTCATTGATGCGCAATCCCTTAGGCAGATATTCTTCCGGTACAGGCTGACCGTTTATGTATAGAACACTATTTTTAACCGCCACTGTTTCCCCGCCCACCGCGATAAGCCGCTTAACAAAGTTTCTCTTTGGATCAAGCGGATATTTGAATACTACCACGTCTCCCCGCTTTGGTTCCTGAAAGTGGTAATTTAATTTACTTACTATAATACGGTCGTTCTCTTTCAAGGCAGGTTCCATGGAGCCGGAAGGAATATAAAACGGCTCCAGAATAAACAACCTGATCACTACAGCCAGCAGGACCGCTATTGCTACAGATTCTATAATTTCTCTATAAAACGGCCGGTTGCCCTTTTCAGGTGAAGATATCTCATTATTACTTTCAAACAGCACTTTACTGCCCCCTCGGAATGGAAGAGAAAAGACTCTTATCTTTTATCATCGTAAAGTAAAAAATAGGGACTGCTTTTATGCCCAGTCCCTTTTTCATCATCTTTTATCACGCTTATCCTGGATACGGGCAGCTTTGCCATGCAGCTTGCGCAGGTAATACAGCCTGGCCCGGCGAACCCGGCCTCTTCTCACAACGTCAATGCGTTCGATTTTTGGTGTGTGCATGGGGAATGTTCTTTCCACTCCCACCCCGTAAGAAACCCGTCTCACTGTAAATGTTTCGCTAAGTCCGCCGCCCCTGCGTCTGATTACGACACCTTCGAAGACCTGGACTCTTTCCCGGCCGCCTTCTACCACTTTAACATGCACCCGGACAGTGTCTCCCGGGCTGAAATGTACAATATCCTTCTTCACTTGTTCCTGTTCAATCATATTTATTAAATTCATTTCTGAGATTCCCTCCTTCCATATACTACGCTCAACAAAAGCAATTATATCATAATATTTCAGAATACGGCAAGAATTTTACCGATAAACAGATAGTTAACTTAATTCAAGATTTTGCAGATCCTTAATCACTTTTTTTATTATTTCTTTGTCCTCGTTGTTTAATACCGCCTGCTCCATCATTTCGGGACGGCTGGCCAAGGTGCGCAGCAGGGACTGGCGTCTGCGCCAAAGTCTGATCCTCTCGTGATGTCCGCTCAAAAGCACATCGGGCACAACCATGCCACGGTATTCCCTCGGCCTGGTATAGTGAGGATATTCCAACAAACCGTCACTAAATGATTCTTCCTCGGCGGAAGCCGCCTCGCCCAATACGCCGGGAACCAGGCGGGCGATCACATCCACCACAACCATTGCCGGCAACTCGCCGCCGGTGAGAACATAATCTCCAATAGACACCTCGTCGGTTACCAGTCTTTCCCGCACACGCTCATCCACACCTTCATAATGGCCGCAGATCAAGACAAGATGCTCCTCTCCGGCAAGTTCCGCAGCCAGTTCATGGCCCAAAGGCCTGCCCTGCGGGCACATCAATACCACGCGGCGAGGCTTGCAGCCCCGCAGCGCGGTTATATGCTCGACCGCGCCGAACACAGGCCCGGGGCAGATAACCATCCCCGCGCCGCCCCCATAAGGAGTATCGTCGACTGTACGGTGCTTGTTTGTGGAATAATCCCTGATGTCAACCAGATTAATTTTAATCAAGCCGCGCTCTTGCGCCCTTTTCAAAATGCTTGAGCTAAACGGCCCGGCAAACATTTCCGGGAAAAGAGTCAGAATATCAATAATCATAAAAAGCCACCATTATAATTTTGCCGCCAGCCAAACGGCGCCGTGCATCAAATCAGGTATTTTCTAGTCTCCCAGTCCCTCCGGCAGTTGAACCACCATACGCCGCCCCTTAAGATCAACTTTCTGCACCACTTGTTTTAAGGCAGGGACGAGCAATGGCCTGGCTGCCTCAGTTTCAACCACATAAACATCATTGGAGCCGGTCTGGATTATATCGGCAATTATACCCAGACGCTCACCATCTGAGTCAAAAACCTCTAAACCAATCAGGTCGAAGATATAAAAGCTTCCTTCCGGCAAAGGCACCAGTTCATCGCGGGTAACAACCAGAAACCCGCCCTTCAATTCACCGGCGGCGTTCATGTCTTGGATATCTTTAAATTTTATAATGATATACTTCTTATGAAAATGCGTGTCCTCAATACTTAGCTCCCTTAATGCATCATTGATCAGAACCTGTACTCGGGCCATCTTTTGAAAACGCTCGGGATAGTCCGTCAGCGGCAGTACCCGGAGGGCGCCGCGGCTGCCTTGGGTGTTCAGGATTTTACCTATGCGTATATATTCTTCAGCCATTGTTTTCCCTTCCACAGGAACTATCCTTTACCTGATGTCGGTTATGACTCCATCCTGTAATATGATTTCCACTCCAAGCACCCGCCGCCAATCGTCACCTACTTTTATTTCCACGGGACTTTCCATTTTCCCGTAAAACACTTCAGAACCCAGCGGCAACTCGCCCACTTCTTTAAGCCTGTCGATCAGTTTATGCCGGTTTTCCTCCATGCGCTGCCGCTCCTGCCCAAGATGCTGCCTCGCCGCTGCTACTCCCTGCGGATTTTTCTTTTCCAAATCGACAGTCAGCCGCTTCTCTTGATAATCCAGGCGCTGCAGGTCAACTTCCATCCGGCGTATCGCATCCTGAAGTTCTGTAATCGCATTTTTCTTATAATTATCGGTAACCTTAACCTTGACCAGAACCGGCCTGATCAGAGTCAGACTTTCCATCCCGGAAACCTCCCGCAAAATCCGCTACTTATACAATTTCAACCAAAACTCTTTTTTTATGCCTGGTTGCCGCGGCTTTGACTACAGTACGGATGGCCCTGGCAATGCGACCTTGTTTTCCAATTACTTTCCCCATATCCTCCGGAGCTACCTTAAGCTCTATCAAAATGGATTTTTCCTTTTCCACCAAATGCACATTAACTTTTTCAGGCTGGTCAACGAGGGCTTTGGCCAGAATTTCCACCAGTTCTTTCATAAGCGTAAAGCCTCCTAATCTACTGACCCTCACCCGGCGCACTTTTCAACACGCCGGCTTTATTAAACAAAGCCTTTGCTGTTTCGGACAGTTGAACCCCCTTTTTCAGCCAATCCAACGCCCTTTCCTCATTGATGTTGATTACCGCCGGATCCTTCAACGGATCGTAAAACCCGATTTCCTCAATGAACCGGCCGTCCCGCGGAGAGCGCGAATCAGTGACCACAATGCGGTAAAACGGTTTTTTCTTTGCCCCCATTCTCTTTAAACGGATCTTAACCATACAGTTCACCTCCTGTCTTTCTGTTTAGCTGTTAAAGAAAGGAATCTTCGGCATTTTACCGCCTTTCTTCAAAGTTTTTTCCATGTTGACAAACTGCTTCATTATTTTTTTTGTTTGTTCAAACTGCTTTAACAAGCGATTAACATCCTGAACTGAAGTACCGCTCCCTTTGGCAATCCTTCTTTTCCTGCTGCCGTTTAACAGCTTTTCCGGCTCCTGCCGCTCGGGGGGCGTCATTGACTGGATTATAGCCTCGATGAATACCAGTTCTTTCTCATCAACCTGCAAGTCTTTTATCTTCTTTGCCCCGCCCAGACCGGGGATCATGCCTAATACTTGTTCAATGGGACCCATTTTCTTTACCTGAGAGAGCTGCTCCAGAAAATCATCCAGCGTAAACTCCATGTTCCGGATTTTTTTCTGCATGCTCGCCATTTGCTCGGCGTCATAATTTTCCTGGGCCTTCTCAATTAATGTTAACATATCCCCCATGCCCAGGATCCGCTCGGACATCCGGTCCGGATGAAAGGGTTCCAGCGCGTCCAGCTTTTCACCGACACCGGCAAACTTAATCGGCTTTCCTGTGACTGCCCGGACAGAGAGAGCGGCTCCCCCCCTGGAGTCCCCGTCCAGCTTGGTCAGCACAATTCCATCGAGGTTAAGACGCTTGTTAAATTGCTCGGCAACGTTAACGGCCATTTGACCGGTCATGGCGTCGATGACTAAAAGAACTTCATCGGGTGCGAGAACCCGGTTCATGCTTTCCAGTTCACTCATCAGCTCATTGTTTACTTCCTGCCTGCCGGCCGTGTCAATGATCACCAGGTCGTATCCGTTTGCCACCGCGTTTTTTACAGCAGCCTGGCTGATAGCCGCCGGATCCTGCTTTTCCCCCATGGTAAAAACAGGTATGTCCATCTGCTTGCCCAGCACCTGCAGTTGTTTGATCGCCGCCGGCCGGTAAACATCCGCTGCAACCAATAGCGGCCGCTTGCCTTGCTTGCGCAGCAGGTTGGCCAGCTTGGCGGATGTTGTGGTTTTACCGGCCCCGTTTAAACCAACCATCATTACCACGGTAGGCGGGTTCGGCGCGATTTTGATTTTACTGTTCGCGCCGCCCATCAGCGCGGTAAGTTCATTATGCACAATCTTAATCACATGCTGAGTCGGGTTGAGACTGGCGTGTAATTCCTGTCCCACCGCTCCTTCTTTGATACGGGCCACAAAATCCCTGACAACCTTGAAATTTACATCAGCCTCAAGCAGCGCGATGCGCACTTCCCGCAGCGCCTCATTTACATCTGTTTCGGTAAGCCGGCCTTTCCCTCTTAACTTTTTAAAGGTTTCCTGCAATCTTTCAGCCAGACTGGCAAACACCGGAACCCCTCCTAACAATACCGTGGATAAGGTTAAATCCCCGCTTTTAATCTGGGGATAAGGTCAACTCCAAGACTTCGTTTAATATTTCCCTGGCCCGCAATACCTTGCCGGCTTGCCCTGTGGACTTGTATTCGTCCAGCAGGGAACCCGCTTCGAGCAGCTTTTCTCTTTGCGCCAAGAACTTTTCCACCAGGCCCAATTTCACTTCGTATTCTTCCAGCAGCTGGCCCGCCCTTTTCAGCGTATCGTGAACAGCCTGGCGGGTAACTTCAAACTCCCCGGCTATCTCCCCAAGAGACAGGTTTTGACTGTAATAGAGCTCAATAAAATTTTTTTGACGGTCAGTCAAAAGTTGTCCGTAGAAATCATAAAGCAGATTCATCCAAGCAACTTTTTCCAACACCGGTCCGTCACCTGCTTGATCCCAAAAATTAAATTCAATAACCATGCCACAACACTATCAAGGCAATTCGCTTTACGGGTATATGATACTCAATGTCGGCCGCCGTGTCAAGTAAATGACTTGACATTTTCAAAACCGCCCAATAATCGAAATGGATGGTATTTTTTTACTATTTATTATCGATACGGGTGATATAAGATGGGGCTGTCGAAAGGTCAACGGCAAAACAACAAATCCCATAATAATCCAAAAAGAGATCCCATTCACTATCATAGTGTTACGGGATCTCTTTTTAGAGCATGATTTTGGGCCTATTGTGGGGGTAAGAATCAACTGCTAAAGTAGATTAGGGCTAAACGGATTATTGTCCGAGCAGCCTTGGCAGCCACAAACTAAGTTCTGGAATATAAGTGAGAATTAACAGACCTATAACATACAAAGCTACATAAGGCATAACCGAGGAAGAGATTCGGGCCATTGGTTTTTTTAAGATACTCTGAACTACAAATATATTTAACCCGAACGGCGGGGTAAACATACCTATTGATAAATTAACGGCAAAGACTATCCCTAAGTGCAGCGTATCAATCCCCAGAACGCGCGCCGTCGGCAACAAAAGCGGAGCCAGGATTAATATGGCTGCGCCAGGTTCGAAAAAGCAACCCACAATCAGCAGCAGTACGTTAAGAATCACTAAGAACATAATAGGCCCCAAACCGCTGAAGCCTTCGACAATCAACTGGGGAATCTGGGCCATCGTCGCAGCCTGGGCAAAAACAATACTGGCCGAAATCAAGAGAAAAATCTGCCCTGTGATACGGGACGCGTTCATTAAGATAGGTATGGTTTCGGACCATTTTATATCTTTTAAAACAAAAACCCCTATGACAAAAGAATACACTGCCGCTATCGCTCCGGCTTCCGTGGGAGTGAAGACTCCAGCATAAATCCCTCCCAGGATTAAAACCGGAAGTACAATCACCGGCAGGCCTCGAATAAAGGAGCGGCCAACTTCAGCAAAATCAGTTTTACCGCCAGCCAGATTACTCCTCTTATATCTGACAAACAGATAGACACTGATAATGGCTACAATGACCAGGCCGGGAATAAAACCTGCCTGAAAAAGCGTGGCTACGTTGGTATCCGTGGCCACCCCGTAAATGATCATAATAATACTGGGGGGGATAATTGTGCTGAGTGCCCCCGACGAAGTGATGAGTCCCAGGGAAAGTTTTTCCCCGTGAGCCTTTTCCAGCGGTTCGTTGATTACTTTCCCGAACGTGGCCGCCGCCGCCGGGGCCGAACCGGATATGGCTCCAAAAACAGCATTGGCCAACAGGCAAGATATCGGCAATCCCGCCCGTACGTTTTTCAGCAGAGAAATAAAAATATCAATCAGCCGTTTTCCCATCGTACTTGATTCGATCAGAGCCCCGGTTAAAATAAAAAAAGGAATTGCCAGCATACTTGGCTTCGTGAGGCTTTCATAGAGGCCGACGAAGACCGCCGACAGGGCGACATGGTTCACAAAAACCTGCAAGTAAATGGCTGCTGTCAAAATGGCTAGATAGATCGGAACATTTATGATCAGCAAAACAGCCAGGATTAGAACAAGCGGCAAAATGACAAAAGTCATCTATTCAATCAACTCCTTTTTCCTGGACTAAATTCCCGGGCTAAATTTACGATACAAGTTATGATCGTAAGTGTCATGCATGCTGCTACGATGGCAAAAAGCAAATACTGGGGCCATTCGAGGATAGGTGTGGCGCTTTTTAGCTCATAGTTTTGTTGAATGATGCCCAAACCCGCTTTCACGATCATAAAATATAACGTGATAGTCAACGCCCAACGGATCACGCCAAAGATTCTTTTGATAACGGGATGTTTTTTTAAAAATGAATCAATTACATCAATTGAAAGTTGATCATTTTTGGCTTCTAGCTGGATCTGAATAATAAAAATAAGCATTACAATTAATAATATGCTTAGTTCATCGATCCAAGGTAATGCATGGGAAAAACCGTATCTTAACACGGCATTAATGGCGACTATAAAAGTGCTTACGCCCAAAAAAATGCCGGCGATAAAGCCAGGTGTTTTCTGCAATATTCTAAAAATGCCCATATAGATCCTCCTCCCACTGTTAATTAATCAAATCAAGGGGCTGCTCATAGGTATTCACAAACCCCTTGATCGATTTTCACTGATTTATTTTTCCCTGCTTCCTATTTATAGTTATCGATGGCAACCTTTAGCGCATCATATATCTTTTGGTTTTCCGGCCCACCGCTTAAATATAACTCGTGAGCGGACTGGGTGGCCTGCTTGATCTGGGCATTGAATTCGGCTGAAGGCTCAACGATTTGTACCCCGGCGGCTCTAAATTCTTTATTCCAATCTTCGTAATATTGCTTGACATAGTCGTACATGTGCTCTGTTATTGTTTCCATGGCCGTTTCGCAGATTGTATCTCTAATATCTGCCGGCAGGCTGTCCAACCAGGTTTTGCTGCTCATAAAGGTGCTGAGAACACCCGCCTTTGGCGCCAACAGAAGATTCTGGTGTAACTGGTAAAGTTTCATGGCCCAGAAAAGCGAGGGATCAGCATAAACGCCGTCTATGGTGCCTTGCTGGACAGCCGCGGAAAGCTCAGCAGTATCGAGAGTTGTTGCGGACGCTCCTAAGGAATTAATTACTTCTTGGGAAATCGCATTGGGGAAAACACGAATCTTCTTACCTTGAATGTCTTCCATACGCGTAATCGGATCCTTACTTAAAATGGTTATGTCGCAAGACTCTACCCAACCCAGCGGCACCATGCCCTTTGTGGCAAGATAAGCCGCTAGTTCTTTATCCCCGCCGCTATTCATAATTCTGGCTGCCTGGGCGCCGTTGGCAAAGAAATACGGCAGGTCAAGAACACCTATGGCTGGCGCAACAGTCGCATAATAACCGCTTGGAATAATTACTCCCTGGACACTGCCGTTTTGCAGCCCCTGAATCATTTGTTGCATCGTGCCCAGTTGACTGGCCGGATACAGTTCAACCTTAACTTTGTCTCCCAATTTTGCTTCCAGACGTTGCTTAAATTGTTCCATCGTTTCATTTTGCATTTGGGGCTGAACCGTTACCGTACCAATCCGCATTACATATTGTTTTTGGGAATCACCGCCATTGTTCGTTTGGCCGGCTTGATTTGTACCGCCGCAACCAGCAAGCCCGATAACCAAGATTAAAGAAATTATTACGGCTATGATGCACTTTACTTGAAATTGCTTTTTCATTTCCGCATACTCCTTTTCAATTATGAATTTTCTTTCAATGTCATGCATGTTATAGAACATCTCACTAGTCACCGCTAAATCTTGGAAGTTTAGCTCTCGCAACTCCTATACCCAGTTTGAACCATTATAGATACAATAAGAGCACCTGATACTCGGATATCCTTAAATATTGGGGTAGCAACTAGTTAACCATATTCCATTGTTTAGCGGTAATATTTCCCAGTACAAATGACTAAATCTTATACCTAAATGGTTTTCCACCACCTTGTCGGCAAATAAAACCTTTTCTTATAATCAATTGCCACAATGCTGTCAGGTAAGGAGTCCAGGGTGGAATAAAAATCACGCTTTGCAAAATCATGTAGAGTAATAGATTTTTTGCATCCCTCCTTTCAAGCTATGGTAATTTAATACCACAATAGCACTTATATAGTTTCATAAATACAGTCTTTTCTCTTGCTTTAATTTATATAACCGCCGGGTTGTGGACAGTGTGGGTAACGCTGAACGTTATCCAAGTCCTGTGGTCAACTTGGCAAGGTGTCCACAGGACGGCGCTATCCACAGCCCATCGGCAACACAGGAACATCTATTATTGCTCTTCTCTATTTAGCTTATTTTTTAGCCCGTTTTTCAGCTACAATACATTCGACCGCTTCAAACTTCTGATCTCTTTCCAGACAGGTATTGCAATAAACACAGGGAATGATTTCTTTTTGCCTGTTTTCCGCTTGTTTAATAATCCAATCAGGGTCGGCAAGAAGAGGCCTGGAAACACCGATTAGATCTGCTTTTTCTTCATTCAGGATTTGTTCGCCTAGTTCAAGTGAATTGATCTTGCCGGAAGCGATAACCGGAACCCCCAGCGCAGCCAGTTCTTCTCTAATACCTTTTGACAGGTAAATATGACAGCCGTATGGCAGATTGGCAGTGGGCATGGCTCTCGTTCCGCTGTATCCCCTGTACCAATATCCATCTTCAGTTTTACCGCCGGCA